>CAYQXL010000001.1:0-101255 GCA_964421445.1 uncultured Pseudomonadota bacterium
GTCGGGGCGTCCATCAATTTTGCGCTCATTCTGAGCAATCCCCTGACCGTGATTACACTGGTCTGTGGCATCCTCTTCATCAAGGCCCTGGTTCTTGCGGGAACGGGAAAAGTTTCCCGCCTCAGTTTTGATCAGAACTCAATCTTCATGCTCGGCCTTGCGCAGGTCGGTGAATTTGCCTTTGTTCTTTTTACTTTCATTGGCCAACTCGGCATTCTGTCGGCCCACTGGACAGATATGATGATGGGGGTTACCGCCATCAGCATGACCGTGACACCGCTTTTGCTTTTGGTCAACGAACGGCTTATCCTCCCCCGTTTCGGAACACAGGAATCTGTTGAAGAAAGGGAGGACGATGACATTCACGGTGACCACCCGGTTATTATCGCCGGATTCGGCCACTTCGGCAGCACCGTGGGCCGTTTCCTCCGGGCTAGCGGTGTCCATACGACCATTCTGGACAACGACTCCGATCGTGTTGAGCTGTTGCGGAAAATGGGGTTTAAGGTTTTTTATGGTGATGCAACACGGATCGATATTCTTAAGTCGGCCGGGGCCGATCAGGCAAAAATACTGATCGCGTCCGTCGATTCGCCCGAAATCAACGCTGACCTCATCGACAAGACGAAAAAAGAGTTTCCCCATCTCACCGTTATGGTACGGGCGAGAAACCGCATGGATGCATACGACCTGATCGATCAGGGAGCAGAAAACATTTACCGTGAATCACTGGAAACGTCTGTCCGGTTAGGGGTGGACACCCTTGTCAAGCTTGGTTTTCGGAAATACAGCGCAACACGGGCAGGGCAGAACTTTCTCAGATATGACGAAATGGCACTGCGGGAGCTTGCTGCCCATCGTCATGATCAGGAGTTGTACATTTTTAACACCAGGGAGCAGATTTCAATCCAGGAAGAGATGCTGGCCAAGGACCGGGAAGAGAACCCGACGCTCCATGATCATGCCTGGGACCGCGACTGAAAACATCTATGCCTTTATGTCACTGCCGTGCCATCCCGTTCCTTCAAGGGCGGGGATGAGGTAGGTGTCAACAAACTCTTCCGCTTTATGGGGATTTACCTGATTGACCACCGTAGCACCGACTACCACGTTTGGCCCGCTGGAACACTGGTCGGTACAAAAACGCGCCTTTACCCGAAAACGGTCCGAAAGGCCCCGCCGCCGCAGTTCCGCAGAAAGCCCCTCAAGAAGATGGAACGATCCCTTGAGATAACAACTTGTACCAAGACAGATGCCCACCTCTATGGGTGCATCATCGTGAAGCGTTTCTTCCGTCGTTTCCTGGACGCGCATGGAACGTCGCCGGTATGTGGTATGCAGATTATGGTGGGCTATGGAGCCGTCAGGTTTTCCAAGCCAGTTTGTATAGATAGCCTGTATGGTAGGGTTGTCCTGACTCCTCTTGATGGAAGCAATGTCATCGAGGCGGTAGAGGACTTCCAGCCGGTCCTCGGGATCACTGGTCAGTTTCGGCGCAGGGTTTCCTGAACCATTGATGCAGCCACCGGGGCACGCCATTATCTCTATGAGGTCATACGGGGCATCGCCGGCACGCATCCTGTCAATCAGATCCTGGGCATTCTGGAGGCCGCTAACCACGGCGAGCCTCACATCGGTCTGGTCAAGACGGATCGTCGTTTCCTTCACCCCGGTGAGACCACGGACCTGCTCATAGGTAAAACTTTCCATTCGTTTTCCGATGACCCGTTCCGCTGCCAACCGGAGGGCCGCCTCGGCAACGCCGCCGCTTGCTCCAAAGATTACTCCTGCCCCGCTGACCTTGCCGAAGAATGCATCTACCGGAACAGGTTTGATAGTGTTGGGATGTATTCCCCGCTCTTCAAACATTCTGATGACTTCTGTTGTTGTCAATACTGCATCGACGTCTGAAATACCCTCCTCGTTGAACTCAGGCCGCCGCGCCTCGTATTTCTTGGCGTTACAGGGCATGATGGACACAAAGAAGAGCCGGTCAGGTGGAACACTGAGCTGTCGCGCAAAATACTTCTTCATCACTGAACCGAACATCTGCTGGGGAGACCGGCACGAGGAGAGGTGGGGAAGGATGTCGGGAGCCATTTTCTCACAGTAATTGACCCATGCCGGACAGCAGGACGTAATCTGGGGAAGGATTCCGCCCTCGCCGAGACGGGTCAGAAATTCGGTCCCTTCTTCCATGATGGTGAGGTCGGCAGCCCAGCATGTATCAAAAACAAAATTAAATCCAACCTCCTTCAGTCCGGCTGACAAGACTGCCATAACCTCCGGTGCATCGATACCGTAATGTTGCCCGAAGGTTGCCCTGACTGCCGGGGCAATCTGGGCCACAACGGTGAGGTTCGGGTTATGCAGGGCCTGGTAGATGTCGGGAAGGACCGGCTTGAAAGAGAGTGCTCCCGTAGGACAGGTTGTTGCACAATGGCCGCAGGCAACGCAGACAGTCATGTCAAGGGGACGTCGGTCATTGGGTCCTATGGTCAGGACATTATTGGTCTCGTAGAAGGAAAGCGCCGAAGAGCCTTCCATTTCACGGCAGATTTTGAGGCAAAGCCCGCAGAGAATGCATTTGCCCGGATCACGAACGATGAAGGGGTGGTTGTCATCAATGGGCAGGGGCCGGGCCGGTGTCGGATGATCGAACTGGACCCCGTATTCACTGGCATATCGCCTCAACGTGCATGAATAGCGTTCCGTACAACCGCAGGATAGACATCGTGCTGCCTCGTCCATGGCGCTTCTTTCATCCCATGTCCGGGTAGATTCTTCGAAGCTCTTTTTCCTTTCCTCTGGGGGAAGGACAGGGATGTCCATCCTTTCGACGAAACCAACCCGCCTGAATTCGTCAGAAGGAATCTCGCTCCAGTCTCCCTTTGTACAATTGAAAAGCTCGACGGCCGGAGTACATTTCCCCGTGCGAAGGAACTCGTCGATTTCAAGCGCTGCCCTTTTCCCTGCACCGATGGCGTTTATGGCGATGTCCGGTCCGCTCACACAGTCTCCCCCTGCAAAGACACCGGGTATGGATGTCTCTGTTGTGAGCCCGCCGGTAAGGATCGTACCATGCTTCGTTGTCAGGTCATCCCTGGCGATACATTCATTATCGACAATCTGGCCGATGGCGGTTACGATTGTCGAGCAGGCGATCGTAAATTCAGATCCCTCCACAGGGACGGGGCGGCGCCTTCCGCTGGCATCAGGTTCGCCAAGCTCCATCGTCATGCATGTGAGAGAGAGGGCACCATCTTCCTTTGCGATCGAGACAGGGGCGGTCAGATACATCATTTCCACGCTTTCTTCGATAGCTTCTTCAATCTCTATGTCCTGGGCAGGCATCTCAGCCCTTGTTCTCCGGTATGCCACGACCACCCTGCGCACACCGAGGCGAATAGCGCTTCGCGCAGCATCCATGGCGGTGTTCCCGCCGCCAAAAACGACGACCGTGTGGCCAAGGTCCGGTTGCTCCCCCCGTGCAAGGCGGGCAAGGAGATCGAGTCCTGTCATGACACCGGGGAGATCTTCGCCCGGTATGGCCATACGGGAAGATCGTTGGGCGCCAATCCCAAGAAATATGGCCTCATACCCCTCCCGCTTCAGGGACTGAATGGTGAAGTCCTTCCCCAATTCCCGGTTGTAGTGGATATCCATATCGAGATTGAGGATTGCCATGACCTCGCGGGTGAGGATATTATCAGGCAAGCGATAGTAAGGAATCCCCCATCGCAGCATCCCGCCGGCAGCTTCCTGTTTTTCGTAAATGGTAACCTTGTGGCCAAGGCACCGCAGATAATACGCACACGTAAGCCCTGCCGGTCCTGCGCCGACAATGGCCACGTTATGTCCGGTACCAGGGGCCAGTGAAGGAACATATTCTACAGTCTGGTAACTGTTAAAATCTCCTATGAATCGCTTTACCCCGTTTATGTTTACCGGTGAGTCGACAGCATTTCGGCGGCATACATCCTCACAGGGGTGCGGGCAGACCCTGCCGCAGACCGAAGGTAAGGGGTTGTTTTCTTTTATGACCGCCAGCGCTTCCACAAAATTTCCGTTTGCTACATGGTAGAGATACTTTTGTATGTCGATGCCGCCGGGACAGCGGACAACACACGGTGCCACGCAATCACCATAATGGCTGCGCAGGAGGGCCTGGAGGTATATGGTCCGGAAGTTCTCAAGGGCGGGAGAGCGGGTAGTGACGACCATCCCCTCCGCTACGGTGGTGGCAGTTGCGGAAACTATGCGTGATTTTCCCTTCTCTGCCATTTCCACCACAGAGAGTTCTATGCTGGTAGGGGGGCTCACCCTGGGGTCGTAGCCGAGGCTCGGTATGTCGATGCCGTTTTCCCTGGCTGCATCGATGATAGTGCTGCCGTCCCGTGCGGAACATAGTCTATTGTCTATCGTTAAAGTTGCCAATTACTCCTCCGGTTCCCGAGATAAGAGGGGATTGTATATAAGAGTACATCTGCGACCGCCCTGTAAACATCCCTGCCACGAACACCTGCCGCACCTTTGAAAGGTGGGCTGAATTATACTTTTTTGCCGGGATATATGCAAGTATGTTGCCATTCTCAAATCCACCGCCTGATCTCACGACACCCATGGTCATCATCTGGGGTCTGGGACAGAAGGCGAGATGAAAAAGGTTGACGGGTTAGCCCACAAAAACAGATGATAGTAGGATGGATGGAGGAGAGTGTCTGTGAATCTGGGGGAGAGGCGTTGATGGAAAGGAAGAGGGTTCTCGGATTCTGGGATCTCCTGCTTTTTTCGTTTTGCGGGATTTTTGGCGTGGAAGCCATCGCAGCTTCGGCCGCCATAGGACCTTCAGCGATATTCTGGTGGCTCGTATGTATTTGCGGCTATTTTCTGCCGTTCGGCCTGATTGTCGCTGAACTGGGTTCCACCTATCCCGAGCAGGGAGGAATCTACGGATGGATCAAAAGGGCGCTGGGCGGAAAATGGGCCGCCCGGACGACCTGGTACTACTGGATAGCTCTGCCCTTATGGTTGCCCGGAATATACATTGCAATCGCTGAAATGACCGGACAGATGTTCTTCCCCGGTATGGGGCTTGCAGGAAAGGTGTTGCTTGGCGTCCTTATGATATGGATCATAGTCGGGATAAACATCTGCTCTCTTCAATCGTCAAAATGGGTGCCCAACATCGGTTCGGTCACCCAGCTTGTCGTGGTGGCCGGGGTCATAGGTGCCGCTGTCATGACCTTTCTGAAGACCGGGCGCTTCGCCAACGAGATAAGCATGGCGACCGTACTGCCCGACCTGAAAGCCGAGATTGCTTTTATCCCCATGATCATCTATAACCTGTTTGGTTGCGAGCTGGTCCTGGGGGCTGCGGGAGAAATGAAAAACCCGGGAAGGGATGTCCCGAGGGCGCTTATTTTGTGCGCTGTGGTGATTGCGTCGTTGTATCTGGTCGCAACATGTGCAATCTGGGTTGTCATTCCTGTTGCCGACATAAATATTGCCAGCGGTATCCTTCAGGTGTTCAGGGTCGTTTTCGGCAATGAGGGCTTTGGACGAATCGTTGTCATTATATTTGGCCTGAACATTCTGGCCAATCTGTTTACAGGTATCGTTCCATGGACATTGGGCGAGAATCGGACGGTCGCCGAAGCCGCCCGCAACGGAGAACTACCTGAAGTCTTCGGAAAAGTGACCAGAAGGAACATGGCCCCGGTCGGAGCTTCGATAGTATCGGGGATCATCTCTACGGTAGTGATCATTGCCTACGGACTGATTGCCAGGAATGCAGCCGAGTTGTTCTGGCAGGTTATTTCTTTTAGCTGTGTCGTCAACATGCTCTGTTATCTGGTGCTCTTTCCCGTGTTCGTCCTTCTGAGGAAGAAGGATAGGGACACGAAAAGACCATATCGGATACCCGGTCCCGACTGGATCGCCGTAGTGCTGGCGATAATGGCAGAGGTAGTGGTTTTTGTTGCCGTGTTGGTCTGGATCATCCAGCCCGGTCGCGAGTTTACCCGCTCCACCTTGCCTATGCTGGTGGGAATGGTGCTCACGATCCTTGCAGGTGAGGTTCTCGTGGCCCACTCGGCGAGAAGATCCTCCGCCCCTTCTCAGGGACGTCCTTGAAATTGTGACAGAATGACACACTCCGCTCCACCTATAATTTCCGTTTAGTAATTGTTCTCTTGTTTATAAATGTCCCTGATTGATGATTTGACGGCAAACCTGTTCATTCATGGGCAAAAGAGACGGGTCATATCCCTGAAGTAAACTCATTCGGAACTTGCCATAAGTAATAGATAAGAAGCTCTCTAAACTTTGTGTTATAGACCGTGAGGCTGGGCCTGGTTCTCATGGAGTAAGCAAAATAATGTCAATATTTCAAGGACGTCCCTCAATGCGATGGGAGTCGAAAGGAAATCTTTGTCGTTGACAATATCAGGCCTATCTGAGATATTTGTATAATAAACGAAAAACCGAAGTGTTTTTTTGGAAGGAAGACTGGCGAAAGGATCGTTTTTCCAAGTCTGCACATAACATTGCTGCTTATTAGCAAAATAAAATATCGGAAGGTGTATCTGCTATGAAGAAAAGATCGGTTGCATTGTTGGTATTGGTTGCTTTCATCGGGATAGCGTTGAGTGGATGCGGATGTTTTCAGCAACAGGTGAAGGCTGATCCTCCTCCGCCACCACCGAAGGTTCAGGCTCCGCCCCCTCCGCCACCGCCACCGCCCCCTCCGCCTGCGATCAAGGCAGAGCCGAAGAAAGAAGTACCCCCTCCTCCTCCGCCACCTCCTGCCCCGGAAAAGAAGAAGAAAGGTTGATGTTTTTCCGGAAACGACCGTTGGTGGATCGGATGTAACGATTCTTATTTAAAACGAGATGTTATGAAGTATTTTAATTGAACTGAAGCTCCCGGTTGGGAGCTTCAGTTCATGTATTGCAGCACACTGCAGCCGGAGTAAGGTTACGCCCTCCTGTGTGCCGTCAGGGAAACAGGGTGGATTGGCGTTGTCCCTGACGAATATTTCCCGCCAACACTTAATCCCGCTCAGGTTTGCCCGGAGGACCGGATCGCTGAGATGGCTGTCTCATCTGGTGCTGTTGCGGATGAGGCTGAGGCTGGTGCATCTGCTGCGGCGTTCTCCGCTCCTGCCGCTGCTGTTCCTGATGCCTTCTCATATCGGGAGACTGGTTATATTCCCGCTGCCGTTCACGCCTCAGATCATTCCTCTGTTGTGGCGGTCGCGCCTTGTAGCCCTGGACACCCCATGTCTGGTGTCTTTCCCAATGGCGGTTTTCGCTCCATCGTTTCCAATTCTTGTGGAGGCGTTGCTGAGAGATGCGCTCGTAATACCACGGGTGGCCATACCAGGTGCGGTCTCTGTAATACCGCCTCCATCCGGGATCAACGTCGTAGTAGAAGCTGGGAACGGTGTGATAGTATACCCATCCCCGGTCATAATACCGGGAGCGATACCATCGACCCTGCCAGGGGCGCCACCACCAGCCGTTCCAGAAAAAGAGATCGATATCGAGGTCCGGAACAACGTAAACATAGTTGGTATCGGGAATAACGACCACATCCGGTTGTTCGGTAAAAGTTATGGGCGGCGGGAGACCGATGCCGATGTTCACGTTTACCTGCGCCAGGGCTGAAAGAGGAAGGAGACTACAGGACGCCAAAAGCAATCCGACAAACAGTCTTTTCATGGTTTCTACTCCTTTCTTCATTGTTTCTGTTGTCTGTGGCTACTTTTTTGCCTTATTCCTGATAAAGCAATATTTGTGCCTTCAAGCATTTCCCTTTTACACAGGACGGTTACGAAGAGAAATGACTATCCTGTTCCTGGATACGGCGACGGTTTTGTTACCCTGTCGGGACCACAATCGACACAAGTGTCGATCATACCGCTCTCGTTTGTCCCCGCTGTACGCTCAGTTTCAGCATGTTGAGGCTGCATATCTATTGTTGACAACGTTCTTCCTATCTGACATATTTCTAAAAGAGCGGCAATGTGGCACGTGTTTGGTGGGGATGTTTTTGGCATGGTCATTCATAAGATGCACCGAATGACAAAAGTGGGCAATTAACCAAATTCAATGAAAGGAGATTTCATCATGAAGAAAAGGTCGGTTGCATTGCTGGTATTGGTTGCTTTCATCGGAATAGCTTTAGGCGGGTGCGGATGTTTTCAGCAGCAGATAAAGGGTGAGACACCCCCTCCGCCGCCGCCACCACCAAAGGTTGAGGCTCCGCCGCCGCCTCCCCCTCCGCCTGTAGTCAAAGAAGTCCCGCCGCCTCCCCCGCCGCCGCCTCCCCCTCCGCCTCCGGCGCCGGCAAAGAAGAAGAAAGGATGATCCGTGTTTCCTGATGTTGTCGTCGACATAGCAGCGGCAATAATCTGCTTCGCGGCGACCTGTCATCCTGTATTAGTTGGAGCTGAAACTCCCCGCGGGGAGTTTCAGCTCATTCATTACAGCACAACGGA
The DNA here is from genome assembly GCA_964421445.1 of uncultured Pseudomonadota bacterium. Taxonomy (GTDB): domain Bacteria; phylum Desulfobacterota; class Syntrophorhabdia; order Syntrophorhabdales; family CAYQXL01; genus CAYQXL01. The sequence goes on from CAYQXL010000001.1 coordinate 8,504, forward strand.
CCGGGGATATGGTGGCGACATCCTGTCGTTCAAGGAAACAGATGACGCCCTCTACGCGATTCACCGGGTGATCGATGTCCGTGGTCAGCGCCGCCCTGCCCGGTTGAAGAGCGGATCTGCAAAACAGCGGAACAGGATAACGGGGGGATGTATCAATGTTGAGCCCGGGGTCTTTGATGACCTTGTAAAATGCTGTTACGGGTCTAAGCTGGTCATCAAGTGAGCGTGGCTTTCAGGGGACAAAGACAGGAGAAAAAAAGAGCAGGTGACATTTTGCCACGGCAGACTTGTTTCCGGGAAGCGGGGGGGGCAGTATGGAGCGGGCAACGGGGCTCGAACCCGCGGCATCAAGCTTGGGAAGCTTGCACTCTACCAGCTGAGTTATGCCCGCCTTGTAGTACTATAACGGAACCAAAAAACGAAATCAACTTTAAACTATCCTGCCTGAGGCATATGGGAACCCACGGGCCTTAACTCTTTCTGTTGTACCCGAATCGTTGCTCAAAAACGGGAGCGATAAGGTTGTCCACAGGGGCGTGGCTGTCGGTGATGATGATAGACGGCCTCTTGTTGATGAATTCGTCCATCAGGTCTTCCGGAACAACCTGGGCTGTGGCCCGCCCTTTCAGATGGGTTCTCACGAATTGTTGGAAATCCTTCATATCGAGCGGTCCGTTTGAGGCGATGACGATGAATGTGCTGATTCTGGTGTTTCTGAAGTCGGGACTGACCGATATGAGGTAGACGTTCTGATCGCCAAAGACCGACCTGAGTGTCTTGATATAGGACGGCAGAAAAAGACCGCGCTGGAAGTTGTCGATGATGTTGGACATGACGATGGCGCCAGGATTCATGATATTTTTCATTTCCTGCATAAACTCCCTGGTTGTGAGGTGGTAGGGAATCGACAGGTCGTTGTAAGCGTCGGTGAAGATTACATCGTATTTGGCTTTGCAGTTCATCACGAACCACCGGCCGTCGGTGTTGTACGATTGTATCCGGGTCTCTCTCGGCATTCCCAGATAGTCGTAGACGATTTTTGTCACTTCCGGATCGATCTCGACGACATCGATATGGGCTTTCGGATATGCGATCTCCATCCATCGCGGGAAGGTATAGCCGCCACCGCCGATGGTGAGCGTGCTGAAGCTGTCGTCACCGGCAAATTTCCATTTCAGGACATCAGCGTAGATTCTCTCGTATTCGTATTCCACATGATAGGGATCGTTCAATGCTACGTAAGAGTGAATGAGGTTGTCGAGGACCATGGCATCAAGCTCTGTCTGACCGTCAGCACTCATCGTCTTTGTCAGTTTGATCGTGTAGTAGTCGCTTTCCCTGTAGAGATAAGTCTTCTCGGACAGGGGAATGGCATAGAGATAGTGGTGCGTTCCCCAAACAAGGGGTGCCATGATGACAACGAAGATGGCGGCAGTCACTTTTGACCGGAAAAGTGCTCCTGACAGGACCGCTGCGAGGATCAGGATGATCCCCATGGTGAGAATGATCGTCCGTGTTCCCATGTACGATATGAGGACGAACCCGGTGGCAAAGGTTCCGATGATTGCGCCGAGGGTCGACATGGCGTAAATCTTTCCGATGACATTGCCCGCTTTGTCCAGATTCTTGAGTGTCAGCCGCACGACAACAGGAGAGATTGTTCCCAGGATACAGCCGGGGACAAAAAATATGATTGTTGTGACGAGAAAGATCCGCATCATGAGGGAGAGGGGAAACTTATATCCTGCCACGAGATGTGTGAGAGGGATGATGGAAAGGGCCGTGATTCCCGAGAGAAGAAGGAGCCATCCCAGGGTCCTTCGCGTCGGAAAACGGTCCACCAGCTTTCCGCCGATGTAGGCGCCGATACTGATCCCTGCGAGGATCACGCCGATGATGCTTGTCCAGGTGTAGATGGATACACCGACAAACGGGGCTAAAATGCGGCCTGCCACCATCTCGATGACGAGCGAGCAAAAGCTCGCGATAAACATAATGACATACGCTTCAAAAAGACTCATGGCAGAATGGCCCTCCGTAACTGTAATCTTGGATTTCTGGTCAGACGCTTAATACTAATGAAGAAGCAGCCTTTTTGTCAAACGATTTTCCGCTCCCTTTCGCTCCGAATGAGCCATTGATCCTGTTTTTGCGCATGAGACGTTTGGAGGGGACGAAGAAAAGGATTTTTATTGAAGAATACATTATAATACTACTATGCGTGTTCTTATCGTGGAAGACGAAGAGAAGGTTGCAAACTTTCTGAGCAGAGGCCTCGAAGAGGAAGGTTACTCGGTGGATGTGGCGTATGATGGCAGGGCGGGCCTCAAGTTCATAAAGGAGAACGCCTATGATCTCGTTCTCCTGGATTTGATGCTGCCTGAAATTGACGGACTGGAAGTCCTCCGGCGGATGCGGAGCGAAGGGATCGATTTCCCGGTCCTTATCACAACAGCGAAGAACTCGAAAGAAGATGTGGTGAAGGGGCTTGACCTGGGAAGTGACGACTATCTGACCAAACCCTTTTCTTTTGAAGAACTGCTCGCACGGATGAGGGCCCTCCTGAGACGGAGCAAAAAACCTGACAGCCACATTCTCGAATATCGCCAGATCGCCCTCAACCCCTACAACAGGACCCTGACGGTTGGGTCGAAAGAGATCGAGCTCACTGACAAGGAATTTCTTATGATGGAATACTTTCTCAAGAACAGCGAGAAGAAGGTATCCCGAAAGGACATTGCTGATTATGTCTGGCAGAATAAATCTGATACCACGAACATCGTCGACGTCTACATCAACTTTCTCCGGAAGAAGATCGAGTCCCTGACACCGAAAAAGTATATTCAGAGCATACGGGGCGTTGGATATATCCTGAAAGAAGAGGATGAAAAGAATTAACCTGCCTATTCGATGGAGGCTGACGCTCTGGTACAGCGGGATCCTTACGCTCATCCTCGCTGTCTTTGCGACAGGCGTTTTCATCTATTTTCAGAATAGTCTTCAGGCGTCCATCGATGCAAAGATACGGAGCATCGGCGATGTGCTCTCAACGGCAGCGACCGAGTCGCATAATCCCAACGTATTCAACAATTTCGAACGATACCTCGAAAATGTCCTGGGAAGGAAGCCGAAAGGAAAGTTTATCCAGATCATGGATAAATCAGGCAAGATCGGAGCCAAAATGGACGATATTGAAACGGGGTCCCTGCCCACGACTTTCGCAACCCTTGAACGGGCACTGAGAGGAGAGGTTGTCTACGAAACGATCGGGAAGGCGAAGCCCCGGCTCAGGCTCGTGACGATTCCGATCCTCGAGAAGAACAAGACAACGAGTATTGTCCAGGTCGGTACCTCTATGGAGGACTTCGATGAGACCATGAGAAAGCTTCTGATTATCCTCCTCATCGGCATCCCCTCTTCTATAGGTGTTACGGTTGTCGTGGGATATTTCCTTGCAAAGAAGGCGTTGAAGCCGGTGGACCAGATCAGAAAGGCGGCGGTCAAGATATCGTCGAGAAATCTCGATGAGAAGATCGTCCTCGGTCCGCGACGGGATGAGCTGACCAGGCTTGCTGCGACGTTCAACGAGATGATCAGTAGACTGAAGAACGCCTTTCAGCGGGTGAATCAATTCAGCTCCGATGTCTCTCATGAACTGAAGACGCCCCTTACAATCCTGAAAGGAGAGACGGAGGTCGCCCTCCGGAAGGACAGGGAGGGTCCCTATTACAGGGGGCTTTTGTCGAGCCATCTCGAAGAGATCGACAGGATGAACAGGATTATCGAAGACCTTCTGCTCCTTTCCAAGGCTGATGCCCGGGAAGTCCAGTTGAATCTGGAGGAGATCGATCTTAAAGATTTAATCATCGATGTCTGTATGGATATAAAGTTCTTTGCCGACAAAAAAGGTGTCGATCTCGTGGTTGGTGACCTTAACGATGTGAAGATGCAGGCGGACGAACTGAAGCTTCGGCGGATGCTCCTGAACGTTATCGAAAACGGTGTCAAATACACCCACCAGGGGGGGAAGGTGGAGGTCGCGACCGCCGTGAACAACGGGAATGTCCGTATATACATCAAGGATAATGGAGCCGGTATCTCGGAAGAGGATATAAAGTATGTTTTTGACCGGTTTTACCGGGGAGACAAATCGAGAAAACGGGAGAGCGGTAGCGGTCTTGGTCTCTCGATCAGCAAGTGGATCGCCGAAGCTCACCACGGGGGCATCGAAGTGGAGAGTTTTCAGGCCCAGGGAAGTCAATTTACAATTACATTGCCCGTATAAAGGAGGAACCGGATGTCAGGGAAAAAGTGGTTTGGTCTTCTTTTGCTTATCGTTGTGGCGCTTGTTGCCCTTGTCTACGCCAAAGCAAAGATCAGTGTGGAAAATACATGGGTCGATAGCAGCAGGCCTCCCATCCAGAATGTTGCACTCGATAAAACAGGACTCCCGAGTTTCAGCGGACTAGTCAAGGCTGTCAGCCCGGCGGTTGTCAATATAAGCACCACGATGGTTGTCAAGGGTCCCGATATGAATGACCGCTTTAGCGGGCCCAATCAGTTCAGAGACTTTTTCGGCAACGATTTTTTCGAGAAGTTTTTCGGCGATATGCCCCGCCGGGATTTCAAGCAACGAAGCCTCGGATCGGGATTTATTATTGACCGCGAGGGATACATCATCACGAACAACCACGTTGTTGAAAAAGCACAGACCATAAAAGTCCGTCTTACCGACGGCAACGATTACGATGCAACGGTGATAGGAAAAGACCCGAAGACCGATATTGCCCTCATCAAGATCAATGCAAAAAAGAACCTCCCTGTGGCGACCCTCGGCGATTCGGACAAACTTGAAGTCGGTGACTGGGTTCTTGCCATCGGGAATCCCTTCGGTCTCGAACATACGGTAACGGCGGGTATTGTCAGTGCCAAACAGAGGGTGATCGGCGCAGGACCGTATGATGATTTTATCCAGACCGACGCATCCATCAATCCGGGAAACAGCGGCGGGCCTCTCTTTAACCTCAAAGGCGAGGTTGTTGGTCTCAATACGGCGATCATTTCAGGGGGGCAGGGAATCGGTTTCGCTGTCCCCATAAACATTGCCAAGAATTTGCTGAGCCAGCTCAAGACGAAAGGAAAGGTCACACGGGGGTGGCTCGGTGTGGTGATACAGAAGGTAACCCCTGAACTGGCGAAGAACTTTGGTCTCAAGGATTCGGAAGGGGCGCTTGTGTCTGACGTCATGGACCAGAGTCCTGCTGATAAGGCCGGTGTAAAGCGGGGAGACGTCATTGTTGCTCTTGACGGAAAGAAGATCAAGGATATGGATACGCTTCCCCGGATGGTGGCGTCGACGGATGTGGGGAAGACGGTGAAGCTCGGTATCATCAGGGATGGCAAGACCTTCGATGTGAACGTTGTTATTGCCGAACTGAAGGACGAGAAGGTTGCTGCGTCGAGAAAACAGTCGGTGGAGAAAGATTTTGGCCTCGTTGTCCAGGATATCACTCCTGAAATCGCCAAACACATGGGCCTGAAGGATCGCCGCGGTGTCATTGTCACTGACGTTCAGCCCGGGAGTCCGGCAGCAGAGGCGGACATCCGGTCAGGCGACATCATTCTCGAAGTGGGCCGGAGGCAGCAGATAAAGAATCTGGCGGACTTCAGAGATGCGATGAAAAAGTCCAATATCAAACAGGGTGTCACCTTGCTCGTAAAAAGGGAGAACGTCACCTTCTTTGCAACATTGAAGGAGTAACTGAGGGCGGACGGGTGACCTTCGTCATTGATAAGCAGGTGTGAATGTGATTGAATGGAATACTAACGGTCGTTTCGGGGGGTTTTAGAATACCATGCCTCTATATGCGTGGGAAGGAAAGACGACGAAGGGCGGCATCCGGAAAGGAATGCTGAATGCCGAATCCGAGTCGTCCCTCCGCACCTTGCTCAGACGGGACAATGTCATTCTCATACGGGCCCGGGAAAAGGCCGGACAAGAGAAAGACCAGTTCAATCCTCGGCGGAAAGTCAAGCCTCTCCAGATCGTTATTTTCACGCGGCAACTCGCCACGATGATAACCTCCGGACTCCCCCTTGTTCAGTCGCTGGCGATCCTTTCGAACCAGCTCGAAGACAAGAATCTCAAGATCATTGTCACTGATGTAAAGGAGAAGATCGAAGGGGGATCGAGATTTGCCGATGCCTTGAAACAGTATCCGAAAGTCTTTGATTCACTCTACGTTAACCTTGTTGTGGCCGGCGAAGAGGGAGGCAATCTTGATACGGTTCTCCAGCGTCTTGCGGTCTATATGGAGAAGGTGGAAAAGCTGAAGAAAAAAGTGAAATCAGCGATGATCTACCCCATCAGTATCCTTGTTGTTGCCGTGGGCGTTGTCATGGTGTTACTTATCTTCGTCATTCCTGTTTTTGAGAACCTCTTCAAAGATGTAGGGGCAAAACTGCCCATGCCGACAGAGATCGTCATTGGTCTGAGCAAGTTCATGAAATCGAGTATCCACCTGATTATCGCTGCAGTGATCGTCGGTGTCTTTCTGTTCCGCCGTTACTACAGAACGGAAAAGGGGGCGAGGACAATCGACAAGCTCCTTTTGCGTCTCCCCGTCTTCGGTGTTCTCGTTCTCAAATCTTCCATTGCCCGCGTTACCCGGACACTTGCCACCCTCCTGTCGAGCGGTGTCGCCATCCTCGAAAGCATGGCCATTGTGGCCCGGATAGCGGGGAATAAGGTTATCGAGGAGGCGTTTATCACGGCCCGGTCACGGATCAGTGAAGGAAAGAGCATGTCTGAACCCCTTGAGGAAAGTGGTATCTTCCCTCCCATGGTCGTGCAGATGGTCCAGGTCGGTGAATCGACAGGAGCCCTCGACAGCATGCTCAACAAGATAGCTGATTTCTACGAAGAAGATGTGGACAATCTTGTCACCAACCTCACGTCTCTCCTTGAGCCGGCTATCATGATCTTTCTTGGTATCGTCCTCGGCGCTCTTCTTGTGGCCATGTATCTGCCCATCTTCAAGCTGGGCACTGCTGTCGGATAACGACCGCCTCTATCTTATAAGCCCTCTGAGGGGATCATTCCGAGATCCCGGATCATCTCCAGATCATGGGTCGAATCCCTGCCCAGTGTCGTCAGGTAATTACCCGTCATGAGGGAGTTGCACCCTGCGACGATTGCAAGAGGCAAAAGTTGACGGAGATTCTTCTCCTTTCCACCACAGAGCTTGATGTCCTTGTCAGGGAGAATGAACCGGAAAAGGGCAACGGTCAGGAGGATTTCGAGAGGGGCGAGCGCCGGCCGGTCCATGAAGGGGGTTCCGGGGATGGGATTGAGAATGTTGATCGGCACTGAATCGACGTCCAGTTCCTTCAGGGTGAACGCAAGCTCTATCCTCTGCTCCATTGTCTCTCCGAGACCGATTATTCCTCCCGAACAGACGGAAAGACCGGCCTCTTTGGCGACACGGACCGTTGTAATGTCTTCCTCGTAAGCGTGGGTGGAGCAGATTTCGTCGAAATAGCTCCGGGCTGTTTCGAGGTTGTGGTGATACCGGTACATTCCCGCTTCCTTCAGTCTGCGGGCCTGGTCCCTGGTGACCATGCCGAGTGAGCCGCAGGGATGGATCCCCATATGGTTCATCGTTTCCGATGCCTTGTATATTGATGTCCATTCCTCGTCGGATACAATATTTGTTCCGCTGGTGACAATACCGAAAAAGTGGGCGCCGTTCTCCTGGGCTTCCTTCGCTTTTGCGATCATCTCTTCAGGAGAGACGAGGGCATAAACGGGAGCATCGGTCTGGTAATGGGCAGACTGGGCGCAGAACCGGCAATTCTCGGGACAGATGCCTGACTTGGCGTTGATGATGGCACACAGGCTGATGCGGCTGTCTTTGAAATGTTCCCGTATTTCATTGGCGTATGCGAAAAGCATGAAGGGCCGTTGTCTCCCCTCACGGCAGAGGCTGATAGCGTCATCAACGGTTATTCCGACTTTCTCGATCGCCTTCTCTCTGCATTTCTCAAGAAGTGAGTTCATGATGCCTCCTGTACTCGATCGGTCTCTTCTTTCCATGCCTCAATAGATGCAAGGGCCTTCTGCACTATCGCCGTCTTTTCCCGTTTGTTGTAGTGTTCGAAGAGACCGAAGTTTATATTCATAGGTTGAAAATTCTCTCTCGGTGTGATGATGTAGCGGAGCAGGGAGCCGAGAGCCGTATCGGACGGAGGAAGGGGCAGATCGATCCCCCGGGAGAAAAAAGCCGCACTTAGTCCTGCATAGAAGCCCATCGCCGTCGACTCCATATATCCTTCAACGCCTGTTATCTGACCGGCAAAGAAGGTCTGTTCTCTCGTCGCGAGGTTCAACCGTCCCGTGAGCAGGGTCGGTGCGTTGAGATAGGTGTTCCGGTGAACGCTGCCGTACCGGAGAAAACGGGCATTCCTAAGGGCCGGTATAAGCCTGAAGACCCGGTCCTGGGAAGGATAGGTCAGCTTGGTCTGGAAACCGACGAGATTATACATTCTGCCGTCTTTGTCCTCACGGCGGAGTTGGACCACGGCGAAAGGCCGTTTACCTGTTGAGTCTCTCAGTCCCACCGGTTTCATGGGGCCGTAGAGGAGGGTTTCCCTGCCCCGGCCCGCCATGACTTCGATGGGCAGACAGCCTTCAAAGTAGGCCAGTCTTTCGAAGGAACGTTCTTCCACCCTCTCTCCCTGGGAGAGGGCGTCAAAAAACAGATCATACTCGTCCTTCGTCATGGGGCAGTTGAGGTAATCACTGCTTCCTTCGCTATACCGGGATGCGAAGAAGGCCGAGTCCATGTCGATGCTGTTTCCGTCGACAATCGGCGAAATGGCGTCGTAAAAATGGAGGTTTGCGGAGCCGGTGAGTTCGGCGATGTTTGCTGCCAGGGCGTCGCTTGTGAGAGGGCCTGTGGCAATGATCGCCGTATCGTCGGGCACCGTAATCTCTTCCTCGCGGACGATACGGATGGCGGGGCACGATTCTATTTCTGCTGTTACGTCCCGGGAGAACGCTTCCCTGTCGACGACCAGAGCCTTTCCTCCGGCAATGGCGTTTCTGTCGGCTATCTTCACGACAAGTGACCCGAGCCGGCGCAGTTCTTCCTTCAGGAGGCCGTGGGCATTCTGAAGGTCCTGGGATTTCAGGGAATTGCTGCAGACCAGTTCGGACAGATAGGCTGTTTTGTGGGCAGGAGTGAGCTTGTGAGGCCTCATCTCGCAGAGCGTGACGCTTGTCCCGAGACGGGCTATCTGGAAGGCTGCCTCAGTCCCTGCGAGCCCTCCTCCGATTACTTTGACTTCCATCCGCACCCTTTCCTCAGACACACGGTCTTTCTCCGGTACAGGAAAAGAGTCGGAGCACCGCACACTTCGCAGGGACCTCCGGTGGGTTGGGTATTTGTGGAGAATGTGCACTCAGGATACCGGGAGCAACTGATGAACCGTTTTTTCTTTTTCGACGTCCGCTCCACGAGTTTTCCCGTACATCCTTCCTCGGGACAGGGAAAACCGATCGAGAATGCCTCCGTGTGCTTGCATGCAGGGTAGTTATTGCAGGCCAGGAACCGACCGAAACGTCCGTTTCTCTCGACGAGGGTGCCGCCACATTGTGGGCAGAGCCCTCTCGCTTCTTCTTCTACAACGGTGATCTGTCCTTTTGAGTCGATCTTGACATTCTTTTTGTTTGTACAGGCAGGCTTTCCGCTACAGAAGATATACTCTCCGTTTCGGCTCCACCGCATGAGCATCTTTTTGCCGCATTTTTCGCAGACGATGTCTGTCTCTTTCTCTTCCCTTTTCAGATCCTTCATGAGAACCTTGGCGTTCTTCAACTCTTCGCCGAAGGCGTTGTTGAAGGCAACGAGCGATTTTACCCAGCTTTTTTTCCCGTCCTCGATCAGGTCGAGCCGTTCTTCCATCTTTGCCGTAAAGTCAATGTCGACGATAAGGGGAAAGGAATCCTTCATGAGCCCGTTGACCGTAACGCCCAGGGACGTTGGCACGAGACGTCCCCCGTCCTTCTTTGCATAGCTTCTGTCCTGAATGGTGCTTACTATGGTGGCGTAGGTCGATGGCCGTCCGATTCCCTTGTTTTCGAGGGTCCGAATGAGGGATGCTTCGTTGAACCTGGGAGGCGGCATGGTGAAACGCTGGTTGAGAATCGTCTCAACGAGGGAGAGAATATCCCCCTCCCTGACGTCGGGAAGGATTTCCAGCATGTCGTCTTCATCGCTTCCTTCTTCGTAGATCCGGGTGAAACCGTCGAAGAGAATCCTCTTTCCCTTGGCGATAAACGTATAGTCGCCTGCTTCGATATCGGCCGACTTGGTCTCAATCCGCTGGCGAACCATCTGGGAAGCAAGAAACCTTTTCCAGATGAGATCATAGAGGAGATAGAGATCTTTTTCGAGATAGGGCTTGAGCTTTTCGGGAGTCAGGTCAACGTAGGCGGGACGGATGGCTTCGTGGGCGTCCTGCGCCGACTTCTTGTTTTTGAAATGGTTCGGTGTCCGGGGAAGATAGGACTTTCCGAAATGTTCTTCAACATAGTGGCGGGCGCTCTCGATCGCTTCGTCCGAGACCCGGACCGAGTCGGTACGCATATAGGTGATCAGACCGGTGAGCCCTTCGTCGCCGATCTCGACGCCTTCGTAGAGTTTCTGGGCAACCATCATCGTTTTTTTGGGCGAAAACTTCAGCTTTCTCGAAGCTTCCTGCTGAAGGCGGCTTGTGATAAAGGCCGGCTGAGGCTGGACCTGCTTTTCCTTCGTCTCGATAGTGACGACAGTGAACGGGAGGCTCGACAACTCTTGTTTAATCGCCTCGGCGGACTGGTTGTTCGGAATCCGCAGCTTAACCTTCCCCTTCTTTTCGAGCGTTCCCCGGATCAGTTGACCTGAAGGTAACGCAAGGTTGGCATCGATAGTCCAGTATTCTTCTTTTTCGAATTTGTCGATCTCCTCTTCCCGGTCGCATACGAGCCGGAGTGCAACCGACTGGACCCGTCCTGCAGAGAGGCCGTACTTAACCTTCTCCCAGAGCAGGGGGCTGATCTGATACCCCACGAGCCGGTCGAGGATTCTCCGGGCCTTCTGGGCTTCGTATTTTGCCATATCGAGATCGGTCGGGGATTCGATAGCGTCGAGGACTCCTTTTTTGGTGATCTCGTGAAAGAGAACCCTCTTGATCTCCTTTTTTGCTCCAATCTCTTCGGCAACGTGGAACGCTATCGCTTCTCCTTCCCGGTCAGGGTCGGACCCGATGAAGATCTTCTTTACCCTCGATGCTGATTTGCGGAGGTCGTCGACTGTCTTCTCCTTGCCCTTGATAACAACAAAATCAGGGGTGAAGTCTTCGTCTACGTTGACCCCCAGTTTGCTTTTGGGGAGATCCTTTATATGGCCATTTGTGGCGCGGATGATGAAGTCATCGCCCACAAATTTTGAGAGCGTCCGCATCTTCGTAGGTGATTCAACAACAAGCAACGATTTACCCATTCACTTCTCTCCTGCAGAATCTAGTATTATATCTATTTTTTCACAAAAAGTCCGCCAGGAAACCGGCCTACTCGTCCTTTCATCTCAAGACGGGTCAAAAGTACCATCACATGCTTTGCCTCAAGTCCTGTCGTATCGATGATCCTGTCCACATGTATCGTTTCGCCGCCCATGGCATCGTAGAGCGCCTGTTCTTCACCGTCGAGGGAGTCGGCTTTCCTGTCCGTTACAACGGTGAAAGAGGGAAAGCAGGTCGTTATGATCTCACCGGCATTGTCGATCAGTTTTGCCCCTTCCTTGATCAACCGGTTTGTCCCCCTGAAGCTATCGGAGTAAACGTTTCCCGGGACGGCCATAACTTCCCGGCCGTATTCTGCGCCGAGGCGTGCTGTGATCAGGGAGCCGCTCTTTTCCGTCGCTTCCACCACGAGAATACCCCTGCTGAGACCGGCTATGATTCTGTTTCTCTCGGGGAAATGGTACGGAAGAGGGGGGTCACCTGGAGGATATTCGGTGACGATGGCCCCTTCGGCCTGAATCTGTTCAAAGAGACGGCGATTTTCCGAAGGATAACAGATGTCGATGCCGCAGCCGAGGACGGCGATGGTTCTCCCTTTCTCCCGCACGGCCCCCTTGTGGGCGGCTGTGTCTATTCCCCGCGCCATGCCGCTGACGACGGTGATCCCTGCGAAGGAGAGGGTCTCACTGATCTTTTCAGCGAGGCTGAGTCCTTCGTAGGTCGCTTTCCGGGAGCCGACAATGGCTATGGCCGGTCCGTTCAGGGGCAGCTCTCCCCGGACATACAGAACGAGAGGAGGGTCGGGCAGGGGCCTGAGGGACGGAGGAAAATCATCATCGTCGATAGTAACGATGCGGACCGATCTCTTTTCCAGGGTCTCGATCTCTCTTTCCAGCGCATCCCGGGATGGGAAGTCCTGTGGAACATCCCACCACAGACCGCCGGAAGGTCTTATATCGGAGATATTCGGCAGCGTGTCCGTGTACTGGGTGTAGATCTCGTACTTCCGTCGCCGGGACAGGTTTGATGATCGTGAGAGGGCGATCAGGGAGAGTCTGTCTTCCATGGGATCATCTGTCTCCAATCACTTTTTGTCACCCTTGCCACCGGTGATCGAGTCACTGTAGTATGCGGCTATGGAGGCTATTTCACGGAACAGAACGGCCCGTGAGGTTCCGTCTTTCCACCAGCCCGTCTGATGAAAATATGTTACGGCAACAGGTTTTATCATGTATGCCACTTTGCCGTCCTCCTGTCCTGAGCCAAAAAGGAGATGAAAACGGCGGGATGCATAGTCGGGAACGACAACGATCACCTTTTTGAAACCGGCCGCAGTGAACTGCTCCCGAACCCTGGCGGTCATGGCTCGTCTGTCCGCCGGGAGGGAGACGGCCCGTATCACCGCATCCTTCACCCCTCTGTTCCTGGCGAGTTTCTGCACAAACTCGGTGATGCTTGTTCCGAGGATCTTGTCGTCTTCTATCCAGATGGCCCGGGCATTTCCCCTGCCGTACTCGCGGAATGCCTCGTCGAAGAGTTCGCCCTGCCTGTCCTCAGGAAACCTGGGAATGTAGACCGCATCGGCGGAGAAGACCTTGTCTTCGTACCGGAACTGATTCCCTATGAACTTCAGCGATAAGGGGTGCATCATCAGGCCGGCAATCACCATGCAGAAAGCCACGAGAAAGACCAGACAGCCGCAACCCGACTTTCCCGCTTTTCCCATTACCGCTCGTCCTTCCGGGGCGGCACGTCTTCTTCCTGATGTGCGCTGGTTTCTGGCCGGCTTTCCTGTCAAGATGTCACTTTTTCCCGTATTCGTAGAGAATGATTGACAAAATAACAAGAGGAGCCGTTTCAGTCCTGAAGATGTGTTCTCCCAGCGTACAGGGCAGAAATCCGTTTTCTTCCAGCCACTGGATCTCACCAGGTTCAATTCCCCCTTCAGGGCCTATGACAACGCAGATGCCCCCTTCCTTCTGATGGGGTATCACCGTATCGATCCGGCGGATCTTCTCTTTTTCATGGAGAACCCACCGGTTCTCCGGAGAACCGATGAGGGGAAGGATCGCCCGGAGCGGTGCAGGTTCGGCAACGTCGGGAATAGTAAAGCGGCCGCTCTGTCGTGATGCCTCGATCGTGATCCGCCGCCACCGTTCAAGTTTGGTTTTGTCCTTTTCCTCGACCTTGACGACAGTCCGCTTGAAGAGTGTCGGAATGATCCGTTCGACACCCAGTTCGGTCGCCTTTTCAATGAGCCAGTCCATCCGGGGCCCTTTGATTGGGCTAACACAGAGCGTTACCTTCGAGTGTTTTTCCTCGGGGTGATGGACGACGTCGAGAACCTGAACGTAAATCTCCTTGGCCTTTATGCTGCCGATCGTGCAGCGGTAGAGGTATCCCTTGCCGTCAATCAGGTCTATGCGGTCTCCAGGTCCCTTTCTCAGCACCTGGGCGAGATACCGGTGCATGGGACCCGTCAGGATGGCCATGCCGTTTTTCATTTTGAGTTTATCCACAAAGATGCGTCGCACTTCCATGGTTATCCTTCCGGGGGCTTATAGAATTTTGATTCGTACAGCCGATGGTATTCGGTCCACCGTTCGTTTTCCATATTTTCGATCATGTATTCCTCCACCCCCGTGACTTTTGCGTCAAGGTTGTCGAGACAATGAATCGCTATTGCTTCCACACACATTGGCTTGCGGGGCGATCCCCATTCCTCTGTTCCATGGTGACTCAGGATAATATGCGTGAGAAGGGTGGCCAACTCGTCAGGGAACGACGCCATCTCCCTTCTGATGTCATCAAAGATCATCACACCCAGGGTGATGTGACCGAGGAGACGGCCCCTGTCAGAGTACTTGAAGCCTCCCCTGAAATGTATTTCCTCCGTTTTTCCTATGTCGTGCAACAGACTGCCGGTTATGATTATATCAGAATTTCCGCCGTATATACCAATCACCCTCTCAGCCATGAGGGCCACGTTGAGGGAATGTTCCGCAAGACCTCCGATGGAGAAGTGATGGATACCGATCGATGCGGGGACCGTGAAAAACCGGTCCATAAGAGTCTTCCGCTCCTGAAACCTAACGAAAAACTCCTGGAGAAAAGGGTTGGTGATTCGCCCCACCGTGTCGAGAAGTCGTGCTTCCAGCTCTTGTCTGCCGTATCTGCTCTGCCGGTAAAACTTCCCTAGGGTTTCGGCCGAATCATCGAGCTCGGGCTTTTCGATCCGCTCCACTTTGAGCTGTGCCTTCCCCTGAAAGAAGGTCCGTTTTCCTGTAACCTGAATGATATCGCCTTTTTCAAAGAGAGGGCCGTATTTGTCGACAAGGTCTTCTTCCCAGAGCCGTGCTTCGATTGTTCCTGTTCTGTCGCGGAGAAGGAGGGACATGAACCGCTGATCTGTTTTGGTGAGCGAGATGCTTTTCGAGCCGACCATGAAGCAATCTTCGATATAACCGCTCGCCGAGCCGGCGATGTCCTTCACGTACGTCCTGGGGTTCACCGGTCTTCTCCGAAGTGTTCGTATCCTTTTCTGGCAACGGTGATGCGCTTTCCCTGCCGGTAGACCTTTACACCCCTGCCGCCGGAGACTTCTCCGATGACGGAGATCCTTAATCCCTGCCGGACCATCGATTCGACAGCGGCGAAACGTGTCTGGGGGAAGGTGAAGAGGAGTTGATAGTCTTCGCCGCCTGAGAGTGCAAGGTCGAGCCGTCCTGCTTTCTTCAGTTCCTCCGGCACAGGAACGCGGTCAATGTCGATGCGGGCCCCTGTGTGGCTCTCCTTCATCATCCGCTCCAGGTCTATGAGGAGACCATCGCTGACATCCATCATTCCGTTCGGGATAGATCGTTCGACCAACTCTTTCCATTCCTCGAGAGGAGGCCTCGGACTGGTGTGGCGGTCGATGAACGGCTTCAGGACCCCTGTCTTCACCCCTTTCTGAAGGAGTTCGAGCCCGTAGGCACTTTCGCCCAGAACGCCGGTAACAGCTATGAGATCGCCTTTCCGGGCCTTTTCACGGCCATAGTATTTCCTGTTCCGAAGATGTCCTGTCATCGATACATCGACAAAGAAGCCTGTTTTTGATTCGACCGTATCGCCGCCCAGGAGGGAGACGCCGAACTCCCGGGCCGCCTGGTCCATACCCTTGTAGAAATCACGGATCCGGCGATACGAGAGATCTTTGGTAAGGCCGATGGTGACGAGATAGTAGAGGGGATCGGCGCCCATGGAAAGAATATCGGAGATGTTGACGTAGAGGGCTTTGCGACCGAGGGCTGTAAGGGATGTGCCGGCGAAGGTGAAATGGACGTTCTCGACCATGGCGTCCTGGGTGAAGACGTACCATTCCGACCCCATCTCGACGACGGCACAATCGTCACCTATGCCCCGGATGATCCTGTTGCCGTGACCGGCAAAGGGGTGGAGCCGCTGAATGAGTTGGTTTTCTCTGATCATATCGAATTGTCGGAAGATAATAGCAGTTTGGTGTACCCTTTTTCAATCTTGTAATTTTTTTCTGTCCGGTCTACTATGCTTCTCATGGCATGAAGTGAATGGTTACCTATACTCATGAAGGGGGAGTACAATGAGAATCTGGATCATCATCTTTTCCGTCCTCATTATGGCATGTATGGTTGCACCGGCCCAGGGCGGTGTCGCCGAATCACGGGAATTTATGAAAAACATCCACTGGCTTGGCCATGATACGTTCAGAATAACAGCGGGAAACACGACCGTCTACGTCGATCCGTTCCGCATAAAAGCCGACCGGCCCCAGCCGAAAGCCGACATTATCGTCATTACCCATGACCACCACGATCACTGTTCTGTCGAGGATGTTGCGAAGATAGTCAGGAGCGATACGATCATTGTCAGCACCCCGTCTTGTGCGGCGAAGCTGACGGGTACCGTCAAAACGGCGAGGAGAGGCGATGTTACGGAGGCCCGGGGGGTCAGAATCGAAGCTGTTCCTGCGTACAATATAGACAAGCGTTACCACCCGAAGGATGCTGACGGTGTGGGATATATTCTCACGATTCAGGGAAAACGGCTCTATTTTGCCGGCGATACGGACCATATCCCGGAAATGAAGGATCTGAAGAATATTGCCATCGCCTTTCTTCCCGTCTCAGGGACATATGTCATGACCGAAACGGAAGCGGCCGACAGCGCCCTTGACATAAAACCTGATATTGCTGTTCCCATACACTGGGGTGTTATCATTGGGACCAGGATGAATGCTGAACTCTTTGCCGAAAGACTGAAAGGCAAAGTCGAGGTCATCATCATGAGAGAGGAGTAGGTACAACGGCGACTTCGGTCAGCGGAGGACCGGGGTGGCTGGTCACGATCGTTGTCGTGTTACCTGGCGGACAGTGTCCATGAATTGCCTCAGGCGCCGTTCGTATCCCCTGTCTGTGGGTCTGTAGTATCCTGTGCCTTTCATCTCGTCGGGGAGATATTCCTGCTCGACGATGCCGTTTTCGAAGTCATGGGGGTAGAGGTAGTCTTTTCCGTATCCCAGGTCGGCCATCAACTGGGTCGGAGCGTTTCTGAGGTGAAGGGGAACGGGGTAGGCAGGCAGGTGGCGGACATCACTGGAGACCTTGCCGTAGGCCCTGTATATGGCGTTGCTTTTCTCCGCCAGGGCCAGGTAAACGGCAGCCTGGGCTATGGCGAGAAATCCCTCGGGAGGCCCGAGAAATCTGAAGGCCTCTGTTGCGGCGACCGTCAGACCGAGGGCCGCCGGATCGGCATTTCCTATATCTTCTGACGCAAATCTGACCATTCTTCTGAGAATATAGAGAGGGTCTTCACCGTTTTCGATCATCCTGGCCAGCCAGTACAGAGAGGCGTCAGGATCCGATCCTCTCATGCTTTTGTGAAAGGCGCTGATGAAATCGTAATGGTATTCGCCTTTTTTGTCATAGGTAGCTATGTTTCTCTGAAAAGCTTCCTTCAGAACGGTGTGATCGATCGTTGTTTTTCCCTCGCTGTCGACTGCGGCAACTGTCGATGCTATCTCGAGAAGGTTGAGGGCATGGCGGGCATCGCCGTTGGCAAGGAGAGCAAGTTCTGCCATCGTTTCTTCGGACATGGTGAATTGCCTCTTTTTCAGCACCTCATCGTCTGAAAGAGCCCTTTTGACGATCTTTACCATATCCCCGGAAGAGAGGGGGTTTAACGTGATGACTTTCATCCGTGACAGGAGGGGGGAGATAATCTCAAAGGAAGGATTTTCCGTTGTTGCGCCGATCAGCGTGATTGTTCCGTTCTCCACGTGAGGAAGAAAACTGTCCTGCTGGAGCTTGTTGAACCGGTGGAATTCATCGACAAAGAGAATGATCCGCTGAAGCCTCGCTTTATGAAAAACCTCCTTCACCTCCTTCATGCCGATCGTGACAGCGCTGAGGGAGACGAAGGGGAGGTTCATCTCCCGGCCGATGAGCCAGCCGATCGTTGTCTTTCCCACGCCGCTTGGTCCCCAGAGTATAAGGGAGGGGATCTCCTTCTTTTCGACGAGTATGCGGAGGAGCTTTCCTTCCCCCAGGATCTGGTCCTGACCGACCACATCAGCGAGGCTTCGGGGTCGTATCCGGTCGGCGAGCGGGCTCCTCGGTTGTGAGGCTGTCTTCAGTGGTGTATCAAAGAGGTCCATGACCGGTCTTCATCGTATCAGCAAATGATGGTCTATTTCAAGTCGGTGACCGGATGCGGCTGCCGGTCCTATTGTAACCCGGTCCATGGGTCCCTCCTTAAGCGGACAGACGAAGCCCGGGCATCATCTTCTACTTGTGACCTCACCTTGTGAAGGGAGAATGGGGAGGCTATAATGAAGTAAAAACCGAAGGGAAGTGTAAGGAGGGGTTATCATGAAAGACGACAGAATTTCCCATCATGAGTCAGTGCGCCGGGTCTATGAGCGCATCAAAAAGGACGGCATGGACAACATCTGGGATCGCTACGAAGCACAGGGGTTGGGGCCGAACCCTGACCAGAGGTGTCCGTTCTGTCAGGGTGGGGTCCGGTGCGACCTCTGTTCCAACGGTCCCTGCCGGGCTGACGTGGCGAAGGACAAAAAGGGTGTATGCGGTATCACCGGCGACGGGATGGCAATGCGGATGATGCTTTTGAGAAATGTTATGGGGGCATCGACATACCACTATCACACGGAGCAGACGATCAAGACCCTCCGGGCGACGGCGAAGAACCGTTCTCCCTTCCGGATCACCGAACCGGAGAAGCTGGCAACCTTTGCGACGCGCCTCGGTGTACCTCTTTCTTCTTCACCGGAAGAGACAGCCCTCGCATTCTGCGATGCCGTGGAAGCGGACTTTAACGGGAAGTATGACGAACCGAGCCGGATTGTCGACATGCTTGCTCCCCAAGAGCGAAAAACGCGGTGGACCGAACTGGGCATATTCCCCGGTGGCATTTACGGCGAGATGATGTTTTCCACCAGTTCGTGTCTGACGAACGTCGACGGCTATTATGTCAGCCTCGCTCTGAAGGCGATGCGCCTCGGCATTGCCATGGCCTACCAGAGCCAGATCGTCAACGAATACTGTCAGGACATACTCTTCGGCATTCCCAGGCCCCACGCGATCCGTGTCGATCTCGGTGTCCTTGACCCCGACTATGTCAATGCCCTGACGAACGGACACGAACCCTTTCTCGGTTTTGCCATGGTCCAGCTCGCCAGAACCGAAGAGTGGCAGGCGAAAGCGAGGGCTGCCGGGGCAAAGGGGCTGAGGGTCATCGCCAACATTGAAACGGGCCAGGAGATGATTCAGCGGTGGACGATGGACGACGCATTCTATGGGTTTACGGGGAACTGGATTATGCAGGAGGCCGTTCTCGCGACAGGGTGTGTGGACCTCTTTGCCTGCGATATGAACTGTTCCATGCCGATCGATCCGCTCTATGCGGAGAAATACAGATTTAAACTGATTCCGGTCAGTCAACTCGTTGCCTTTGAGGGGGTATCGGAGAGGATCGACTATGAACCGGAACGGGCCCGGGAGCAGGCGGCGGCGCTTCTCGACATGGCGATCGGGAACTTTCCCGGCAGGCGGTCGTCGGTTACACCGTTGACAGGACTGCCGATGGGGGAGGCGATCGTTGGTTTTTCAACGGAGAGTATCGTCGACGCCCTCGGGGGAACGATCGAACCGCTGATGAATGCCGTCAGGAATGGGACGATCCGTGGAATTGCAGGCCTCGTTTCGTGCACGACCCTCAGGGACACCGGCCAGGATGTTCACAGTGTTCGTGTTGCCAGGGAACTGATCAAAAGGGATATCCTTGTCCTGTCGATGGGGTGCGGCAATGGTGCCATGCAGGTGGCAGGCCTGTGCAGTCCCGACGCGAAAGCATTTGCCGGTCCCGGTCTCCGGTCAATCTGCGAGGCTCTGGCGGTTCCGCCTGTTCTCAGTTACGGGACGTGTACCGATACAGGACGGATTGCCGACCTTCTGTCCGTTGTGTCTGCAGCCCTGGGCGGTGTCGCCATACCGGACCTTCCCGTTGTGGCCGTGGCGCCGGAATACATGGAGCAGAAGGCGACCATTGACGCTGTCTTTGCACTGGCTCTGGGACTCTATACATACGTTAATCCCGTCCCTACCGTAACCGGTGGTCTCAATCTCGTCAAACTGCTGACCGCTGATCTTCCTTCTGTCACAGGGGGGTTGCTGAACGTGGAGACCGATGCAGTCAAAGCCGTCGACGGCCTCGCGGAGCACATCGAAAGGAAGCGGAGGGCATTGGGGATGTAACCGGGTCAACCGGTGAACGGAGGGCGGAAGCTCTGCCAGGACCGGTGACAGGCCGGCTCAGGCCTGTCACCGGGTTCTCTTCTAAGGAATGAGTCTGTACGGCATCGCTCTCTTGGTCCACATATTTCCCGGATATGCGCCTGAGAGCTGATCCCATGCCTGGCGGAGGGGTTTGGGATCATGGGTATGTTTATATCCTGTCACGCCTTTCCAGAATATGGCCGCAGGTGCCGAATCGGTGGCGGAAAAGGTGGTGATGATCCGATCGAGGAGTGCGAGGGTTTCGGGATATTTGTCAAAGTCGTAATACATCTTTGATATGCCGAGAAGCACTGAGGGAATAAATTCTTCAACGGTCAGATAGCCGACGGTCCGGGAATGCTCCTTTCCTTCCCAGTCGAGAATAATCAGGGCCGGAGTCCACTTGATGCCGAACTGTGTCGCCAGGGGCTCCGAGTCTGCCGGGATGCGAAGGGGAACAACGGTCTGGTTGACGAAATCTGTTACAGCTTTGTCGGGATACGTCACCGTATCCATCTGCTGGCACCCAATTCACCCAGGGTTGAAAAAGTCGAGAAATATTGGTTTCTTCTCAGCCGCTGCCCTGGCCACGGCTCTGCTCATATCCGTTTCCCATACGATTCCGTTTCCCATACGATCCTCCTGATAGATTAAGTTATGTCTCTCTGATTATAGTCGCAAATGGTTCTTCCGGCAAGGGGTCCGTTCGCCGGGGACCTGGAGATTCTGGTATACTATGGTATGGTACGGCACGGGCCTGTAATGAGAATTTGTTCATTGTGAGGAGCGTATGAAAAGAGAGAATCGGCCGGACCCTGAACCGGAGGAACGGTTCGATACGGTCCGGCGGCATATCGTGAACCTTTTGTGCGAATACGAACTTTCGGCCCGGGAGATAAGCCGGACGCTCCATGTGCCCGAGCGGGAGGTCAATGACCATCTCGATCATATCCGCCGGAGTCTCCACCATCAAAACCGGAGGCTTGTCGTTACCCCCGCCCTCTGTGATCACTGCGGGTTTGTCTTTTCGAAGAGAGACCGGGTTTCAAAACCGGGCAAATGTCCCGATTGCCACAGAGGGACGATACGTGCGCCCCGCTTTTCAATCCCTACTTCCTCACGGTGAAAACGACCTCATCGAGGACTGTTCCCTCTCCGTCGACGAGCCTGAGGGAGTGACGGCCCGCTTCGGGAATCCAGGGTTGGACTGAACCCTGTCCCAGGGGCCTGCCGTTCAGTGTCCACATTACCTGCCCTTCGTCGGGCGACGCTTCAAAGACCATCTTCTGTGCTTTTTCAGGGATATCAGGATCGAGAGCGATTGTTGTTCCACCGGTCGGGTAGACAATGGAAGGAACGACAAGGGATTTTTCTGTCTCTCCCAGTACACGGGGTTCGGTTCCTCTGATGAACCATTCGTTCCGGACAGGCGGACCATTCTGCTGAACCAGTTGGAGGCGCTCAATGCCCGAAGGAGGGGGTGGTGGGCCGGACGGGAGTGATCTGTGGAGATAGCGCATGATGTCGTGCCACAGGGGCGCAGCACCGGATACGCCGCTGACATTCCACATCGGCGACCCGGAGAAGTTACCGACCCAGACGCCGACGGTATAGAGGCGGGAAAACCCGATGCACCAGTTGTCCCTCATATCTTTACTCGTCCCCGTTTTAACGGAGGTCCAGAATGGTGTGGAAAGGGGGTTTTCCAGGCCGAATGTTGTACTCCGGGCCCCCCGGTCGCTGAGGATATCGGAAACGATGAACGATGCCTCCTTCGAGAAGACCCTTTTTTCTGCAGGCTTGCCGCCACCAGCCTCGATGCTGAGGGGTATGGAGAGGCCATTCCGTGCCAGGACGAGATATGCCTGGACGAGTTCATAGAGACTGACATCGATCGATCCCAGGGCCAGTGAGTAGCCGTAGTGGTCCGAATCGTAAAGGTTGGAGAAGCCGAGAAGACGGAGTGTTTCAACGAACCTGTCCTCCCCTGTGGCCAGAATTGTCCGAACGGCGGGAATGTTCAGTGACGACGCGAGGGCGATCCGTGCCGGCACCGGCCCCCGGTATCTGTTGTCGTAATTGTCGGGCCGGTAGATCCCCCGTTCAGTGAAGAGATCGATCGGCGAGTCGCTGATGAGCGATCCTGCCGTGAGAAGCTTCAGGTCGAAAGCCAGGGCATAGAGAAAGGGTTTCAGGGTCGATCCGGCCTGCCGCCGTGCTGCTGCACCATCAACAAAGGGAGCACTCGAGTATATTCCCCCGTTCCCCACATAGGCGAGGATCTGACCGGTCCGGTTGTCTGCCACGAGAACGGCCCCGTCCCTGACATTCTTCTCCTTCAGTTCTCCGAGATATGCCCTGAGAACGGTGGAGGCAAAAGCCTGGAGGTCTCCGTCGAGGGTGCACTCGAACGCAATTTTTCCGGGGCGAGCCAAAAGCCGGGCGACGTGGGGGGCAAGGGACACCTGTGCTGGGATCCGGTAGGGCTGTCCCAGGCTGTCGGAAAGGACTCGGGTCAAATCGGAGGGAGGACTTTCCCAGGCCAGCGCCCCGGCGAGCCGTGCGACCCGCTGTGTGAGAGCAGGAATCGCCGCATTCGGTGACCGGATGAGGGCGGCGAGAACAAGGGACTCAATCTGACTCAGCCCCGACGGTTCCTTCTGAAAGAGACCCTTCGATGCAGCCCTTATGCCCTGGAGTTCGCCGCGAAAGGAGACGAGGTTGAGATAGGCTTCCAGTATCTGATCCTTGGACCATCGTTTTTCGATTGCCTGTGCCGACCTCATCTGGAGAAGCTTGCCTTCCCACGATCGCTCTTTCGTCAGCCCCTTAATGTCCGGATCGATAATCTTGGCCAGTTGCATCGTCAGCGTGCTTGCCCCTCTCCTTCCACTCTGCCGGACGTACGTCAGGACGGCACTCGCGACGGCCCGCCAGTCAACACCCCTATGGGATGTAAACCGGCGGTCTTCGGAGCAGATGACGGCGTCGATAAGGGCCGGAGAAACGTCTTTCAGCGGTACCCAGCCAAAGGACCGTCCCTGGAGATCGACGCGCAGTTCGTGGATCACGGAGCCGTTTCTGTCTCTCAGTGTGATGTCCGACGGCCTGTGCGAGGCGACGAGATCGCTGTATGCCGGAATAGCGGGCCTGTCGGCAGGCCGGAGGATGAGGACGAGACCTGTCCCGAGGCACAGAAGAAGAATCGCCGCGATGGACAGGATCAGCCCTCTTTTCATCTCTTTTCCCCGGGATGGATGGAGAAGAGGGGGTTTGGTATCTCGCCGAACATATCGGGAGCGTAGAGTGCCTCGAGCCGTGTCGCAGGAAGGCCGAAAACCCCGGCGGTGTTGAGGCGGACAGTGTATTCGACGGACCATTTCCCTTTTGGTACGAACTGGTAGTAGGCCCGGAATGCAGTGGAACTTCGTTCGGTAAAGTCCGGTCTGATCCACCCCCTGACCCGTTCGCCGGAGGTGAGAATCGACGAATCCCGGCCGAGTTGCCCTCCGAGAATTGTTGCTCCCGAGGGAACGGGATCGGACAGGACGACCCAGGTCATGTCGGACTGGGCTTCCATATCCACGCGGACTCTTGTTACGTCTCCCGCAGTCCACTGCCTGGGCGACTGCCTGTCGACGGGGGTCAGGGTCTTCGTCACTCTGAACCCGGCAAAAGCTGGTGCCGCGAGAGGTATGGCGGCGAGGCTTGACACGGATGCCCACGGCGCCCCCCGCCCGGTCTGTCTGATAGTGACGGTCCCTTTCTCCCGGGGCCAGGGAAAGTCGAACGATGCCCCCTTTGGCGCCTGGTTCCAGTCTGTAGATCTCTCTGTACCCAGGGAAACGGTTGTTGTGCCTGAGAGGGGTATGTTTTCGAAGTGGCGGGCAAACTTGTTCACCGCCTCTACGCCCCAGGCATTGGCTACTGTTGTTGACCATCGGCCTTCGGTACGGCGGGCGAGAGCCCCCCTGACGAGTTTTGGCATGTCGTCTTTCCACCGGGGATGAGTGAGAAATGTGAGAATCGTCCGGAGACTGTTGGTGTCGGTGTTCGACATGAGCCACCAGAGGCTGTCCCCTTTGTCCGTAGAAAAGGTGAGGACCGAACCGTGGAATGTGATCCGGGACCTAAGGATCTGCTCTGCCTGCTTTTGTCTTGTCTCTTTCTCTGTCACCGGGATGCGGGCCAGGATTCCGATCCAGTCAAGAAGGGCCGATGTGGGCCACAGATTCGGTTCAATCCGGATCGATTCAACGTGTTTGGCCGATGCCTTCCCCTTTCGTGAAAGGGCTTCGATGGCTGCGAGCTTCCTTATCGTCAGGTCGGGTACCGGGAAGGGCTGGGGCCGTTCAGTCTTTCCTTCGACAAACGCCGTGAGGGCCGCGATGACCCGGTCTTCAACATTTTTTGGCAGAGCAATGCCAGCTTCATGGGAGATGGCAAGGACGTAAGAGGAGAGGATATCGCTCCCCCTGGCCATGTCGGGGAAGTATTTGAGAAAGCCCTCGCTGTCGAGGTAGGTCGCCAATTCGGCCATGATCGGACCCCACTCCTTCTGGTTCCGGGACACGATGGCTTTGGAGATTTTCTGTTCGAGACATGTAAAGGGATAGGTATTCATATAATCGGCAACAGGCGAGAGGCTTCCCGACAACGATGGTGAAAGTGTCACCGAGACCCCTCCCTTTCCTTCGACCGCTTCCTTCGGTTTCTCCACAGGGACGGTGGAGTGACCGGTAATCTGGGAGAGGCGGGACTGGATGACCCGAACAGGGACGAGGGGTGCTACGGTCTGGGTCGTCTTCAGACTGTCACGAATCGTCCCTGACGGATCCCGGGCCGTGACCGTCCACGTGATGGCGGATGTATGTGCCGGGACCGTTATATCCCAGGCCATCTCCTTCGCCTCCCCCGGCTGAATCGTTTCTGTGCGCGGTGGGAGGACAGGCGGCTGACCTGTTCCCGATATGCCCACCGATGCCGAGAGCGTCAGCCTTTCCGGTTTATCCGTTGTGTTCCGGACCGTGAAGGATGCGGGAAATCTGTCCTGTTCCCGGACGGTCAGGGGAATGGCCGACGCAAGAACAATCTCCTGGTGCGTCCGGATAGTGCCCGTTCCCGTTCCGAAGAACTGTTCCCCTGCCGTGGCGATCGCAGCGACGACGAAACCGGTAATCGAATCGTTCAGGGGAAAGGTGATCGTTGCTTCGCCGTGGCTGTCGAGAGGAACTGTTCCCTTCCAGTAGACGAGGGTGTCGAAGAGTTCCCTGGTCAGTTGTTTTCCTCCTCCGCCCCCGCGGGGAAGGGCCTTGAGGCCGTAGTGACGTTTTCCGATGACCTGACTCTGAGCCGTCGAGGTCCTGAAACTGTACCCCCGTTTTCTCATCATCCGCTCGAGGAGCCCCCAGCTTTTATTCTGGGCGAGTTCGAGAAGACCCTCATCAACAACGGCTACTGTGACCGATGCCGGAGCCGGCGGGACTTCCCCCCGTCCCGTCCGTGCCTGGACCTTGACGGACGCATTTTCTCTGACACGGTAGGTCTTCTTCTCCGGGAGAACGGCTACCTTCAGCTCGTGTGCCGACCAGCCTACGGCAATTTCGGCTATACCGAGCTTGAATAACGGTTTGGCGGGATCGAACATGGCTGTCGGCTTTGGTCCTTTGACCCGGCCCCGTACTGCCAGGACTGAGACGAAGATGTTCGGTGCATAACCCTCTTTCACCGGGAGCTCAATGACCGGTTCCTTTCCTGACAACTCGGTGACGAAGGCATCGAGGATACCTTCCCGCTCAACGGTGACGAGTACGGTTGCTTCCCTCATCGGTGCCCGTACCTGAAACCGGGCTTTTTCCCCAGGTTCATACCGCCGCTTCTCAGGAATGAGATCTATTCTGTCGCCATCTCCCACATCAAACCACCATTCATCGTCGCCGGATATCCACAGCCCTTCGTTGACAAGGGAGATATTTCCCGAGCCATCGTCGGCACGGCCTTCGATGATGAAGTTTCCCGATCCCGGCGCAGGCATGGTGCACAGAAGCAGGCCCCGGTTGTCCGTTATGCCGCTGCAGCCGGCAACGGCTGGCTTGATCTCGCGGACATGTTCATAGGAGTAGAAACCTCCGATGAGCCGTTTCCGGTGGGAGAGGAAGTCCTGTTTAAAGATCTGGGAACTGACAGATATTCCGGACAATGGCTTACCTCCCGTGTCGAGAGCTACGATCTGGTACGAGAGCGTCCCTTTTGCCGAAACCCAAGAGTCTGTCCTCAGGCCGGCAAGGGCGCGGGACGGCCAAAGCGTGATTCGCCTGGAAACGGTCTGGATCTCTCCGTTCGGGTCCCTGAATTCCAGTTCCGTCAGGAGTTCACGAACCTCCGGGGAGACGGGGACATCATCAACGGTAATCCGGGCTGCTCCTGTCGTGTCAAGCTTTACATCCCTGGTTGTGAGGGATTTTGTTGTCCCTGCCGCCGGGGATGTGCGAGACCCTCTTTCTCCGTCATCGCTGGTATCATCGTCCTGCTGGTCATCTCCCCTCCGGGAGATACCAGGCTTTACGCCGCCGTTGGCGACGATAAAATCGTCGTAACTGTCGAAGGTCACCTGTTTCGGGAGAACCTGGCCTCTCAGTCTGACAGGCAGGGCCCGGGCAGGACCGCCCGAAAGATGTTCGACGGCGAGATCGATGTCGACCTGGGATGGTCTCACCAACTCACCTCCCGGTACCCGTATTGTTGCTTTCATGAGGGGTACTTTGAATTCCTCCACCCGAAAACCACCGGAAAGAAGGGGTGGCTGACGGTCCGATGGCTCCTTTCCTCCCTTCTTTTCCTTCCAGACCATGCTGACGCTGTAAGAGCCGAGCTTTGCTCCTTTCGGGACGGACCACAGGTTCTCCGCCGATCCCGTCTTTCTGTCCCAGACAAGTGGCAGGGTATATTTCTCCGACGTTCCCACATGCTCCAGGATGAGTCTTTCAGGAAGGTCCCCTTTTTCGAGACCGAGACCCTGGACAGACTCCTTCCTGATGAGATGCTTCATATGGAGGTGATCACCGGCCCGGATTAGCGTGCGGTCGAAGATAGTGTGGGCGATGACCGCCTGACCGGAGCCTTCCGTTGTGAGGCGGAAACGGTACGGCTCGATCCCTTCGTCCCACCCTGAGTGGACGAAAGTGAGGTCGCCGTCCTTTCCTGCGAAGACAAAGAGGCCGGAGGTGATCGACTGGAGTGCATGGAGCTGGGATGAGTCATAGTGGAGATCGGAATCCTGTTTGAGGCGGCAGGAGGCCGTTTCGTCGGGGTTGGGGAGAACTGTCCGTATCTGTCCGATTCCGTTCTGGTCTGTAAGTCCCTTCCAGAGAACTTTACCGGTACAGTCCCTCACCGTTACCGATGCGTTCTCGACCGGTCGACCGCTGTCGAGGTACGTTACCCAGACGAGAGATGATTCACGGCCCCACTTCAGGTGGGCCGAGAGATTGGTTACAAGGGCTCCTGTCGGGACGAAGAGTGATCGTTGTTTGCCGAGGAGAGACTGACCGAGGATGGCGCTCTCCAGTTCGACGACGTGGAAACCGGTCTGTTTGAGGGGAAGTCCGATCACTTCGAAAGCCTTCTGGCCACCGGGTCGGGGTATGGAGAAAGACTGTAAGCCGTGAGCACCGGCGAAGACCGACCGGGATCTCCCTGTGACGGCCAGTTTCTTCAACCAGGCGATGATCTCGGTCTCGGTGGTCACCGCCTTCACCCGAGCAGATACGGGACCAGTTCCCTTTGTCCGATCCTCTCTCTCCGGCTGGGCCAGTCGCTTCGTCTCCGGTGTTTCGGCGCTGTCGGGACCTTCGGGACTGTCGATAACCGTATGGCCCGCCAGGTTCGGCTCGATGTTTCGTACTGTCACAGGGAGGACGGGATCATCGTTTTCGACGATTCCGAAACGGGAGGAGAATTTCGCCAGCGGTGGATAGGGGCCGACGGAAACGGTGGAAGGAAATTTAGCCCTGTTCGAAAGCCGCCGGCCGGCATCATCTTTAAGGGTGTCCGGGATTGTAATGACGGCGGAACTGTTCTCTGAAAAGGGCCCGGGAAATGTGGCCCGGTACACATAATCTCCGCCCTGGGGGTCAGGAACGGCTCTATATGTCCGGTTGTTGGCGACGAGTGTGATCTGTGACGCGAGGTTCTTTGACACAGGAGCGGAAAACCGGATATGGAGGGGAAGAATGGGGATGCACCCCGACTTCGGTGTTTCCTTGGGGCAGTGGATGGTTGCCGTGAAGGGCCCCCGGGTCTTGTAGGTGAAGATCTGGTCCGCTGTTGTTTTGACGCCTGACCTCGACCTGATCCCTTTTCCCCAAACGATCGTTACCGGAGATTTCGGAGGGAGAGGCCGGGCACACTGGAACACGATGACCGGTTTCTTCTCCCCGCTGCCCTGTCCGATGTATTCGGCCCGGAGAATGTCGTTCTTCACTTTTCCCTGAATGATCGTGATGCCCACCCGTTCTTTCGTTGCGGGAAGAAAACACGAGGCGAACTGCCGGACTGTAGCTTCCTCCGGTTCACCGTTCAGAATGGCGATAAAAGCCTGATTCTCGTCTATGTCCGTACTGTCCTTGTGGGGGACCATATCGGTGACTGCCGGTCCGCCGGTGGAGAACGAAAACGATCGTCTGCCTGTGATGGGTTGTCCGGCAAGGGTCCTTGTCCCGGGGCTTATGACGAAGGAGCAATCGACACCGGCCGGAAGGTCCTTGTCGAAATCATACACCCAGGTCCGTTCGTCGAGCCACCGTCCCTTGCCGGGAAGAGGACAGGTGATGGTGAAGGGGTCGGAAGACCGGGGGTTTCCGAAAGGCACCATGGGAACAGAAAAACGGGTTGACACCTGGTGAACCTTTTTTACCTGCCCTGATGGGCTGAATGCCTCGACGAGGGCCTCCTTCGCGAAAGCGGTGTGAGGTGTGAAGGAGAGGATGAAAAAAGAGAGGATGAGGATAAAAGAGCAGGGGAGATGCGGGAATTCTCGACGACGGTATGTGATTCGGTTCTTCATGGCCACCCCCGTGAACATTATTTTTCTCGTTTCTTTATGAGTGCGATACGCTGATCATGATCATTATACCAGAGCGGCGGAAAAGAGCTTGAAATCTTTTTACCGTTTTCAGATGATGAGGGGGAGCTTGTCGGCGATGAGAAGACCCCGGACCGTTGGTACAACCCGATCTTCCCGGATCCTCAGATGGCCCGACTGAACGAGTCTTTCTATCGTCTCCCGTTTCATGGCTGAGGCTGACACTTCCTCCAGGGAGACCCCTTTTTTTGTCCTCAGACCGAGAAACAGTCGTTCGAGACGGAGTTGATCTTCGCTGAGGTACTCCCGCCCTCCTCTTGGTTTTATCCCGTTCATCGCCTGGTGGCAGTACTCGTCGAAAGAGGTGACGTTCCACCATCGTGATCCGTAAAGAAACGAATGGGCTGACGGCCCGAGTCCGAGGTAGGGATGGTGTTCCCAGTAGGTGAGGTTGTGACGGCATCGTGAATCTCTGTCCCGGGCAAAGTTTGAGACCTCGTAATGTATGTATCCCCGTTGCGTGAGAAAACGGGTTGTTGTGAGGAAAAAGCGGCGGGCTGTTTCCTCGTCGACCGGCGCCATGCGGCCCCGGCTGGCCTGCCGTGCGAAGGGTGTCCTCCCTTCGAAGGTCAGTTCGTAACAGGAAATATGTGTCGGTTCACAGTCGAGGGCCGTCTCAAGGGAGTAACACCAGGACTGGATTGACTGCCCCGGAAGTCCGTAGATGAGATCGATACTCATGTTCGAAATACCGGCCGATGTCACCATCCCGATAGCTTTACGGGCCTGGAGGCTATTGTGCCGTCTCCCGAGAAACCTCAGTTCGTTGTCGTCAAATGATTGAATACCCATGCTGATTCTGTTGACCCCGAGCGATACGAAGGTCTTCAGGATGGTGTCGGTCACATCATCAGGGTTCACTTCGACCGTGATCTCCGCGGCCCCGGAGAAGGCAAAACGCCGCCGGAGGTGACCAAAGAGAATATCCAGTTCGCGGTCCGTGAGGCAGCTCGGCGTCCCGCCGCCGACAAAGAGGGTATCAAAAACAGGGAATCCGTCGTCACAGAGAGCGGCTTCAGCGTCGATAGCCCTGAGCCAGCGGGCTGTTTCGGAAAGGTCGGTCAGGGAAAAGAAATCACAGTAGGGACATTTGGTTTTACAGAAAGGTACGTGTACGTAAAGACCGGCCCTGCTATTTTTGCTCATCAGCCTTGAGGACAGCGAGAAAAGCGGCCTGCGGTATCTCTACCGCTCCAAAGGTCTTCATCCGTTTCTTTCCCTTTTTCTGCTTCTCCAGAAGTTTCCTTTTTCGCGAGATGTCGCCGCCATAGCATTTTGCCGTCACATCCTTCCTGAATGGTGTGATGGTCGACCGGGATATGATTTTTCCCCCAATGGCGCCCTGGATGGCTATTTTGAACTGGTGGCGCGGTATCTCTTCCCTGAGCCGGTCGCAGACCTTCACGGCCCTGTCCCGGGCGCGCTCCTTGTGAACGATGAGGGAGAGGGCATCAACCCGTTCACCATTGACGAGGATGTCCAGTTTCACCAGATCGCCTCTGCGGTAATCGATGATCTCGTAATCGAAAGAGCCATACCCCTGGGTGATGCTCTTGAGGCGGTCATAAAAATCGAAGATCACCTCGGACAGGGGCATGTCGAATGCGATTTCCGCCCTTCCCGGAGCGGGGTAGTGGAGGTGAGAGTTGACGCCACGCCGTTCCATACAGAGTTTCATAACGACGCCGACAAACCGGTCGGGAACAATGATAGACGCCCTGATGAAAGGTTCTTCGCCGTAATCGATTGTTGTGGGATCGGGATAGTTGACAGGGTTGTCGATAATCTCTGTTGTTCCGTCGGCCAGATGGAAACGGTACTGGACACTGGGAGATGTCATGAGGATGGCCTGATCGAATTCCCGTTCCAGCCGTTCCTGAACAATTTCCAGGTGAAGCAGTCCAAGAAAACCGCACCGGAACCCGAGCCCCAGTGCTGCCGACGAGTCTTTCTGGTAGACCAGGGCGGCATCGTTGAGGGTGTATTTCTCCAGTGCCTCCTGGAGGGAGTCATATTCATCCGATTCGATAGGGTAGATCGATGAAAAAACCACGGGCTTGACATCGAGGAATCCGGGAAGAATCTCCGATGCCGGGTTCGTTTCCAGGGTGATCGTGGCCCCGATCCGTGTATCGCTCACCGTCTTGATGCCTGCTATAAGATATCCCACATCGCCGGCTTTCAGATGCTGGCGGGACTCGCGGGAGAGGCGGAAGATGCCCACCTCTTCCACCTTATACACAGAGTTGTTGTTCATGAGACGAATCTGGTCGCCTGGTTTGACCGTACCGTCGAAGAGGCGGCAACTGACAATAACCCCCCGGAACGGATCGTACTGGGCGTCAAAAATGAGTGCCTTGAGGGGCTTGGTCTCGTCGCCTGAGGGGGGAGGGATCCGTTCGACGACAGCCCGGAAGATCTCGTCGATCCCCTTTCCTTCCTTGGCAGAACAGAGGAGGGCCGAGTCGGCATCCAGTCCCAGTTCCTGCCGTATCTCTTCCTTTACCGATTCAATGTCTGCCGAAGGCAGGTCTATTTTGTTGATGACGGGGATAATGACCAGGTCATGCTCCATTGCTGCGTAGAGATTGGCCAGGGTCTGAGCCTGAACCCCCTGCGAGGCGTCAATAAGAAGCAGTACGCCTTCACAGGAAGCAAGAGCCCGGGAGACTTCGTACGAAAAATCGACGTGGCCCGGTGTATCGATGAGATTGAGCGAGTATCGTTCACCTTCCGGCGAGATATAGGGAAGGTTGATGGTCTGACTCTTTATGGTGATTCCCCGTTCCCGCTCGATGTCCATGCTGTCGAGAATCTGGTCCCGGAACTCACGGGCCTCGACAACGTGGACGTGCTGGATCAGCCTGTCGGCGAGGGTCGACTTGCCGTGATCGATGTGGGCGATAATGCTGAAATTACGGATCTCTTTCATAACGCCCCATCTATTTACCTCACTTGAGCGTCAGAGGCAAATGTTTTCGTCAATCTCCTCTCTGGCGGAGAGGGGTAAACCCCTCTTCCCCGATCGGTTCCCCTGTTTTTTTATGTGCAAACAAAGGAGATTTTATCATACAATACGGTCACAGAACGGAAAAAGAGGTGCCTATGAGTGGAGAGGGAAAAGTTGTAGTGATTACCGGAGCCGGTCAGGGGATCGGTGAGGCGACGGCACGTGTCTTTGGGGAGCGGGGAGCAACGCTCATTCTCCTCGACAAGAACCGAAAAACTCTCCCTGGTGTGGCAAAGAGACTGGAAGAAGAGGGGGTCACCGTATATCCCTACATCATTGACCTGACACGGACGAAAGAGCTGGAAGCCCTGATTGAAGACGTGAAGGGAAAGTGGGACGTCGATGTTCTCATCAACAACGCCGGCTTTGACAGGCCCGGTGTGTCGGCAAAGACGGGCAGAACCGATTTTACTGCAGTTCTCGGCATTCATCTGACCGTGCCCTTTCTCCTGAGCAAATGGCTCCTCCCTCCGATGCGCCGGAAACGGTGGGGACGGATTGTCAACATAAGCTCCGTTTATGGCCTTCAGGGGGCGAAAGGTGAAGTTGCCTATTCGGCTGCCAAGGCAGCGATCATAGGGCTGACAAAGACTCTTGCCCGGGAAGGGGGGCCGGATGGTGTCACGGTGAACGCCATAGCTCCCGGGCTTATCAGAACGCCGCCGATGATCAGGATGGCTGACAAATATAAAGATCCTATTGTTGCCCAGACAGTTCTCGGAAGGATGGGCGAGCCAAGGGAGATTGCTACGGTGGCTGCCTTTCTGGCGTCAGACGATGCGTCGTATGTTTCGGGAACGACGATCACCGTTGCCGGCGGCTGGGGGATGTAGGGCCTCTCTGTTGACAGAACCGACCCAAGGGCTTAGAGTCGGGAGACAAGGAGGTGTCCATGAGACGGTTCGTTATGGTGTTTACTGTTGTTGTTCTCATTCTCTGGGCGTGGAGCGTTATACCTTCACAGGCGGACGACGAAGGAATCACGACAGTGATCATGGTTCGCCATGCCGAGGAAGACAGAACGAAAGAAGAGATTCCTCTCACTGACGGCGGGCGGAAACGGGCTCTCGAACTAGCCAGAGTCCTTGAAAAGGTCAATATTTCAGTGATTTATGCGACGCCGACGGCGAGAGCCAAGGAGACGGCAGGCCCTCTGGCCAGGAAGAAGGGGCTTCCCATCAGGGAATATAACTATAATGGTTACGGCGAGCTCCCCGGTGTAACGGCGTCGTTTCTCAAGGAGCATAAGGGCAAGGTTGTCTTTATTGCCGGTCATTCGGATGACGTACCTATGATGTCGGCCATCATGAGCCGGCAGATAGGGCCGGGGAAGGAGATTCAGTTCATGAATAAAGGTATTTACGATACCCTGATCATTCTCTCTGTCCCCGACAAAGGAACGGCTACTGTCCTTGAACTGAAATACGGCGAACCCTCAGTTCCCGTTGCCGCTAAATGAAACGTTCGAAACGGAGTTTCTCGGCGTGGCATACGGGGCAGGTTTCAGGCGGAGCGTTCCGGGCACAAAGATAACCACAGACTCCGCACCGCCAGACCGGGTGGGAAAGGGGCCCGTTTATCGACACTGTCAGCGTGTGTTCCCCAACGGTCCTGAACTCTTTTGGCGGACGTCGTTCCGGGATGGGGCCGACCCCTCTTTCACCGTTCGCCACAAAAGAGGATACATAGAGGGCGCAGTAACAGGCCCCGAATTCGGCGAGGTCCTGGTCGCGGTAACTGCAGGGACATATGATGTCCCGATCCTCGTCCTCATTCCCTGATGCGAGTCTGCAGGGACAGGATCTGTAGCCGTACCGTACCCCGTTTTCATAAAGTCCCCTGACCAACTCCTCCGTGAACGATTTGTCGGGGTTTATCACGTAGCCTGACGCCCTGGCTCTCTCTGTGATCTGGGCGAGTAATCGGGCCATATCGTCCATGTCGGTTGTATTCCTGTTCATCGCCCCAGAGCCTCCCGTATCCTTGGTTCGTCGAATCCGATTATACAGGTTTCACCCTCCACAACGAGAGACGGAAAAGAACACTTTGGGTTGTATCTCTTCAATGTTTCGAGTGCTACAGTCCTTTCGTCGTCTTTCAGAAGGTCAACATCGACGTAATCGTACCCAACATTCAGGGTTTGGAGCAGTTTTTTGGTCATTTTGCACCATATGCAGGTACTCAATGTGTAGAGGACCAATGATCCCCCTTCCTCTCCGTCTACGTGCTGAATCATTGTCCGCCTCCTTTTTTCTGTCTGGTAAACCGGTTGATCATACGTGATTTCTCAGCATCAGTTCCATGGGATGGGGCGAAAGGTATGTCTGTCTCATGAGATAGGGCTCATTGTATTTCCGCACGTAGTGCCGGATGAGGGTTATGGGGACGACGAGCGGTACGAGTCCTTTGCGATACGTCTCAATAATCTCGGTGAGTTCCTGTTTTTCGTCCCCTGAAAGGACCTTTTTGAAGTACCCGGCCATGTGGGTGAGGACGTTCGTATTTTTTCGCGCAGTGGCCTGGAGCTTCATCCCTGCCATCATGAGCGAGAGATAGGCAGCGTAGACATCACCGTCGAAGTTTTTCGCTCCTGCGACAAGCCTGCCCATGGCCGTGTAGTGTTTCGGGCTATGAGAAAGGAGGAGGAGCTTCTGATCCGTATGAAACTCGACAAGGCCCTGGAGGGAATACCCCTTTTGCGTAAAATCCTGCCATCTCCTGTAAATAAAGACCCGTTCGATAAAGTTTTCCCTCAGCACACTGTCGTGGAGTCGCCCGTCATCTTCGGCAGGAAGGAGGGGGAATCTCTTCATCAATGCGGCGGCAAAGATACCGATTCCTGTGTGGCTGGGCATCCCTGATTCATTGTAGACTTTGACCGATTGCATCCCTGAACTGGGGGAGCGGCTCTTGAAGATAAAGCCGGAGAGATTCTCGTCCACCAACCCTTTGAGCCGCGTCTCAGCCCATTCTTTCATGCCTTCCGTGTGATCGATATTGGTCCGGACTGTTACGAGCCTTGGATCGGCCGGGTTTCCAACGAGTCTCAGGGCCTCCCGGGGTATGGGTAACCCGTACTCGACCTCAGGACATACGGGGACGTAATCGAAGTAGACGGAAAGCGTATCCGTTACGTACCGGTCCCGTTGATGCCCGCCGTCATACCGTACTTTTTCCCCGAGGAGACATTTGCTCACGCCGATCTTCATCTTTTCCATTGGTCCTCCCTCCATCTTCGTTGTGCCACCATCCTCTGTCTATTATCTCCGGCGCTGGGACGAATGTAAAGAGGCTTTCATGGGGCCCGCCGTCCGATAATGCCAGACGGGGGGTCACTCGGGGCGCCGTCTGTGGTAGTATAATAGCTGTTCCGAGATGAACGCTGCTGTATAGGGGTGATCTGTGCCTGCATACGCCGAAATCGTTGCATTCCTTCTCACTTTGATTGCCGGTCTCTGTACCGGTGCTGGGAGTCTGGTTGCCCTCACGGCCCGGAGGACAAACACAAAACTTCTTGCAGCAAGCCTCGGTTTCTCGGCAGGTGTTATGGTCTACGTTTCATTTGTCGGCATACTGGCAAAGGCACAGGAGTCTTTGGTTCATGAACTCGGCAAGGGACCGGGAAGCTGGCTTGCTGTTGGATCATTTTTTTCCGGGGTCGCTCTTGCTGCGCTCCTGGACCGGATGGTTCCGGACTTCGAGAATCCCCATGAACCGCGGAGGGTCGAAGAGATGGCAGCGGCCTCTCTCACTCTTCCGAGGGATAAACTCTTCAGGATGGGTGCCTTTTCGGCGTTGGTAATCGGACTCCACAATTTTCCCGAGGGATTGGCCACCTTTGTGGCGGCCCTGAAGGATCCCGCTCTCGGAGTTTCCATTGCTGCGGCCATAGCGATCCATAATATCCCTGAAGGGATAGCCGTGTCAGTGCCGATCTTTTTTGCTACAGGAAGCCGGGCGAAGGCGTTCGGTTACTCCTTTGCATCAGGGCTCGCAGAGCCTGCAGGTGCCCTGATCGGCTATATGCTTCTGAGGCCGTTCCTCAACGAGACTGTATTCGGGATTGTTTTTGCCGGTGTTGCCGGGATCATGGTATTCATTGCTCTCGACGAACTCTTGCCCGGCGCCAGGGAATACGGGGAACATCATATCGCTGTTTATGGTCTCATTGGCGGCATGGCTGTCATGGCGGTAAGTGTTCTGTTTTTCATGTAGGGTCTCTGACGGTCGAAGCCGAAAGCCAGGCTGAAGGCGCGGTAAATGAGTTCACGGGAGATCGGGCAAAGGAGGCGGATACACTATGTTCTCCACACTGAAACAGGTCAAGCGACTTGTTGTTGCCGTTGTGGGTCTGACTGTTTTGCTCCTGGGAATTGCCATGATCCTTCTGCCTGGACCTGCCTTTATTCTGATACCTGCGGGATTGGCGATCCTTGCTACCGAATTTGTCTGGGCCCGGAAACTTCTCGGCACCGTGAAGAGGATCATACGGAAAAAACGTGATACAGGTCCCTCGTAAGGTCTTGGGCCGGCCCTCGTTTCCCGACGTGAAAAACCGACCGATGGGGCGCATCCCCTTCAGGTGATTTCAACGAAGCTCGATTCGCTGATTCCCTCGAGAAGCTGAAAAGACTGGATCTGAACGGAAAAGACAATGGCCCCTTCATCGCCGATGAACCCTTTCAACTGGGGGTGGCGGGCCAGGAGGTCTCGCCCGATTCTTCTGATCTTCTCTTCGTCCCTGACAGGAGAGAAGATCCCCGTGACAGTGAGAGCTTTTGTCGCTGTTCTATCCTTTGAATCATCGTTCTCCCGTGTGTCGATGAGGAGACTGACGTGAGGGTTTTCCGTGAGATTCCTGAATTTCCGCGTGTTCCGATGGGTCACCATGTAGATGGTTGTACAGTCGTCGTTGGGAATGTAGGACATAAGGGAACAGTGGGGCATGTTGTTGAGGGTCGTTGCCATGACGCAGGTGCTGTTCTCTCTGACAATCGATTTCATCGTGGTGATCATCTGTGCACTCCTTTATAGTCCGTTCCTGAAGTCGAGGAGGATTTTGAGGGAATCGGGGCGGGATGCCGCTTCAAAGGCCGAAAGAGCGTCTGTAAAAGGATAGACCGCCGAAACAAGCTGACGGACATCAATGAGACCCTGGGAAAGATGCTCCAGGGCCGGGCCGAAGGGACCACACCGGGAGCCGACGACGGTTATTTCGTCTATTACGAGAGGCGAAAGATTGAGCTGTGTTCCATCGGCCACAGTCGTTTTGAGAACGATTGTCCCTCTCGGCCTCACCTGGGACAGAGCGGTTTCAAAGCCTGTCGCTGACCCTGTTGTATCGATGACCACATCCCATAATCTGCCCCTGTCGCTGGCATCGAGCCCGAGGGCATTGATGCCCAAAGTCCTGGCAATGGCCAGTTTCTCCTCATGTTTTCCAACAAGGAGGACGTCAGCGTGGGTCAACCGGAGAACGGCTGCGGCGAGAAGGCCGAGTTTTCCGTCCCCCAGTACGAGGATCCTCTCTGTTGGCCGGATGTGGACCTGCTCCAGAATCTCGAAGCAGGCTGCCAGTGGTTCGGTGAAGACGGCATCCTCATCGGAAAGACTGGCGGGGAGAGGATGGAGGCAGGACAGAGGAAGCGTTACATACTCGGCGAAAGCACCGTTCCGCCCGTCGATTCCGAGTGTTGTCCGTGAAGGGCAGTGTCGCCCGAGGCCTTTGGAACAGTATTCGCAGACTCCGCAGGCGATGTTTATCTCCCCTACGACCCGTCTGCCGATGAGCCCCTGGTCAGGACCGTTCACATCATCGACGATGCCGACGAATTCATGGCCCAGGACACCTGCAAAGCCGAGGTAGCCTTTTGTTATCTGCATATCCGTGTCGCAGATTCCTGCCATGGTGACCTTTATCCGTGCTTCACCGGGCACCGGCACCGGTGCCGGGTAATCGTCGACAAAACGGAGAGTGCCGTCGAAGACGAGGGCTTTCATCGCACACACCCTCCTTTCCGGAGGATGAATGCATCGATCAGGCGCCGGGCGATACTTATGGCTGATGGTACAGGGGGAAGGGTCCTATAGTCGAACCAGCCAGCGGTAATGATCTCTTTTGCGTCCGTTGTTACGGTGCCTCCGGCGTATGTTGCCGTGAACCCGATCATGAGGGAATCAGGAAAGGGCCAGGGCTGGCTTCCGAAATAGGTAATATCCGTCACTTCAATACCTGTCTCTTCCCGAACCTCCCTTTTTACTGTGTCTTCGAGCGTTTCGCCCGGTTCGACGAATCCCGCGAGGACGGAGTAAAAGTCCTTCTTGAACCGGGGCGACCGGGCCAGGAGAATCTCGTTGCCCCGTTCGACCAAAACGATAATAGCGGGGGAGATCCGGGGAAAGGTCACGAGACCGCAGGAAGGACACTGGTGGGCCAGTTCATCATCCTTCATCGAGGTTTGCGCAGCACAGCGGGGACAGAAACGATCGTCCCTGCTCCAGTTTATATAGTGGACGGCCCGGAGAACGAGGGTGAACAGATCCTGGTCGAAAAGGTCATAGAGTGACCAGACACCGAGGAGCGCGAAAGGGGAGGGTAAATCCGTATTGGGAGGTATCTCGGCGGCGATGCAGGAATGACCGCCGAACTGTCCCAGGGAAATCGAACGGACGATGGGTAGCGACGGGAACCCCTCGTTCGTGAGTTCTTCGGGAATGACGGAACGTTCGCCCTGCCGGGAGACAACCATCCTGGTTCCTGAAAAAACAAACCACAGCGTGGACGGTCTGTCCCCGAAAGAATCGTCCTCTGTCCCTATAACCTGATCTGTCATGAAAGCCCGATCTTGTTCTCTCTTCCCGAGATGAGCCGGGCGATATTCTCTTTATGTTTAATAAAGACCAGAATGGCCGTGGCAAGGGAGAGAAAGAGGTACTCCCGGGGAGATGGGAGAAAAATCATTGTAATCGGGATGCAGACTGTTCCTACAAGAGACCCGAGGGAGACGAATCGTGTGACAAGCAGGACGAGGACGAACACAACGGCGCCTATCCCGATCGAGAGGGGGCTGAGAACAAGAAATACGCCCATGGCTGTTGCAACACCCTTGCCTCCGCGGAACTTCAGGTAAACAGGGAAGAGGTGGCCGAGAAATGCTGCAAACCCGACAGAAGCAGCGACCGAAGGTTCGGGAAAATACCACGAAGCGAGAAGCGTAGGCACCAATCCTTTGACGATGTCGCCGGCGAGAGTGATGAGGCCTGTCGTTTTCCCCGCAGTTCTCATGACGTTCGTTGCGCCTATGTTTCCACTGCCCACGTTCCGGGGGTCCTTGCCGTGAATACGGGAAAGAATGACGCCGACGGGAATCGCTCCGACGAGATAGGCGGCAACTATGGCCATCCAGGCAGGCATGGGGTTAGAATATAAGGAAAAGGGAGGGATTGTCAATCGTCTCCGTCCGGCGCGGGAGAGGTCTTTTTTGTTGAAACGCCTGCTGATTTGTGGGAGAAAATAGGATCACATCAGGGAGGGAGTATGATGGTCCGCTTTACGGCAATAGTCTGTGCATTCATCGTATGTCTCTGTGCCGGGGCAGCCGCTGCTGAACCGGACATGAGAGAAGGAAAATGGGAGATTACGACAAAGGTTGAGATGTCAGGCATGCCCGGTGGCATACCGGCACAGACCATGACCCAGTGCATCACGAAGAAGAATATGGTGCCCGGCCCCGAACAGACGAACCCCAACTGTAAGATGGTCAGCTCGAATGTTTCGGGAAATACGGTTTCGTGGAGCATGACATGCAAAGAGAAAGACGGTACAATGGAAAGCAAGGGGCAGATCACCTACAAGAGCGACAAGTTCACAGGGGCCATGACGTCGTTAATGACGCAGAAAGGGGAGCAGCCGGTGAAAATGACCGCCCAGATGACGGGACGGCGGATCGGCGAGTGTAAGTAGAACGGGGCGATTTGTATTGACAACCAACCGATTTGTCAGTAGAATTCAGTGCTCTGCGGTGCTTCGGCCGATATCTGGCAGGGAGAAGCGGCCGCCGGGAATAAACTGTTGTTTCGGGGAGGCGTGATGGCAAGGATTTGCGAGATATGTGGAAAAGGCAAGCAGATTGGAAATAATGTGAGTCATGCCAACAACAAGTCAAAGAGGGAGTGGCTGCCGAACCTTCAAAGTGTAAGGATCGTTGACGGAAAGACGACGAGGAAAGCCAGGATCTGTGCAAAGTGTATCAAGAAAGGTAACTTTCAGAAAGCAGTTTAAGACGTACCTCTTACCCTTTCAACCGATCGGACCCCCTTCAATTTCTGGATCGACTTAATTATCTTCTGAAGTTGGGACATGTGCCCGATTTCAATCTCATAGGTGCCCGTGGCCGTTTTGTCAGGATAGGTCGTGGCCTGGGCGCCAACGATATTTGCCTTGTTTGACGTCATGATGCTGCTGATGTCGCTGAGCAGGCCCTTGCGATCTTCCGCAGAGACCTTCAGCTTGACCGGATAGGCCCGCTTGTCCTGTTCTAAGGCCCAGGCGACCTCGATCTTCCGTTGCTCGTCGTATGTGTGAACGTTGGGGCAGTCGGCGCCATGAATCGTCAGGCCCCGACCCCGGGTAATGAATCCCACGATAGTGTCTCCGGGGATGGGGTTACAGCAGTGTGCGAACCGGGTTACAAGTCCGTCGACACCTTTGACCTGAATAGCGTTGCCTGTGTCACGCCGGATCGACCGTATAATCGTCTTAAGCTTGCTCTTCTTCTCTTCTTCGGGAAGGGTCTTCCCGAGTATCTGCTGAGGTGTATAGAGACCGTATCCCACCCCTGCAAAGAGATCGTCAACAGTCTCGAAACTGAAATCTTTGGCGATATCGGCCATCTCACCGCTTTTCAGCATTGACTGGAGGCTCCGGTCATATTTGCCGAGCGTCTTGTCTATGAGGCTCCTGCCGAGCTCGATGCTCCGTTCCCGTTGCTCCGCCTTGACGAACTGCCGTATCTTTGTTTTCGCCCGTGAGGTTTTCACATAACCGAGCCAGTCTTTGCTCGGTTTATGCGTCGGGCTGGTCTGGATGTCGACCGTGTCCCCGCTCCGGAGAACATACCGGAGAGGCACGAGCTTTCCGTTTACTTTTGCTCCCTGACAGCGGTGGCCCAGTTCCGT
This sequence comes from uncultured Pseudomonadota bacterium, assembly GCA_964421445.1. Classification (GTDB taxonomy): domain Bacteria; phylum Desulfobacterota; class Syntrophorhabdia; order Syntrophorhabdales; family CAYQXL01; genus CAYQXL01. The sequence goes on from CAYQXL010000001.1 coordinate 50,208, forward strand.
GTGAATCGCATAGGCGAAGTCGATAGGGGTGGCCCCTTTTGGCAGTTCCCGAACATCTCCCCGGGGGGTGAAGATGTAGACATCATTTGGGAAGAGATCGATCTTGAAAAGTTCCATGAACTCCTTGTCATCCTTTAGTTCCTGCTGCCATTCGATGACCCGCCTGAGCCACGAGAAGATCCTGTCTTCCTTGGCATCGAAGATTTTGCCCTCCTTATACTTCCAGTGGGCTGCGATCCCTTCTTCGGCAAATCTGTGCATGTCTTTTGTCCGGATCTGAATCTCCATTTTGTCACCCCCCCCGCCGACGACCTTTGTGTGGAGGGACTGGTACATGTTGGCTTTGGGCAAAGCGATGTGATCGGTGAATTTTCTCGGTATGGGTTTGTAGAATGAATGGATGTAGCCGAGAGCTTCGTAGCACTCCTTCACAGAATCGACGATAACCCTGAAGGCTATCAAATCGTAAATGTCGTCGATGTTCAGTCCTTCCTGGGCCATTTTTTTATAGATGCTGTAGATCCTTTTGGCCCGGCCGAAGACCTCGGCTGTGATTCCTGATGCTGCCAGTTTTTCCCGTATCTCTTCCCGCATTCTGGTGATGTAGGCTTCCCGTTCCCTCCGTTTCTGGGCGAGCTTTTCGCTGATCAACCGGTATTCCGTCGGTTTGATGTACTTGAATGATGCATCCTCCAGTTCACCCTTCAGCCACTCTATGCCGAGGCGGTGGGCGAGGGGAGCGTAGATTTCAAGGGTTTCCCGGGCTATTTCGATCTGTTTTTCAGGTGAGATGAAATTGAGGGTCTGCATATTATGATAGCGGTCGGCAAGCTTGATGAGGATGACCCTGATATCTTTGCTCATGGCGAGGATCATCTTCCGGAAGTTTTCCCCCTTCAACTCTTCCGACGTCTTGATGGCGATCCGGCTGATCTTGGTCACACCGTCGACGAGTTCGGAGACTTCTTTTCCGAAATATTCCTCGATCTCTTCCTTGCTGACATACGAGTCTTCGATTGTGTCATGGAGAAGGCCCGAGACAACGCTCGGTATATCCAGATTCATCTTGGTGAGTGTAAATGCCACCTCGAGGGGATGGATGAGGTAGGGCTCGCCTGAAAGTCGGGTCTGTCCCTTGTGAGCCTTGGCGGAGAAGATGTATGCCCGCTGGAGCATCTCCACGTCGGCCTGAGGATTGTACACAAGCATCTGATCGACGATGTCGTTAATTCGTATCATTACGTGACCATCTGTAAAATGTGACCGGTGCCGACGATGGTGTCAGGAGGATACTCCCGCTTCCGGTGAAGGGATGGTGTCCGTCGATCTCTGAGGCCGTTGATTCGGAGAGAAGAACCTCTCCCCTCCGGGCCAGCTTTTCGAGGCGTGCTGCGATGTTGACCGCTGTCCCGAGAGCAGTGAATTCTTTTTTGCTCGGGGAACCGAAAAGTCCTGTCACCACTTGGCCGGAGCTTATTCCAACACCGATCTGAAAGCCTTTATCAGTCCGGGAGATGAGATCCACCATTTCAATGGCACATGTGACTGCCTGTTCTTCGTGGCCCGGTTGGACGACCGGCGCTCCGAAGAGAGCCATGACGCTGTCGCCGATGTATTTATCGACAATCCCACCGTGTTTCATCACAAGATCGCTCATGGGAACGAAATAGTCGGTATTCAGGAGGGATGCCACGAATTCAGGGGGGTTTGCCGATGTGAGTGAGGTAAAACCCCGGATGTCGGCGAAGAGTATTGTCACATAGGAGAGCCGTGTCTCGAGAAGGGACGGGTTTGTAAGGATCTGGTCATAGATGTCGGGGGAGATGAACTGTTTCATTTTTCTCCGGAGATGACATTCCCTGACCTTCCATTTAAGTTCACGGTTTTCAAAGGGTTTGGTGATGAATCCATCGACGCCGGCATCGATCGCTTTAATGGAGGCTTCAAGTGTGCCGTAGCCCGTGAGAATGATCGTTGTTGTGTCGTACCCGAGCCGTCCAATTTCCTCTATGGTCCTGATGCCGTCGATTCCGGGCATTATGAGATCACAGATTACAATGTCGTATCCCATGTGCCGGGCTTTGAAAAGGGTTAAAGCCTCCTCGCCGTCGCGGGCCCCGTCTACACTGTACCCCTCATCCCGCAATATGCGGGAAAGGGACCGCCTTATGCCTTCTTCATCGTCGACGACCAGGACACCGAGTTGCATACCTGCTCCTTAGGCAGTCTATATTATCCCATCCGGGGGTGGCTTGACAACAGTCAAATTGGAGTGGCACTGTCCGCGACAGAAGGAATGGTCCCGTCGTGTCGAGGGAGAGATGCCCTGACCCGGTATAATTATCCGTCGACAGCATGGATGCGGTCACCTATGAGGCGGCAATGATCAGAAACACGGCCCAGATTGACCAGCATGTCGACGAAGATGGGTCCCGCCTCCGCCTTGCAGGCCTTCTCGTAGAATCGTTCGAGATGTTTGTCGAAAGCTCGGGCTATCTTCTGGTGAATCTCTATATCCCTCATGATCAGGTGTTCGATCAGATCCCTCTCTTTATTCTTTATGAGCGACGATGCATCATCGAGGCTTCCGAGAACAAGCCTGCCGATTTCTCTCAGTTCGGTCAGGGCGGGAGGAGAGAAGAATGCCCGTCGTTCATGCCTCGACTGGGCCAATTCGCCGAGATTAAGGGCATGGTCGCCGATCCGTTCGATATCGTAGACGATGGCGGAAAAGGCAAAGAGTCTTTTGGTAAGGGAGGGCGACAGGTCCTTGCACGAAATATTCCACAGGTAGTCGGTTATCTCATAGTGGAGATTGTCGACAACGAGCTCGATATAGGAGAGATCTCTCTTCTGTGCCCCATGGTATTCGTGAATCATCCCAAGCCCCTTGGAAAGCATTGTCCTCGTAAGGGATATCTCCCGAACGAGCTCCATCTGCACCGAGCTTAATGCATCCTCAGCACAGTTGAGACACTCTTTGTTCAAATACTGGGGCCAGAGGGGGATGACATCCGATTGGCCGGGAATGACCCTGATCATGAAGCGGGAAAAAGGACGGAGGAACGGGAGAAAAAGGAGAACAAGAAGAAGATTGAAAAAGAAGTGTCCAAAAGCGATCTGCTGAGGAATATTGGCGGTGAGCTCTCCGAGGAATGATGTAAAAGGCCCGAGGAAGCCAATGACGATGAGCGCTGTAACTGTTTTGGTGATCACGTGTGCTACAGCGCTTCGTTTTGCATCGACCGTCCCGACGATTCCCCCGAGGATTGCTGTTATTGTTGTCCCCACGTTTGCGCCCACAAGTATCGGTACGGCCTGGTCAAGGGTAACAATGTCCTGCATACCCAGAACAACGAGAATGCTTATGGGAATGGCCGATGCCTGGACGATGCAGGTAAAGACGGTGCCCGCTGCGAGGCCGATCCAGGGATTATTCGCTGTCCTGAAAACTGTCAGAAAGGCCTCATTGTCCCTGAAGGGCGTTGTGGCCACGGAAATAAGATCGAGACCAAAAAAGACGAGACCGAAACAGAACGTCGCCTCACCGAGGGATTTGTAGTTGTCATGGGCGAGAAACCATACAAGAATCCCGAAAACCATGAACAGGGGCGAAAAGGCTGCAAACTTCCAGGCAACGAGTTGAACGGTGATCGTTGTGCCGATGTCTGCTCCGAGAATAATGCCCAGGGAATTGTAGAGGTTGATGAGCCCGGCGCTGACGAGACTGACCCCGACGAGCGTTGTTGCAGAACTGCTCTGAAAAACGATAGTGGCGAAGATGCCCGTCGCGATGCCATATAGTGGTTTCTTCACGGAAAAAAGAATGAGCTTCCGGACCCGTGCGGACAGAAGGGTCTTTGCCACCAGACTGAGCCGTGTCATGCCAAAGACAAAGAGGGCAAGGCCGGCTAAAGACAGAAGTATGCTCTGAATCATTCCAAACTATGAACCTTGCGGGGACAAGAAAAAAGTGCCAAGCAGCCGTTCATCTGTCCCGTCGCCGGCCTGATGGCATGTAATCCTGAAAGGAGAATGACTCTTTTGCTGTCAGGAAATCCTGCTCCCGTTGGGAATTTCTTTGTCCACGGTCAGGAGCACTACGGACGATTTGTCTTCAGCCGATGCGGCAAGAAGCATCCCGTGCGACGTGATCCCCCGAAGCTTCCGTGGCTCCAGGTTCGCAACAATGGCGATCTTCTTCCCGACCAGTTCTTCCTTGGTGTAATGGGTCTTGATGCCGGCCACAATGGTCCGCTCCTCACCCATGTCGATTGTGAGCTTGTAGAGTTTGTCGGCGCCCGGTATGTCCTCGCACTCTCTGATCTGTGCCACCCGGAGCTCGATTTTGAGAAAATCATCAAATGTAATCGTGTCCATTATTTTTCCTTTTCTATCCTGTTCTTGAGAATTCCGATGCCTTCGATCTCTACTTCCACTTCATCCCCAGCCTGAAGGGGCCCGACGCCGTGAGGTGTGCCGGTAATGATGACATCGCCGGGCAGAAGGGTCATGACAGAGGAAATGTATGACAGGAGTGCCGGAACGTCAAAGATCAGGTTGGATGTGTTCGAATGTTGTTTTACGACCCCGTTGACCCTGGTTGTGATGTCGAGATGGCCCGGGTCGATGTCTTTGACGATCCTCGGGCCCAGGGGGCAAAAGGTATCGAAGGATTTCGCTCTGGTCCACTGACCGTCAAGGCGCTGGAGATCCCTTGCCGTCACATCGTTTGCACAGGCGTAGCCGAGGATGAACAGGGATGCATCGGCGGCGGTAACGTGGCGGGCCCTTGTCTTGATTATGACGGCGAGTTCTCCTTCATAGTGAAGCTCCGATGTTGATGCCGGGTATATGATCGGTTCGCCGTGTTCGATGACTGCTGTCGACGGCTTGAGAAACAGGAGCGGCCTGTCGGGAAGAGCCTCTTTCATCTCGGCGGCATGGTCGCGATAGTTCAGTCCGACTGCAACGATCTTAGACGGGGAGAAGAGTGCATTGCTGCCAGGAGCCATGGTTACTGCTTTGCCCCCTTCTTTCTTGCTTCCATCTCCTTTTCGGCCTGTTCTTCCATCTCGTGAAGGCGCGTGTAGTAGTCGGGAAATTCCTCAAGGTGGTCTGTTGCAATCTCAAGTGCTACCAGCTTGTCTTTTGTGTGTTCCTGCTCCACGGCGATGCCCATGAGAAGCTGGTTGAGGTCGTACCTGGTGACCTGTTTCCCGTCAGCCTTCCCTCCTTCGATCTTGCCCTTGAACTCACGGATATCAATGCCGAATTTCTCCTGAATCGCCGAACGGTACGAAGCAAACCGGGCGCTGTCGTCTGCCGGTGAGTCTGATGGGGATGCAAGGATGAACAGAATAACGGTTACAGTTATAAGACCACATACGGCTGAACGGACCTTGCTCTTCGTCATGGCGGGATCCTCCTGGTATGTATTTGTCCGAATTATACAACGGTCGGGAGAGAATGGCAACGATGGGATCGGCGAAAAGCAGGGTGTGATGGGAAAGGGCAGATGTCATTGATCCGTTCCCCTCGGAAACGACGGGGGAAAGACCTATGGGTTTTCCTGCTTCCTCGTTATGAAGATGAGCGTGTTTCCGCCGAGAATGACGTCATTTCGCAGGGTCAGGTCATACCGGTGTTTCCGTCGTGACTTAAGGGGAGTAAGGGCGGCCATCAGTTTCAGTCCGGCGACGAGAGGGATGAGGAAAGACTGTTTTTTCTTAAATTTATCCCGGAGGATTCGTTCAACCTGAAGACCGTTGATCGCAAAGATGAGATCGAGAATCGTAATTGATAGGGGGGAATTGTGGAAATTGAAGAGATTCGACCCTTCCCTCCTGTAATCGTCGAGACTTTTCGGCTTCGTTACGTAGCCCTTGAGAAAATACTTGAACCTTTTCTCGATATTTGAGTAATTGGGAATACTGAAGATGCCCATGCCGCCCGGTTTCAGCACGCGGGAAAATTCCTCCACCGCCCTGTACGGATCGGTCATGTGCTCGAGGCCGTCGATGCAGCAGACATAGTCGAAGGACGAATCGCCGGCGTCAATTGACCTGTTGAGGTCGGTAAATATGCATTGCACACCTGTTCCCATGAAGATGTCCGGTTCAATCTCGCCACATACGACATGAAAACCGAGATCTTTCAGCTTCATGGAGAGATGGCCAAACCCTGCCGGCGCATCGAGAAGCGTCCCTCTCGGCTGGGTTGAGAGCCAGTCGATGATGACCTTGTGAATGCTCCCACGGGCCTTTGGTACGATCCGCTCATCGTCGTATATGTCATCGATCTTAGTCATCTGTCTCAGGCGGCCTCCCTTTCTGCATCCCTGAGGCCGACAATGCCAGATACTATCCTCAAGCCCGTTTTCTTGTCAACATGGAGCGGAAGAAAAATGTTTGACAGTCTTGCATCCTGCACGGGAATTATAGTACACTACATATGGATCAGCACATCGGAGTGCTGAAACTCATCATACCCTCAACGTCGCCGAGGGATTTTCAGAAAAACGAACGAAGTGGTTCAGAATAGTCAACGTCAGCGACTCAGCGGTCCTTGACATCCCCGGGTGGTTATGTTCCTTGGGCCTCGCGAGGAGAAAAGGACCGGTTATGGTCATCTGTGTCTGCCGGGATGAACCGGACCATGTCCCTACGGCAGCAAAAGGGTATCGCAGGGAAGAAAGATCTATTCCATAGGAGGAGAAACATATGGAACTTACGAAGCTTTTTGGATCAAATGTATTCAACGATAAAGTGATGAAGGAAAGATTGCCCAAAGAGATTTACAGGGCTCTCAAGGAGACGATTGAAAAGGATATTCCCCTCCGGCCCGATGTTGCCGATGTGGTGGCAAACGCCATGAAGGATTGGGCCATCGAGCGGGGGGCTACCCATTACACCCACTGGTTCCAGCCATTAACAGGGATCACTGCCGAAAAACACGATTCTTTCATCTCCCCTGCCGAAGATGGTAGTGTGATCATGGAGTTTTCGGGGAAACAGTTGATTCAGGGTGAGCCTGATGCATCGTCCTTTCCGAGCGGCGGTCTCAGGGCTACCTTCGAGGCCCGGGGATATACGGCCTGGGACTGTACATCGCCGGCGTTTCTGAAGACCGACGAGGGAGGGAACGTCACCCTGACGATTCCGACAGCCTTCTATTCTTACAAAGGCGAGGCTCTTGACAAGAAGACACCTCTCCTCAGATCGATGACCGCCGTTTCAAAACAGGCCCTCCGAGTTTTAAAAGGTCTCGGGAATACCTCTTCGGCGAAGGTGACTTCAACCGTCGGGCCGGAGCAGGAATATTTTCTTGTAGACAAGAAGTTTTACCTTGACCGGATCGACCTGATCATGGCCGGTCGGACCCTCTTCGGTGCTCCCGCGCCGAAGGGTCAGGAACTGGAAGACCAGTATTTTGGGGCGATCAAGGACCGGGTTTCCGATTACATGAGGGATCTGGACATAGAGTTGTGGAAGATGGGTATTACGTCGAAGACGAAACACAACGAGGTGGCACCGGCCCAGTATGAAATGGCACCCATTTTTGCCACCACCAATATTGCCACTGACCACAACCAGCTTGTCATGGAGACGATGCAGAAGGTTGCCTTTCGCCATAATCTCGTCTGTCTTCTTCACGAAAAGCCCTACGCAGGGATCAACGGTTCGGGAAAGCATAACAACTGGTCATTGTCAACGGATGACGGCATGAACCTTCTCGAACCGGGTCATACCCCCGGGGAAAACGTTCAGTTCCTGCTTTTTGTCAGTGCCATGATCAAGGCTGTCGATACACACGCCGACATCCTCCGTGCGACCTGTGCCACAGCGGGAAACGATCATCGGCTTGGTGCCAACGAAGCGCCACCGGCCATCATTTCCATCTTCATGGGCGAGGAACTGACGGAGATTCTGGAGAAGATATCAAAAGGGGAAAAGATATCGACGACAGGGAGGCAGTTCGTCAGTGTCGGTGTCGATACCCTCCCCGTCATTCCGAGAGATAATACGGACCGTAACAGAACATCCCCCTTCGCGTTTACAGGGAACAAGTTTGAGTTCAGAATGGTCGGATCAGCTCAGTCTATCGCTGGTTCGAACGTCGCTCTCAACACGATCGCCGCCGAAGTACTTGACGAGATCGCAACGCGTCTCGAAAAAGCCCAGGATACCAATCTGGAGGCTGCTGCCATTATCAGTGAAATTTACAAAAAGCACAGCAGAATCATCTTCAACGGAAACAACTATTCCGATGAGTGGGTGGCGGAAGCGGAAAGACGGGGATTGCCCAACATGAGGAATTCGGTCGATGCCCTGAAAGCTTTTGTTACGGATAAAGCCCTGAAACTTTTCGAAAAATACGATGTCCTGTCCCACAAGGAACTCCACTCACGGTACGATATCTATGTTGAGCATTATGCGAAACAGATCAACATCGAGGCTCTGGCGGCTATAGATATGGCCAAGAAGCAGTTTTTGCCTTCGGCAATTGAATATGCCACATTTCTCGCCGATTCCGCAGGAAGCTTCGCTTCCGCATCGCTTCCGGCACCTGTTCAGGAAGACCTTCTCGCAAAAGTGAATGGTCTTGTCACCTCGTTATACGGAAATCTGACAAAGCTCGAATCTGCTGTCTCCAGGGCGCAGGTAACGGGAGAGACGGTAAAACAGGCCGAGTCCTACAGGGATGATGTTTTTCCCGTCATGCAGGCCCTGCGGGCTGACGTTGATGCGCTTGAGATGATCGTTCCTCGCGACATGTGGCCCGTTCCAACGTATACGGAATTGCTGTTCAAGTTATAGAAAAGCGTATGCCTCCAGGAACCGGCCCCCCCTCCCCCCAGGGGACGGCCGGTTTTTTTGTCCCCCTTCAGGAGAAATCCGGCAGGGACAGGGGCACTGGAGGGACTGAATAAAAAGGGGTTGAACCTTCCGGAGGATTGAAGAATAATAATAGAGAAAAGCCCGAGCCCCCGGAGGAACAATGAAGAACAGCCGATACCATACCCTCTGTCTCTCTGTTGCCATGATCCTCTCCGTTCTTTGTTTTCCGGTGATGGCGGTGTCTCAACGTCCGGTGGTGGTGATCGTGGCGACAGGTGGAACAATAGCGGGCAAAGGGGCGACGACTACAACTACTGTCGGATATAAACCGGGTGTTGTTGGTGTCGAGAGCCTCATTGACGCTGTCCCTGAGATCAAAACCCTGGCCGACGTGAGAGGGGAACAGATCTTTCAGACAGGGAGCGCAAAGATTACGCCGGCACACTGGCTTACGCTTGCCAGGAGGATTGACGTAATTCTGAAAGATCCCGTCGTTGCAGGGGTTGTTGTCACCCACGGTACGGATACCCTTGAAGAGACAGCCTATTTTCTCCACCTTACAGTGCGGAGCTCAAAACCTGTCGTTGTCACGGGGTCAATGCGGCCGTCAACAGCCATCAGCGCCGACGGGCCTGCCAATCTCTACGATGCCGTAGCCGTTGCTGCTTCCCCTTCCTCCCGGGGCAGGGGTGTCCTCGTCGTGTTAAACAATGAGATCAACGGAGCGAGAGAGGTGACAAAGACAAACACATTCATGGCCAACACGTTCCGTTCACCCGATCTCGGTCTTCTTGGTTATGTCCAGGCGGGGAAACCTTCATTTTACAGGGCGACAACGCGCAAACATACAGGAGCGAGCGAATTCGATCTTGCGAAAGTAACCGATCTCCCTTCCATCGAGATCATTTATGGGTACGGTGGGACAGGACGGGTTCTCATCGACGGAGCTGTTGGGGCGAACGTCCGGGGGATCGTCTATGCCGGTGCAGGACAGGGCAGTCTCTCTTTGGATGCGAAGGCGGCACTTGCCGATGCGCGGACGAAGGGGATCGCCGTTGTTCGGTCATCGCGAACAGGAAGCGGAATTGTTCCCCGAGACAAGGGAGAAGGGGATGATGACCACGGTTTTGTGGCCGGGGACAACCTGACCGCCCAAAAGGCGCGGATACTTCTCATGCTTGCCCTGACAGTCACCCCGGACCCTGTGAGGATCCAGGAGATCTTCTGGAGCTATTGAGGGAGAGGAGGTGACGGCGATGAAAGCAATGAGTGTGTCTGTCGTGCCGGAGGAAGGGAGACGGTCGATGGCTGTGCGGCAGAGGGGTCATGAGGCGTGCAAAGATGGAAATAGCGCGATGAAGGGTGTCTGCGCTCTCGCGATGTTCATCGCACTTGTTGTGATGCCGTCCCTATCACAGGGTACAGACTGGCAGTATCTTCAGCCTTCCCGGGGGGGAGGAAAGATTTACTACGATCCGGAGAGTCGTGTTTCCATGCCCGGGGGAATGGTGCGGGAATCGTTTCTCACCGAGTACAGCGTGGAAGAGATCAGACAGGCGAGGGAGAGCGCAGCGCGGGATGGTTTGAACGAAAAGAAGTTCGATCATGTCACATCTCACATTGCAGATATTGAATTCGACTGTTCGACGAAGACCTTCAGGATTATCCGTCTTTCCTATTTTGACAGGGAAGGCCGGAGGCTTCAGGTTCTTACGTACAACGACAAAGATTGGCAACCCCTTCAAAAAGGATCCTCCATAAGGGCAAGATTTATCCATCACTGTTCCCCTGCGGCAAACTGATACCCGGTCCTCGTAAATCCCGCTTTTCCCTGCACCATCGTAATCCTGATGGAAGAATCCCCGATACGTGCGCCGTACTTCCGTGAACGATTACCGTCAATGTTTTACAAAAGCCCGTATAAGCCCGAGAATGGCAAGATGGCCGGGATAGAAAAAGTAGAAAAAATACTTTATTTTTGGCCCCTGCCTTCCGTTGTACAGGGCCGTCAATGGTACGGACAGGGCGGCGAGGGGTTCGAGGAGGAGGGTAATACAGTGGTGTGAAAGGTACGATGCGGTCAGAACAAAGGACGGATCAGTGAAAGCCCGCCATACGATTCCCCGGACAGACCCGAGAACGGCGGCGGCAAGAACGGCGAGCCCCATCTTCCACGGGTTTTCGATATAGTAAAACATGACAAAGATCATCATGACGCCGGGCAGTCCATAGGATGCCCGGACAAACTCGCTTGAAATACCGGCGAGCAGAACGGGAAGGAGACTCTTCTTTTTCTCGTAGGCATATATTCCGTACAAGCCTGCGGTGAGAGTAAAGAAGATATTGAAATGGACTGTGTCGTAGTGGAATGCATAGGTATAAAAGGGCTGTGAAATGAGGGAGAAAAGGAAAAGACGGCCCAGATATGATGTGGGATCCTTGGTATGTCTGTATCCCGACGCGACGAGATAGGCAAAGAGGGGAAAGGCAAGCCGTCCGATACCCCTGAGCAGGGGGTCTCCGTGGAAAAAGATGGCGCCGAGATGGTCTATGACCATAATGGCACAGGCAAGCATTTTGATGGCGAAGCTGTTCATCGAGTTCCCTCCTGTTTTACCATATTCTCACGGTCTATTGAACGGGCCCGGCACCTTTTCCCGGCCGCTGTCCCTGCGGCTGGCTGGATCACCGGTCTTCCGGGGTTGTGAATTGATCAGCCCTTCAGAATGACTCTTTCGGTATTTTCCGAATCTTCCGTTGACTGCCCTGGTACACTGGTTTCATTCGCCACCCGTTACAGGTTATCGTCTTTTGTGAATAAAGTATAGATGGCTAGTGTGATAAATCCCTGATGAGAACCGCCCCGTGTCGAATGCTGGCACCTGCCGGAAGGGCTTTGGGGTGGCCTGTCAGCAGGAAGGAGTTGCGCCGGTTGAGATAGAGATTTATTGTTGACGAAACCTGGTGTAAAATTGTGTGCGAGAAAGGCCTGATAGGGAGCGCGAAAGATGAGGAAGACGAATTGTGTCCGGGCGAACGAAGCCTCTCTGCTGAACAGGGAGCCGGCGATTACGGATGGGATGAAAGGACGGGGTAGAAAAGGAGGGGTCAATGCATCTGCTGCCAAGATTTGATTATATCGAACCACAGAGTTTGACCGAGGCATGTACGGTGCTGTCGGAGATGAACGGTGAGGCAAAGATCGTTGCCGGCGGAACAGATGTCCTGGTGAACATGAAAAAAGGGCTTATGTCTCCCCGCTGCCTTGTCAGCCTCCGGCAGATTTCGGAGCTCGCAGAGGTGAAACCGCTGCCGTCAGGAGTCCTTATCGGATCCCATGTCATTGTGGCACGGCTGACCGAGAGTGACGTTCTCAGGCTCCGATACCCCATGCTGGGTCAGGCCTCTTCAGTTCTCGGATCGCCTCTTGTACGGAACAGGGCGACGATCGGTGGAAACATCGTCAATGCCCGGCCTGCCGCTGATCTCCCTCCCCCCCTTGTTGCGATGGGTGCCCGTGTTCACCTGAGGGGCATGAACGGCGAACGGGAGATTGATATCGATGACTTTCTTGTCGGTCCGGGCCAGACACTCATCAGGACTGATGAAATCGTAACGGCCATTGCAATCGACGAGCCTCTTCCGTTTTCCGGCGGCCAGTACTTGAAACTGATGCACCGGAGGTCTCTCGAAATAGCGATCGTTGCTGTTGCGGTTCGTCTGCGTCTCGACGGACCTGGTGGCCCCATCATCGGGGCGGCGGTTGTTCTCAGCTCGGTCGCTCCGCGGGCCATTCATGCCCCTGTCGCCGAGGCACTGCTGATCGGTGAAAAACCATCGAAGAAGCTCTTTGAAAAGGCGGCATCTGCGGCATCAGGCGAATGTTCCCCTATTGACGATCTGCGGGGGGGTGCCGAATATCGGTGTGCAATGGTGGAAGTTCTCACAAAACGGGCGCTGACGGCAGCTGCGAAAGAGGCCTCGGTCGCAGGGAAAAAGGAGTGAACCATGAAAAGCCTGATAACGCTGACGGTTAACACCTGTTGTCACGAAATAGCCGTTTCGCCGAACCGGACCCTCGCTCAGGTTCTCAGGGAGGACTTGGGTCTTCTGGGAACGAAGATTGGCTGCGGGATAGGGGATTGCGGGGCATGTACCGTCATTCTCGACGGCCGTCCCGTTAACTCCTGCCTTGTCCTCGCTGTTCAGGCGAATGGCAGTGAGATTACAACCATTGAAGGTGTGGCCGAAGGCGATACCCTTCATCCGATCCAGGAAGCCTTTATCGAAGCCGGCGCAATTCAGTGCGGCTTCTGTACTCCCGGGATGATTCTTTCAGCAAAAAATCTCCTCGATACACAAGCAAAGCCTACAGAGAAAGAGATCCGCGAAGCCCTGTCAGGAAACCTCTGTCGGTGTACAGGGTATCAGAAGATAGTCGAAGCCGTCCAGGCGGCGTCGAAGAAGATGAGAAAACGGTAAGGAGGAGAGATCGCCATGAAAGACTATTCTGTCATACATACGAGACTTCCCAGGGTCGACGCCCGAACAAAAGCAACGGGCGGAGCGCGTTACGCCGACGATCTCTCGCTGCCGAACATGCTCTACGGTGCCCTTCTTCAGAGTTCTGTGGCCCACGGGAGAATCACGAAAATCGATACAACGAAGGCGAAAGGTCTTGCCGGTGTCAAAGCGGTTGTAACGGCAAAAGAAGCCGGGTCGGTCCGGTTCGGGGTAAGTCCTGCACGATATGATGAAACGATTTTTGCAGGTGACAGGGTCCGGTACGTCGGCGATGAAGTAGCCGCCGTAGCCGCTGTCGATCTCGAGACAGCCCAGGAAGCGGTGCGTTTGATTGATGTGGAGTATGAAGAACTGCCGGTCATTCTCGATCCCTTTGAAGCAATCAAGGAGGGTTCGATGGCGATACACGACGATTTTCCCACCAACATCTGTGCTGAAGTCCACCAGGAGTTCGGTAATGTCGACGAGGCTTTGGTCACGTGCGACTACGTCAGAACCGACCGGTTTGTCAACCAGAAACAGGACGGAGCCTTTCTGGAGCCACAGGCCTGTATCGGTGACTATGACCTCTCAGGTCGTCTCACGCTCTATTCGTCGACTCAGGCGCCCCACTATGTCCAGCGGACCGTGGCCATGGTTCTCGGTCTTCCTGTGGGGAGGGTAAGGGTTGTAAAGCCTTACGTCGGGGGAGGGTTCGGACCGAAGGCTTCGGCGAGCACACTTGAACTGGCGGCATGCCTCCTCTCCATGCGGACGGGCCGGCCGGTCAAAATGGCGTTTACCAGGGAACAGGTCTTTCTCCATAGCAGGGCCCGTCATCAGTTTTTTCATGAACTGACAACAGGGGTGAAAAAGGACGGAACCCTCGTTGCCCTGAAAAATACCTGTTATCTCGACGGCGGGGCTTATGCGAGTTTCGGCATCGCAACCGTCTATTATGCAGGTTCCCTTCTCGGGGCGCCGTACAAACTTCCCAATATGAAATATGACGGCTACAGGGTCTATACAAACAAACCGGCGAGCGGTGCACAGAGAGGCCACGGCGGGGTGGCGGCGCGGGCGGCGTGGGAACAGCAACTCGACAGTATCGCTGAAGAGCTCGGCATAGACCCCATTGAACTGAGAGTCAGGAATATGATGAAACGGGGAGATGTCACCTGTAACGACTTCAACATGAGCAGCCTCGGAATGAAGGAATGCCTCGAAGCCGTGAGGGATGGGTCGGGTTGGGAGAAGAAAAAGGGCAGACTTCCCAGGGGGAAGGGGATCGGTGTCGCCTGCGGATTCTTTGTTTCCGGTGCCGGGTACCCCATCTACCGTTCCGAGACGTTTCATTCCACAGCCATGATCAAACTGTCGGAGGACGGAGGGACGGTCAATCTCTATACGGCATCCGCCGAAATCGGTCAGGGATCGGACACGATCCTGACCCAGATCGCCGCCGAAGCCCTCGGGGTAAAATACGACGATGTGAAGATCAGTTCGGGAGACACCGATTTTGGTGTCGATCTGGGAGCCTACTCATCGCGACAGACCCTCATGTCAGGCCATGCGGTAAAGCAGGCGGCAGAAGACGTGCGGGATCAGGTACTCCAGGTTCTTTCGGAGAAGACGGGCATCCCTGCCAATGACATGGATATACGGGACGGACTGATCCATTTTTCCGGAAAGAGACCTGATATTACCCCTTTCCGGTCGACTTATCTGAAGGAACACAGGGGGTGGACCGATCCTCCCACAGGCGACGACCTGACATTCAGGGAGGCGGCGCGGCTGGCCTATCTCGAGAAGGGCGTGGTCGTTGGACGGGGTGCCTACAAACCAGGCCAGTTGGGTGGTACGTACAAGGGAGCGGCGGTGGGAACATCGCCGGCCTACGGGTGCTCGGCCCAGGTTGTTGAGGTGACGGTCGATATGGATACAGGGAAGGTAACGGTTGACTCGATGACCGATGCCCATGATTGTGGTTTTGCGATCAACAGGACAAATGTTGAAGGCCAGATGCAGGGATCTTTATCCATGGGTCTCGGGGAAGCGCTCTTTGAAGAGGTCAGGTTTGACCAAAATGGGAAGGTCGTCAACGGGAGTCTGGGAGAATACCGCATACCTACGTCGCTCGATATGCCGAATGTGAATACGATCATCGTCGAGAGCGATGAACCGAATGGTCCTTTTGGAGCGAAAGAAGTCGGGGAGGGGGCTATAATGCCTACGATACCGGCTATCTTAAATGCTGTTTACGATGCAACGGGGGTCAGGATCTCTGAACTCCCCGTCACATCAGAGAAGGTTTTTAAGGCATTGAAGGAAAAGGGTCGTTAAGCCGGGGTGGGACGGAAAAATCCCGGCATGGTGCGACAGGATGGTGGCTGGTGATCTGTCAGGAATGCGGACAGGAGGGGGTGCGCAGGCCGGTTGTGGTGATTGATGCGGTCTGTGGTGCACAGGGGAATGACGAGCGGAAAAGGCAACGGGGATTTTCTTGGTCCCGAGGGTGCGGTGTATAGTGGAACGGCTCCTGCTCACCGAAGGGAGGGGTCTGCTGGCAATCGAAGCTGAAGTAGTTCCTTTGGACAGGGATCTGCTCGTGATCCTCCGGGGAGGGCGCCCTCATATCGGAGCGATCGGTGTTGGTGTGCCCCGGCCGGGCCTCAGGAATCCCAAGGCGGTCAGTGCGTCAAGTTCGGTCCTCACGTTTCCCGGACATAAAGAAGACGACATCGCCAAATCGATGGCTCAGCGATTGGCTGCGGCGCTCGATAAAAAGGTTGTTGTTATCGCGGGTATGCACTGGGATGATTTAAGGGATGATCAAATCGCTGCCGTCGTTGCCCTGTGCGACAAGGTGACGGAACGGATTATCACCGGAGGTGAGGAGACGTGAAGCGGATCATTGTTGCTATTACCGGGGCTACCGGTGTTCTGTACGGAATACGTTTGCTGGAGGTCCTGCGGATGGCGGAGGTCGAGACCCACCTGATCCTCTCGTCTCAGGCTAAGGAGATCATCGCGTATGAAACGGACTTCACAGTTGGACAGGTCGAGGGGCTCGCTCGCTGCGTCCATGATGTGGCCAACCTCGCTGCTTCCCTGTCAAGCGGGTCCTTCAAAACGGACGGAATGGTCGTGGTCCCCTGTACGATAAAGACCCTGTCGGGTATTGCCAACTCGTATAACGAGAATCTCATCGTCAGGGCAGCCGATGTGGCACTGAAGGAACGGCGGAGGCTTATTCTTGTTGTACGGGAGACACCGCTCCATACAGGTCATCTCGATCTCCTGAAAAGGGTTGCAGAGTGCGGAGCGATTCTTTTGCCCCCTGTCCCGGCTTTCTACCACAGGCCATCGCGGATAGAAGACCTTATCGACCATATGGTCGGGAAGATTCTCGATCTCATGGGAATCGACCATTCACTCTACGAACGGTGGGAGGGCCTTTCGTCTCAAGGATGACATGGCCAGGAGAAGAATACCCTGCCGGACGGGATGACCAGACAGAAGAGAAGAGAGACGGACCGTGTGCTGAAGATACGGGAGGATGGCGGAAGCCGGAACGGCGAAGGGGATTGGGGAGGAAAAGTGGAAGAGCGTCTCATACTTGTTGATGAAACGGACCGTCAGGTTGGAACAATGGAGAAGATGGAGGTTCACAGGGCGGGACTTCTCCACAGAGCCTTCTCTCTTTTTGTTTTTGACGGAGAGGGAAACCTGCTGCTCCAGCAGCGGGCACGGAGTAAATATCACTCCGGCGGCCTCTGGTCAAATACGTGCTGCAGCCATCCGCGGGAAGGGGAGAGCCTCGAATTGGCGGTTCACAGGGCCCTGATCCACGAAATGGGCTTTGACTGCGAGCTCAGAAAGGTGATGGATTTTGTCTACCGTGCCGACGTGGGTGATGGCCTCGTGGAACACGAGTTCGACCATGTGTTTTCAGGTTTTTGGACCGGCGAGGTCCTGCCCAGCCCCGATGAAGCAGAGGCCATTCGCTGGATTGAACTGGATCTTCTCTTCGATGATCTGAAGGTCCGTCCCTCCCTCTATACACCGTGGTTTCGAGGGATTCTCGGGCAGATGGATCCCGCGCTTTTCCGCCGGCTTGCCGAAGAAGAGAAACGTCTCCACCGAAGGGACCGCAGATCCGGCGACTGATGTCTGGTATGCCATCACCGCCATGTGTGGAGGAGTCGTTATGCTTCCCCAGCGATTGCCTGGGCTTCAGGAGCCGGCGCTCTTCATGTTTTTAGCGCTATACCGGCTTTTTGTTCCACCGATTCTATCTTTCCCTTCAGTCGGTCTGTTCCACCTTTACGGATATCGAATTTTACAACCGAATAGACCCGTGAGCAATCGGGCTCCAACTCGGCATAAGCCATGCGGATTATTTCAAGGGCCTCATCCAGTCTCTCCACTTCAACGATTGTGCCCATAGGGGTCAGTTTGTAGGACAGGGATGCCCTGTCGATGATCGTGACGATCCGGGCGACGTATGAACTGACGCTTTCGCCCTTATCCGTTGGAAACATGGCGAATTCAAAAAGAACAGACATTGGAGCCTCCCATTTGTTTTCCGAGAGTATAGCCCTTTGAACAATCCATTTCAACGGACCAGGGAGAAGAGACAGAGGCCGCAAATCGGGCGTGAAAGGACCGGTGCCGACGATCTTTTGTACACTAACCTGTACAAAAATCAAGATCCTGCTATACTTGTTAAATATGAGAAAAAATGACCGGACGCCCAAAGACGAAATGACCACCGTTCTACTCAGGCAAGAAGTAAAGACACTCAGGGCCAAGCTCCAGCGATACGAATCGCGGCTCCAGGCCCATGATGATGCCGAGATTCTGTACCGGAGTGTGGTGAATAACATCGGTATCGGGATCGCTGTTATCAATCCCGAAATGAGAATCCTTTCCCTCAACCGGCAGATGAAAAAATGGTTCCCCCGTATCAGGGTAAGCGAAAAACCGGTCTGTTACCGGGCATTTAACATCCCTCCCAGGGAAGAGATATGCTCATATTGCCCGACGTGCAAGACGCTGAGGGACGGCAAAATTCACCACGCCGTTACCGAGACGCCTGCAGGAGGAAAGGTTCTCCGGTACCGGATCATCTCAACGGCAGTGCGCGGTCCTGACGGCGAAGTGGCGGCGGCGATAGAAATGGTCGACGATATCAGCAAGAAAAAGGAACTTGAAGACCTCTTGGCGCAGGAACGGGAGACGTTCTTCTCAATTCTTCAGAAAGCCCCTTACGGTGTTGTTCTTATGGACAACGAAGGCAGGTATCTCTATGTTAACAGGGAGTTTGTTGCCATTACAGGGTACTCGATGGAAGATGTCCCTACGGGACCGGACTGGTTCGAAAAAGCTTACCCCGATGAAGAGTACAGAAGTCAGGTTGTTGCGGCGTGGAGGGGGGATCTTGCGAGGAGGGGTATCACGAGGGTCTTTGCAGTGACGTGCAAGGACGGGTCGGTAAAAGATATTGAGTTTCGTCCAACGACGGTGGACAAGGGCAGATCTATCGTGATGCTCTCGGATATTACGAAACGGCGGCAGGCGGAAGAGGCGATCAGACGTTCCCGTGATGAACTGGAAAAGATGGTTGCAGACCGGACGGAGGAACTGGTGAAAGCCAACCGTGCCCTCAGGGAGGAGATCGGCCAGAGAAGGGAGGCGGAGAGCGAGATTCTCAAACTCAACGAGGAACTGCGGCGAAGCCTCTCCAATGTAAAGGTGGTGAACAGGGATCTTGAGCTCCTGAACTATTCCATTTCCCATGACCTCCGGTCTCCTGTCATGGCGATCGAAGGTTTTTCAAAGAATCTCCTCGAGAAACGAAGGGATAATCTGGGATCGAAGGAACTCCAGTTTCTCTCCATGATCTATTACAGCGCTGTCCAGATGAGAGAGCTGATCAACGGACTGATCTCATTTTTCAAAGTAGGACGTTCATCGATCCACTATAAACCTCTGTCGATATATGAACTGATCCTTGAGGTTTTTGAACAGCTCAAAACGGTCCACGGAGGACGGAAAATAGAGCTTCACCTCAACCCCCTGCCTGTTGCTTTCGGGGACCGGGTCATGATCCGGCAGGTGATAACCAATATCCTCGATAATGCGATCAAGTACACAAAAAACCGGGAGATCTCTCATATCGAGGTCGGTGGTAAGGAAGGGGATGTTACGCATGTCTATTTTGTCAGGGATAACGGTGTGGGTTTTCCCATGGAAAAGGCGGGAAAGTTATTTCACGTGTTCGAGAGACTCCATTCTCCCCAGGAGTACGACGGAATCGGCATCGGTCTCGCTGTGGTGAGAAAGATTGTCCAGGGCCATGGTGGTGAACTCTGGGCGGAGTCTTCTCCTGATCAGGGTTCGACATTCTATTTCAGCCTTCCCGCACGCCCCTCAAACCCAACCCCCTGATTCCCGGAAGTTTTTGTCTTCCCGTAAAATTGACAGTTCCTCGTACCGGCTGGTATGATTAGTATCGTTCCCGTAGACGAAACGGGCCTTGACGGCCTGCCGAACAATCGCCAGGAAGCAAAGGGGACGTCCGTCTGTGCCCGAAGCCTATGTTTGAAGAACGCACCTATCGACGACAGATAAAACCCGGCGATCTCATCTGTTACGGGGTTGTCCACAAGGAGACGGATCTTTTCTGCTGCACATCGACGGACCTTCGGGACTACATGAAGGAAAGGGTTCTCTTTTACCGGAACCAGCTTGAGACATATGGACAAAAGACGCCGCTCTTCCTCGAGAGTTTTGTTCCCATACGGGAGGATCGCTTTGCACCTCCTATCGCTGCAGAGATGATCAGGGCATCGGCAACTGTTGGTGTGGGACCGATGGCAACGGTGGCAGGGGCTATAGCGGAATTTTTGGGGAGGGATATTGCCGGACTGTCGGAGGAATTTATCATAGAGAACGGTGGTGACATTTTCATGAAAACGGACAAAGAGCGGCTGAGTCGTGTCTATGCCGGCAGTTCTCCGTTCAGCGGCAGGATCGGGCTTAAATTGAAGCCTCGGAGATCGCCGTTCGGGTTATGCACATCGTCCGGAACGGTCGGACATTCGGTTAGTTTTGGCCGCGCCGATGCTGTCACGGTGCTGGCCGATTCATCGATGCTTGGTGATGGTGTTGCAACGTACCTCGGTAATATTGTAAAAAAGAGTGAGGATATTACCCGTGCAATAGAGCGGGGCCGGTCTTTTCCCGGGGTCAGAGGTCTCCTTGTGATCATCGGGGACCAGCTCGGGTCATGGGGTGAGATTGAAATCGTCAAGGTGTGAGGACGGGAACGTATGAAAAAAAGAATGGTTGTGAGATTTAAGAGAAATACTGTAGACAAACCGATTGTGTACCGTCTTGTGCGCGATTACGATCTTGTCTTCAATATTTTGCGGGCAAACGTTTCTCCAAAAGCCGAATCGATGATGGTTATCGAAATGGAAGGGGAAGAAGAGAATTTTCACCGCGGTCTTCAATATCTGAAAGGATTCGATATCGGCATCGAGCCCATTGAGCAGGATATCAACCGTGATGATGCCAAATGTGTTCACTGCGGGCTCTGTACCAGTGTCTGCGTGCCCGGCGCTCTCCATATCCCGAACAGGGAGACGATGCGTGTCGAGTTCGATTATGAGCAGTGTGTGGCCTGCGAACTCTGCGTCCGTGTCTGTCCCGTAGGAGCGATGAACGTCTTCTTCGTATAGGAAAGGAAATGAGGCGGGTTTTTTTTGACTATAATGCCACTACCCCCATCGATTCCCGTGTTGCTTCCGTAACCGGAAGATTTCAGAGGGAATTCTTCGGGAATCCCTCGAGTCTTCACTGGGCAGGAAGAGAGGTCAGGGGTCTTTACGAAGCGGCCAGGGAGCAGGTTGCCGAGGTGATCGGGGCCCAGGCCGATGAAATCGTCTTTACGAGCGGCGGGACGGAAAGTGACAATCATGCCGTGAAAGGCGTGGCTTTCGCGAAAGCGGACCTCGGACGCCATATCATTACCACCGCTGTCGAGCATCCGGCAGTTCTTAACTCCTGTCGGTATCTCGAAACGAAAGGGTATACAGTCACATACCTCCCCGTTGACGGAGACGGTTTGATCAATCCGGATGATCTGCGCAGGGCTATCAGGACTGATACGATTCTCATCTCTGTCATTTATGCCAACAACGAGACGGGAACGATTCTTCCTGTTGGCGAGATCGGCCGGATCGGCCGGGAACGGGGGATTCTTGTCCATTCCGACATGGTCCAGGCTCTCGGTAAGGTTGCCGTTGATGTGGGCGCTCTCTCTGTCGATCTGGCAAGTTTCTCTGCTCACAAGGTCTATGCTCCGAAGGGGGCGGGAGCCCTCTATGTGCGCCGGGGAACGGCCCTGGAAAGCCTGGTTCACGGTGGTCACCAGGAGTCGGGATACCGGGCGGGAACAGAAAATGTTATCGGAGCCGTTGCGTTTGGAGAGGCGTGCCGGATTGTACGGGCCGAATTGTCCGAAAATGCCGGGCGAATAGGGTCTCTGAGACAGCGTTTACACGACGGTATCGTTGAGAAGGTCGATCACGTCCGCCTCAACGGTCATCCTTCGTTGCGGGTGCCGAATACGATGAACGTGAGTTTCGATTTCGTCGAAGCCGAATCGCTCCTTCTCGCCCTCGACATCGAGGGAATCGCCGTGTCGGCAGGCAGTGCCTGCTCGTCCGGGTCAGGAGAACCGTCCCACGTGCTCAGAGCCATGGGAATCCCTCCTGTCCAGTCTCAGAGTGCTGTCCGGTTCAGCCTCGGACGGGAGACATCGGTGGATGATGTGGACTATGCCCTCTCTGTCATCCCTGATGTGGTGGCGAAACTCCGGGCGATGTCACCTTTCGCCCGGAAGATATGATCAGAGATGAAATTCCATGTCCATACAACGGGCTGCAAGGCGAACCAATGGGATTCCCGTGTTATGGCGGCAGTCCTGAAGAGAGCGGGGTTTGAGCCGGCGTCCGCTGATCACGCCGATGTGGTGATCGTCAACGCCTGTACCATCACTGGAGGGGCGGAAAGAGATGTACGGCATTACCTCAACAGAATCCGCCGTTTACATCCATCGGCACGGGTCGTTCTTGCAGGATGTCACAGTCAGGCTTTCCCTGAGCGGACTTTTGGAGCCGATCTCGTCGTAGGCCAGAAAGAAAAATTCAATCTCCCTGACTTCCTTGGCCGGTCCGGTGTTTTTGTAGACTCTCCTGTGACCCATTCCCTCGAACCGGTGGACATTGGGGATCTCGTTCCCGGACGAACGCGGGTATTTCTGAAGATCCAGGATGGTTGTGACAGAGGGTGTTTTTACTGTATTGTGCCGAAGGCGAGGGGTGTGCCCCGAAGCAGGCCGGCAGAGGAGATTCTTGGAGCCCTGGAAGGGCTTCACAGGAACGGTGTCCAGGAGGTTGTTCTTACAGGCATTGAAGTTTCAGCCTATCGTGACAACCTGTGGGAGCTCGATCTCAAAGGGCTCCTTGCCCTTTTCGATAAGGCTCCGACCCCCCCACGGATACGACTGAGTTCCGTTGATCCGAGATATATTGACGAGTCATTTGTCGATGTAATCAGACGATCGACGAAGCTGGCACCAAGTATCCATATTCCCCTTCAAAGCGGATGCGACAGGGTTCTTTCCAGGATGAACAGACAGTATGACACGAAGGCCGTTTGGAACCTTGTTTCCCTGCTCCAGACTGAAATAACGGGCATCGGCATCGGTCTCGATGTGATCGCCGGTTTTCCCGGCGAGACCGACGAAGAGTTTGCCGAGACGTACCGTTTCCTCGAAGCCCTCAATGTCTATTATCTCCATGTATTTCCTTTCTCGCCAAGGGAGGGAACCGTGGCCTGGTCCATGGACAACCAGGTGGCAGCCGAAAAGAAGCGTGACCGTGTCCGGCTGCTGAAGAAGCTCGATAGTGCAAAAAGGAGGGGTTTTTACGGACAGTTTCTGGGAAAGACCTTCTCTGTTGTAGTTGAGGGAAAACAGTTCGGCAGATCATTTATGAAAGGATTTACGGATAATTATATCCCCGTGTATGTTCCCTCGTCGGAAGAATTGGCGGGATCGATGGTACAGGTCCGACTCACCGGAATAGATGGCGACAGGGTGCAGGGGGATGTTGTGGTGTCAACCACAGGTGAAGCTGGTCAGGAAGGACATGGTGGGGAGCATATGAAAGGGCGACCGGCAGGTGGACAAGGGGGCGGAGTATGATTTATCTGGTGAGGATTTTCGACGGTCTTCTTGAACTGTATCTGTGGATTGTCATTATTCGGGCCATTCTCTCGTGGTTCAGGCCGAACCCCTTCAACCCCTTTGTCCGCATGGTATGCCGTCTCGTTGATCCTGTTACGGGATTCATAGCCCGTTACATTCCTGCGAGGGTGGGGGTTGTCGATGTAAGTCCCCTGATTCTGATGGTTATTATAATGATTGTGCGCCGTGTCGCCGTACGGCTTCTGGCGGGAATTCCGCTGGGATTTTGAGGGACAGATGATGAATGTTGAGGTCAGGGTCCATCCCAGGGCACGACAGAAACGCTGTGTCCGGGACGGCCAGGTTCTCCGCGTAAAACTGACCTCAGCTCCTGCTGACGGGAAGGCAAATGAAGAGCTTGCCGAGATTCTCGCAGAGGTATTTTCTGTGAGGAAATCGGAGGTTCTCATCGTGAGGGGCAAAAAAGCCCGGATAAAACTCATTTCCCTCCCTCTCGACGAGAGGAGCTTTTTCCGCGTGTTTTGCGGGATTCCAGAAGAAAACGGAACAGTTACAATGGGTTAATTTCCTTGACAAGGAACAGGCAATCTCATTATATTATCAAACTCAAAATCTGGGACTATGATAATATATGATTATAAAGGTATCGGAGATAGATGATGAAGTTAGTCTGGCAGGCGAATTGGATCCCGAAACCCTCTCTCCCTGGCGCTCGGAGACTGAAGGATTCCGTGTTGCCTCTCCGGTTCGTTATGATCTGACGCTGAGAAAAGAGAGCCGGTCGGTCGTTGTTCTCGGTTCTGTCGAGTGCGTGGTGCAGATGGCCTGTTCGCGGTGTCTCGATGAATGCGCGATCCCCCTGTCTTTTGGTATAGACCTGGAACTTGAGCCGAAAGAAAGCATGCCTGCGGTCTCAGAACTTGAGGTTCGTGGTCATGAGATGGATGTGGACTATTTCGACAACGACGAGGTTGATCTTGTATCTATAATAGGGAGCGAAATGCTCCTTAACGTACCGATGATGCCTCTGTGCAGGGACGATTGCAGGGGGCTCTGTGATGTATGCGGAATAAACAGGAATTATGAAAGCTGTCTTTGCGACAACAGACCGGCAACGGTGCTGGCGGAGAAGCTGAAATCGTTCCTGAATTAATGAGGAGAAAATATGGCAGTTCCAAAACGTAAAACATCGAAACCAGCCCGCGACAGAAGACGGGCGCACGACAAAGTGACACCGCCGAACGTCATTCTCTGTCCGGCCTGTAAGGAGCCCAAGCTTCCCCACATTGTCTGTCCGAAATGCGGAGTGTACAAAGGGAAAAAGTACCTCGAGATAGAGGAAGCATAGGAGAATGATAAGAATTGCCGTTGATGGAATGGGTGGCGATTTTGCTCCCCGTGCCATCGTTAAGGGGGCGGAGCAAGCCTGCAGGGAGTATGGCGTTCAGATTGACCTTGTAGGGGATGAGAAGGCGATTAAACCGTTTGTGACGAATGGTCACGGAATCGAGATTCATCATTCACCGGTTTCCGTGGACATGAAGGAGTCTCCGTCGTCAGCATTGCGGAAGAAGAGGGACTCTTCGATGAACAGGGCCTTTGAGCTTACCCGGGACGGCGGATCACAGGCTGTGGTGACCGCAGGCAACTCGGGCGCCGCTATGGCTTTTGCCATCTTCACACTGGGAAGAATCAAAGGTGTCGACAGGCCTGCCATAGCCACCCTCCATCCAAACGTCAAGGGAGGTTTGACACTGCTCCTTGATGCAGGGGGAAATGTGGACTGCAAGCCTTTTCACCTTGCCCAGTTTGCTCTCATGGGTGAGGCCTGCGCCAAGGCTCTGTTTGATATTGAGGCTCCACGGGTGGGAATCCTGAGCAACGGTTCGGAAGAGACGAAGGGAAACGAAGTGACCCGGGAAGCTCAGGCTCTTGTGAAGGAGTTGCAGGTCAACTATGTGGGGTATGTCGAGGGGACGGATATTTACGTTGGTACGAGCGATGTTGTTGTGACCGATGGTTTTGTCGGCAATGTCGCCGTAAAAATCAGCGAAGGAGTGGCGGAACTTCTGCTCAGTTTTTTTAAAAAGACCGTCACGAGCAGCATTAAGACGAAAGTTGGTTACCTTCTGCTCAGGGAAGGACTGACCAAGCTGGCTAAAGTCATGGATTACGCAGAGATCGGGGGAGCACCCCTTCTCGGTGTGAACGGAACGTGTATAATCTGCCACGGGAAGTCGAACGAAAAGGCGATCAAGAACGCCATCGGGATGGCCAAGCGATTCGTGGAGCAGGACATGTACGGTTCAATGAATGAAAAGATGCAGCGGTACGAGTCGCTGCAGAAGATTAAGGAGAAACAGTAATGGACTACTTTCTTTCGGAAGATCAGAAACAGATCCGCACGTTGGCCAGAAGAATTGCGGAAGAAAAGGCGATGCCTGTGAGAGCGGAACTGGACGAAACAGGTGAATTTCCCTGGAGTGTCATGAAAGCCTGTGCCGAAACAGGACTTTTCGGCGTGAGTATTCCGGAAGAGTACGGTGGAATGGGCGGTGGTTCGTTTGAAAACTGTATCGTTGTGGAAGAGTTGAGCCGGGCCTGTCTCGGGATCTCTGTCAGCTATGCTGCAAGCCTTCTTGGTGCTTACCCGATTCTCCTCGGAGGGACGGAGGAACAGAAGAAAACATTTCTCACCCCTATAGCCACCGGTGAAAGACTCGGAGCTTTTGCGCTTACCGAAGCCAATGCCGGCAGCGATGCCCAGGGTATCCGCACAGAGGCGAAAAAAGTGGGCAATGACTATGTTTTGAACGGAACGAAACAGTGGATTACGAACGGCGGAGAGGCCGAAATCTACAGCGTTGTCGCCATGACAGACAGGAAGAAGGGTGGCCGGGGTGCGACGGCTTTCATTATAGAGAAGGGAATGGAAGGATTTTCGTTCGGCAAGAAGGAGAACAAGCTTGGTATACGGGCCTCTGCGACACGGGAGCTCGTATTTCAAGATTGCATAGTTCCGAAGGAAAATGTTATAGGAAGAGAAGGCTTGGGGTTTATCCTTGCCATGAGAACCTTTGACCGCACGAGACCGGGTATCGGAGCCCAGGCCGTTGGCGTAGCCCAGGCGGCCCTGGAAGCTGCTGTACAGTATGCCAGGGAGCGGGAGCAGTTCGAGCGGAAGATCTCGTCATTCCAGGTAATTCAGCACATGATGGCTGACATGGCGATTCAGGTCGAAGCATCGAGGGCCTTGGTGTATGCAGTCGCACGGTATATCGACAGCAATCCGAAGGATTTTTCCAAAGTTTCGGCTATGGCGAAGGTCTTTCCCAGTGACGTGGCGATGAAGGTTGTCGTCGATGCCCTCCAGATCTTTGGAGGATACGGATATATGAAGGAATACCCGATCGAGAAGATGATGCGGGATGCGAAGATTCTCCAGATCTATGAGGGAACGAATCAGATCCAGCGGAATGTCATCGGTCTCGAGCTGATAAAGGAAGCTGCATCGAAGAGGAAGAGATGAAAGACATCGCCGTTGTATTTCCCGGCCAGGGGTCTCAGTACATAGGCATGGGCCGTGCTCTCTACGACAGGTTCGACTATGTGAAGGACTTGTATACAAGGGCTGATGATGTTCTCCATTTTTCCCTCTCCCGGATCTGCTTCAATGGTCCCGATGAAGAACTTCGCCAAACGTTCAATACCCAGCCGGCTCTTCTTTTGACGAGCTACAGTGCCTGGCTTGTGGTGAAGAATGAGACGGGACTTGTGCCCCGTTCATTTGCCGGCCACAGTCTCGGTGAGTATACGGCATTGCTTGCTGCGGGCTACTTTTCTTTTGATGATGCACTCCTGATAACGAGAAAGAGGGGTCTTCTCATGGAAGAAGCCTGCCCGAAAGGGAAAGGGGGCATGGTCGCTCTTGTCGGTGCAGTCATGGATAAGGTCGAACCGGTGCTTGAGGAAATCTCTCATGACGATTACGTCGCTGTCCCGGCGAACCTCAACTCCCAGGAACAGGTCGTGCTCTCCGGTGATGCCGAGGCTCTGAAAGAGGCGGTGGAAAGGCTGAAAGGTGTGGGATACAAGAAGGCTGTTTTTCTCAACGTATCCGGACCTTTTCACAGCCCGCTCATGAAGCCGGCCGCGGAAAAACTGAAAGAGGAACTCGGCAGGCTTGTCACAGGCCCCCTTCAGACCCCGGTTGTTTGTAATGTCGATGCTGCAGCGGAGACCCGAAGCGAAGCGGTTCGTGACAAACTCTATCGGCAGATGTTCTCACCTGTCCGGTGGGAAGAGTCAGTGAGAACCATGGTTGCTGCCGGTGCCGGCGGTTTCCTGGAGGTCGGACCTCAGAAGGTTCTTTCCAACCTGATCAAGAGAATCGAACCGGCTGTTCCTGTTGCCAATATCGAAACGATTGAGCAGATTGAAACATTAAAGGGCGAGCACATATGAATGGAACTGTTACCATCGTAACGGGAGGAGCCCAGGGAATCGGGCAGGCAATCGCCGAATTTCTCGCAGAAAAGGGCGGCGATATTGTTATTTTTGATGTTACCGACGGGACCTCCGTAGCGGAAAGCATCCGGCAGAAAGGAAGACGAAGCCTCTTCGTTCATGTGGACGTAACGGATGCCAAGGCAATCAATGAAGCTGTCGAGAAGGTCATCAAAGAGATGGGCACAATCGACAATCTTGTCAATAATGCCGGAATAACCCGGGACAAGCTCTTTCTCAGGATGAAGGAAGACGACTGGGACAGTGTGATAAACGTAAATCTGAAAGGGGCGTTCAACTGTACGAAAGCCGTTCTCAGACACCTCCTCAAAAAAGGAGGATCTGTCGTGAATGTGTCGTCGATCACTGGACTTATGGGAAATGCCGGGCAGGCGAATTATGCGGCGAGCAAGGCCGGACTCATCGGATTCACGAAGAGCCTTGCACGGGAGTACGGCGAACGGAATGTGAGGGTCAATGCCGTCGCGCCGGGGTTCATTCGTACGGATATGACGGCAAAGCTTGAAGAGAGTACCAGGGACGGGATGCTCCGGGCCATTCCCCTCAAGCGTTTCGGTGAGGCGGCGGATGTGGCGCGTGTTGTCTATTTTCTTGTTTCCGACTATGGAGCATATGTTACAGGGGAGGTGATAAATGTCAGCGGTGGTATGTATACGTAGAGTTCTTTTGAATCAGGGATAATCCCTTAACCACAGGAGGAGGTAAGATAGATGACTGTAATTGAAAAAGTGAAAGCAATGATTGTTGAGCAGCTTGGTGTAAGTGAGGCAGAGGTGGTGGTGGAAGCACGGTTCATCGATGACCTTGGAGCTGACTCTCTCGACATAGTCGAACTTATTATGGCTCTTGAAGACGAGTACGGTATCGAGATTCCTGACGAAGATGCAGAGAAAATGGAGACCGTAGGTGACGCGATTCGCTACATCGAAGAACGCCTTGCAGCAAAATAATGATGAGGTTACTGCCTTGAATTTGAAGAGAAGGGTTGTTGTAACAGGAGTAGGGCTCGTCACCCCCTTGGGAGTCGGTATCGAAAACGTATGGTCTGCTATTCTCGACGGCCAGTCGGGAATCGGACCTCTGACGCGGTTTGACACATCTAAACACGAGTCCCGTATTGCCGGTGAAGTTAAAGGCTTCAAGGCCGACGAGTATGTGGCGCCGAAAGAGATCAAGAAGATGGATCTTTTCATTCAGTATGCCCTCGGCGCATCAAAGATCGCTCTCGATGATTCAGGTCTTGATATGTCCAAAGAAGACGGGGAAAGGATCGGTGTCGTTGTGGGCACAGGGCTCGGCGGATTGCCGACGATCGAAAAATACCACAGCGTTCTTCTGGAACGAGGGCCCGACAGAATCACACCCTTTTTTATTCCCATGCTGATAGCGAACCTCGCGCCAGGCCATATTGCCATTCAGCACGGGCTCAAGGGACCGAATCTCTGTATTGTTACGGCCTGCGCAACCGGTGCCCATTCAATAGGAGAAGGGTACCGGATTATTCAGTACGGTGACGCTGATGCCATTGTCGCCGGAGGAACAGAAGCAAATATTACACCGCTAACGGTTGGCGGGTTTAATGCAATGAAGGCTCTGTCCACGAGGAATGAAGAGCCTCAGAAAGCGTCCCGTCCTTTTGATATGGACCGTGACGGGTTTGTTGTGGCAGAAGGTTCGGGGATCGTGGTTCTGGAAGAACTGGAACACGCCCGGCAACGAAACGCCAAGATTTATGCCGAAATCATAGGGTATGGGTACAACGGGGATGCGTATCATATCACTGCTCCCTGTCCCGACGGTGACGGTTCGATCCGGTGCATGCGACTGGCTCTGAGGGACGCTGGCATAATGCCGGCGGAAGTGAGTGCCATCAATGCCCACGGTACATCGACAAAGCTGAACGATTATACCGAAACGATTGCAATAAAAGAGGTATTCGGGGAAGGAGCCAGGTCGATTCCCATAACATCGACAAAATCGATGACAGGCCATCTCCTGGGAGCGGCAGGGGCTGTGGAGGCAATTTTTACTGTCCTTGGGATCAGGGATGGTATCTGTCCGCCGACGATCAATTATGAAACCCCCGATCCTGAATGTGATCTTGATTACGTACCAAATGTTGCCCGTAAACATGATGTCAGGGTGGGTATGTCGAATTCCTTCGGTTTCGGCGGAACGAATTCAACACTGATATTCAGGAAATATGAGCCATGAAGATTGCCATAGGGTCGGATCATGCAGGTTTTGAACTGAAGGAACATATAAAAGGGGTCCTCTCCCGGGAGGGCCACCTTCTCATTGATGAAGGGACCGTGAACGTTGATTCGGTCGATTACCCCGATTTTGGGTACAAAGTGGCTCACCGCGTAGCAAAAGGTGAGGTGGAACGGGGTATTCTCGTATGTGGAACGGGTGTGGGGATGAGTATCGTTGCGAACAGGGTTCGGGGTGTCAGAGCTGCTCTCGTTTCCGATTTATACAGCGCCGTTCAGGCGAGAAAACATTTAGATGCGAATGTCCTGGTCCTTGGTGGAAGGGTGACGGGCAGGGACCTGGCGGAGGAGATTGTAAGACAGTGGATCGCCACGCCTTTTGAAGGGGGACGGCACCAGAAAAGGATCGAAAAGATCGATGTGTCCTGACAGTGGAGTAGTGAACGGGGAAAATATTTAGAGAGAAGGAATGATGGTATGCCGAGAGATCCTGAGATTGTCGAACTCGTAAGAAAAGAGATTGAAAGAGAAGAGTACAGCCTCATCCTGATTGCGTCGGAGAACTATGTTGACAGGGAAATCCTCGAGATGCAGGGGTGTGTGCTTACCAATAAATATGCCGAAGGTTATCCGTCGAAACGGTACTACAGCGGGTGCAGGTATCTCGATGATATCGAGAGTATCGCTATAGACCGGGCAAAAAAGGTCTTTGGTGCGGACCATGCAAATGTCCAGCCTCACTCGGGATCAAACGCGAACATGGCTGTTTTTCACGGTGTACTGAATATCGGCGATACGGTACTGGGTATGAATATTGCCCACGGCGGTCATTTGACCCACGGCGCCAAGGTCAGTTTCTCGGGAAAGTACTACCGGGCAGTTTCCTACGGTGTTTCTTCTGCCGATGAACGGCTCGACTATGATGAGATCCGTGAGATTGCCGTGAAAGAGAAGCCCAAACTGATCATTGCAGGTGCAAGTGCCTACGCCCGTTTTATCGATTTCGACAGGTTCAGGACCATAGCCGACGAAGTCGGCGCATATCTGATGGTCGACATCGCTCATATCGCCGGTCTTGTAGCGGCGGGAGTCCACCCCAGTCCGGTGGGATCGTCCCATTTTGTTACCACGACCACCCATAAAACGCTGAGAGGACCACGGGGCGGGCTGATCCTCTGTACGAACGAGTTTGCCCGGACGATTGACAGTGCAGTCTTTCCCGGTATTCAGGGGGGGCCGCTCATGCATGTCGTTGCGGCGAAGGCTGTAGCACTGAAGGATGCAATGTCCCCGGAATTCCGCGAATACCAGGAACAGATCGTGAAGAATGCAAAGCGTCTCGCCGACGTACTGGAGAAGAAAGGGTACCGGATCGTTTCGGGTGGCACGGACACCCATCTCTTTCTCGTCGATCTCTCCGTCAAGGGTATCACCGGCAAAGAGGCCCAGGAAGCCCTCGAACCGAGCGGAATCATGGTGAACAAGAATCTTATTCCCTTCGATCAGAGGACACCGGCAGTGACAAGTGGTATCCGTCTCGGGACACCGGCCCTGACAACAAGGGGAATGAAGGAAGGCGAGATGGAACTGATCGGAGAGCTCATAGAGAGGGTTCTTGGCCATATTGGCGATGAAAAGGTCTATGCCGAAACCCGTGAGGATGTAAAAGCGCTCTGCCGGAAGTTTCCCTTTTATTCGTCTCTCTATAATCTTTGAGATTAAGCATGGGTGCTTCCCGTCCGGGGTGGGACAGTTATTTTATCGACCTGGCCCGAATGATCTCAAAGAGGTCGACCTGTGTCCGGAGAAGTGTCGGCGCCCTCATCGTAAAAGACAAGAGAATTCTGTCAACGGGATACAATGGCGCACCCAGCGGCTTGCCTCACTGTTTCGAGGTAGGCTGCCTGCGACAGAAGCTGAATGTCGATCCCGGTGAACGGCACGAGTTATGCCGGGGGCTCCATGCAGAACAGAACGCAATCATACAGGCTGCTTTTCACGGTGTCTCAATAAACGGTGCCGACCTCTACTGTACGCACCTGCCCTGCTCTATCTGTATGAAGATGATTATCAACGCAGGAATAACGAGGGTCTCGTACATAGAAGGATACCCCGATGAACTTTCGTTTCAGATGATAAACGAATCGGGGATAGTCCTCCACCACTTCACTGAAAACCCTTAAAAGGCGACGGAACAGGAGAAGAGGCATGCAGGATCTTCCGTTCTGCATATTCGTTTTTTGTTCGGGACCGTTTGTGCTATAATTACCTCCTGTTCTTATGAAATGTCCTTACTGTGAATACCCTGAAAGTAAAGTGCTTGACTCGCGGATGAGCAAGGAGATGGATACGGTCAGGCGGAGGAGAGAGTGCCTGAAGTGCGGCAAACGTTTCTCTACTGCTGAGCGGATTGAAGAAGGTCTTCCTCTGGTCGTGAAGAAAGACGGCAGAAGGGAGATCTTTGACCGGACGAAGATCCTCAACGGACTCAAGAAAGCCTGTGAAAAACGGCCGGTCAGCATAACGAACCTCGAAAAAATTGTCTCCAGGATTGAGTATAACTGTCTCGACCGTGGTGAGCGGGAGATCAAGAGCACGGTGATCGGCGAACTGATCATGGGGGAGCTCAAGGTTCTGGATGAAGTTGCCTATGTCCGGTTTGCATCGGTCTACCGGCAATTCAAGGATATCAATGAATTTATGGATGAACTGAAGGGATTGCTGCCGGACAAGGGGGGAAAGTGACGGAAGACGAATATATGGCGCTGACCATTTCCCTGGCCAGAAAAGGAATGGGCACGGCATCACCGAACCCCATGGTCGGCGCTGTTCTTGTCAAGGGAAAGCAGATTATAGGTCAGGGCTACCACAAGAGAGCAGGATTGCCTCATGCCGAGGTGGAGGCGCTGAAGAGTGCCACCGATGATCCGGCAGGGTCAACACTCTTCGTCAATCTCGAGCCCTGTGTCCACACGGGAAGAACACCGCCTTGCGTTGATGCGGTAATAAGAGCGGGAATCAAGCGGGTTGTTGTTGCCATGGCGGACCCCAATCCACTTGTTCAGGGAAAAGGTATCGCCGCTCTTGAGGCCGCAGGGATTACTGTCAAGACAGGCGTCCGTGAAAAAGAGGCCCGGGAATTGAATGAAGCCTTTATCGTCTATATGGAGAAGGGGCGGCCCTTTTTCATTGCCAAGGCAGCGGTGAGTCTTGATGGAAAGATCGCGACCAAAACGTACGATGCCAAATGGATTTCGAATGAGGCGTCGAGAATTCAGGCCAACAAGCTCCGGTCAACGGTAGACGGCATTCTTGTCGGGATCAACACCGTTGTTGCCGACAACCCGTTTCTCGTTCCCCGGATCCAGAGACCGAAAAAGTATCCCATCAGGATCATCCTCGATTCCCGTCTCAGGATTCCCCTCAACTCTGAGATCGTGAAGACGGCGGGCAAGTTCAGAACCATTGTATTCACCACGGCTACCACATCGCCGGACAAAGAGTCGAAGCTCCAGTCCCTTAACGTTGAAGTGGTAAGAGTTCCGAAAGAGACGGAGAATGGCCGTGTCTCCCTCAGGCACGTGAGCAGCGAGCTGTACAAACGGCAGCTCCTCTCTGTTCTTGTGGAAGGTGGTGGCGAGATTCACGGAGGATTTCTGAAAGAAGGCCTTTTTGACAAGATCATGCTCTATTATGCCCCCATAATTATCGGCGGGAGAACGGCTCCACATTTTGTCGGCGGAAAAGGCGTTGATTTCCTCAAGGATGCGTACAGGATTGATATAACGAAGGTACGGCGGGTAAAAGACGATATTTTTGTGGAAGGGTATGTTCACAGGAATCATTGAGGATCTGGGAACAATTTCGTCGATCGGGAAAGGTGAAGGAAAGTGGGTTTTCACAGTGAAAACCGGCCTTGATCCGGCAAGTATCGGCGAGGGGGACAGCATCGCCGTTAACGGTGTCTGTCTTACGGCCACCACGGTGAGCCACGGGTCGTTTACGGCTGATGCATCACGTGAAACATTGAGACTGACAACACTGAAGAATGCACAGGCAGGCGACAGGGTTAATGTAGAGCGTGCCATGAGGGCCGACGGACGGTTTGGCGGTCATATGGTCATGGGTCACGTCGACGGGATCGGGACGATTGTCGATGTCAGAAACGAGGGCGAATCGATCCGGTATACGGTCCGTGTTCCCGATGATCTGTCCCCGTATATAGTGGTGAAAGGCTCTGTGGCGATTGATGGAATAAGCTTGACAGTCAATGGTTGGCATGATAATACTTTTACAGTTAATATAATCCCTTACACCTCATCCAAGACCACGTTAACCGGCAAATCTTTGAGGGATTCAGTAAATATAGAGACCGATATTCTCGGTAAATACGTAGAGCGTTTTTTTGCGGCAAACAAACGTGGAGGAATCGATATGGAGTTCCTTTACGCACACGGATACGCGAAGGGAGAGTAAACTCAGTGCCTATTTCAAAGATTGAAGATGCTATTGCCGATGTAAAACAAGGAAAAATGATCATCATCGTCGACGACGAAGATCGGGAGAACGAAGGCGACGTTATGATTGCTTCCGAGAAAGTAACGCCTGAGGCCATCACGTTTATGGCCCGCTATGCCTGTGGATTGATCTGTCTTTCGCTCTCCGAAAAGCGGGTGCGAGAGCTGGACCTGCCGCTGATGGTTCAGGAGAACACATCACCCCACAAAACGGCATTCACCATCTCTATTGAAGCCAAGGAGGGGGTGACGACAGGTATCTCCGCCCAGGACAGGGCGAGAACGATACAGGTGGCGATTGACGAGAAATCGGGCCCCTCCGATCTGGCGCGGCCGGGACATATCTTTCCCCTTATGGCCCGGGATGGCGGTGTTCTCGTGAGGGTCGGTCACACGGAAGCCTCCATGGACCTTGCCCGGCTTGCAGGGTTCACATCCTCTGGTGTCATCTGTGAAATCATGAAGGAAGATGGAACGATGGCCCGTCTGCCGGACCTTGAAATCTTCGCCGAACAGCACGGCCTCAAGATTGCAACGATCGCCGATCTTATAAAATACCGGATGAAGAACGAAAAGCTTGTTCGCCGGGCGGCGGAGACACGGATACCGTCGCGGTTTGGCGGCGAGTTTACGCTCATCGGATATGAGAATGACCTCGACAAGAAGACCCACCTGGCCCTTGTCAAAGGTGACATCACCCCTGATGATGTGGTCCTTGTCCGTGTTCATTCAGAATGTTTCACCGGGGATGTGCTCGGTTCTATGCGGTGTGATTGCGGCGAGCAACTTCAGGTGGCGATGCAGATGATTGAACAGGAAGGGAAGGGTGTTTTTCTCTACATGAGGCAGGAAGGAAGAGGAATCGGTCTGGTCAACAAGCTGAAGGCATATAACCTCCAGGACTGCGGTCATGACACGGTCGAAGCCAATCTTGCCCTCGGATTTTCCGCCGACCTGAGGGATTATGGTATAGGTGCCCAGATTCTTTATGATCTTGGGGTCAGAAAAATGCGCCTGCTTACCAACAACCCGAGAAAGATCAGGGGGCTCGAAGGATACGGCCTGACAGTGGAGGAGAGGGTTCCCATTGAAATGTTGCCGAGGAAAGAGAACATCACGTACCTGAGAACCAAGCAGGAAAAGCTTGGTCACATCCTAAACGAGGTTTAAGGGGCGATTATGGTCTACGAAGGAAAATTGACGGCCAAGGGATTCAGATTTGCTATTATCGTGAGCAGATTTAACAGCTTCATCACCGAGCGGCTCCTTGAAGGTGCGCTCGATGCCCTGAGGCGGCACGAAGCTGATGACGGGAACGTCGATATATACAAGGTTCCCGGGGCCTTCGAAATTCCCCTTGTGGCAAAGGTTCTTGCACGGAAGAGAGAGGTTGATGGCATCATCTGTCTGGGAGCGGTCATAAAAGGATCGACACCCCATTTTCATTATGTAGCGTCCGAAGTGACGAAAGGGATTGCCCAGACTTCCCTGGAGACGGAGAAGCCGATTGCCTTCGGCATTATCACCAGTGACAGTATCGAACAAGCCATCGAGCGGGCCGGAACGAAATCCGGAAATAAAGGGTACGACGCGGCAATGACAACAATAGAACTGCTTAACCTACTGAGAGATAACAACTTGTGCGCAGACGAAAAGCAAGGGAATTAGCATTGCGGATGCTGTATCAGATGGATACAAACGGTGAAGATCCTGAATTAGCCCTCCTTAAATATTGCGAAACGTTTCCGTATAACGACGAGATAACAGGATATACGCGGACGCTTCTCGCAGGGGTAAAAAGGAACAAGAAGGCTATCGACGACCTCATTGGCGGGGCGAGCGAGAACTGGCGTCCCGAAAGGCTCACTTACGTAGACCGTAACATCCTGAGAATCAGCGTTCAGGAACTGGTTTTTGCAACGGAGATACCGCCGAAGGTTGCAATAGATGAAGGAATAGAACTCGCAAAGAAATACGGAAACGAGTTTTCCCGTGAATTCATAAATGGAATCCTGGACAGGGTTTTGAGAGATCATTACAACAAGGAGGCTTCGGGGAGCAAATGAAGGCCGATAAGATCTGGATGGATGGAAAATTCATAGACTGGGACGATGCCCAAATCCACGTGACGACACACACCCTCCATTATGGCGTGGGCGCTTTTGAGGGAATACGCTGTTACAAATGTCATGATGGCCGGAGCGCCATCTTTATGCTTGATGAACACATAGAGCGGCTCTACGATTCAGCCCATATCATGCAGCTCGATATCCCTTTTCCCCGGCAGGAGATTAAGGAGGTCTGCAAAAAGATCATTACGCTGAACGGCTTTGATGAATGTTATATCAGGCCGATTGCATTTATGGGGGACAGTCAGCTTGGTCTCTATGTAAAGGATTACAGGGTCAAGGTGGCGGTCATCAGTTGGGTCTGGGGCGCCTATTTGGGCGATGAAGGCCTGATGAACGGAATCCGTGCAAAGGTCTCGTCATATCTTCGGCACCACGTTGACTCATGCATGACGAAAGGAAAGATCTGCGGCCACTATGTCAACTCGATCCTGGCCCGGAGAGAGGCCATGACAGCGGGCTTTGATGAAGCGATCATGCTCGATACGGAAGGCTATGTATCTGAAGCAAGCGGTGAAAATGTTTTTATCGTGAAGAAAGGGAAAATCAAGACAACGCCCCTTACCTCCATTCTTCCAGGGATTACGCGGGCAGCGGTCATTCAGATAGCCCGGAACATCGGTTATGAGGTTACGGAGGAGCGTTTTACCCGGGACGAGATGTATATTGCCGACGAGGTCTTCTTTACCGGAACCGCTGCGGAGGTGACGCCTGTCCGTGAGGTTGATGGCCGGAAAATTGGTCTTGGTACTGCAGGTCATGTTACGAAACGACTGCAGAACACATTTTTTGATGTCGCCCGCGGTGTGTACAAGGAATACGAAGGCTGGCTTACCTATATCTGAGAGGGGCAGCAGGGGAGAAGAAAGGTTTTCGAAAAGCTGATGTGCCCCCTGAAGGGCTGACGGTTCGGACGTATGGCTCATATCGTGATTGATGGATATAACTACCTCCACAGGGTTGGATCGGCGGTTTTCGAGAGCGATCTCTCTGCCGAGTTCTCCCGAAAGAGTTTTCTCGACAGACTTGCAGGATACAGGAGAGGGAACGGCGGGAAGATTACCGTTGTCTTCGATGCCTACCGGAGCATCTCTTTTGGCAGGCAGAGAGAGAATCATAAAGGTATCGAGGTCGTCTACTCGGCGGAAAACGAGACGGCGGACGATGTGATCATTGGCTGGATAAGGGAAAAACGGGCGGGACTCGTCGTTGTCTCGTCCGACAGGGCCATAATTGACGAGGCAAAGCGACAGGGTACGCCCTTTCTCACGCCCCTTCGGATGGAACAGATGGTCGATGGTTCTGATGACAGTGCCCCGGACGAATCAGATGATGAGGCGAGACAGGGTAGAAAAAAGGGAAATGCACGTAAACTTCCCAAAAAACTCCGCAAAGTTATTAAAACAATCGATAAAATTTAAGACTCTATTTTAACCACTGACCGATGGTCCGGTAAGGTTTGAGCCGGTGAACCGATTCTTTCCTGCAGGAAAGGAACCGTTGTTTCATGCCCTGCAGCCATCTTTTGTGCAGGAGCATGTGGTCCGGAGGACCGAGAACCGGTCCTTCCTTCACAGGTTGCCCTCTTCCTTCCGGTGAGAGCGTAAAGATTCCGTGACAGACCGTACATATGAGAACCCCCTTTTCCTTTATCCTGACGATCTCGCAGCCGCAATAAGGGCATCCGTTTCCCTTCCGCGGTGCCCCCGGAGAGAAGAGAGCCTGCGCAGCCTTTCGGGCGAGGGTGCGATTTTTCTTTGTTGCCACAGCCTCGCCCGGCAGGGCCGCCCTGATGCTCATCCGTGCCTTGATATCGAGACAGAGAAATGATGCAAAGGTCATGAGGGTTTGAGGACCTGTCCCTATTCTGTCGGTGATTCCGTATGTGTCGACGAGTATGGCCGGTTTTCCGGCGGTTTCACCAATATGCCGGTAAAAGAGAAAGCCCCGGTCGAGGATCTGCTTGTAAATGCTGTGGGCCCCGAGGAAGTAGATTGGAGATGTTACGATAACGGCATCGGCCTGTCTGATCGATGTGAGGAGAAAATCCATATCGTCGTTCAGCGGACACGCTTCGTCCATGATACACTGATAACAGGCCCGGCAGAATCCGATTTCGAGGGAGGGCATCCGGATGAGATCGAGGCGAAACTCCCTGTCATCAAGATTGGCAAAAATCTCTTTGATGAAGACTTCACAGTTTCCAAGTCTTCGTGGCGAGCCTACGAGGCCGAGCACTGACCTTTCCGCCATTTCTGCCCTCCCTGGCATGGATGATGCCGACACCCCGAGTTTACGTGTTCGGTTAGGTCAAGTAAAGAAAAAAAGACTCGTCAAATTTCACGCTCTACGGCAAAGTATCTTGCCAAGGAAGTGAACGGCTGGTATCATAATGAAAAATGAAAAGAGACAGCGAGCCGGGACCGT
This sequence comes from uncultured Pseudomonadota bacterium, assembly GCA_964421445.1. Classification (GTDB taxonomy): domain Bacteria; phylum Desulfobacterota; class Syntrophorhabdia; order Syntrophorhabdales; family CAYQXL01; genus CAYQXL01. Next base: position 89,646 of record CAYQXL010000001.1, read on the forward strand.
GGTAGGACGACCATTCCTCATCAAACTCCTTGATGCTGCCAGTATGCAACGGTGGAACGACAAGATCCGCCCTGTTGAACTGAGGGAGTTGGATAAACAGGCCCATAAGATGATTATCGCCTACTTTTTCGGGAAGTTCAGTGAAACAGAGCATGACTTCGACTGGATTGAGATTATCGAAGCCGGTCTCTTTGAGTTTCTTGAACGGCTTGTCCTGACGGACCTTAAGCCGCAGATTTTCGAACGGATAAAAGAGGACCGGGAAAAGTATCTCAAGCTCAACGAGTGGGTGCTCAAAAAACTCGATCCTGTTATCGCACCCTTTGGCCGTGGGCTGGTCGAACGGTTTCAGAACCATTTTTCCCGGTCAGGAGAGTCGCTCAACTTCAGGATCGTCAGGGCCGCCCATGTCTATGCAACGCGGTGGGAGTTTGATATTGTTGAGCGGGCAAACCCCGGAGGGCACGAGATCCTTCAGATCAGGGAATCACTCCAGAGAAAACAGGAACAGTTCTATGATCTCCCCGGTGTCCAGCAGCTCGCTCTCTACCAGCGGTACCGAAGCTTCGTCGATCTCTGCGGACAACTCCGTTTCCAATTGAGGTGGGGCCACATCAACATGGTTCCCCGAATATCAGTCCTCGGCCATATGCTTATCGTCGCCATATTGTCGTATCTCTTTTCCGTCGAACTCGGCGCCTGTTCCCGGCGAATGGTCAATAACTATTTTACCGGACTTTTCCATGATCTCCCTGAAGTTCTCACCCGCGATATCATCTCTCCTGTGAAACGGTCCGTCGAGGGTCTCGAAGAGATCATCAAGAGTTATGAGCGGGAACAGATGGAAAAAGAAGTCTATCGCCTCATTCCCGATGAATGGCGGAGGGAGATGAGGCTCTTTACGGAAAATGAGTTCCAGACCGTTGTTACGGTCGATGGCAACCCTCAGGTTGTCGATGCTCAGGCATTGTCCCGCGACTATAACGAAGACCGTTTCAATCCAAGGGACGGGGAGATGATCAAGGCGATCGACGATCTTGCTGCTTTCGTCGAAGCGGAGAACGCCCTCGCAAATGGCATACGGTCCCGGGATCTGCGGGAATCGGAAAGCTCCATACGGACAAAATACGCTGACAGAAAGATCGGCTCTATCGATTTCGGTGCAATTTTCGCCCAGTTCTGATACGAAACCCCGGGAAATCGGTTGAAAATACAAGGGGTTTTGTGGTAAAAGCATGTATGTTGAAAGGCTCCAACATCAATCCCCTGAACAGAAACGTTTTCATCTGGCTTCTCATCATCCTCCTTGGTCTCTTCATTTTCAATATCTATTATAAACCAAAGAAACAGTACGAAGCGGTCGTTTTCAGCGAATTTGTCCAGGCCATCGAAGCAAAAGAAGTCCAGTCTGTGACGATCCAGGGAAAGAACGTTGTCGGTGTTATGAAGGGGGGTAAAGAGTTCAGAACCTATATCCCCGATGATCCGGACCTGGTGAAGATGCTCCGCAGTGCCAGTGTGAGGATCAACGTCAAGCCCGACGAAGAGTCTGGCTTCTGGCAGAGCATCCTCGTCTCGTGGCTTCCCATGCTTCTGCTGATCGGGGTCTGGATCTTTTTTATGCGCCAGATGCAGGCCGGTGGCGGCAAAGCCATGTCTTTCGGAAAAAGCCGGGCCCGACTCGTCACGGGTAAGGAAAACAAGGTCACCTTTCAGGATGTTGCAGGGATAGATGAAGCGAAAGAGGAACTTCAGGAGATAATCGAATTTCTCGTAGATCCGAAGAAATTCACGAAACTCGGTGGAAGAATCCCGAAAGGCGTCCTTCTTGTCGGTCCGCCGGGAACAGGAAAGACCCTTCTCGCCAGGGCCATTGCAGGGGAGGCGGATGTTCCCTTCTTCAGTATAAGCGGTTCGGATTTTGTTGAAATGTTTGTCGGTGTCGGTGCGTCCCGGGTAAGGGACCTCTTCAATCAGGCAAAACGAAACTCGCCGTGCATCATCTTCGTCGATGAAATTGATGCCGTGGGGCGCCATCGCGGAGCTGGTCTCGGGGGAGGCCACGATGAGAGGGAGCAGACCCTCAACCAACTCCTTGTGGAGATGGACGGCTTTGAAGCGAACGACGGGGTTATTGTCATGGCGGCTACGAACAGGCCGGATGTCCTTGACCCGGCCCTGTTGCGGCCCGGGCGGTTTGACCGGCAGATCGTAGTCCATGTCCCCGATGTGAAAGGGAGGGAGGCGATCCTCCACGTCCATACACGAAAGACTGTGCTTGCCGGTGTCATTGATCTGTCAGTCATAGCCCGCGGTACCCCCGGCTTTTCCGGTGCGGACCTGGAAAATCTTGTCAATGAAGCGGCACTTGTCGCCGCGCGGAAAGGGAAGTCTGAGATTGAGATGGATGACTTCGAACACGCCAAAGACAAAGTGCTTATGGGGGTTGAGCGACGGAGCATGATCATTCCTCTCGCCGAGAGGAACAACACAGCGTTCCATGAAGCGGGCCATGCTCTTGTGGCACGGAAAATCCCAGGATCAGATCCGATTCATAAAGTGACCATCATACCGAGAGGACGGGCGCTGGGCCTTACCCAGCAACTTCCCATCGATGAGCGGCATACATACTCGAAAGAGTATCTCCTTGACAACATCACCATCCTCCTCGGAGGCAGGGTTGCTGAAAGGCTTGTTCTTAACCATGAGACCACAGGCGCTGGGAACGATATTGAGCGGGCAACGGAGATTGCGAGAAAGATGGTCTGTGAATGGGGGATGAGCGAGAGGCTTGGGCCCTTGACATTCGGAAAGAATGAAGAGCCCATATTTTTAGGACGGGAGATTTCTCGGCACCGGGATTTCAGCGAAGAGACGGCCCAGCAGATCGACAGCGAACTGAGGAGGATCGTCAATGACTGTTATGAAAGGGCACGGGGAATACTCCTGAAACATATGGATGCCCTCCGGGCAATTGCCGCCGGGCTCCTCGAAAAGGAAGCCCTCGATGGCCAGGAGATAGATGCCATCATCAAGGAAGCCGATGAAAAGGGAGTTGTCCTGTAATGGGAAACCTCTCATTATGGGGATACTGAATGTAACCCCTGATTCTTTTTATGACGGGGGCAGATTCGCAGCCTCCGATGATGCTGTACGCCACGCCAGAACGTTGATCGATGAAGGAGCCGATATCATAGATGTCGGCGGAGAATCAACCCGTCCTTTTTCAAAACCGACACCTGCCGACGAAGAACTCACACGGGTCATACCGGTCATCCGGGCCATCAGGGAAGAATCGGATATTCTTATTTCGATTGATACGTATAAGTCGATTGTTGCCAGAGAGGCCCTCTGCGCAGGTGCGGACATCGTGAACGATGTAAGCGGATTTGTCCTGGATCCACAGATCATGGAGGTGGTTCGGGAACAGAAGGCATATGCGGTCATCATGCATATGAAGGGAACGCCCATGACGATGCAGCAGGATCCACAGTACGACGATGTCGTTGCAGATGTGAAGAGATTCTTCAGGGAACGGATCAACCTTGCCGTGGGAAAGGGCATCGACCGCGGGAAAATCATCCTCGATCCTGGCATCGGTTTCGGAAAAAGGGTCTCCGACAATCTTCGCCTCCTCAAAAACCTTCATCAGTTCAGAGAGTTCATGATGCCTCTTCTCGTGGGAACATCGATGAAGTCGTTCATCGGGATTGTTACGGGCTCTGAACTGGAAGACCGGAAAGACGGAACCCTCGCCAGCATTGCCGTTGCCCTTCTGAACGGCGCAGACATCGTCCGTGTTCACCAGGTGAAAGCGGCACGAAGGGTTGCAGTATTTGTCCATGCGGTGAACGAGGCATGACGCAGTTTTTCTCCTTTCTCCGCTGGCAGGACATTCTCGATATCGTCATCGTCGCCTTTGTCATATACAAAGTCTTTGGTCTGATCAAAGGAACGAGAGCGCGGCAACTCCTTGTCGGTCTCGTGATCATCTTTTTCACGTTTTATACGGCAAAGGCCCTCGAACTGTTTACGTTAAGCTGGATTCTCGACAGCTTTGTTGCGTCGATCGTCCTTGTAATTGTGGTCATTTTTCAGGATGACATACGGAGACTCCTGATGTCGATCGGGAGAAACCCCCTGTTCCGAGGTATCAGCTATGTGAAGCAAACCTTTTTTTATGATGAACTGGTGAATGCCTGCATGGCCCTCAGTGCACGGCAGACAGGAGGGCTTATCGTCATTGAGCGGCAGGTGGGTCTTGAGGAGTTCATGGAGATTGGCGTGGGCTTTGACGCCGAAGTGAAATCGGAGCTTCTCATCAGCATCTTTCTCACTCCCTCGCCACTTCACGACGGTGCCGTTATTATTCGGGAAGGGAGGATACGGGCTGCGGGGTGCATACTCCCTCTGGCCATGAAACAGGGGATCGGAAAAGATTTCGGCACGCGGCACAGAGCTGCCATAGGTATCACCGAGGTTACCGATGCCGTGGCGGTGGTGGTTTCGGAGGAGAGAGGAACAGTCTCCTATGCCTACAGGGGGAGCATCTTCTCCGGCGTGACCGATGAGATTCTCAGAGCGGCGCTGAAAGAGGTGCTCAAATAGGCCGGAGATCGATGCATTTTATACGGGACCATATTCTTCACGACTATAAACTGAAAATACTCTCGTTGGGTATTGCAGTCATGATCTGGTTCGGTGTCTCTCATATGGGTGAATCGCGCCTGAGTGTATCCGTGCGGCCGGTGACAACGGGTCTGGCCAGAGAATATGTGGTTGCGAGGATTGAGCCGGAGGATGTCCTTGTCACGGTGAGTGGACCTGTGTCGACGCTCCGCAATGTCCGGGCACGGGACATAAATGTGAGCCTTGACCTGTCGGCCCTGAAGAAGGGGAGCTACATCGTCTCCATCAATCGCGGTTCCGTGACCGTTGCCAAAGGAGTGAGGCTCGATGAGATCAAACCCGAGACCGTGGCTATCGAACTCGACAGGATTGTGGAGAAACGGCTCAAGGTTGTTGTAAAATTAGATCCCAGATGGAGCGACGAATACAGGGTCGATTCGTGGAGTCCCCAGATTGTGACGGTAACAGGAGGGGAGGATCTCCTCAGGAAGATAGACGTAATCGAGACATACCCCGTTGACGGTCTTTTTAAGAAAGACCAGGAGTCGGCGGAAGTGGCACTCAATACAAAGGACATGCTCGTCAGGAAACTGAGGCCTGAGACTATCAGAGTTGTCCTCAGGAGGCAATAGGTTTGGAACGGAAGCTATTCGGTACGGATGGAATCAGGGGTGTTGCAAATGTTCATCCCATGACGTCTGAGGTGGCACTAAAACTGGGCAGGGCTGTTTCCTATGTTTTTAAGGAACGTCACGGCAGGGGCAGGATCGTTGTTGGAAAGGATACGCGGTTGTCGGGGTATATGCTCGAAACGGCCCTGGCATCAGGGGTCTGTTCCATGGGCCTCGATGTGTGGCTGGTCGGACCGCTGCCGACGCCGGGAATCGCTTTCATTACACGAAGTATGAGGGCTGATGCCGGTCTCGTCATATCCGCCTCCCACAATCCTTACCAGGATAACGGTATAAAGATCTTTTCCGGAGAAGGCCTCAAGCTCCCTGATGATCTGGAGTATGAGATTGAGCAACTCATACTCGACGGTACTGTTGATACAATGAGACCCGTTGCAAATGAAATCGGGAAAGCTCACCGGATCGACGATGCCGTGGGGCGGTATATCGTCTTTCTTAAACATGTCTTTCCTCAGGCGTTGAGCCTCGACGGACTGACAATTGTCGTTGACTGTGCAAATGGTGCCACTTACAAGGTAGCGCCCGATGTTTTTGAGGAACTCGGAGCCCGGGTCGTTGCCTGTAGCGTCAATCCTGACGGGGAGAATATCAACAGGGAGTGCGGTGCCCTCCACCCGCAGGGGCTGAGCACGATGGTCATTGACCAGAAGGCCCACCTGGGTATTGCCTTCGACGGCGACGGTGACAGGGCGATCTTTGTCGATGAAAAAGGACATGTCGTCGACGGCGATGCGGTGATGGCTCTTGTCGGGAAGTATCTGAACAGGAAAGGACAACTCAAAGGTGCAACCGTTGTGGCGACAATAGCGAGCAACATGGGCCTCGAGGCGAGTCTGGGGAAGGAGAAGATTTCAGTCGTTCGAACGGACGTAGGGGACAGGTATGTCCTTGAGAATATGTTAAGGAACGGGTTTAACTTCGGAGGGGAGAAATCAGGACATATCGTCTGTCTTGACCATAATACAACCGGTGACGGAATCGTCACTGCCCTGCAGGTTTTGGGAATCATGGTTGAGACCGGGAAGAGTCTTGGCGAGCTTTCAGGGGATTTTGTCGAATTTCCTCAAATTGAAAGGAATGTGCCGGTGCGACAGAAGAAACCTATTGCATCGGTGCCGGACCTTTGCCGGATTATTGAGCACGTGGAAAATAAACTGGGGAATAGGGGAAGAGTGGTGGTTCGGTATTCGGGAACAGAGATGCTCCTGAGAATCATGGTCGAAGGAGACAATGTGGAGAAGGTGGAGATGGGAGCGGACGAGATTGCCGCTGAAGCCCAACGATCTCTTGCAAAGGAGTGAACAATGCCTCAGCTTATGGTAAACATCGATCACGTGGCAACATTGAGAGAAGCGAGGGGAACCTATTTTCCCGAGCCTGTCTATGCAGCGGGGATTGCTGAAATGGCGGGGGCTTCAGGCATCATCGTGCATCTGAGAGAGGACAGGCGACACATAAAGGACCGTGATGTGAGAATCCTCCGGGAGGTCATAAGGACAAAGCTGAACCTTGAAATGGCGGCAACGGAAGAGATGGTCGGTATTGCCCTTGCGCTGAAACCTGATATGATCACCCTTGTTCCGGAAAAACGGCAGGAGTTGACGACCGAAGGAGGTCTCGATGTGATCCATCTTGCCGATCCGATAGGGTCGGTTGTAGAGCGGATGCACGAAGCCGGCATCCTGGTCAGTCTTTTTGTCGATCCCCAGGATGGACAGATCAGTGCATCCCTTGGAGCAGGGGCCGATATGGTTGAAATACACACCGGTGCGTACAGTGATGCTCCAACGGAAAGGCGGCGGAAAGACGAACTGAAAAAAGTCGTTCAATCTGTAAAGAGGGCACGGGAGATGGGGTTAGGTGTTAATGCGGGCCACGGACTCCATTATCACAACGTGAGGGATGTGGCCGTCATTCCCGGTATAGACGAATTGAGCATAGGTCACAGTATCATGGCCCGGGCTCTCTTCACAGGTCTCGACAGGGCGATCCGGGATATGATCGCTCTCATGTAAGAAGGACTCCGTGCCACCTACGATCGGCATCGATATCGTCGAAATTGAGCGGCTCCGGAACGCCCTGGAACGGTTCGGCACGAGATTTGAAAGGAGGATCTTTAGCGAGAAGGAGATGGAGTACTTCACGAAAAAGATGAACCCCATCCAGTCTATGGCAGGACGGTTTGCCGTCAAAGAAGCGTTTATGAAGGCCAAGGGCCGCTTTTTGCCATGGCGGGAGATAGAAGTGCTTCACGAGGACCGGCGTCCTTTTGTGCTTTTTCACGGGACCCGGTACAGAAGCGTCAGCATCAGTCACGAGAGACGTTATGCAGTAGCTGTGGTAGTCATCGAAGAGGACGAGCATGAAGATTCTTGCACCTGAGCGGATGGCGAAGTACGATGATTATTCTATCAGAACCTGGGGTATTCCCTCGATGGTGCTGATGGAAAATGCAGGGAGAAGTTCCTATCGTCTTATCAAGGAACGGTATCTGCAGGATGGCGGCACGGTGGTTGTCTTCTGCGGAAGAGGAAACAACGGAGGTGACGGGTTTGTCATAGCCCGGTATGCGCTCCGTGATGGCTCGAAAACAGAGGTCTATCTTCTCTGTTCCCGTGGCGACGTAAAGGGTGACGCCGCTCTCAACATGAGACTCTATGAATCCCTCGGGGGAAGGACGATCGAAATTGGTGATGATGCGGCACGCTTTGAATCTGCCGTCATGCATGCCCAGGTCATTGTCGACGCCATCTTTGGAACAGGTCTTTCAAAACCTCTGTCCGACAGGGACAGGGCAGTTGTCGATACGATAAACAGATCGGGTACGCCCGTTGTGGCCGTTGACATCCCATCGGGTATAGACGGCAAAACGGGCCGGATCATGGGCGGTGCCGTTGAGGCTTCGTTCACCGTCACGTTCGGGTATCCCAAGCCCGGCCACTTCCTCTACCCCGGAGCCCATCATACAGGTCACCTCGCCGTTGTCGACATCTCTCTTCCTGTGAGCGCAGAAGGGGTGCTGGGATATGACGGTGAACTGATCGACGGTTCATTACTGAGATCGTTCCTCCGTCCCAGGATGCCTTGGGATCACAAGGGGACCTTTGGTCATGCCGTTGTTATTGCAGGTTCTCCGGGAAAGACAGGTGCAGCATTCCTTTCGGCGACAGGTGCGTTGAGAGTCGGAGCAGGATTGGTGACACTAATCGTTCCTGGAGCGCTCAACCCGATTCTCGAAGCGAAGACTACAGAGGTGATGACCCTCCCTGTAGAGGACGGGGGAACAGGGCTTATCGGTCCTTTGGCAGTCGATGAGATTCTCCGGTTCATCAGCGACAAGGATGTTGTCATTATCGGTCCCGGTCTCTCCCAGGACGAAGGAACGAAGCACGCGGTCAGGGAGATCATAGCCAGAGGGGAGGGTCCTTTTGTTGTTGATGCAGATGGCATCAATGCCTTTCACGGTGCCCTCCATCTTCTCAGGGAAACGGGGAAAGAGGCTGTTTTCACGCCCCATCCGGGGGAGATCGCAAGACTTCTCGGTATCACACCTGCCGAAGTCAACGCCGACAGGGTAAGGATCGGCGGGATGTTTGTTAATGAAACGGGCCTCTGCCTCGTCCTGAAAGGTGCGGGGAGTCTCGTCTTCGGACCGGACGGGAGACTGTTCTTCAATCCCACGGGAAATGTGGCCCTGGCCAAAGGCGGCAGTGGCGACATTCTCACAGGGTTCGTGGGAGGTTTTCTCGCTCAGGGATATACGCCCCTCGAATCGGCCCTTCTCGGCACATACCTTCATGGCTACACGGCAGACAGATGGATCGATCATGGCGGAAGTTACTGGGATCTGGCGGCGGGAGACCTTCTGACCGGCCTGGGGCATGCTTTCAGGGAGCTTGAGAGTGGAAAAGAGAGTGTTTACGTCGAAAGGTCCCTCTGATACGGTCGACATCGGCGAAATGATCGGAAAAGAAGCCCGGGTAGGGGAGATATACATCCTTTACGGAGAACTCGGTGCCGGAAAGACCCAGCTTGTCAAAGGCATAGCCAGGGGGCTCGGTGTGCAGGACTGGGAATATGTTCTGAGCCCTTCCTATACCCTCATGAATGTCTATGAGGGCCGGAACGCTCTCTGTCATGTCGATCTCTATCGCCTGGATGAGGACGAGACGGCGATGCTCGACCTTGACGAATACAGGGCGGGAAGTATCCTTGCAGTCGAGTGGCCCGAACGTTCGTCAGAGTGGCCTGACGATGCAATTTGTGTTACTATAGACGTCTTCGCCCATGAGGAGAGAAGGATAACAGTCGTAAAACCTTAAGCTGGACAGGGCAGAAGCGTCAGAGCATCTTCTCCCGAAGGCCGGCCTAATTTTTTGAGAAACGGAGGTAGTCAATGCTTGTTGTTCAGAAATATGGTGGAACATCGGTTGCCGATCTTGACAGGATCAGAAATGTTGCAGAAAGGGTCGTCACCTACCGGGAGAGAGGGGACAAGATGGTTATCGTCGTGTCAGCCATGTCCGGAGAGACGGACCGGCTTCTCAATCTCTGTCATGCTATCAACAGATTTCCCGATGAAAGGGAATGTGATGTCCTGATCTCGACGGGGGAACAGGTGGTCTCTGCACTCCTTGCCATTACGCTAAAGACGATGGGGCATGATGCAGTCTCCATGCAGGGCCACCAGGTTCGGATTGTCACCGATTCGGCATTTACGAAAGCCCGCATTTCCTCGGTCGAGAAGGAGAGGCTTCTGTCCGAACTCGACGAGGGAAAGGTTGTTGTTGTGCCCGGTTTCCAGGGTGTAGATGAGTCGGGGAACATTACCACGCTGGGACGGGGAGGGTCAGATACAACGGCGGTTGCGCTCGCGGCGGCCCTCAACGCAGATCTGTGTGAAATCTATACCGATGTTGACGGGGTCTATACGACCGATCCGAATATATGCGAGAAGGCCCGCCGTCTCAACACCATTTCGTACGATGAAATGCTTGAAATGGCGAGCCTCGGCGCCAAGGTCCTTCAGATCAGGTCGGTAGAACTGGCGAAGAAATATAACGTTCCCCTGCTCGTAAAATCATCATTCGGAGAGGGACCGGGAACATTAGTGTGTAAGGAGGATGAAGATATGACGATGGAAAAAGTGGTCATCGCCGGCGTTACCTATAACAAGAATGAAGCCAAAGTCACTGTGAGCAAGGTACCTGACAAACCGGGCATGGCTTCGCGGATCTTTACCGCGCTCTCTGACGCCAATATCGTTGTCGATGTGATCGTTCAGAACGTAAGCAAGGGGAGTTTTACAGACATAACATTTACCGTTGGGAAGGCTGATGCGAAAAAAGCGATGAAAATAATGGAAGAAAGGCTGCAGGAGGTCGGTGCGGGCACTGTGGTCCTCGACGAGAACATCGCCAAGGTGTCGATCGTCGGATCAGGAATGATGTCCCATGCCGGGATCGCATCGAAGATGTTTTCTGTCCTTGCTGCGGAAGGCATCAATATTGAAGCCATCACCACCTCGGAGATTAAAATCTCCTGTGTCATCGAGGCAAAATATGGTGAATTGGCTGTTCACGCTCTCCATGCGGCGTTCGAGCTTGATGCGGAGGACGTCGGGGAGGAGAAGTGAGGGTAGAGTTTTACGACACTACCCTCCGCGATGGAGCCCAGTCGGAGGACATCGCCTTCTCTCTGAGCGATAAACTGAAGATCACCGAGAAGCTCGATGACTTCGGAATTCACTATATTGAAGGGGGCTGGCCCGGATCCAACCCAAAGGATCTCAGGTACTTTGAAGAGGTGAAGAAGATTCCCCTGAGACAGGCGCGGATCGTGGCATTCAGCAGTACAATCAAGGCACACTCGAAGCCCGAGAAGGACGAGATCATGAAGGCCCTTCTGGATGCGGACACCGAATCTGTGGCGATCGTCGGGAAAGCCTGGGATCTCCATGTTCGCGATGCCCTGCGGGTGAGTCTTGATACGAATCTTGCCATGATAGGAGAGACCATTGCATACCTGAAAAAGAGAGGCAGGTATGTGTTTTTTGACGCGGAACATTATTTTGACGGATACAGACAGAACCCCGAGTATGCTTTACGGGTGCTTAAGGTGGCCGGTGAAAGCGGGGCCGATGTGATCGTTCTCTGTGATACAAACGGCGGTTGCATGCCTGATGAGGTAGGCGAGATGATCCTGTCGGTCCGCGACACCGTTACCATTCCCCTTGGTATTCATACCCACAATGATGCAGATACGGCTGTCGCCAACAGTGTTGTGGCGG
>CAYQXL010000001.1:101355-102717 GCA_964421445.1 uncultured Pseudomonadota bacterium
ATCCATGTGAGTGCCATCCGGAAGAACCCGGAGACTTACGAGCATGTGAAGCCCGAACTGGTCGGCAACAGCCGGCGGGTGCTCATCTCCGATCTCTCAGGCGAGAGCAATATTCTCTACAAGGCAAAAACATTCAATATTGACATCGAGAAGGACAAGAAGGCGGTCAAGGATATAGTCAGAAAGATCAAGGATCTTGAGATGCACGGCTATCAGTTTGAAGGGGCCGAGGGATCGCTTGAACTCCTCATCAAAAAGACGCTCGGTGTCCACAAGAAGTACTTTGACCTCATCGGGTTCAGAATCATTGTGGAAAAGAAGGAGCGGAACCACCCTGTTTCGGAAGCGACGATCATGGTACGCGTTGGTGACACGGTGGAGCACACTGCCGCCCTGGGAAGAGGTCCTGTGAACGCCCTGGATAATGCGTTGAGAAAAGCACTCCATACGTTTTATCCGTCTTTGAAAGAGATGGATCTTGTTGACTATAAGGTCCGCGTTCTCACGACCCGTGACGGGACGGAAGCTGCTACGCGGGTTCTCATAGAAAGCAGTGACGGCAAACATTCCTGGGGTACTGTTGGTGTCTCGGAAAACATAATCGAAGCGAGCTGGCAGGCGCTCGTCGACAGCATCGATTTCAAGCTGCTCCTTGAGGGGGAGGAACGGTGAAGAGTCTTCTTGATATCAGGGATGCTTCGAAAGAGCTGAGGATCCTCCGTTCCCGGGATACATACACGAGTCCTTTCGAGGTGGTGGGAACATACCGCCTTATCGATGACGGGTTGAGGCCCGAGGCAACGGTCATCATCAGGACCAACAGGGGAAAGATGCACGAAGCATCGACAGGGGTCGGGCCGGTCGACGCCCTTGCCAATGTTTTGAAGAAGTCCCTCTCGTCCGTCTTTCCCGGTATCAACAGGGTGAAGCTGGTCGATTTTTCATCAGGCATACGGGACTCAAAGTCGGACACATCAGCAAATGTTGAGGTTGCCATTGTTTTTACCAATGGAGACGATGTCTGGAGCGTTGTCGCCATTTCGGAGAATATCAATAAAGCTTCATTTTTTGCCCTCCTTGACGGTTTTGAGTATGCATTGCTCCTCGACAAAGACTGAGGCCCCCGGGTGATTTTCTAGGCCGCCATGATGGCCCTTTCCTGTACCTTAGTCCCGTAACGGAGCCCTCCGCCGCAGTTTGTTCGCCGCAGGGGACCGGTCGTCCAGAGATTAATCTTGACTCAGTCGTGATGTGGCATTATATTCTTCAGGGAATTTTTTCAGGAGGTTATGGAATTATGCCGATTTACGAATACGAGTGCCGTAAGTGCGGCAAGCACTTTGAGATTTTTCAGAGGATCAG
>CAYQXL010000001.1:102817-115380 GCA_964421445.1 uncultured Pseudomonadota bacterium
GCGAGGTCCAAAATAGGTTCAGGGAACGGAACGGCGGTGGAAGAAAAGAGTCAGCCTTCGGCATCGGAAGCAACGGTGGAGGCATCGACAGCATCGACAGGGACGACAGAGACGAAGACCGAGACCACCAATTCGTAATATAGACCATGAAGGGGTAAATAGATGAAGACCGGCGATAAAGTAAAGTTCACATTCGCAAAAAAAGAGATGGAAGCGACCGTCGACAGGGTGTATCCCAAGACTGTCTATCTGAAAGTCGATTTTCCCCGGGACAAAGGAAAGATCGTGAAGCGGAGGGTCAAAGACATTAAGGCCTGATCAGGCTCACGATTCTCAGGCCTTTTGTCTGTCATCTCCCGTTCAGGAAATAGTCCTGGAGGGGTTTTACACGGAGGGCATCGGTAGTGATGCTCTCAAGAGCATTAACCACAGCTTGGGCACCTGAGAGGGTCGTGGTATAAGGGATACCGAACTGAACAGCATTGGCACGGATGCTCACCTCGTCCAGTTTGGGGTTCTTGCCACTCGGTGTATTGATGATCATGTTGATCCTGCCGTTCTTGATAAGATCAACGATGTGGGGCCGTCCTTCCGATACCTTGTTGATCGTTTCGACGGCAATCCCGTTTGTTGAGAGGACCCGTGCCGTACCGCGGGTTGCGTATATCCGAAAACCGAGGTCTGACAACTTTTTTGCCACAAAGACAACATTTCTCTTGTCTTTGTTTTTGACGCTGATAAAGACGTTTCCTTCCGTAGGGAGTTCCTGCCCTGCTCCCCGCTGAGCTTTCCAGAACGCTGTTCCAAAGTTCCTGTCGATGCCCATCACCTCTCCCGTTGACTTCATCTCCGGGCCGAGAATCGTATCGATTCCCGGGAATCTGTTGAACGGGAAGACTGATTCCTTAACTGCAACGTGGTCGATCTCGATCTCTTTGTCGATTCCGAGATCGTCAAGTTTCATCCCGGCCATCAATTTGGCTGCCACCTTTGCCCACTGAACGCCCGTCGCTTTGCTGACGAAGGGAACGGTGCGGCTGGCTCTGGGGTTGACTTCGAGAACATAGATGACGTCGTTTCTCACGGCATACTGCATGTTCATGAGGCCCACAACATTCAGTTCACGGGCCAGTTCATAGGTATAGGAACGGATCTTCTGAAGCGTTCCTTCATCAAGCGAATAGGGAGGAAGGGCGCAGGCACTGTCGCCGGAGTGAATGCCCGCTTCTTCGATGTGTTCCATGATGCCGGCAACAACACACCGCGTGCCGTCTGCCACAGCATCGACGTCGATCTCAATTGCATCTTCAAGAAATTTGTCAATCAGGATCGGGTGCCCGGGAGAGGCTGCCGTTGCCTTTTCCATGAACGCCTTCAGGTCGTCATCTGTATAGACGATCTCCATGGCCCGGCCGCCGAGAACGTAAGACGGGCGGACGACGACGGGGTAACCTATTGACTGGGCAATGGTCCTGGCCTGCCCGACGGTGGTGGCGATGCCGTTATCCGGCTGGGTAAGGTTCAGTTTTTTTAAAAGGGTTTTGAATTTATCCCGGTCCTCGGCAATGTCGATGCTTTCAGGCGAGGTACCAATGATTGTGACGCCGGCGTTCTTCAGCCGGACGGCAAGGTTAAGCGGTGTCTGACCGCCGAACTGAACGATGACACCGTCAGGCTCTTCCCGCTCCACGATATCGAGAACGTTCTCGAATGTAAGGGGCTCAAAGTACAGTTTGTCCGATGTATCGTAGTCCGTGCTTACTGTCTCGGGATTGCTGTTTACCATGATCGTTTCATACCCCAGTTCCTTGAGGGCGAAGGCGGCATGAACACAGCAATAGTCGAATTCTATGCCCTGTCCGATACGGTTCGGTCCGCCTCCGAGAATCATGATCTTCTTCCGGTCCGATCTCCGTGTCTCATCTTCTTTTTCGTAGGTTGAGTAGTAATAAGGGGTGTAGGCTTCAAACTCGGCAGCACAGGTATCGACGAGCTTGAAGACGCTCTTTGTTCCTGCAGCATGTCTCTGGGACCGGATTCCATCTTCCCTAATTCCTGTAATGTCGCCGATCTGCCGGTCAGAAAATCCGTACGCCTTTGCCTTTTTGAGGAGATCTTCCGGGATGGCGGGTGTCTTGCCGTCAAAGATGGAAAGGTCGGACCGGAAGGCGGCAAGCTCCTGCTCAACGGCTGCGATATCCTGGATATTCTTCAGGAACCATGGATCGATCGAACTCAATTCGTAGATCTCATCGGGGGAGAATCCCTCTTTCAGAGCGCTATATACGTAAAATATGCGTTCTGCGCAGGGCGTAGCAAGTTTCTTCCGGATATATTCCCTGTCGGTGATTCCGGGGAGGCTGGTGTTGGAGATCCCGAAGGCTCCCGTCTCAAGGGATCTCAATCCCTTCTGAAGGGCTTCCTTGAACGTTCTCCCTATTGCCATCGCCTCGCCGACAGATTTCATTGAGACTGTGAGCGTTTCATCTGCTCCCTTGAATTTCTCGAACGCGAAGCGCGGTATTTTGGCAACACAGTAATCGATCGTCGGCTCGAAAGATGCAGGCGTTTTCTTTGTGATGTCGTTCGGTATCTCGTCGAGGCTGTATCCGACAGCCAATTTTGCTGCGATCTTTGCTATGGGGAATCCTGTGGCTTTGGATGCGAGCGCTGAAGACCGGGAGACGCGGGGATTCATTTCGATAACGACCATTCGTCCAGTCTGGGGGTGGACGGCGAACTGAATATTCGAACCACCCGTTTCAACGCCGATCTCCCTGATGATAGCGATCGACGCATCGCGCATCGCCTGGTACTCGCGGTCTGTCAGTGTCTGGGCAGGGGCGACGGTTATACTGTCTCCTGTGTGGACACCCATTGCATCGAGGTTTTCGATGGAACAGATGATGACGACGTTATCGTTCGTGTCCCGCATAACTTCAAGTTCGAACTCTTTCCAGCCGATGACAGACTCTTCGATAAGAATCTCGTCGATCATGCTGCTTTCGATGCCCCGGGGAGCAAGAATCTCGAATTCTTCAACGTTGTATGCCACAGCGGCCCCTGTTCCTCCGAGGGTGTAGCTGGGCCGGATGATGAGGGGAAACCCGATCTCCCGGGCCACTGTCCTCGCTTCCTCCATCGTGTGAGCCAACCCGCTTCTCGGAATATCAAGACCTATCTTTTCCATGGCCGCCCTGAACTCTTCCCGGTTTTCGGCCTTTTTTATCGCCTTGTAGTCTGCCCCGATCAGTTCGACGTTGTAGGTGTCGAGGATGCCCCGCTCCGAGAGGACCGTCGCCAGGTTGAGCGCTGTCTGACCGCCTATGGTAGGGAGGATGGTATCGGGCCTTTCGACCTTGATGATCTCTTCCAGAACCTCGGGAATCAAGGGCTCAACGTAGACGCGGTCGGCCATGTCAGGATCGGTCATGATGGTGGCAGGATTACTGTTAACGAGAATGACCCGGTATCCTTCCTCTCTGAGGGCTTTGCAGGCCTGACTTCCTGAATAGTCGAACTCGCAGGCCTGGCCGATGACGATCGGACCTGAGCCTATTATGAGGATGCTTTTAATGTCAGTTCGTTTTGGCATAGTACACCGTTGTCCCTGTTTTCGTATGTGTTTTAGTTTTCTGCTGCAAATTTCTCCATCATTCCACGGAATTTTGCAAAAAGTCCGTACGAGTCATGGGGCCCCGGGGATGCTTCGGGGTGAAACTGGACGGAGAAAATAGGGTATCGCTCATGCTCGATACCTTCGATGGTACCGTCGTTCAGGTTCACATGGGTTACACGCAGCGGTTCATCGGTAATGGATGCCACATCCACGGCAAAGCCGTGGTTTTCGGACGTTATGTAGACCCGGCCCGAATCGCTGTGTCGGATCGGCTGGTTGGCTCCGCGGTGGCCGAATTTGAGTTTATATGTCTTCCCTCCGTACGCGAGGCCGAGGAGTTGCTGACCCAGACAGATGCCGAAGATGGGCACGTGACCAAAAAGATGGCGGATCTCGTTAACGGCATAGGGGAGACCTTCGGGATCTCCGGGACCATTGGAAAGGAGGACACCGTGAGGTTTGAGGGCGAGTATGTCGGTCGCTTTTGTATCGGCCGGAACAACGATGACCCGGCACCCCTCGTTCCGGAGTATACGAAGGATATTCCTCTTTACGCCAAAGTCCATGACAACACAGGTGAGACCCGGTTCTTTTCTTGTTCCGGTCCTGTCGTCCGGTTCATCAAAGACGTAGGATCGGGTGCAGGTGACCTCGCTGACCAGATCAAGGCCCACGATACCCCGCGAATTCTTCGCCCGTTCTACCAGGCGCTCCCGGTCGAGATCGATCGTTGAGATGATGCCCTTCATCGCTCCCTTAACCCGGATATGACGAGTCAGGGCCCTCGTGTCGACCTCTTCCACTGCGATAATACGGTGTTTTTCAAGATAGTCGAAAAGACTGGACCGTGCCCTGTGGTTGCTCGTAACCTTGCTGAATTCGCGAACGATAAACCCTTCAACTTTCGGTCCGTCCGATTCAACATCCTCGTCGTTGACGCCATAGTTTCCGATCAACGGGTAGGTCATGGTGACGATCTGACCCTTATATGACGGGTCGGTCATGATTTCCTGATACCCTGTCATGCTTGTGTTGAACACGATTTCGCCTTCTTTTTCTCCACCGCCGGCGAAGCTCTTTCCTTCAAATGTTGATCCGTCTTCAAGTGCTATCAGTGCTTTCATCCCTGTCCTCTGCAAGCTTCGATGCATATGCCGCATATGTAATGACCGAGGTTTTTTTCGTTCTTGAATCGCTTTACCATCTGAAAACAACCAAGATGATCAAAGTCCGCCGGTGTTGTTCCGATTGCCTGAGCCGGGCATGCCTGCCGACAGGCATCGCATGACCCACACCCGTATTCCATCGGTTTGTTCGCCTCAAGGGGCATGTCGGTGAAGACCGTGTTGTATCTGACCATTGCTCCGTACCGGGGATTGATCAGGAGGTTGTTTCTCCCTATCCATCCAAGCCCGGCGAGTTCGCCGATATGTTTGTGGGAAACATGACCCTTCTGGTTCTGCCAGTCGACGACCTGTGATGCGGCGAAGGGAAGGGCCCGGAATCCCTCCTTTTCGATCCTTTTTGCCAGCAGGTAGGCCGCCGTATCCAATCGATAATTGAGCTGGCGGTAATGGTGGAGATAGAGTGGAGTCGGTCCATCTGCAACGGTGTCGATCACGCCTTGTGTGAGTACAAAGCCGAAACAGACGGCAAATGTATACCGATTCGCATATCTCTCTTCGATTCCGATGAGGGGTTTCGTATAGAGCCTGAGATCGGCCGCGCCGATAACATCCGGTTCAAAGGCGGCGAGATACTCCCTTACTGCCATCATGTTTTCTGATTTACTCTTCGTCATGTTCATCCTTCAGGAACCCGGTTTTTTTCATGTGTATCATCAGGGCGGTGATGGAAGCAGGCGTTATTCCCTGTATCCGCGAAGCCTGCCCCAAAGACAAAGGCCTGACCAGTGTCAATTTTTCCACCACCTCCTTCGAGAGGCCCGATACAGAGGAAAAGTCAAGGTTATCGGGAACCTTTTTGTTGTCCAGTCTCCGCATTCTCTCAACCAGTTCAGTCTGCCGTTCCGTGTATCCGCGATACTTTATGTGTAACTCAACCTGATAGGCGACATCGTCGTCAATGTCACCGAGACCGTCGTGAAAGGCTGCGACGTTGCGAAGCGAAACTTCAGGCTTCTGCATCAGTTCATCAAGGGACAGGGGGTTCCTGATCTCATCGAGACCGAGCCCCCTCAGTTTTATCTGCGTTTCCCTGGTCGGCGTGAGTCTGATCGATCTCAAAATATCAAGTGTTTCGGAGATGCGCCTTTTCTTTTCAAGAACAGTCCTGAAACGCTGATCGGACACAGCGCCGATCCGATGGCCTTTCTCCGTAAGCCGGAGATCGGCGTTATCTTCCCTGAGAAGCAGTCGATGTTCCGCCCGGGAGGTGAACATCCGGTATGGCTCATCAACGCCCTTTGTAACGAGATCATCGATCATGACACCGATGTACCCTTCATCCCGGCCGATAGTAAAACGCTCCTCTCCCCGGGATGAGAGGGCGGCGTTGATGCCGGCCATAAGACCGAGCCCCGCTGCTTCTTCATAGCCTGTTGTGCCGTTGATCTGTCCTGCAAGAAACAGGTTTTTGACCAGCTTTGTTTCAAGGGTGGGAAATAGCTGGAGCGGGTCGACGTAATCGTATTCGATTGCATAACCGGGACGGGTGATTTCGACCCGTTCGAGACCGGGAATCGTTCTTAGTATCTCGATCTGAAGATCGATTGGCAGGCTTGTTGAAAGTCCGTTTGGGTAGTATTCGACTGTGTCGAGTCCTTCCGGTTCAATGAACACCCGGTGGCGCTCACGGTCGCGGAACTTGACAACCTTGTCTTCGATGGACGGACAATACCGGACGCCTGTTCCCTTGATCTTGCCCGTATAGAGCGGTGACCGCTCCAGTCCGCCCAAAATTGTGGCGTGGGTTTGGCTGTTTGTATATGTGAGATAACAGGGGACGAGTGTGTTGCGGATCGACCGGGTGAGGTAGGAAAACGGTTGCGGAGGATCATCGCTCGGCTGTGGTGTCATTTGCGTGAAATCGATCGTTTGGCCGTTGAGACGGGGACAGGTACCTGTTTTAAGTCTTCCCAGGGTAAATCCGAGACGGCGAAGACTGTCTGAAAGACCCACTGAAGGGCTGTCACCCATCCGTCCAGCACCGAAATGGTCAAACCCTATATGGACCAAACCCCTGAGAAACGTTCCAGCAGTAATAACGACTGTTTTTCCGTAGAACCTCTCCCCCCAGAGTCCTGTTACGCCCTTAACGATTCCGTCTTCAACGATGAGCCCTTCCGCTGATCCCTGCCGGATGGTAAGGTTCGGCGCTCTCTCAATGCGGGCCTTCATGGCCATGGCATACCGGGCCTTGTCGGCCTGTATCCTGGTTGCCCGTACAGCAGGTCCCTTTCGGGTGTTGAGTGTTTTGAACTGGATGCCCGTTGTATCGATCGTCAGCGCCATCGCTCCGTCGAGAGCATCTATTTCTCTCACGATATGTCCCTTTCCCAATCCTCCGATGGCCGGATTGCACGACATATACCCGATGTGATCGAGATTGATTGTGAGCATCAGCGTTGTGGCCTTCATCCGGGAAGCGGCCAGTGCTGCTTCGCACCCTGCATGACCTGCGCCGATGACTATGACATCAAAATTATCCATGGTTTGCTCTGTGAAGCCGACTGTGAACGGTATCCCTGAATTCTCAGTGCCTCGTTCGTGTCGTAACCTGTGATGTGGAACAGCGATACGGACCCGATTGTGACCCTGTTTCGCAAGCAGGCGATATTATATCAGAAAACAAGGCGATTTGCTACCCTGATGGAGCATAAGATGTTCGCGGGTTCGACGAGAAGGATCATATGCTCCGGGAGGGGAGAATAACGGTGGAGAGCGGATAGAGGTGGCGAGGAAAGAAGTTGTGGCAACTTGCTGTTGAGTTGTGTAAGCTATTCGGATAGTCATAGCAAGGAGAGGCTGTGCATTTCAAGCTCGATCATATTGGCCTGGTTGTCGAGAAGATTGATGATCTGAAAAGAATCATGAAGGTATTGAACCCTGATACAATCACCGAACCCCTTGCCGACCCTATCCAGAAGGTGGCGGCTTCATTTGTGGGTGTCGATGATGCTCAAGGGGTCTACATCGAACTCCTCGAACCAACAGCCTCCGACTCTCCTGTCAACAATTTCTTAAAAAAGCGGGGCGGGGGGCTTCACCATCTCTGTTTTGAGGTTGACGATATCGACAAAGCTGCAGCGATGCTGACGGATGAGGGGTTCAGAATGGTTTCGCCACCTGTTGATTGTCCTACGTATGATGCCAATCTCCGGAGGGAATGCACAGGAATGACCCGGATTGCTTTTTTTATACTTGCCCGGGAACTGCTTATCGAGTTAATTGAGAAAGCCCCTCAACAGTGTACCGGGGCTCTGCAGGAATAGGTGCAGGAAGACGGGCTGGAGGAACGGCCGGATGGTCTGTCCTGTGCCTGATGAATATTAGATAAGAGGGGAGGTTATTATGGAAAACAAGGAGCTACAGTCCGTTATCGAACTGGCAATAAAAAAGGAAGAGGAGGCCTATGATTTTTATATGGATCTCGCCTCCATGGTTAGTGCCACCGAGGTAAAAGAGGCGATGAAATTTCTTGCATTGGAGGAGGAGAAGCACAAGAAGTTTCTCATCGAATACAGGGACAATGAAGGCCAGAGCAAGGGGCTTCGGATGACCGCTGTTGTCGATTACAAGATCGCCGAACATCTGGACAAACCGGATCCTTCAAAAACTGCGGAAAGCAAGGACGCCTATCTCCTCGCCGCACACCGTGAACTCAATGCCTACAATTTTTACCGGGCTCTTGCCGATATCCACCCTGAAGGTATAGTCCGGGATACGCTCCTCCGCATGGCGAACGAAGAACTGAAGCACAAGGAGAAGGTGGAATATCTTTACAGCAATGCTGCCTTTCCCCAGACCGCCGGAGGGTGATGCCTGTCCTTGTTCTCCGGGCGACGGTACGCCATGGTCAGCCCGTAAAACGTTCTATGGCGTCAAAATACTGCCTGAAACCAACGGCCATAACGGTGTTATGGTCACCGAAGGGAATGGTAACGAGTTCTTTTTCTTCTGACCCTATCGTTTCAAAGAGGTCGAGGGCTTCCTGATAGGGAACGAGAAGATCGTTTTCACCATGGATGATCAGGACAGGCACCGTGACAGCCCGGACCATATCGACAGATTCCCTGTTGATCTGTTCGTAGACTGTGTTGTTGATAGGTACGTCGAGATGTCTCATGATGGTGGCGACGGAGATAAAACCACTTTCAATGATGATCCCCCGAATCTGATCACCGTACCGGGATGCCAGTTCGAGGGCGGACATGCTTCCCAGTGATCTGCCCATGATCCATAGTGTCTCGTTCAACTGCCGGGCGTGCAACTCTCTTTTTACCTCTTTGAAGATGATATGCGAATCATGGATCACTCCCGCAAAGGACGGTTCGCCAGTGCTTGCCCCGTAACCCCTGTAGTCCGCCACGACGAGATTTCTCCTGATTCTGAAGTAAAAAGGGGCCAGTTCATCGTAGTCGCCGGCCACTTCACCGTTGCCATGAAAAAAAAGAATCCACGGCCACGACGGGTCTCCCTGGAAGTACCGGCATGCGACGGATACATCCTCGAGGACTGGAACAGCCACATCGAAAGCATATATGGGGCAGGGACTTACGGTTTTTTGGGGATAGAAAACGAAGGCTTGCAGATTGTCTCTATCGATCTGCGAATAATCGGGCATGGCTATCCTCCTTTTGTCTGTCGTCATAGTATATATAGTACTATAGTACAACGGTTTGCCTGTGAAGGCCATGAGAACCGTCTTCCCACTTCGGGATTCTGCGGTCTGGCCATTGTGCTTGCCCCGCTTCTGTCATATATTTCCCTATCGTCTTGGAGGTGAATCGGTGTCTGAAAAAATCGAACTTCCTATTACCGGCATGAGTTGCGCAGCCTGCGCCGCCAGGATCGAAAGGGCTCTTAATGACCAGGATGGCGTGAAGGAGGCCCGGGTAAACTTTCCTCTCAAGAAGGCCGAGATCGTTGTCCGTGACGGACTCGAGCTGAAAGATGTCATCGCCCTGATCAGGGATATCGGATACGACGTGGATCTCGAGGCCGATGTGACGGTGCGGGCCCGCCAGGAAGAAAAGGAACTGAAGACGGCATTCATCTTTTCCGCCTTTCTAAGCGGAATTCTCATGGCTGCCATGTGGACTATGCTTTCCGACGTCGTTCTCCTCGTCCTGGCGACGCCCGTTCAATTCTATTTTGGTCTCCGGTTCCACCGGGCGGCCATCTCCGGCCTGAAACATGGTGCCGCCGATATGAATACGCTGATCTCCGTTGGTACGTCGGCGGCCTATTTCTACAGCGCTTTCGTGACGTTTTTCCCCCATGTCATTGCGTCGGCAGGCGTGAAGCCCATGACATATTTCGATTCGAGCACAATGATCATTGCCCTGATACTTCTTGGCCGGTTCCTCGAGTCGAAGGCCAAGACCAGAACTTATTCTGCCATCAAAATGCTCTATGAACTCTCGCCGAAAGCGTGCACTGTGCTGAAGAACGGCGCTGAAGTCGTTACGTCGACGGATGAACTGGAAGTTGGTGATCAGGTCCTGATAAAACCCGGGGAGAAGATCCCCGCGGACGGCCGTGTAGACACCGGTGCCTCCTATGTGGACGAGTCGATGATCACAGGGGAAAGCATGCCTGTTTCCAAAAAGATCGATGATGAGGTAATCGGAGGGACGATCAATGGAAAGGGTGCCCTCGTTGTTCGGGTGACGAGGGTGGGGAAGGACACGGTTCTCTCGAAAGTGATCCGTCTCGTGGAAGAGGCCCAGTTCACGAAGGCTCCTGTCCAGAGGCTCGCGGACAAGGTTGCAGGAGTCTTTGTTCCCATTGTGATCGGAATCAGCGTTGCTGCTTTCGGCGTCTGGTATTTTTTTGGCCCTGACCCGAAGTTTACCAATGGAATGCTCTCCTTTGTGAGCGTTCTCATCATTGCCTGTCCTTGCGCACTCGGACTCGCAACGCCGACGGCGATCATGGTGGCATCGGGCGTCGGCGCAAGAAAAGGCCTTCTGATCAAGAATGCCGAAGCCCTCGAACTGAGCAACCGGGCCCAGTATGTTCTCTTTGATAAAACAGGGACTCTCACGGAAGGCTCAATTGTCCTCGCCGATATGATTCCCTTTGAGGGAGCAGACGAAAAGAGGCTTCTTTTTATCGCCTACAACCTCGAAAGATTGTCGGAGCATCCTTTTGCAGAGGCTCTGAGAAGAAAAGCGGAAGAAATGATCATAGACCAGGCTGATGTAGAAGAGTTTGAAGCCCTTGTCGGGAAAGGTATCAGGGGGTCAATAAACGGAACGACCTATTTTGTCGGGAATCTTGGTCTCCTCGACGACTCAGGCGTGACAGCAGGCGAGACGATCGTGAATCTTTTTCGAAAAAAGGCTTCCGAGGGCGTGTCGCCGGTCATTCTGTGGAGCGAGACAGAGATCCTCGGACTGTTGACATTCAGCGATAAGGTCCGGGATGAGTCGCAGAAGGTGGTGTCGGAACTGAAATCCATGGGTATAGAGCCGATCATGATTACCGGCGACAGCGAGGAGGGGGCGCGGGCGATCAGTTGGAAGGTCGGGATCGATCGATACTTCTCCCGGATTCTCCCTGACGGGAAAGCCCATATCGTTGGGGAGTTCAGGGAAAAGGGCATTTCCATTATGGTGGGAGACGGTATCAATGATGCGCCATCTCTTGCTGCTGCTGATGTCGGTGTAGCTATGGGAAAAGGAACGGATATTGCGATCGAATCAGCGGACATCGTCCTCATGAAAGGTCAGCTGTCCCGCATTGTCAGTCTCATCAGGCTTTCGAGAAAAACGATCTGGATTATCAAAGAGAATCTTTTCTGGGCCTTCTTTTATAATATTCTTGGTATACCGGTGGCATTCGGTGTTCTCTATCCTTTCTTCGGGATACGCCTTGAGCCTGTGTACGGCGCAGTAGCGATGATGATCAGTTCCATCTCTGTTGTCACAAACTCATTGAGACTTCGCCGATTCGACGGTTGACAAAGATCGGTGAAAGACGTAGAAATACACGACAGAGTCTGTGTTAACGGATAAAATAGGAGGAGAGTATGAGCAGCGCAACAGCGGTAAAAGATGGTGATTTCCAGGCAGAAGTGCTCGATGCCTCAGGTCCTGTGCTGGTCGATTTCTGGGCGTCCTGGTGTGGCCCGTGTCAGTCGCTCGGTCCTGTCATAGACGCAATCGCTGCCGAATATGCCGGCCGGCTGAAGGTGATGAAGATGAATGTCGACGAGAACAGGGAAACACCGGCGAAGTATGGTATCCGCGGAATTCCAACCCTTATGCTCTTTCACAAAGGGCAGCTTGTTGACAAGATTGTCGGGGCACAGCCGAAGAGTGCCATTGATGCCATCATCAAGAAGGTGGTCTGATCGGTGGATGAGGGCAAGAAGGCGCTCTATTTCAAGAAGGTTGCCGAGGAGCCCTATGCCCAACTCCTCGGTATCACCCTGAAGGATGTCTCTGAGGGATATGCTCTTGTAGAGATGGTCTACCGGCCTGAGTTCGATAATATCTATGGATCGGCCCACGGAGGTGCGCTGTTCAGCCTCATCGACGAAGCCTTCGAGGTGTCATCGAACAGTCACGACAAGGTATCTGTTGCGCTCAACATGAATGTTACGTACATGAAGCCGCCACAGAAGAACGCCCTTCTTCGGGCTGAATCGAAAGAGATGCACCGGACGAAGAGAACGGCATCATACCACATTACTGTTCGCGATGATGCAGGCCTGATCGCAGTCTGTCAGGCACTGGTGTACAGAAAGGACGAGG
>CAYQXL010000001.1:115480-139268 GCA_964421445.1 uncultured Pseudomonadota bacterium
AAACCGACAGTCAAGGGATAGTGTGCTGAATGGACGGCTGTGCTGTTTATTTGGGAGTGATAGTAACGCGGGCCTTTTTATCTTTCTCGCCTTCGACAACGATCCTGTCGTCATTGACATAGTAGGTGACGATTTCCCCTGTTACACGGTCCGCTCCGGAAAAGACGACAACATTCCCTTTTAAGGTGATGACCCGGGTTGTGTTGTCGAACTCGGCTTCGTTTGCCGTTGCCGTCCTTTCGCGTTTGACGATCTTTACGTTTCCTTTTGCCACAGCCTTGTCGATCTCGTTTGTTGTCTCATTGGTGAAGGCTTCCATGGTGTCTGCAAAAATGTAGAGATCGTCCTGCCGGGCAACAACACTGCCCTTGAAAAGAACCCTTTTTTCTTTTTCGAAACCTTCCATGCCGTCGGAGACGATGTCGATCGGTTTTGATTCATCGAAGAACGCGAGATCACTCTCTGAATCCTTCTGCTTTTCTGTTTTTGCCACCATCTGCGGCGTCAGTTCGATACCCCGTGCACGTTTTTCGTCGTACTGAAACGGTGACCCTGTCGCTTTGGCGAGCTGGAGAGATTTACGCTCCCTGATCCGTGCCCGGGCGTAAAGGCTTTTGGGATACTCCTGTTTCAGTCTGTCAGCATACTGGTCGGCTTTGATAAAATTGCCGAGATTGCCGTACGACATGCTGAGATAGAAGAGAGCCTTGTCCGTGCCTTTTGCGGCGGGATAGGTTTTCACCATATATTCGAGGCGCATGATGGCAGCGTTGTACTGGTAGGTACGATAATAAAATTCGCCAACGTACAGCTCCCGGTCACAGAGTTTCTGGACCATTCTGGCTCGCCGCTCATCAACATCCTTGGAATACATGCTTGCAGAATGGCGGTTTTTGAGAAACGTAAAGACTTCGATTGCTTTTATGGTGTAGGCCTGATCTCTGTCAATGGAGAGAGAAAGCTTTTCGTAACAATTCCCCAACTGCGAGAGAACGTAGGCCACATTCTCATCTTCCGGGTGACTCTTGACGAATTCCTCATAGACTCCGACGGCGAGGAGGTAATCTTTTTTGGCATAGTACGCATCACCGAGTTTTACTGTGGCCACGAAAGCCAGCGGGTCGAACGGGTACTCTTCTCTCACATCTGAGAATCTCCGGATTGCCTGATCATATTTTTTGGCGTTGAGAAAATTTACGCCTTCGACATAGAGATCACCAGGTTTTCCCACCTTCTTCTGAGGTTTGGAAGCGCATGAAATTACGAGAAAAAGAGCAAGAATAACGAGGACTACTTTCCGCATGGGATTATCATAACAGAAAAAAGATCGTTATGCTATTCTTAAAGGCATGATTGAAGCGGGCCTCATAGAAGAAGGGTTCGATTACTATAGTATTGACCGGTCACACGATGCCATTGGGCCGATGATCGCCTTTGTGGAAGAGCTCGAAAAGTGGAACCGGCATATCAATCTCACCGGTGTTCGCAATCCTTCTTCGATAGTGACAAATCTTCTCTATGACACGTTCTTTCTCCACACGGTCGCCAGTGATTTTGGAAGAATTGTCGATCTCGGGTCGGGCTCAGGGATAGCCGCCATTCCGCTTGCCATACTGAAGAGGGACAGAATGGTCATCTCTGTTGACAAGAGTCTCAAGAAGATCCAGTTTCAGAAGCACATGGCGAGGATGTTAATGCTGAAGAATCTCGTACCGGTTCATGGCAGAATCGAAGAGATAGGGTGTCTTCGTGCAGACTGCTTTCATGCACGAGCTTTCGGCTCAATAGCATCTACGCTGGAGAAGGCCAAAGCTCATCTTCTCCCTGGCGGAACGGTTATCTTGCCCCGGGGAGGCACAGAATCTGCGGTCGATGTGCAGGGTTTTCTGCTTCTTCGCGATATTCCTTACACCCTTCCTTCGTCTGACCGGTTGTCCCGGGTTTTTCTGTACAGGATGACGAAAGATGCAGCGGAAAATGAAGGCCCGTGAATGGGCTTTGTCGGATCATTGTGATACATTCATTTGCGTGACCGTCGAAGCTGTGGTAACTTTGTACGGTTATGGTTATCTCCATAGCGAATCAAAAGGGGGGCGTGGGTAAGACTACTACCGCAGTAAACCTCTCCGCCTCCGTCTCTGTCCTCGAACGCCGGTCTCTGGTCATCGATCTCGACCCTCAGTGTAATACTACGTCCGGATTCGGGATATCATATAATGGCCTCCATGGCCATGTGTACAACCTTCTCGCTGGCAAATGTTCCCTTCAGGAAGCTGTGAGGCAATCGAAAGTACCTTACCTCGATATCATCCCTTCTCATCCCGACCTTGTAGGTGCAGAAATAGAGCTTCTCGACATGGAAGACAGGGAGCTGGTCCTGAAAAGAATACTCGGCGACCTTGTTCATCGGTATGAGTTCATTTTCATCGATTGTCCTCCATCGCTCGGCCTCCTGACAATCAATGCCCTTGCAGCATCCGATGCACTTGTTGTTCCCCTCCAGTGCGAATATTTTGCCCTTGAGGGGCTTGCACTTCTTCTTAAATCGATTAACGTCATCAACCGCCGTCTCAACCCAGGCCTTCATCTTCTCGGTATTCTTCTTACCATGTTTGATAAGCGGAATAACCTGTCGTTCCGGGTCTGGGAGGAGGTTCACAAAGTTTTTAACAACAATGTGTTCAAAACTGTCATTCCGCGAAACGTGAAACTGAGCGAGGCGCCCAGCTATGGTAAACCGGTTGTCCTCTATGATATAACTTCCCGCGGTGCCGAGAGTTATCTTGAACTCGCCGCTGAAATCATAGAAAAGACGGAGGCCTCCTGAAGAAAGATCCTCTTGGTAAAGGGCTGTCCGCCATCCTTCAGGATATCGAAGAGCGGGGGAATACACGACTCATTCCGGTGAGTCACATCATTCCTAACCCCGACCAGCCGAGACGGAGCATCAGAGAGGAAAGTCTCGCCGAACTGGCAGCATCGATCAAGGAAAAGGGCCTTCTCCAGCCTCTTATCGTCAAAAGAAAGGGTGACGGGTATGAAATCATTGCCGGAGAACGGAGATACCGGGCTGCGGTAATGGTTGGCCTCGCCGATGTTCCTGCTGTCATCAAGGACGTTGATGACAGAGAAGCCCTTGAACTTTCTCTTATAGAAAATCTCCAGAGAGAAGACCTCAGCCCGATCGATGTTGCTCTCATCTATCAGCGTTTCATCGACACCTTTTCCTATACTCAAGAGGAGTTGGGCCGTAAGCTGAGCATCGACAGAAGTACGGTGGCGAATACGGTAAGGCTGCTCCGTCTTCCCGGATGGATACAGGACCACATTACCGCAGGAAGACTTACTCAGGGTCATGCGAGAGCCCTTCTTGCCCTGAGAAACGAGGAAGAACAGAAGAGGGTAGCGGCCAAGATTTTGGGCACCGGTGTTTCAGTGAGGGAAACGGAACAGGCAGTCAGAAAGAAAGCAGGAAAGAGACCGGCACCCTTCGAGCACCACGAGGCCGACCTTACCAGCCATCTTCAGACACGGGTAAAGATCGCTTTTCGAAGAAACAAAGGAACGATCACCATCGAATTCTACTCAAAAGAAGACCTGCAAAGGCTTGTGGATCTTGTGCTCGGGTCAGGCGGATGATCTTTTCGAAAAGTTGAAAAAGAGCGACGAAATTTCTTGAGTACGAAATGGTTTTATGATAAAACACGGTAAGTTGTTTGTGAAAAAATTCCTTATTCCCTAACAGGAGTAGCCATGGAGCTGAAGTTTGATGTAACGCTACTCATTCAGTTCATCAATCTCATTGTCCTTTTATTTCTGCTCAACATGTTTCTTTTTAAGCCTGTTCTGCGGGCCATAGGCAGACGGGAAGAGGCATTGTCATCTTCCTCGGGCCAGGCAACGAAGCTGGCAGATGAAACACTTATTCTTGAGCGGACCTACGATGAGGATGCAAAGGAACGGCGTAAACCGATTCTGGCCGGACGAGATGCAGTCCTCGCAGAAGCACATGCTTCATCAATGAAGGCCATTGAGCAGGCACGGGCGGAATTGAGTGTCGAACTGACCAAGATCAGGGGCCAGATGGGCGAAGAGAGTCAGGCGGTCTTTGAGGCGCTGAAAAAGGACGTCGACAAGCTCTCCACAGAAGCGGCCGAAAAGATTCTCGGGAGGAAGATCTCATGAGCGAACACTCGTCCTGGATGGATCTGGCACTAAAATTTCTCAACTTTGCTGTTCTCGTTGGTCTTCTCTTTAAACTCGGTGCAAAACCGGTAAAAGCAATGCTTGTCAACCGTAGTCAGACTGTGAGGGATAAGCTGGAGGAGACAGAACGGGCTGTAAGAGAAGCTGCGCTCCTCAAAGCTGAGTATGAGAAGAAGCTTGCACAGCTTGACAACGAGTTGGCTGAGCTTAAGAAGACAATGATGGAAGATGCAGAAAAAGAGCGTGTGCGTATTGTGAAGGAAACAGAGGCCATGGCGGCCCGTATCCGTGAACAGGCAAGACTCATGTATGAACAGGAGATGAAGGATGTTCAGGATAAAGTCAAGAACGAGATTGCACGACTCACAATGGCAAAGGCGGAGAAGGTCCTGTCTGAAAAGATCAGCAGGAAAGACCACGACCGGATGGTCAGAGAGTTCATTGAAAAGCTTAGGAGTCTGAATTGATACACCAGGCTATAGCACGAAGATACGCAAAAGGTCTCTTCGAAGTAGGGGTAAAGGACGGAAAATACAAAGAGTACTTTCAGCAGATGAATACAATTCTCGATTTCTTTGCCGCAGAAGCGAAAATCGAGAAAGCTCTCATGCTGCCCCTCCTTGAAATAGACCGACGAAAAGATATTCTCTCCGATGTCCTCAAGATGCTGGGTATTTCAGCCCCGCTCTCAAACTTGATGACCATGATTCTGGAGAAGAACCGGACCAACTACCTCAGTATGATCAGAGATCAATACAGGGACCTCGTGGACGAGAAGGAAGGCAGGATTCGTGGTACGCTCTGGTCGCCTTTCCCAATCGATGAGGATCTCAAGGCTCAGGTAGAAGCAGCTTTTAAGGAGACGATGGCGAAAGACGTAATTCTTAATACTGTCGTTGACTCAAGCCTCATTGGTGGTCTCAAGGTTCAGATACGGGGAACAATAATAGATGGAAGCGTAAAGAGACAGCTTGAAACCTTGAAGGAAAATATTCTGAAGGAGTAAAACCTTATGGAGATTAGAGCAGACGAGATTAGCAGGATTATAGAACAGAAGATATCGGGATTCGAGAAGGAGCTTGACCTTCAGGAGACGGGTGTCATTATCTCCATCGGTGATGGTATAGCCAGGATCTATGGACTTGAAAACGCCATGGCCGGCGAGCTTCTTGAGTTTCCGCAAGGTATCATGGGAATGGTCCTGAATCTCGAAGAAGATAACATCGGTGCCGTCGTATTCGGTGAGGACTACAAGATTAAGGAAGGCGAGATTGTAAAGAGAACAGCAAGGATCGCTCAGGTTCCTGTCGGCGAGGGTCTCATCGGACGTGTAGTGGATGGCTTGGGAAACCCGATTGACGGAAAAGGGCCGATCGAGGCGAAAGAGTATAGAAACGTCGAACAGGTGGCGCCAGGTGTCGTTGTGCGTCAGCCTGTTAAAGAGCCTCTTCAGACCGGCATCAAGGCCATTGACGCAATGATTCCTATCGGACGGGGCCAGAGGGAGTTGATCATCGGCGACAGAGGAACAGGGAAAAGCGTGATTGCCCTTGATACGATCATTAACCAAAAGGGTAGCGATGTCTTCTGTATTTACGTCGCTGTTGGACAGAAGAGGTCATCGGTTGCAAGAACGGTTGACCTTCTCACTCAGTACGGCGCCATGGAGTACACGACGGTAGTGGCCGCGACGGCCAGCGATGCCGCACCACTCCAGTACCTCGCACCGTTTTCGGGCACGTCGATGGGTGAGTATTTTATGAATACCGGTCGTCATGCTCTCATTGTTTACGATGATCTTTCAAAGCATGCAGTGGCCTACCGTCAGTTGTCACTGCTACTGAGACGTCCTCCGGGACGCGAGGCGTTCCCCGGCGACATTTTTTTCCTTCATTCACGGCTCCTGGAACGGTCCGCCAAATGGGACGATGCACATGGTGGAGGCTCGCTGACGGCCCTGCCGATCATTGAGACTCAGGCCGGTGACGTATCGGCGTATATCCCGACGAACGTTATTTCCATTACCGATGGTCAGATATATCTCGAACCTGAACTCTTTTATGCTGGTGTCAGGCCGGCTATCAATATAGGTCTTTCCGTATCGAGGGTCGGTGGTAATGCCCAGATTAAAGCAATGAAGCAGGTTGCAGGCAGGCTGAGGCTGGAACTTGCCCAGTATCGCGAAATGGCCGCTTTTGCCAAGTTCGGGAGCGATCTCGACAAAGCGACGCAGTCACTTCTCGCCCGTGGGTCACGTCTTACTGAGCTACTCAAACAAGGCCAGTACGTGCCGATTCCTGTCGAAAAGCAGGTTATCCTTCTCTTTGCGGGGGCTAACGGCTACATTGATTCATACCCTGAGAGTGCGATCAGGAAGTATGAGACGGAAGTCATTCTTTTCATGGAAAAGCATCACCCTGCTCTCTTAAAGGAAATTGCGGAAAAGCGGGAGATATCGGCGGGTATCGAGGAGAAAGTGCACAAGGCCTTGACTGCGTTCAAAGAGGGATTCACTTACTAAAACCAGGGATAGACGATGGCTACGCTACGAGACATACAAAGAAAGATCAGTAGCATAAACAGTACACAGACTATCACGCGGACCATGAAAATGGTTTCGGCAGCGAAGTTGAGACGGGCCCAAGAAGACCTTGACAAGATCAAAGAGTACGCAGTTGATTTAGAGGGGCTGGTGGGACGTGTGGCAATGGGAATGACGCAGGATGCCCATCCTCTTCTTCAGCCAAGGGAAGAGGTCAAGAAGGTCCTGATCTTCGCCGTTGCGTCGGACCGCGGACTTTGTGGGGCATTCAATACCAATGTAGGCCTTCATGTAGAGAACTTTGCCCGACAGAACGTGGGCAATTTCGAGTCCATCACTGTTGATATATTCGGAAGAAAGTTACGGGATTATCTTAACAGGCGGAAGATAGAGATCCGGAAAAGTTATGTTGATGTGAAGAAGGTCGATCAGGAGATGGTCGAAGAGGTTGCGGCAGAACTTGTCAATATGTACCTCGAAGGAGAGGTCGATAAGGTCTATCTTGTGTATACATATTTCAAATCGCCGGTAAAGCAGGAAGTGCGGTTCGAGGAGTTTCTTCCCGTAGCACCGGCCGGTGAAGGCGAATACATAGACTATCTCTGTGAGCCTTCGCGGGTGGCGATAATGGAGACCCTTATTCCCCGTTACATCAGTACTAAGATATATTACGCCCTTGCTGAGTCACAGACGGCGGAGCATGCGGCGCGAATGAGTACAATGGAAAATGCCACGAGTAACTGTGGCGAAATGATACGCTATCTTACCCTCGTCTATAATAAGAGAAGACAGGAAAGCATAACCAATGAGATGATGGATATCGTCGGTGGTGCGGAAGCCCTGCGAGGAACATAAAAGGAGGACGTCAATGAGTGTGGAAGTAAAAGGAAAAGTGGTTCAGGTCATCGGTACGGTTGTTGACATCCGGTTTCCCTCCGATAACCTCCCACCCATATACGGAGCCGTTTACATTACAAATCCCACCATAAATGACAAGCCCGAAAACCTTGTTCTTGAGGTTGCCCAGCATGTCGGCGACAGCACGGTCCGGTGTATCGCCATGGAGACGACCGACGGTCTCCTGAGGGGTCAGGAAGTCACGTACCGGGGTACACAGATCATGATCCCCGTGGGAAATGAGATATTGGGTCGAGTTTTGAACGTTATAGGTAATCCTGTGGATGCGGGGGCGGCGCTCTCGAAAGAGAAGATGTACCCGATCCATAGACCGGCACCTCTTTTGACCATGCAGAACACAAAGGTCGAACTCCTCGAGACAGGCGTTAAGGTTATCGACCTGCTCGAACCATACAGCAAAGGTGGAAAGGTCGGTCTCTTCGGTGGTGCCGGTGTCGGCAAGACGGTCGTTATTATGGAGATGATCCATAATATCGCTATGCACCACGGTGGTATTTCCGTATTTGGTGGTGTCGGTGAAAGAACCCGCGAGGGAAACGACCTTTGGCTCGAAATGAAGCAGTCAGGCGTTATCGACAAATGTGCCTTGATTTACGGTCAGATGACCGAGGTTCCTGGCGCCCGTGCAAGGATTGGACTGACCGCTCTGACAGCGGCAGAGTATTTCCGTGACGAAGAGGGTCAGGACGTTCTTCTTTTTATCGATAATATCTTCCGTTTTACCCAGGCTAACTCTGAGGTGTCGGCACTTCTCGGTCGTATGCCGTCGGCCGTTGGTTATCAGCCCACATTGGCTACAGACCTTGGTGAACTTCAGGAGCGGATCACATCGACGCTTCGTGGATCAATCACGTCAGTTCAGGCCGTTTATGTCCCTGCAGACGACCTTACTGACCCTGCTCCCGCTACCACATTTGCCCATCTTGACGCCACGACAGTTCTTTCCCGTCAGATTGCAGAACTCGGTATATATCCTGCTGTCGACCCGCTTGACTCGACAAGCCGGATTCTCGATCCCCAGGTTGTCGGACAAGAGCATTATGCTGTAGCTCGCGAAGTTCAGAGGATTCTCCAGAAATACAAAGAGTTGCAGGATATCATCGCCATCCTTGGTATGGATGAATTGTCGGAAGAAGACAAGCTTGTCGTTGCTCGGGCAAGAAAGATGCAGAGATTTCTCTCACAGCCGTTCTTTGTTGCGGAGACATTCACCGGTCAGCCCGGCCGTTATGTTGCCCTTGCTGACACGATCCGCGGTTTCAAGGAGATCGTTGAAGGCAGGCACGACGAACTTCCTGAGCAGGCCTTCTATATGGTTGGCACCATAGAAGAGGCAGTCGAGAAAGCTCAGAAACTTATGGGAGAATAATAGTGAGCGCACTGAACCTTGAGATTCTCACACCTGAGCGGGTACTCGTTCGGGAAGAAGTCGATGCTGTGGAGGCATCGGGGGTGGACGGCGAATTCGGGATTTTGCCCGGTCACACGCAGTTTCTCACCATACTGAAGATCGGAGAGGTCCGTTTTGCAAAAGGGGGAAAGACAGTCAGTCTGGCAACGAGCGGTGGGTTCGCTGAGGTTGTGGAGGACAAGGTGACGTTTCTCCTCGATACGGGCGAGCTTGCTGAGGAGATCGATGTAAGCCGGGCGAAGAGGGCCATGGAGCGGGCAGAGGCGATGCTCAAAACCATGTCCTATGACCATGCCGACTACCGCAGACAGGAACTGGCGCTCTACAGGGCTATAGCCCGGATAGGCGTCGCATCCAAGAAAATATAGTAAGAC
The DNA here is from genome assembly GCA_964421445.1 of uncultured Pseudomonadota bacterium. GTDB lineage: Bacteria > Desulfobacterota > Syntrophorhabdia > Syntrophorhabdales > CAYQXL01 > CAYQXL01. Next base: position 124,932 of record CAYQXL010000001.1, read on the forward strand.
AGTAGAGAAGAGAGCGGCTTTGTACTATGCAGCTCTCTTCTTTTTTTATCACACTCCTTATTTTCCATACATGATCGATTAGACTCAGTGTGAAGATTGCATTGAGTGCAGGTAGTGTTCCGGTGTTTCGGCTCAGGAGGGACAGACGCGTTTCAGTCTTCAGGCTGGTAGTCGGTCCGCCCGCGCCTTTGCACAGTCCAGTAAAACACTGGCGGCAGCCCTGCTTCGCTGCAGGCGGACTCCATCCCGACGCAGTGATTATCGGGAGGAGTCGCATGACAGTATGAGGCCGGTTTTTAGCGATTGATTTACCCCTGTGTAAGTGATAGTTTCTTCATGATTGGTAAAAGGGGTCTTAGCGTTTCGTTACACCATAATGAAAAGTGTACGTAGTTACATGGAGTTACAAAGACTCTGAGGGCGGTAGCCTACCCAGCGCTCAGGATGTCAGTGGTTCTTTAAAGGGAAGGGGAGCCAATAAAGAGTGGAGATGAGAGAGATGAGGGAGAAAGAGGACGGGGCGGGAGGATCTGTTCTTGTTACGGGAGTCGCGGGGTTTATCGGGTTCCACCTTGCCCGACGTTTGTTGGATGATGGCAAGAAGGTGTTTGGAATTGACAGCATAAACAACTATTACTCTGTAAAGCTGAAAAAGGATCGTCTGGCCATTCTCTGTGAATATGACGACTTTCACTTCACCCGTCTGGACATCGGTGACCGGCGGAGGATGGAGGGGTTCTTTAAGGAGTATGAAGAGGGTTTTCGGTTTGCACGAGTGGTTCATCTGGCTGCGCAAGCAGGTGTGCGATACTCGATCGTCAATCCGCATGCATATGTAAAGGCAAACCTCGTTGGTTTCACCAATATCCTCGAGGGGTGTCGCCACTCGGCGGTGGAACATCTGGTTTATGCATCGTCCAGTTCCGTTTACGGAGCGAATACGAAGCTGCCCTTTTCTGTCAGGGATAGGGTCGATCATCCGGTTTCTTTATATGCCGCTACAAAAAAAGCCAACGAACTGATGGCGCACACCTATTCGAGCCTCTACAACGTGCCGACGACAGGGCTCCGTTTTTTTACAGTCTATGGCCCCTACGGAAGGCCTGACATGGCTCTTTTCAAATTTACGAAGGCCATACTCGATGGCCGGCCTGTGGATGTTTACAACATGGGTCACATGCAGCGGGACTTTACCTATATCGATGATATTGTCGAAGGTATTGTCAGGGTGATGGACCACATCCCAGGGAGAGACGATTCGTGGAGCGGTGACGATGAGAATCCGGCCATCAGCTATGCCCCCTATCAACTCTTCAATATCGGCAATAATAACCCTGTCGAGCTGACGACTTTTATTGAAGCGATCGAAAGACGCCTCGGAAGGAAAGCAAGGCGGATCCTGCTGCCTCTTCAGCCAGGCGATGTTCCCGCAACGTATGCCGATGTCGATGACCTTGTCTCTGCCGTGGGATTCAAACCCTCCACCTCGGTGCAGGACGGAATCGACCGTTTCATCGATTGGTATCTTGAGTATTACGGAAAGAAAAGACCGGTGGCAAGAACAGCTCGGTCTCTCAGGGGATAAAATATCCCGTGCATCGATATACTTACTGATCCTCGCCAGTTGGGCGCCGGGGCCATTTTTTCCTTGACATCCAACGTCAAAAGGGTAGAATAAACAACAGGTTTCTTACCGAAGGGGGACGAGAATGTTGAACAATAGACTCCAATCAGTGGTAGTGCTCATACTGGCGGTGTTTTTTGTGGCAGGTACAGCAGATATGAGCTCTGGCTCTCCTGCTGGTCTGGCGCTGGGATCGGCACTGGGTACCCGTGATACGTCAATGCAAACCTCCTTTGGGTCATGGATGCCGATCGACGGAAAGACATATCCTGTCGTAAGCGGTGCCACCCTCAAATCGGGAAACGGAAATATAAGCGTAACTCTGAAAGATTTTACGCGGATTGACGGTGGAAGGAACACGGAGTTTGTTGTTAATGGAACGCCCGCTGCCGGAAGCACGGTAACGCTTCAGAAAGGGGCGGTCGCATTCAGAGTTCCTCTGTCCGCCACACTGACGATTATTACGCCTACCGCTCAGGTGACAATTCCCGCCGCTGATCCCGGATCGATCAAAAAAGTAAGCACGAACAACAGGGAAGATCGAATTGGAGCGGTTCTCTATGACGGCAAGGGAACGAGAGTCTCTTCCCTTGGTGGTTCATTCAGTGTTATGAACGGCGTTGGTACGACACGGCACCTCCTCTCCAACGGAAGTGCTGTTTATATCGGCGGTGCAGAAGACAAATATGCACTCCAGCAAGTCCAGTTGGCCGACGATCCTTCCAAACTTGCTGGCGGAGGTATTCTTGCGGCTGCTGAGACTGTGAGTCCCCTGTTCTTCATCCTTCCCGGTGCCGGTGCCGCAGGCGCAGCAGTTGCCATAGGCAGCTCGGGAGGCGGCGGCAGTACGGACATCCCCGTCAGTCCATTTCGCCCGTAGTCGGGAGAGGATCGGGGAACAGAATACCTCTTTTTCCAGTCATTCACGGTCAGATACAATGAAGAGAAGAATGGTCAAGCGCATCATCCTCCTTTCGGCAATTCTGTCGCTCGTATTTAGCGGATGCGGCGGAGGTGGTCCGCAAGGTAGCATTGATTCGGTTGACGTTGCACTCGTAAAAGCCCGACAGGATAGGGCCTCTGAGAGGCTTAACCAGATGATGGTTCAGTCGAAGATGGTTCGAAGCGCCGATCCCAACGCCGATTATGTGATCGGTCCCGAAGACCTCCTCGAGATAGAGGTTTTTCAGGCCGATGACCTGAAAAAAGAAGTACGGGTCAATTATAACGGGTTCATCGGTCTGCCTGTTGTCGGCCAGATAAACGCGAAAGGTCTCACGCCGGCCCAGCTCGAAAAGGTCCTGTCCCAGGCCCTGGAAAAATATCTCAACGAGCCCCTCGTGACGGTCCATGTGAAAGAGTATAAATCCCACAAAGTTGCCGTAACAGGAGCTGTTACCAAACCTGGCGTCTACAGCATCGTCGGGCAAAAATATCTTATCGATCTTCTCTTTATGGCGGAAGGCCTTAAGGATGCTGGCAAGTCATGCTATGTATTCCGCCCGGTCAACAGAAACGATGCCAATTCATCAAATACCGAAACAATTATCGTTGATATCCAGGAACTCCTCGATAAGGGTGATCGGACGCTTAATATTCCTGTTTTTGGCGGTGATATTGTTCATGTCCCTCACGGCGGAAGCTTCTATGTTGACGGTGCGGTGAAGAAAAGAGGAATGTACCGCCTTGCAGGAAAGACGTCCGTCGTTCAGGCGATTGCCATGTCCGAGGGCTTTTCTTTTACCGCCGACTCGTCGGATATAAGAATCCTCAGAGATACGGGGAGGGGTGAGCGGGAGGTTATTGCAATAGACTACGAAAAGGCAAAATATGATACAAAGAACGATCTCCAGATCCAGGATAACGATATCGTCCTCGTTGGGAGAAGCGGACTTAAAATGTTTGTTGAAGGTTTCTTCACCATGGTTCGCGGGGCGGTCAGTATCGGTTCGTCGGGAAGCAATCTCGCCATTCAGCCGCCTGTTGTAATCAATCAGTAGAACTCTTTCCGTGCTTCTATCCTGAATTTGCATCGGAATTGAAGGACCGGATTCCTCCATCCTTTGAGGATCGCAGGAGTCTGGCGGGTCACATGCGCTTATCGGCATAATGAATACTGAGGAGTTGACATGAACGAACTGAATACCACCACACCGCAAGGCGGTCCCCTTCAGAAGTTCGAATCATATGCCCCGCTCTATCCCGAGGAATACCAGCAGATGGAAGAGGGCAGGCACCTCTGGGATTATCTCCACGTTATCCTCCGGAGAAAATGGACAGCAATTACCTTCTTTCTCGTCACTGTCACAACGGTCCTCGTTGGTACGTTCCTCATCACACCTATATTCCGGGCACAGGTTACATTGAAGATTGAAGGGGAGAACCCCTTTGTTTCCCTTTTCAGGGATCAGCAGCAGATGGTCTGGCAGCAGGGGTCAATGGAGTACATGGAGACCCAGCTCAAAATCCTGAAAAGCAAAAAGCTGGCCCGCCGGGTGATACGGGCCCTCGGTTTGGAGAAGGAAAAAAATGTGTCACAACCTCCACAGGGGGTTCAGGCCCGCAGCACGACGGCGCAGGAGGATGCCGTCGATTCTGCAGCAGCCGATAGCCTCCTGTCACACATCAATGTGTCGGTTGTACCAAAGACACGGCTTGTAAGCGTCAGCGTGGATAGTCCGAATCCTGAATTTGCGGCGAGAGCGGCAAATGAAGTAGCCCGTTCCTTTATTGCGGTCAATCTGGAAACAAAGTTCGAAGCGACCCAGCAGGCCCGGGACTGGCTGGAAAAACAGCTTGCAGATATGAAGGCAAAGGTGGAACGGTCCGAGGAGGCTCTCAACCGTTTTGCTGCCCAAAACAGGATTGTGAAGCCTCCGATTGCTGTTATGGATACGTCAAGACACAGTTCCGACGGCAGGGCCCTTGCTCAGTACGACCGGCTCGATGAACTCGGATCGGAACTTGCGAAGGCGACGTCGGAGCGGATTAGCAAGGAAATGATCCTCCGTGAAGCGAAAGATGGCGATGCGGCATATCTTTCGACGATCGCCGCCAGTCCGAATGTCGATACAATCAAGAAGGAGCTTGCAACCAAAGAGGCTGAATATGCAAAGCTTGCTGTCGTATATAAACCGGACTATCCGAAAATGGTAAAGCTCAATCAGGAGATCAACGCCTTGAAGAAACAGATGGACAAGGAGGCGGGACGGAGCCTTGCAACGGTGAGGAAGGACTACCAGCTTGCCCTTGCCAGGGAGAACTTCCTCAAGGCCCAGATAGAGCAGCATAAACAGGAACAGCTCAACATGAATGACAAAATGGTCCAGTACATGATCCTGAAGCGCGATACGGACACAAATAAAGAGCTGTACAACGGAATTCTGCAGAGACTCAAAGAGGCCGGTGTCACAGCCAATCTTACGTCGAGCAATATTGTCATTCTCGACAAAGCGGATGTTCCCCGGTCACCGTACAAACCAAACAAAAGGAAGAATATACTCTTTGCTCTTTTCATCGGTGCTTTTGGTGGGATCGCCCTGGCATTTTTCATTGAATACCTGGACAATACGGTCAAGAATCCGGACGATGTGGAGAAAACGATCCTCCTGCCCTCTCTGGGTATTGTACCTCACGTCTCAAACCTGGAAGGTAATGAGGTCAAGCCGATGATTGCCGGCCCGGGTGGAAGGGACAAGTCTTCATCTCTCGTGGAAGCGTACCGGTCGATCGGGACGTATATACAGTTTTCATCGCCTGTTCGTCCCCCCAAGATTATTCTTGTTACTTCGTCGAGGGCGGGAGAGGGGAAGACAACAACATGCCTCAACCTCGCTACAACCCTCGCAAACTCTTCAGGAAAAGGTGTTGTTATCGATTGCGATCTGAGAAAACCACAGCTTCACAAGGTCTTCAATGCCGACAATTCAACCGGTCTCACCTCCTACCTTACCGGCCATGTTGACTCGAACGGTAACGGTCTTGTCCAGGAAACACATATACCAAACCTCAGTATCATTACATCGGGGGTGATTCCGCCCAATCCGTCAGAACTTCTGAGTTCGTTCCGCATGAAAGATCTGATTACCGAACTGTTCAACACCTATGCTTTTGTCATTCTTGATGCCCCCCCCATTCTGGGACTTTCTGACTCCCTCATTCTCAGCACCATGACCGATGGGGTTATTATCGTCGTGAAGGCGGGCTCGACACCGAAAGAGTCTGTTATTCAGGCCCGGAAACTGCTCAGGGGAGTCAATGCGCGGATACTGGGCATTGTACTGAACGGAATCAAGGAATCGGATCTCCGGTACAGTTCATACTCCTACTATTACTCCTACTATTACACGGAAGAGGAGGGAGAAAAAGGAGAAAAGAAAAAGAAGCGTAAGGGGAGGCCTGAAGGTCAGATAAGGGCATGATACGGGTCTTTAGAATTGTCGCTGGTGTACTTTCCGTTCTCACGGTGATTGTGCTGCTGAGGTCGGCGATTTCGGAATATTTGGCCCCGTCGGGAAAGAATGTTTCCCACCAGAATCTCCTGCTGGCCGCTAAGATCACGGGAGAGAATGCATCCTACTCCTTTCGTCTTGGGTCCCGTGCATACAGTCTCCATGATGACGAAAACCTCTCGGCGGCGATGAGATACTTCAGGGCCGCGGTGGATCGATATCCCGCTTATGGCCCAGCCTGGCTAGGCCTCGCCGGGACGTATAATGACCTCGGGTATAGCGGTCTTGCGGAGACTTCCGTGGCGAAATCAGCTTTCTTTGATAAAAGCAACAGACGGGCACAGTGGGAGGCAGGGATGTACTTCGTCCTTGCCGGAAAGGCGGAACAGGCTGCGCCTTTTTTCAGACGGTATATTTCTATGGTTCCCCCGGAACGGGGAACGGTCTATACTATGTTTTACACCCTCGGATTTTCCCCGGAATTTATACGCACCCGCCTCGTGGATACGGATTATTCGTCCTACCGGGGATACCTCGATTTTCTCATGGCCAATAAACGTCCTGATGAAGCATCAGATATCTGGAAACATATGAGCCGGTGGAAAAGAAGCCGTGATGACTATCTGTCGTATCTGGATTTTCTTATCAATGCCGGCCGCATAGAAGATGCCGCGAGTCTCTGGGATGAATATGCAAAAAACTATGGATTGATCAACGGTCGGGAGTCTTCCTCTGAACTCATCTGGAACGGTGGTTTTGAGCTACCCGTTCAGAACGGTGGATTTGACTGGAAGTTTGGGTCCGCAGAGGGGTTTCGGGTTTTTCTTGACAGCGATGTAAAACGATCGGGGTATGTATCCCTGAGTGCCCAGTTTTTCGGTACGGCGAACCCTGATGTCTATCTGGCCTATCAGATTGTTCCCCTCTCCTCTTCGCGGCATTATTTGCTAAAAGGAAAAATACAGACCGACGGGCTTACGACAACCAACGGTGTCTTTCTCGAAGTTTCGGGGCAGTCCTGCGAGCCATTTTCCGTAAAGAGCCCTACTGTTCAAGGATCAAGTCTTTGGCAGGATGTGGAGCTTGATTTTACGGTCCCTCCGGTTTGCAAGTCTGTCAAGGTTGGGATCAAAAGAGAGAAATCGGAGAAATTTGATAACAAGATCAGCGGAGATGTATGGATCGATTCGATAAGCATGACGGCGGCACGGAAGAGTCCCTCAGAAAAGCCGTAGAGTTTCTCGGTACGTTCGACAGAAACACGGCCTGGCAGATGGCGGTCTATCAAGCCACGCTCCACGCCGAGGCCTTCATCGACATAGCCGACGATAGTGAACGGATTCGTGCGATTCTTTCCAGCCTCCCTGTTGACGTCGACACCACCGTCGCCAGAGCGAAACAGTTTCTCCGAATGCTCCATTTAAATGGAGAAAACGATCATTACCTTACTCTCCTTCTTGCGAGAGACGCTGGTCCCGTCGAGATCAACAGGCGGTGGAAGGCTCTGATGCGTATCTATCATCCTGATCGAAAGCAGGATGGAGGAGAGGAGGAGCTTGAGTGTGCGAAGCGTATCAATGACGCATACAGTGTCCTGAAAAAATCAGGAGAAAAAGAGAAGTATGACAGGAAACGTGTTCGGGAGGCCGTTCTTATTTCCCGATCCCACCAGGGGATGAAGGGGGGTAATGCAGAGGGACGGAGGATTTTCCGCAAGACCATCGTTCCGGCCTGTGTTGTTGCCTGCTGCCTCGTTATTGCCGTAATCCTCTACAACGAAAGCCGTAAAGACGAAGAGTTCCGCCATGAGAGTGTTTTCAGCCAGACCGCTCCGGTTCAGGCGCCACCGAAGGAAGGAGCGAAGAAAGAGAGTGCATCTCAGGAAATCTCTGTCAGTAAGTCAGGAAAGACGGAGCCCCGGGCGACGAGGGCCGTTGTGCAGGGGCCGGCCAGCGGCGGGGAGCCTTCCAAACAGAGTGGTGTGCCGGTACCAGTGTCATCAGGAGATTCCCGGACTCCTGCCATAAAAGGACCGTCAGCAAATTATGGATCTCCAAAAACGGTCCCCAGTCCGGAACGGACAGTTGCTTTAAGCCCACCCAAAAATCCTCCGGCAAAAAGTCCTCCATCGCCGGTGACAGAACAGCCTTCTCCGCCGGAAAAAAAGGCGGTGATTGCTCCAAAGACCCCTGTGGCATCAGCCAAGGCAGGCGCTGTGACACCCACGCCGAAACCTCAACGGCCGTCATCATCGCAAACCCAGGCACCTCAGGTCTCTGCGCCGAAGCAGACAGTCGCGACCGGAACCTCCCAGAAGAAGGTTGACGCGACGAGTGCCAGGGAAAAGCCTGGATTGGAAAGGAAGAATGCCATTCAGGCGTCCGCCGCCCCCCCTGCCGCTGCCGTACCTGGGACGAAGCCGGGTCCTGTAACCGCCAGCTCGTCGGGTCCTGCAAAATCTACGCCTTTGCTACCCCAGAGTCCAGCTCCGGCGAAGACGGGATATTCGGTCCCAAACGGCGGATCGGGAAAGGAGATATCTGATACGCGGACCGGTGCTGCTGCCCAGGCTATTCTACCGCAACCGACCCATCAGGACAGACCGGAAAAAAAGGACAAACCTGGTCCGGACGCGACACGAATCGAGGTTACACAGTTTGTCGGCCGCTATGCCCGGGCGTATGAGTCAGGTGACATCAACCAATTCATCCGGTTTTATTCCCGGAAGGCCCTGGAAAATAATACCCTTGATTACCCGGCCATCAGGGCGGCCTACGAGAAAAGTTTTGAGAAATACAGATTTCAGTATGGCCTGAAGGATATGGAATTTCAGAAGCAGGGGGACGCTATCATTGTCCACGGGGGGTATCATATTACACGATCCGACAAAGGGGAAAAAAGGGAGATCAAAGGGCGTATCACCTGGGTTCTGAAACATGAGGACGGCGTCCTGAAGATCGTAAAGGCTGACTATAACAGGTTGTAATGTGCCGGCCAAGAACCCTTTCAAACGATTGCTGAACCAGGACACCAATTTTCCTCTACCTGGCTTCATCGATATACACTGTCACATCCTTCCTGCCATTGACGACGGCCCCGAGGAAGAAGAGGAATCTGTTGAGATGGCCCAGCTTGCCAAAGATGACGGTATTACCCACATCTTCGCCACTCCTCACATAATGATAGGCTCGTACGAAAATACGGCGACAACGATAGGGGTGGCCCTTGAACGCTTTCTGCCCCGTGTGCCGGAGGGAATTGCTGTCTTTTCCGGCGCTGATGTCCGTATATCGGCTGATCTCGCAGAACGCCTCGATCGCAAAGAAATTCCGACCCTCGGAGGGTCACCGTACCTTCTCCTCGAGCTTCCTTCGTACGCCATGCCTCTGAACATGGAAGCCTTTCTTTTTGCTCTTCGAAGAAAAGAATACATTCCCGTCATAACCCATCCTGAGAGGTACGGATATTTTGCTGCCAATCTTTCCAAGTTGGTGATGTTACGGGATGAAGGAGCCCTTGTCCAGATAACGGCATCGTCGGTAACCGGTGATCTTGGGCGGGATATCAAGAAGACGGCCCTGATGATGACGGAGAAAAATTTGGTTGATTTTGTGGCCACAGATAGCCACGGTGTCCGCCGCCGCCGGCCAATACTTTCAAAGGCGTACCGGGAAATCGCCAGGCAGTTCGATCGTACGGTGGCGGACAGACTTTTTTACCATAATCCACGAAAGATCCTTGATGCAACAGTTTCTGCGGGGGACAACTGATGAAAAGAGCACTGATAACGGGTATCACAGGCCAGGACGGCTCATATCTCGCCGAATTCCTTCTGTCTAAGGATTATGAAGTTCACGGGCTGATCAGGAGGGCCAGTACGTTCAATACGGGTCGTATCGATCATGTCTATACAGACCCTCACATGGAGGGAGCGAAGCTCTTTCTCCATCACGGTGACCTGTCCGATGCGAGTCAACTGACCGGTCTCATCTACAACCTTAAACCGGACGAGGTTTATCATCTCGGTGCCCAGAGCCACGTTCGTGTCAGCTTTGATGCTCCAGAGTATACGGGCGACATAACGGGGCTCGGAACGGCAAGACTCCTCGAGGCGATCCGCCGGAGCGGCATCAGGACAAGATACTATCAGGCGTCATCATCTGAACTCTTCGGTGCCTCGCCTCCTCCCCAGAACGAAAAAACACCTTTTTACCCCCGCAGTCCCTATGCTGCGGCCAAACTTTACTCCTACTGGATGGCGATCAATTATCGCGAGGGATACGACCTGTTCGCCTCGAACGGGATTCTCTTCAATCACGAGTCGCCGCGCCGTGGGGAAACGTTTGTGACGAGAAAGGTGACGCGGGCTGTAGCGAATATCCGCGCAGGAAAACAGAAAAAACTGTTTTTGGGAAATCTCGATGCAAAACGTGACTGGGGGTTTGCCCCCGAATATGTTGAGATGATGTGGCTCATGCTCCAGCAGGACCGTCCTGACGACTTTGTGGTAGGGACGGGGGAGAGCCATAGTGTCCGGGAACTGGTGGAATCGGCGTTTTTCTATGCGGGGATCGAGATTGGCTGGGCTGGGAAGGGATCGGACTCGAAGGGAATTGTTCGGGCGATTGAGCCTACTACGGGAAGTGCAGACAGCAAAGAGGCTTATGTGAAAAACGGACCCAGTGTCGGTGACACAGTTGTAGAAGTCGACCCTCGGTATTTCCGTCCCACCGAAGTCGAACACCTTCATGCCGATATCAGCAAGGCCAGAGAAAGTCTGGGATGGGAGCCAAGGGTTGCCTTTCGTGAACTTGTTGAAATCATGATGGACTATGATCTCGAACGGGCTGGTTTGGACAGACCGGGCCGTGGTATTGCCGTATGTCAGAAAAAAGGGTTTTGTTACACCGACCACAGCTTTGCGGCCAACGAACGGATTGGCGGATCGGTTTAGGGCGGGAGATCAGATCGTGAAGCTCAGTGAAAAGATCTTTGTTGCAGGTGGCACGGGCATGGTCGGCTCGGCTGTCATACGTCGGCTTGTTGCCGAAGGCTATGGGGATATTGTTGCAAACTATCACCAACGAAGGCCCGACGAGACTCTTTTTATGTTTTCGTCGGATGTGCCTGTTCACAGGGATGGCTCTGGGTATACGTTTACCCTTTCTTCAGGCTCAAAGGTGTGCTTTATCCCTGCAGATCTCACGCGTCAGTCCGATACGGAGGTTCTTTTCGAGCGGGAGAGACCGGATTATGTCTTTCTGGCCGCTGCCCGGGTGGGAGGGATTCTTGCAAACAGCATCTATCGGGCGGAATTCATCTATCAGAACCTGATGATCGAAGCCAACGTCATTGAAGCGGCTCATATGGCCCATGTGAAGAAACTTCTCTTTCTCGGCAGTTCGTGCATCTATCCGAAGCTGGCTTCGCAACCGATGGGGGAAGAAGAGCTTCTCGCAGGGCCACTCGAGTCGACGAACGAGCCCTATGCTGTGGCCAAGATTGCCGGTATCAAGCTCTGTGAAAACTACCACCGTCAGTATGGTGACGATTTCATTTCGGCGATGCCCACAAATCTCTTCGGACCCAACGACAACTATGACCTTGAATCGTCCCATGTTCTTCCTGCCCTTATCCGGAAGTTTCATCTCGCGAAACTTTTGTCACTTCGTGATTATGCCGGGATTCGCCGGGATTTTATGCTCTGGGGCAGCAATACGGTCCAGACCGGCAAGGGCCCCCTGTCTGTTGGAAACAATTCGTCTGATGAGGATCTGCGTACCGTCCTCGACAGCTATGGTATTTCACTGACCGGCGGCCCGGGAGAGAATGGCATCGCTGTCTCCCTTTGGGGCACAGGAACACCACGCCGCGAATTTCTTTATGTCGATGACCTGGGCAGTGCAGCACTGCATCTCATGAGGGTCTGTGAAGCAGAGGACCTCCTCTCTCAGGGAATTTCACACATAAATGTCGGGACCGGAGAGGATCTGACCATTCGAGAACTGGCGGAACTTGTCAGATCTGTGGTGGGTTTTTCCTGTGACATTCGGTTTGATCATACGAAACCCGACGGGACGCCGAGGAAACTTCTCGATATAAAGAGAATCGAAGGATATGGGTGGAGGCCGGACACTGGAATCAGAGAAGGGATCGCGAGAGCCTACTCATTGTATAGGGAAAGACGGGGAAATAGAATATGATGAAATATCTCCTTCTTTTGGTGATTATCTCGTCGACGCTCCTCTTTGGAGCGGTGGAATCGTGGTCCATCTGTGTTGTAGGCATTCTGACGGTTCTCTCATTCATTCCTTTTCTTGTCCGGTTTCCCTACCGTTCTGCTGACCAGATGACACGAAAGGTCATCTGTGCATCGGCCGTTCTTCTCGCCTACGGCCTGTTCCAACTCTTTCCGCTGCCAGCGGCTCTTATAACGGTTGTTCATCCAAAGATGGGGTACATCCTTCAAATGCCACCACCTGTGACCGTTGGAGAACGAACCATTCCGGGCCCTGAAAAACGGGAAGGTCCTTCTTCACTCCAATCTCCGTCTACCCAAACAGGGCAGGGGTTCTTTGCTCCGCCCTCATCGCAATCTCCGTTGCCTCAGCCCCGTGGCTTCTCTGTTCCCTCCTTTCATTCGTTTTCGATCTATCCATTTGCCACTGAAGTTGGTGTTGCTTATCTGGCGGTCTATCTCATGGTGTTCTTCATGGCTGCCTTCGGTTTTGACAGGAAGGACGAACTCTATGCCTTCCTCAAGGCACTCATTATTTTCGGCTTCATTCTCGCCATCTTCGGGATTATCCAGAAGACCACCGGGACAGGGAAGATATACTGGTTGAGGGAATTGAGCATCGACCGGTCTCAGCCCTTCAGCTCGTTTGTAAACAGGAACCATTTTGCCGGATGGCTCAACATGATCATCCCCTTTGCCCTCGCGTACGGATTCATGGCCCGGACGGTTGATAAGAAGATCCGCTATCTCTTTCTTGCCCTCGCCATGGCGGTGGTTCTTGTATTCACCCTCTCCCGCGGTGGCATTATCGCATTCTTTGCTGGTGTTTTTGTCTTTTCCGCCGTTGCACTGGCGGGAAGATCATCAAAGAAGAGGCTGATCCCCCTGTTTCTTTTTGTCCTCGTCCTTGGAATATCGGTTTTGTATATCGGATTGTCTCCGGTGATGAGCCGCTTTACCCAGGTCGACATCTTTCATCATGAACGGTTGACCGTATGGAAGGCGGCCTTCGAGGGCTTTCTCTCCTTTCCTGTTTTTGGAACGGGCATAGGGACGTTTGAATATATTTTTAAGATGTTCTCGCCCCCTACGTGGTTTTTCTATGACCACGCCCATAACGACTACGTACAGTTCCTCATGGAAACAGGGATCGCGGGGGTCTGTATCGGAATCATCTTTGTCGCTGTAATCCTCCGTTACGTTATAGAGTCTGAATGGACCGAACGAGAAGCCTTCATGAAGGCGGCATTCTACGGTTCGCTGACGACTATTGCCGTCCACAGCGTCTTTGATTTCAATTTAAGGATTCCGTCGAATGCCATCCTCCTTGCGGTGGTTCTCGGACTCGGACTTGCCCTGAGCCGGCTGAACGAGACGGAAGAAGAGGAGGAGGGATGAAGGTCCTTACAGTCTTCGGAACGCGGCCGGAAGCGATCAAACTGGCTCCTGTGATAAAGATGTTTGAACAGAACCGGGAACGTTTCACGTCAGTCGTCTGTATCACTGCCCAGCACCGTTTCATGCTCGATCAGGTGCTCGATATTTTCCACATTACACCGGAGTACGATCTCGACATTATGTCCCCCGATCAGTCGCTCCAGGATGTGACCTGCAATGTTCTGAACGGGGTAAGCAGGGTTGTCCGGAAGGAGCGGCCCGATCTCGTTCTGGTTCAGGGCGACACGACGACTGCATTTGCCTCGGGTCTGGCAGCGTACTATGAACGGACACCCGTAGGTCACGTTGAGGCGGGACTGAGAACGTCCGACAAGTACGCACCCTTCCCGGAAGAGATCAACCGGAGACTGCTTACCCATTTAGCCGATCTCCACTTTGCTCCCACGTCCTGGTCCCGGAACAACCTTCTCCGGGAGGGAGTTGAGGAAGAGTCGATCTTTGTAACGGGGAATACGGTCATCGATGCTCTGTTCATGACTATGGAGGCCATCAACAACGAAAAGAGCGAACAAGAGATTGTCAAATATTTTTCCGACCTCGACACTGGTCTTGCTGAACTTCTGGCC
>CAYQXL010000002.1:0-5273 GCA_964421445.1 uncultured Pseudomonadota bacterium
AGGGGACGTCCTTGAAATATTGACAGAATGACATCGAGTTGCATTTTTAAAAGATTCCCATGGAATTGTACTGGGTTTCATTTTAAAGCCTTCCAGTCTTATTCTCATTAAAATCCCTGGAGTCTATCAATTTTAGCGACTTTTACTGTTACAGTCATGCAAGAATTAAAGAGAGAGCTGCTTGAAAACCTATAAATACGAAGTATTATGGTGTTACGAGTAAGTAATCCTTAGGATGGCGGTGGTAAGAAAGTGGGCATCCTGTCACTATTTCAAGGACGTCCCCAATGTACAAAGTTACGATGTTTTCTCGGCAATAACCAGCATTTCAAAATCTTCCGTCGACAATGTGTTGCTCCGACTAAAGGCACCAAGTGTCGCACCGAAAATATCAATGGTTCGGAAACCGATGGTTTTTAACAGCCAGGTGATTTCCGATGGTGCATAGTACCTTACGTTGCAGTAAAGTTCCTTTTTGTTCCCGTCATCGTCTTCGGCATGAACTGTATTCTGTTCCCGGAAAGTCATCAGATCGAAAGAAATGCTGTCGCATTGGGTGTTTCCTTCTTTCGTGTTTGAGTCAAAGAATTCTTTGACCGAATGGAACAGGGGAAAGAGGGCGTTCAGAGTTGTAAACATGAGCTTCCCCTTCTCTGTGAGGGCATTGGAAGCATTCCGGAGAATCTGATAGTTCATTTCATCGGTCTCCATCAGAGAAAATCCTCCTTCGCACACCATGATCGCCACGTCGAATTGATTCACGAAGGGAAGATGTCGTGCATCCCGCTTTTGAAAATCAATCTGGAGATTTTCTTTGTATGCCTTTTCTCTTGCCCGGTCTAATTGCGAATCTGAAAGATCGATCCCCACGACGGTGTAACCTCTTTTGGTCAGTTCTATCGTATGTCTGCCTGTTCCGCACCCGATATCAAGAATTCTCACGGTCTTGTCGTACCCTATTTCTTTCTCGATGAAGTCGCATTCGCCCATGGTGCCCTGGGTGAAGCATTCGTTGTCATATTTTACTCCCGAGTTTTCATACAGTTCTTCGTACCATTGCTTCATCTGACCATTCTCCTTTAAGATATTTCCATCCTGTGCCGATGAAAATGCGTTGCCGATCCCGGTATGTCGTTGTATCGTGGTTCCCTGTGTAACCTGGGGTTATCTGATCTGAAACCGGCAGAATATATTCTGACGTTTTGTGAATATTTGCAACGTTTTCTTGCAGAGGAACGAACTGTCGATAGATCGCGGCGGTCCCTTGCCCGATGACCAGGAACTGATCGGGAAGTAGCGGCGTGCCCATGGCATTTCGGGCGGCCACCTGTAAAGTGCCGGATATCGAACGGGGGCTCTGAACGGGGACGACATTGTGGCAAGATGGGAAGGCAAAGGGATATCTCAGCCGAACCGGCCGGTGATGTATCCCTCCGTTCTTTCATCCTTTGGTGAAGTGAAGATCTGGGGCGTAGTGTCGAATTCAACGAGGTCCCCGAGGAGCATGAAGCCCGTGTAGTCGGAAACCCTGGCAGCCTGTTGCATGTTGTGGGTGACGATGAGGATGGTGTACCGTTCTTTCAGTTCAATCATCAACTCTTCGATCCGCATCGTGGCGATGGGGTCGAGAGCAGAACAGGGCTCGTCAAGGAGGATGATCTCCGGTTCGATGGTGAGGAGTCTTGCCACGCATAACCGCTGTTTGATCTCTTCCGACAGATCGAGCGCCGGCGTGTGGAGTTTGTCCTTCAGGTCGCTCCACAGATCGACGGCCCCGAGGCACCGTTCAATCAGGTCGCTGGACCGTTTTTTGTTGTAGAGACCATGGACTTTGAGGCCGTATGTGAGATTTTCGTAAATTGTGAAGGGAAATGGATTGGGCCTTTGGAAGACCATTCCTACCTTTCTCCTCAGCTCGACGGAATCGATCTCGTCGATTCTCTGACCCTGGACAAAAATATCCCCCGTCACCTTCGTGTCATCGATGAGATCATTCATCTTGTTGAAACAACGAAGAAGGGTCGATTTGCCGCATCCCGACGGACCGATGAGGGCTGTAATGGCATTCCGGTGAACGTGAAAATCAACATTTTTGAGGCCGTGAAAGTCGCCGTAATAGAGGTTGAGGTGCTCTGTTCGAAGGGCAAAAGGGTCCATTATCCGAATTTCCCCTGTATATAATCTTCCGTTTGTTGCACTGCAGGTGTGGTAAAAACCTTTTCCGTCGTATTGTATTCGATCAGTTCACCGAGATAGAAGAAGGCCGAGTAGTCTGTAATCCGGGCGATCTGCTTTGTGTTGTTGGAAACGAGGATGATCGTATATTCTTTTTTCAGTTCGCTCAGCGCCTCCTCGATCTTTGCCGTCGAGATAGGGTCGAGGCCCGAACAGGGCTCGTCAAGAAGGATGATTTCCGGTCTGAGGGCGAGGGTCCGGGCGAGACAGAGCCGTTGCTGCTGTCCTCCTGACAGCTTGAGTGCCGATGTGTGGAGGCGGTCCTTTACCTCTTCCCAGAGGAAGGATTTTTTCAGGCTGTCTTCGACGATATTGTGGAGTTCCTCACGTTTTCGAATGCCCCTGAGCCGTGGTCCATAGGCGATATTTTCGAAAATGGACCGGGGCAGGGGGATCGGGACGGCAAAGACTGTTCCCACTCGTCTCCGTAAGCCGACGGAATCATCGAAGTTGTCCAGAATATTCCGGTCGTCGATGAAGAGAGCCCCTTTTGTCGTGACGCCCTCCTCAAAGTCGACCATCCTGTTGATGACGGAGATAAGTGTCGATTTTCCGCTGCCTGACGGACCCATGAAACCGGTAATCATCCGTTCGAACACGTCGACAGAGACGTTTTTGAGGACTTCGGTGCGGCCGAAGGAGAGGGAGAGATTGTCTATACGGATTTTTGTCTTCACGGAGTCCTATGAATATTTTGATATGGCCCTGTTCATGAGATAGTAGGCGACGATATTGATGAAAAGAATGCTGACCACCAGCACGAGTGCCGTCGCGTATGCCTTCTCCATGGAGATGCCTTCTCTGGCGAGGATGTAAAAATGGACAGCCATCGTTCGTCCTGAATCGAAGAGGGACGCGGGAAGGCGAAGCGAACTCCCCATGGTGAAGATAACGGCCGCTGTCTCCCCCACGGCTCTGCCCACACTGAGCATTATGCCTGTCAGAATACCTGGAATGGCAGAGGGAAGAACAACCCTCGTGACTGTTTCCCATTTTGTGGCACTCAGTGAGTAGCTGACGATCCTCAGGTTCCGGGGCACCGATTTTATGGCCTCTTCGCTGGTCCGAATGATTGTGGGAAGGATCATGATGGTCAGCGTGAGGACGCCGGCGAGGAGGGACCAGCCCATGCGAAGTTTGATGACGAAGAAAATGAATCCGAAGAGGCCGTACAGGATCGATGGAATCCCTGCGAGCGATTCGACGCCGAAACGGATGATCTTCGTAAAAGCCGATTCCTTCGTATACTCTGTAAGAAAGATTGCCGTACCAACACCGAGGGGTGTCGCGAGAACGAGGGAGAGAAAGGCCAGAAGAATGGTGCCGACAATAGATGGGAAGATACCGCCGTGTCGTCCCATGTCTTCAGGAAAGGTGAAGATGAATTCGAGGCTGAAATGGCGGATTCCCTTGAAGAATATGATGGCTACGATGACAACGAGAATGGTGACTGTAAAAAACGCCTGAAAGTTGAGAAGAAACTCGACGACCTTATTTGTGTATCTCGGGTTTATTCTCATTTTGTATTTCTCCGTTTAATGCCGAAATTGGCAAGATAATTGAGAATCATGATGATGATGAGAAGAACGACCCCTGTAGAGAAGAGTCCTTGTCTGTGATCGCCGGTGGCATAGGCCAGTTCGAGGGCAATGTTTCCCGTGAGTGTTCTCAGAGGATCGAGGATGGAGGAGGGGATCTTCAATGCGTTACCGGCGATCATGATGACGGCCATTGTCTCACCGATTGCCCTGCCCATGCCGAGGATAAAACTGGCGAGGATGCCCGATTTCGCCGAGGGGACGGTGACGCGCCAGATCGTTTGCCATTTGGTGGCTCCCATGGCAAAAGAACCTTCCCTGTAGGTCCTGGGCACGCTGACGAGGGCGTCAAAGGAGATGCTGATTATTGTCGGAAGAATCATGACCCCGAGAACAATAGATGTGGAAAGAAGGGAGAAACCTGAACCGCCGAGATAGTTCCTGACCAAAGGGACGATGTAGATAACGCCGAGGAATCCGTAGACGACGGAGGGGATTCCGGCAAGGAGTTCAATGGCAGGCTTGAGAACCATCTTGAGCTTTTTTCCTGAGTATTCGGACAGATAGATGGCACACGAGAGGCCGAGCGGGGCGCCGATAACGAGAGCTCCGACAGTGACGAGAAAAGACGAAACGATCATGGGAAAAATGCCGAAGGATCCTTTCGTTGGTGCCCATTTGAATCCGCCGATGATCTTCCCCACGCCGATCTTGATGAAGAGAGGGAGTCCCTCGTAGAGAATGAAGATAAAAATCAGAAAAAGAAAAAGAAGTGACGAAAGGGCAAAGGCCACCAGGACCCATTTGACAATCGTTTCCTTGGCGGCTGCGCGATCAGTCATAAAAACCGACGAGCCCTTCCTTTTTCAGGATATTCTGTCCGTCCTTCGACAGGACGAAATCAATGAACTTCCGGGCGTTGCCCTGGGGTTCTGTGCTGACGACGTAGAGAAATTTTCGGACGATACCGTATTTGCCCACTTTGATATTACGGACCGACGGGATCACCCCGTCAACGGACAGAGGTTTCACCTTTTTATCTACAAGGCCGAGGGATATGTATCCGATGGCATAGGGGTCGGTTGCAACGACCTCTTTTACCGATCCGTTCGAATCCTGCACCATGATGGCGTCGCTTATCTCACCCCGTTTCATGACGAGATCCTCGAAGGAGCCCCTCGTTCCCGAACCTTCCTCCCGGGTGACGGCGTCGATCTGACGGTCCACCCATCCGAGCGATTTCCAGTTGCGGATTCTGCCCGCAAAGATTGCGGCAACCTGTTCCTTGGTGAGGCCTGTAATTGGATTGTCCGGATGGACAACAACGGATATACCGTCGTAACAGATCGTGATCGATCCCAAAAGTTTTTCGTCATCCTTCAATTCTCTGGAGGACATGCCTACGTCAACGGTGTTGTTCATGACCGCCTGAATACCAGCCGTAGATCCTCCTCCCTGAACATCGACAAAGAACCCGTGCTGATCGACCATGAAATGTTC
>CAYQXL010000002.1:5373-11197 GCA_964421445.1 uncultured Pseudomonadota bacterium
ATCCTCCTCCCTGAACATCGACAAAGAACCCGTGCTGATCGACCATGAAATGTTCAGCAAGTTTCTCGGTGAACGGCATGACTGATGTCGATCCCGCAATTGTGACGGTCTTTCTGTTTTTTGTCTGTTCGCTTCCAGGACTAACAGTGCAACCGCAAAGGAGCATTGCCAGGGCAACACAGATAAGGCCCGTCTGAAGAATCATACTGCTTATTCCTCTGGATCGTCCTGATGCCGTATGATCTTGCCCTCCACCATGAATATGACGAGTTCGGCTATGTTCACCGCATGGTCTGCGATCCGTTCGAGATACTTGGAGATGAAAAGAACCCTGGTGGCCCGTGAAATCGTCTGAGGGTCCTGCATCATGTAGGTGAGGAGTTCCCTGAAGACCTGGTCAAGTAACTGGTCAACCTGTGCATCGTCACGGGTGACTTTCCAGGCAAGATTGATATCCTCCCGGACAAAAGCATCAAGACTTTCTTTCACCATCATCTGAACGATCTCAGCCATTTTCGGCAGATCGATATACGGCTTCAGCTGAATTTCCTGATTCAGTTCCTGGACGCGCTCACAGATATTGACCGCCATATCTCCGATTCGCTCGAGGTCGTAGTTGATTTTTATTGCCGTTGTGATAAGACGGAGGTCCCTGGCTGCCGGCTGTCTGAGGGCGAGGAGCTTGAGGCAGAACTCGTCCGTCTCTACCTCTTTTGCGTTGACAAGGTGATCGTCCTCTATAACTCGGCGGGCAAGGTCTGAATCACGGTCCAGGAGGGCTTTGATAGCGTTCTTGATGGCTGTCTCCACAAGCCCGCCTTCATAGAGAAGTTTTTCCTTCAGTTCTTTCAGTTCCAGATCGAATGTCTTGTAAATGTGTCCTTCCATGAAATAGCCCCTCCCAAGGCCAAGGCAGAAAGAGTATAGTCGTTTTCAGGCGTGATTACAATCGCTTTTTCCCTCTGAAGTCCTCTGTTGGTAACGGTGTGATGGGTAGGTGGAGGGAACGGTTGAAAGGCCTGGGCTCCTCTTTCTCAGCCGAATTTGCCCGTCAGATATTCTTCTGTTCGGATATCTTTCGGTACGGTAAACATCTTTTCTGTTGAGCCGAATTCTACCAGTTCGCCGAGATAGAGAAAGGCGGTGAAGTCAGAGACCCGTGCCGCCTGGGCGATGTTGTGTGTTACAAGAAGCATTGTAGTGTTCTTCTTCAGTTCGACGATAAGCTCTTCTATCTGGGTTGTGGATTTGGGGTCGAGGGCCGAGGTGGGTTCGTCGAGTAGGAGTATTTCGGGGTTCATGGCAAGGGCTCTGGCTATGCAGAGCCGCTGTTGCTGGCCGCCGGAGAGGAAGGTTCCCTTTCGGTGAAGTGCATCCTTCACTTCATCCCAGAGCGCCGCGTCCCGCAGTGAACGTTCGACGATACCGTCAAATTCGCTCTTAGGTTTCTTGATGCCGTTGAGCGTGTATCCTGCAATGACATTTCCGTAAATACTCATCGTCGGAAAGGGGTTCGGTTTCTGAAATACCATACCGATCTGGCGCCGCAGAACGATTGGTTCCATCCCGTAGACGTCGTGGTTCTGGAGAAATATCTTCCCAGACACCGTTGCTCCGGGAATCAGTTCGTGCATCCGGTTTACACAACGGATAAGCGTCGTCTTGCCGCATCCTGACGGCCCCATGAGTGCTGTGACCTGGTTTTTCGATGCAGAGAGGGTGATGCCTTTCAGAATCTGGTGCTCACCGAAGAATGCATTAAAATTCTCTACTCTCAGAATTGAACTTTCCATTTGGCGGACACCATCCTTGCTATGAGATTGAAGCCGAGAACGACGATAACGAGTATGAACGATGCACCCCAGGCAAAAGTATGCCACTCGGGGTAGGGACTCATGGCATAGAAAAATATCCTGTAAGGGAGTGAGTCCATGGGCTTGAAGATATTGTAGTTGAGAAACTGGTTGCCGAAAGCGGTGAAAAGGAGCGGTGCCGTTTCACCTGTTATTCTCGATACGGAGAGAAGGATCCCTGTGAGGATGTTTGTGAACCCTGCAGGGAGTATGACCCTGAGAATTGTCCGGTGATAGGGGACACCAAGGGCGAGGGATGCTTCCTTCAGGTGATAGGGGATGAGCTTGAGAGTCTCCTCAGTGGTCTTGATGATCACCGGAAGCATCATGATGCTGAGAGCCACTCCTCCGGAAATGGCCGAAAACGATTGAAAGGGCGCAACAACCCAGACATAGGCGATGATTCCGATGACGATGGATGGTGTTCCCTGGAGGACGACGACGGACAGGCGAACAAGATCGGCAAGTCGTCCTTCCTGCCGTTCGGAGAGATAGATGCCAGCCCCTATGCCTACGGGAATGGAAAGGGCGCTCGAAAGAACGATAAGGACGAGTGAACCGATGATCGCATTGTAGACGCCGCCGCCAGTTTCGCCCATGGGCCGGGGCATCTGGCTCAGAAACTCCCAGTTTATTACGGCAATCCCATTCCTTGTTATGTAATAAAGGATAAGAAGGAGGGGCAGCAATGACGCCACGGCAAAGGCTCCGATGAGCAGCTTGAAGGCCGTATCCTTCATAAGACGACGTCGTGTGTGGTCGTGAAAGGTCATCCTACCTCTTTCGATGCAGAAATTGAGATCTTTTTTATCACTATCGTTCCGATGAGGTTGACAAAGGTTGTGACAAGAAAGAGGACAAGGGCAATGTAGAGGAGAGATGCCGCCGTAACCCCTGTGGCTTCTGCAAACTCGTTTGCAATGACACTTGCCATCGTGTTGCCCGGATCAAAGAGACTTTTTGGAAGAATGTTGCTGTTCCCGATGAGCATGGTCACAGCCATTGTTTCTCCGATCGCCCTGCCGAATGCGAGGAGAATCCCGGCGATGACGCCGGAACGTGCGTAAGGCAGTATGATGTTCTTGATCACTTCAAACCGTGTTGCTCCGAGAGAATAGGCCGCCTCTTTCAGTTCGCCGGGAACAAGGGATATGACTTCTCGTCCGATGGAGGCGGAAAAAGGGATTATCATGACGGCGAGGATGAGCGATGCAGTGAAGATGCCCACGCCATAGGGTGTCATTCCCAAAGCCACCTGAAAAGAGCGAACGATGGGCATGAGAAGGAAAAGGCCCCACAATCCGTAAATGACCGATGGAATCCCGGCGAGGATTTCGATGGCGCTCCTAATAAACGTTGACGCCTTCCCATGGCTGAAGTATTCGCCGAGGAAGACGGAGATGGCGATAGAGAAGGGGATACAGATGATGAGAGCGAGAAAGGATGTGAGAAGCGTTCCCACAAGGAATGTCATGGCGCCGAAGACGCCGGCGGAAGGGTCCCACGTTGTGCCGATGATGAATGATAGCCCCGACTCTTTCAGTGCGGGAAAGGACGCGACGATCAGAGTGAGACAGATGGCCAGAAGAAGAACAATGATGCAGAGGGCGGCGATTGTGAGGACCCCTATGAACCGCCGTTCCGACCGGTCTGTGTGACCTTTCTGATTCTTTGCTGTTATCACGTAAATTCCTTTAATATCCAGGATCGTATCCGATCCCGTGATTCTCTGAAAGCCTCACGTTTCTCTCTGTCTGATCCCCTGGCCTCGGCCGGGTCGGGAAAGCTCTGATGGAGACGAATTGGGGCACCGCCGAAATAGGGGCAGGCTTCCCGGGCGTTGTCGCAGACCGTGACCACATAGTCGAAGTCCATATCTGTAAAAGAATCGACAGACTTTGACCGGTGGTGGGATATGTCGATTCCTGCCTCCTCCATGACCTGGATGGCCATAGGGTGAACATTACCGGGCTCTGTTCCTCCGCTCTGCGCCTCATATCTGTCGTTGATGAGTGCATTGACGAACCCTTCGGCCATTTGGGAACGGGCCGAATTATGTGTGCAGAGAAAAAGTATTCTTTTCTTCACAGGTGTTTCCTCTTGCCGTGTGTTCCAGGGTGGATAGGGCAACGGGCATACCGGTGACAATGAGTCTTCCGGTATGCCGTGCCTGAGACGACGACTACTTTAATAAGGGGGCTCCGTTAAATGTCATGCTTTTCAGGATAGCCATGGCCTTTCCTGCAGCTTCTTTTGACAGCGGTGAATACTGGAGAGGCTCGACATGTTTCTGGCCGTCGGTGACGGTCCACCAGAGCATCTTGGCAAGAGCCTCAACCCGTTCTTTCGTCCTTCCGCTATAGTTTTGCTCCTTGTAGAATATGAGCCACGTGAAGCCGCTGATCGGATACCCTTCTTTTGCTTCGCTGTTTGTAAGGGATACGTTTGTGTCATCAGGAATTCTGACGTTTGCTGCGGCACTGACCGATTTGGTCGTGGCGTCGATGAAATTCCCCGCTTTGTTTTTCACCTTTCCGTAAGGCATTTTGTTGTGGAGTGCATAGAGAAGCTCAACATAACCGACTGCGCCAGGGGTCTGTTTTACGTATCCTGCAACGCCAGGGTTACCCTTCTGGCCAATCTGACCGGCGGGCCAGTTGAGTGATTTTCCCGTCCCGACTTTCTCCTTCCATTCGTTGCTGACCTTGGTCAGGTATTCGCTGAAGATATAGGTCGTTCCGCTGCCGTCGGCCCTGTGAACAACGCTGACAGGGAGGTCGGGGAGGGTTATGCCGGGATTGGCGCCACGTATCCGGGGATCATTCCATTTCTTGATCTTGCTGAGGAAAATGTCGGCGATCAGCTCAGGGGTGAAGTTCAGTTTCGGATTCCCCGGGAGATTGTACGATACGACAACCGCTCCGAGGCTCGTGGGTATGTGAAGCACCGGTGCCCCGGCCTCCTGAAGCTCTTTTGCCGTCATGAACGCATCGGTGCCGGCGAAGTCAACGGTCTTCTTTATAAGCTGATTGATACCGCCTCCCGATCCTATGCCCTGGTAATTGACCTTCACTTTGTATTGCTGGTTATAGGCATCAAACATCTTCGAGTAGAGGGGCTGGGGGAATGTGGCCCCGGCACCGAGCAACTCGACATCCGCTCCGGACGCCATCGTCCCTGAAAGGACGAGGATCGCGAATACTGCTGTTAACAACTTCCCCATAATCTTCATTCACAAGCCTCCTTAGAGATATTCTACCATACGGTGCAATATCATATGACGGACCGATTAACTGTCTGTTAATTTTGTGTTAATTTTCTGTTAAGATGGCCGGATTTGAGGGGAAGTTCCACTGTCACCGTTGTTCCGGTACCGGGAGTACTCGTTATTGTTATTGTACCCTTGTGGAGAATGACGACATGTTTTACAATCGAGAGTCCGAGTCCTGTACCGCCCAGATTCTTTGACCGAGACTTGTCGACGACGTAGAACCGTTCGAAGATCCGCGGGAGGTGTTCTGCAGGTATTCCCTGCCCTGTGTCTGTGAAAAGGATTTCAACCGATTCGTCCTTCCGGCGGGCTGAAATCGTAATGCCACCTTTTTCCGTGTACTTGACCGCGTTGTCAACGAGGTTGATGAAGAGCTGCTCCACCTTGAAAAGATCCGCCTCGACGGGGGGAAGACCGGGGGTGATCTCTGTGGAAAAGGAGAGATTCTTCTCGGCGAGGAGGTGTTCGAATATCCGCTTTGTGTTGTCGGCGACACGAGGGATGTCGACTTCGGACAGTTCGAGCGTTGTCCCTGAGTCCTCCATTTCTGCAAGAAGGAGGAGATCGCTGATGATGCTGATGACCCTGTTTGTATTTCTCTTGATGATTTCGAGGTATCGCTTGTTCTCGCTCCCTTCGATCTCGTCATCGAGTGTTTCAACGAATCCCTTGATCGATGTGAGGGGCGTTCTCAGTTCGT
>CAYQXL010000002.1:11297-13130 GCA_964421445.1 uncultured Pseudomonadota bacterium
TCATCGAGTGTTTCAACGAATCCCTTGATCGATGTGAGGGGCGTTCTCAGTTCGTGGGAGAGGTTGAGGACAAAATCACTCTTCATTTTTTCGATCTTTTTCGATTCTGTTACGTCGTGAAAGACCGCCACAATCTCCGATTCTGATTCGAGAAGGGTCGCACTCACGGAAAACGTGCGACCGCCGAACGCCATTTCCGACACCATGTTATGGCGGAGTTGCTTCACGTCCCGTATGACCTCGCTGAATCTCGGTTCCCTCAGGATCTCCCAGTAGCGATGGCCTTCGCACCGTTCTGTCTTGGCGATCTCCCGAAAACTTTCATTACAAAGGACGATCTGGTCCTCGCTATTGAGTACGGCCAGTCCCTCCCGGAGAGATGCTATGATTGATTTTAGTTCCTCTTTCTGGCGGGAGAGTTCCCATACGAGGGTCTTTATTTCACCGGCCATCGAATTGAAGGCAACGGCGAGATCCTTCATTTCGTCGTTTCCCGAGGGAAGGACCCTCACGTCGAAGTCACCCTGAGCCATCTTCTCCGCCGCATCCGTCAGTTCTCTCACGGGCCGCGTGAGGTTTCTCGTGAAGATCAGAGATATGACGAGATAGAGAAGGACAAAGAGAGCGGTGACAACGAGGATCGTCCCTCTCAGGGAATCGGTCACGCCGGCCATCTCTTTGAGAAAGACGCTGAGGCGGAGAACGGCCTTCTTCTCCTTGTCTCCTCCGAGAGGAAGGGCGACGTAGAGCATCTCCTTCTGAAGAGTTCCGCTCTTCCGGAGAAAGAATCCTGTTTTTCCCTCCAGGGCCTGGGCGATCTCTGTCCGTGTTCCGTGATTCTCCATCTTCGACGGATCCTCTTCCGAGTCGGCAAGAACAACTCCGTCTTCCCGGACGACCGTGAGACGGGCGCTGGTGTAGGTTCCCAGCTCCCTGACAATGCGGTCGAGATCGGCGCTCCTCCCGGTGAGGGGTAATTTTTCGATCTGAGGTTTTATGGATGCGGCGAGGTCCTTCAGATGGGATGTTGTCATGTCGACAGCGAAGTCCCTTATTGCGTGAAAGGCCGTAAAGAGGACAGCGGAAGCGAGGATGAGTGTAAAGATGGCATAACCGGAGAAAATCTTGAGGAAAAGAGATTTTTTCATTCTTCCAGCTTGTATCCGATACCGCGGACGTTTTTGATGAATTTGGATGCCTTTCCCAGTTTTTCCCGGAGGTGACGAATGTGAACATCAATCGTTCTGTCAATGACGGTCTTGTCACGGCCCCAAAGATAGTCAAGAATCTGCTCCCGTGAATGTATCCATCCCTTTTTTCCGGCGAGGAACTGGAGGATTCTGAACTCTGTAGGTGTCAGGTCGATACGGTCCCCTTCGAGGTCGACTTCGAAGCGCTCTTGGTCGATCGAAAGGATTCCTCCGATAACCAGTTTCTCAGCCATCTCCTTTTCGCCCTGTCTCCGGAGAACGGCCTTGACTCTTGCCACCAGTTCTCTCGGCGAAAAGGGTTTGGTCACGTAGTCGTCGGCGCCGAGTTCAAGGCCGAGGACCTTGTCTGTTTCATCTGTTTTGGCGGTAAGCATTATGATGGGGATCGATGAGAAGGCACGGGAGGTTTTGAGGTGTTTGCATACATCAAATCCGTCACTGTCAGGGAGCATGAGATCGAGGACCACGAGTTCCGGTGTCTCAGTGTTCAGGGACTGGAGGAACGACCGGGCATCGAGAAATCCTCGTGTTCTGAAGCCGGCCTTTTTCAGGTGGACGGAGACAAGCTCTATGATGTCCGGCTCATCATCGAGAATTGCCACGAGCTTAGACATGGACAACC
>CAYQXL010000002.1:13230-80219 GCA_964421445.1 uncultured Pseudomonadota bacterium
AGAAACATCATCCTGTCCCAGAATGAGCGCCACCGGGGACCGGGCCTCTTGCTCCTGAATTCGAATGCCGTGCCGCGAATTATGAGGGCGAACAAAAGAAGCATAAGGGGTGTATAGAGAGCGCTGAAGAGGGTGGCATAGGCAGCGGGAAATGCGGCGAAGGTTACCCCTCCGGCGGTAATGAGCCAGACTTCATTTCCATCCCAGAATGGCCCTGTTGCATTGTAGACGACCTTCCGATCCTGTTCATTCTTTCCTATGAAAGGGAGAAGAACACCGAGACCGAGATCGAATCCATCGAGGACGAAATAGATTGCCCAGAGCAGGCCCCATATGACAAACCACAGTGACTCGAGCATAGCGTCTCCTCCGTGACTAATCCTTTACCGCTCCGGCTTCCGGCCCCTTGCGGACCGCTTCCGCCATGAGCCAGTAGGCGAGAAATCCGATGACGCCGTATACGATGACAAATGCCGCCAGAGATATTCCCACCTGTGACGCTGCAACGGGAGAAGCAGCGTGCTCCGTTCTCATCAACCCGTACACGATCCATGGCTGTCTGCCGACCTCCGTAACAGTCCATCCGAGAGCACAGGCGATGAAGGGCAGGGGGATCGACCAGAACATGACGGTAAGATAGAGTCTGCTGTCCGTAAGCCGTCTTATCCTTAACCAGCCGATGACGACGAGGAGAATAAAGAGCATCCCCAAGCCTACCATGAACCGGAAAGAGTGAAATACGACAGGAACAGGCGGTCTGTCCTCCCGGGGAATATCTTTTAATCCCTTTACTGTGGCGTCAGGGGAATGGTATGCGAGAAGGCTGAGTACTCCCGGTATGGCACCGATCTCCACGCTGTTTCTGTCATTGTCCGGATCGGGCCAGGCAAAGAGAAAGATGGGGGCCTGTTTCTGTGTTGTCCAGTGTGATTCGAGGGCGGCGAGTTTTGCCGGCTGTTTGTCTGCGAGATCAGCGCCGTGCATGTGACCTTCGATAACGACAAAGAATGCAAAGATCGTGGCGAAGGCAAGACCGAGACGGAAGGATCGGGTGAATATCTCTGAGTGCCGTTTTCTCAAGAGATGGTAGGCGCTTACACCCATCACAAAGAACCCGGCGACGACATACGATGCGGCGAGGGTATGGAGAATTGTGAGGATTGCATAGCGCTGGGTGATTATGGCGAAAAAATCTGACAGAACAGGCCTGCCGTTTGCCATGACGAAGCCGACAGGATTTTGCATCCAACTGTTCGCGATGAGGATCCATACGGCCGAGAAGCTCGATGCGACAGCAACAATCCAGATTGTAGTGAGATGGGCCCTGGGGGACAGTTTCTTCCAGCCGAAGGCCCAGGCGGCGATGAATGTTGATTCAAGGAAGAAGGCGACCGTTGCTTCTACTGCGAGGAGCGATCCGAAGATGTCGCCAACGTACTTCGAATACCTGGACCAGTTGGTCCCGAACTGGAATTCGAGTGTTATGCCTGTCACAACGCCAATGGCGAAGTTTATGAGGAAAAGTTTTCCCCAGAATTTGGTCATCCTCAGGTAATCATCGTTTCCGGTCCTGACATAGACCGTCTCCATGATGGCGATGAGGATCGAAAGGCCGAGCGTGAGGGGGACGAAAAGAAAATGAAAATATGTTGCAACGGCAAACTGGAGTCGTGACAGAAGAACCGTATCCATCGTGTCTCACCTCATCAACGGCAATCGTTCATTTTGTCTCTGATTCCCGGAATGCTCGTTTTGGAGCACCGCAGACGGGACATTTCCAGTCATCGGGAAGTTCAGCGAAGAGGAGCTTTCCGGGAAACTTTTTGAACTGTTTTTCGTAATTGAAACCGCAGAGACTACACCAGTGTTCCATCGATACCTCCTTCCTATTCTCCTGTCCCCGACCTGCATGCCGGACAGAGTCCGTAAAAATCAACATTGCTCCCTGTGACCTCATAACCGTAAGCGTCCTCCTCCGGGAGTGTAACGTCAAAGGTCCGGTGGATGTCGACGATAGCTTTGCACTGAAGACAGATCAGGTGGGGGTGGAGTTCTGTTGTCGGATCGAACCGCATCTTTTCCCGGTCTATGCCCAGTTCCTGGACAACGCCCTTCTCCTGCAAAATATCAAGGGTCGAATAAACTGTGGCAAGGGACATGGTGGGGAAGCGTTCCCGGAGGGCCTGGTGAATATCCGTTGCCGACGGATGAGAGGTGTTATTGTCCAGATATTCGAGAATTGCCAGTCTCTGAGGTGTGAGGGTGATGTTGAGATCTTTGTATTCTTTTCGCATAAAATTTCCTTATTAAGAATCATTATCATACAGGAATAATACCTGTCAAACGATTTTTCTCCTTTTTTCCTCTGGACCAAAAGAGGTATACTTTTCAGGGTCATGGGAAAAGACAAAAGCCATACAACAGCGGCCATACGGGTGCTGAGAGAGATGTCCGTCTCTTTCACCGACCATCCCTACACCTACGTGGAAAAGGGTGGCACGAAGACCTTTGCCAGGGAATACGGGGTAGATGAACATCGTGTTATCAAGACCCTGATCATGGAGGACGACGAAAAGAGACCTCTCATAGTGCTCATGCACGGTGACTGTGAAGTCTCAACGAAAGAACTTGCAAGGCTCGTGGGGGTAAAGCGTATTCAGCCCTGCGATCCGGCTGTGGCCCAGAAACATTCGGGATACATGGTCGGCGGCACATCACCATTTGGAACGAGAAAGTCCATGAAGGTCTACATGGAGCGAACGATTCTCGACCTTCCGGTCATATTCGTTAACGGAGGGAGACGGGGACTCCTTGTCTGTCTCGATCCCCGTGAGGCGGAGAGGGTATTGAAACCCATCCTTGTTACCGTGGCTCTCCGGTAACGGGGCTGCCTGTTTATTTTTTTGGTCGAGTCCTGGCCTCAGAACGGTCTGTCGACCGACCATAAGGGCCGTGGCTCACCTTATCTGTTCTTGGGGGCGGGAAGAGACTTCACCGCGATGACCCGACCCTCCCGCCACCGAGCCTTTTGATCAGGACCCATGCCGAGACCTCCCCTCCGTCGATGAGAACCTTTCCTTCGTTGTTTCTTGTCCAGAAAAATTGTCCCCTGTCGGTACGGGAACCGGTCTCGCTTCGGTCTGACCGGATCTCTCCAAGGATGTCGGTGAAATACCGGGACCACCGGGCCATATTCTGGGGCCTCAGATCGATCCACTCACGTTCTGTAAACGAATTGATCGTTTCCTCCGTAACCGTCCATGAGGTCTGTTCCCAGGCCTTGTCCGGGCTCGATCGGCGGACGAAGAGAAGGGATTGTCCGTCGCCGAGGAGAATCGGGATACCGATGGCCGTGCACTCGGCCCTGAAGGACGGTGAATGCCGGACAACCTCTTCCGTTGTCCGGGAGATCACATCGGCAGATGCGGCACAGACAGCGTCCATGGTTCCGAAGGCCTGTTTGAGGAGGAATGACTCGAAGATCAGTTTCGAGGCGACAGGGCCGAGATACCCGTATGAGAGGCCTGCCGGCTCCCATGAACTGAGAGCGTCGAGGGCCTGCCTGCGGAGGAACCCTGCGCGGTATGTCGGACCCATGACGGCTCCGTCGATGGCGCCGACAACGTCCTTTGAAGTATGTGTCCCTGTGATGTTTGCAACAACGTGATCGGCAATCTCTTCTGGTGTGACAAACTCCATCATTCCCGGTGATGTGAGCAACGTGAATTCATCGGCCGAGAAGACACCGTTTTCCCCGGTATCAACGTATACCCCTTCAAGAAAAGTCTCTCCTGGAGTGGCCGGAGGCTCAAGGGCTCCATAGTCGAAGAGATCTCCGTCTGTGAGGATGTGCCTGTCCTCCATGGTGCATTGGTAAAGGGGGATCTTTTTGCCTCTTCGGGCTATCGCCCCTTTTCCCATGTCCTTCCAGCCGATCATGGCAGCAGGTTTGATCTCCCTGATGACCGGTGCACCAGGCGTTCTGTTCAGAACGAAGAGGAGCATCGAGTGGGCACCGGCGACAGCGGTCTTTGTCATGAGAAGACGGGACGGGTTCTCTTCTCCATGGGTGAAGGGAATGTTGAATCCCATGCCTCCTGTTCCTGTCGTGCCAATTTTGAGATAGAGCCCCGTTTCTGACCGTTTCATTGCTTCGGCGAGGATCTGAATGTGCCGGATCAGCGGGGGCAGACTTACCGTTGCGAAGATCTGTGCGCAAAGATCATCCTCCATCTGCCCTTTCTGCTGTGTGCCGGCAATCTTCCCGTATGTCTGATAGATATCGAGATAGGAGATGGCCGTTGCCGTGGTCACACAGTCGACGACAATATGCGGCCGGTATCGGGTGATGAGCTGAAAGAGAAGATTTTCGTTCAGGATTGTTTCGTTCAGGTCACCGAATGTGTCGGAGACGTAGTGGGAGAGAAGGAGAGGGTCGTGAAAGATCTCGGCGACCGTTCTGTCCTTCCATGATCCGCGGAGGAAAAGGTTGCCGTAGACAGGAATGATCTCACAGTCCCCCTGGGAGATAGATCCAAGGGTCCGGCCCGCATGGTCCGCCTCTGATTCGGTCAGGGAGGAAACGACCAGCCGGGCCGGTTCGTGGGCCAGCAGTCTCCTGCACACCGCTGCGCCCACCTCGCCGTAAGCGCCGAGTACGAGAATCGACGAGCCCCCTATCTTCATCTGTCTGCCTCGCTATGTAATTTCGAGGTGATATTCCTGGAGCGATTTGACCTCGATAACCCCTTCTGTTTCGAGAAAGCTCCGGATCCCTTCCGCCGCCGCCTTTGCCGCCGCCGTTGTTGTTATGTATGGTATTTTATGTTTGATGGCGGCCTTCCGGATGTATGAGTCGTCGAACATGCTGTTCTTGCCTACGGGCGTATTGATGACGAGTTGGATCTCTTTGTTGTGAATGGCATCGACGATATGAGGCCTGCCTTCATGTACCTTCTTGATGATCGTCGAAGGAATGGCGTTTTCCGCCAGAAATCTCTGCGTCCCCTCGGTGGCGAGTATGGTGAACCGGCATCCGAGAAGAACCCTGGCTATTTCAAGAATATCGGCCCGCTCCCGTTCGGTGACGGAGAGGAGGACCGTTCCGCCCGTCGGAAGACCCTGGTTTGCCGCCTGCTGGGATTTGAAGAAGGCCAGACCGAACGAGTCGGCCATCCCGAGTACCTCTCCCGTTGATCTCATTTCAGGACCGAGTGTAGGGTCAACCTCGGGAAACATGTTGAAAGGAAAGACAGCTTCTTTGACGCCGACGTGACTGTATTTCTTCTCGGTAAGGTTCATCTCCTTCAGTCTCTTCCCGAGCATAAGCTGGGTGGCGATGCGGGCCATCTGCACGCCTGTTACCTTCGATACGAGCGGTACGGTCCGTGATGCCCGGGGATTTGCTTCGAGGATGTAGACCGTGTCGTTGGCGATGGCGTACTGAATGTTCATCAGGCCCACAACCTTCAGTTCACGGGCTATCTTCTCCGTATAGGCGTTGATCGTTTCCAGGTGCTCCGGCGCGATCGTTCTCGGAGGTAGGGCGCACGCGCTGTCCCCTGAGTGAATGCCGGCAAGCTCTATATGTTCCATGATTGACGGAATGAAGACATCTTCGCCGTCGGAAATGGCATCGGTCTCTACCTCGATTGCTTTTTCAAGGAACTTGTCGATGAGAATGGGGCGGCCGGGAGAGATGTCCACCGCCGCCTTCACATAAGCTGTGAGCATGGCGTCATCGTAGACGATTTCCATGCCCCTGCCACCGAGAACATACGACGGGCGGACCATGAGCGGATAGCCGATCCTTGTGGCAATAGCAAGCGCTTCGTCGAGAGTGATCGCCGTGCCGCTTTCGGGCTGTGGTATGCCGAGTGTCTGGATGATATGGCTGAACCGTTTCCGGTCTTCCGCGAGATCAATACTCTCCGGAGATGTTCCGAGTATCTTAACCCCGGCCTGAGCCAGTTCGTTTGCGATATTGAGCGGTGTCTGGCCGCCGAACTGGACGATGACGCCGACAGGCTTTTCCTTTTCGTAGATACTCAGGACGTCCTCTACTGTCAGAGGTTCGAAGTAGAGCTTGTCCGACGTATCGTAGTCGGTAGAGACGGTCTCAGGATTGCAGTTCACCATGATCGATTCATATCCTTCGTCTCTCAGTGTGAATGCGGCATGAACGCAGGTATAGTCGAATTCGATGCCCTGGCCGATACGGTTCGGTCCGCCGCCGAGGATCATGATTTTCTGCTTGTTGTCGACCGGGACCTCATCAGGGGCGTTGTATGTTGAATAGTAGTAGGCTGCATCCGCTCCGCTGACAGGAACAGGACACCATGCCTCGCGGGTGTCAAGGGTATTACGGCGGTTTCGGATCTCAGCCTCTGTAAGATCGAGGATTTTGGCGAGATATTTATCGGAAAAACCATCTTTCTTTGCTGTGATCAGGAGCTGATCGGGAAGTTGTTTGCCTTTGTATGTCAGAATCTCTTCCTCCAGTTCGACAAGCTGCTCCATCTGCTCGATAAACCACCGCTTGATCTTTGTTTTTTCAAAGAGTTGTTCAACGGTGGCACCCTTTCTCAGTGCTTCGTACATGATAAATTGTCTCTCCGATGACGGTTCGTTCAGCATTTTCAGAAGATCATCGAGGGGGAGGGCGTTGAAATCCTTGGCAAATCCGAGGCCGTACCGCTTGGTCTCAAGAGAACGGATCGCTTTCTGGAGCGCTTCCTTGTAGGTCTTGCCGATGCTCATTGCTTCGCCGACAGCTTTCATCTGCGTACCGAGGCTGTCTTCCGCTTCCCGGAATTTTTCAAAGGCCCACCGGGCGAACTTGACAACCACGTAGTCCCCTGACGGAACGTACCGGTCGAGACCCCCTCCCTTATAGTACGGGATATCCTTAAGCGTGTACCCACCGGCCAGTTTTGCCGATATGAAGGCGATGGGAAACCCCGTTGCTTTTGACGCAAGGGCCGACGACCTCGATGTTCTGGGGTTGATCTCGATAACGACTACCCGCCCTGTCTGGGGGTTGTGAGCGAACTGGACATTTGTGCCGCCGATGACCTGAATCGCCTCGACTATGCGATACGAGTAATCCTGAAGCCGTTTCTGGAGTTCAGGGGATATGGTCAGCATGGGAGCGACGCAGAACGAGTCGCCTGTGTGAACACCCATAGGGTCGATGTTCTCGATAAAGCAGACGGTGATCATCGTATTGTCTGCATCGCGGACCACTTCCAGTTCCAGTTCTTCCCATCCGATCACCGCCTCTTCGATGAGAATCTGACCGATGAGGCTTGCCGCAATCCCCCGGGAGGCAATGACCTTCAGTTCTTCCTGGTTATAGCAGATGCCGCCGCCTGTTCCACCCATCGTATATGCAGGCCTGACCACGACGGGGTAGGTCAGCTCGTCGGCTATCCGGAGCGCCTCGTCGACAGAGTATGCCGGGGCGCTCTGAGGCATGGGGATCCCGAGCTGTTCCATCGTTTTCTTGAATTCGATCCGGTCCTCTCCCCGCTCGATGGCATCGGCCTGAACGCCGATAATCTGAACACCGTATTTGGAAAGAATCCCTTTCCGCGACAGTTCGGCGGCGAGGTTCAGTCCTGTCTGTCCTCCCAGGTTCGGCAAAAGTCCCTGAGGTCTCTCTTTTTCGATGATCTTTTCGATTATTTCCACTGTTAGGGGCTCAATATAGGTTGCATCCGCCATTCCCGGATCTGTCATGATTGTGGCGGGATTGGAGTTGACGAGAACAATCTTATACCCTGCAGCGCGGAGCGCCTTGCATGCCTGTGTGCCCGAGTAGTCAAACTCACAGGCCTGGCCTATGATGATGGGTCCTGAGCCGATAATAAGAACTTTGTCGATTCCTTCAATTTTTTTCCGGGTCATAGTGGTCTGGTCTCCTTGGTATAATTGAACAATCCTATCAAAACGGCTTTTTACGTGTCAAGATAAGTGAGGGGCAAATTACCTTTGCAAAGCCCACCTCCAACATACTATATTCTTGGACAATTATGAATACGTTTATTACCGGGAGGAACGATGAGATCTGACAGGATGAAGAAAGGTCTTGAAAAGGCACCTCACAGGAGTCTTTTCAGCGCAATGGGATATTTGGGCGAGGAGATCGGCCGTCCCATCATAGGTATAGCCAATTCGGCGAACGAACTTATTCCCGGCCACATTCATCTCGACAGATTGTGTCAGGCGGTCAAGGACGGGATCAGAATGGCCGGAGGGACCCCCATGGAGTTTCACACAATCGGTATCTGTGACGGGATCGCCATGAACCACGAAGGCATGAAATACTCCCTCGGGTCAAGGGAACTGATCTGCGATTCTGTCGAAGTCATGGCAAAGGCCTATCCTTTTGACGGCCTCGTTCTCATTCCGAACTGTGACAAGATCATTCCGGGAATGATGATGGCCGCCATGCGGCTCAATATACCCGCTATTCTTCTCAGCGGCGGACCGATGCTCTCCGGCAGGTTTCAGGGGAAGGCCGTTGACCTGATTTCCGTCTTTGAGGGGGTGGGCAAGGTGGCAGCAGGGACAATGACGGAACAGGAACTGGGTGAGCTGGAGGCGTGCGCCTGTCCCGGCGCCGGATCCTGTGCGGGGATGTTTACGGCCAACTCGATGAACTGTCTCTCTGAGGCCCTCGGTATCGGTCTTCCGGGTAACGGGACCATTCCTGCTGTCCACGCTGCACGGGTGAGGCTCGCGAAAGCGGCAGGTCTGCACATTATAGAGTTGGTCAGGCAGGACATTAAACCGCGGGATGTGATGACCATGGCTGCTTTCAGAAACGCCATTGCCGTGGACATGGCCTTTGGCGGATCATCGAACACGGCACTTCACCTCCCGGCCATTGCGAATGAGGGGAAGATGAAGCTGCCCCTGGCGGTTTTTGATGAGATATCGGAGAAGGTTCCCCATATCTGCAACATGAGCCCTGCCGGGCCCCACCACCTCGAAGACCTCTACATGGCAGGTGGTGTGTACGCCATTATGAAGACCTTATCCGGTGCGGGGCTCATCGATACATCTTGTCTCACCGTCACCGGCACGGCAGTCTCCGACGTGCTGTCGGGGGCTCAGGTCTGCGATCAGGATGTCATAAGGCCGCTGGCGAACCCCTATCATGCCAAGGGCGGCCTTGCTGTCCTGTCGGGGAGTCTGGCGCCGAGCGGTTCTATTGTCAAGCGGATAGGGGCTTCGGAGAGTGTCTGGCATTTCCGGGGAACGGCCCGGGTCTTCGAGAGCGAGGAGGAGGCAGGGGCGGCGATCATGGCCGGCGACATTAAAGCAGGCGATGCGGTCATCATCAGATACGAAGGACCGAAGGGCGGACCGGGCATGAGGGAGATGCTTACGCCTACGAGCGTTCTCGCAGGAAGGGGCCTTGACGTTTCCTGTGCGCTGATCACTGATGGACGGTTTTCAGGAGGAACACGGGGGCTCTGTATCGGTCATGTATCGCCTGAGGCTGCCGAAGGGGGTCCCATCGCTCTCGTGAGAGACGGTGACATTGTTGAGATCGATCTGGATGAGAAGACGATCGATCTCAGGGTTGACGATGAAGAGATAACCCGGAGACGGAAAGTCTGGACAAAACGTCCGCCGAATATTACCGAAGGGTATATGGCCCGGTATGCACGGCTGGTTACGGGAGCGGCAGGAGGGGCTGTCTTTGCATCGGAAGACGAGTGACAGACGGTGATATGGTCATCTGGCAGATATGGCGGCACGCTCTCGGAGACTCCCCATCACGGGGGCCGGTCCGGCAAATGAAGGTGCGAACTGCGGCAGGTCTTGTGCTGGTCCTTCTTTTTGTCACCGCAGGTCTCGGGGCCCGTGCCGCTGATGAGAGCGAAAAGGACAAGATCGAGTACCTCATAAGGTCTGTGGAAGAAATGGATGGTGCTGTATTTATCCGGAACGGAAGCGAGTACGACAGAAAGGCAGCGGCAGGTCATCTCAGGGTAAAGCTCAAATATGCGGGCAATAAGGTTCAGACGGCCGGCGATTTCATCCGGCTCTGTGCATCACGGTCTTATCTCTCAGGTCAGCCATACACGATTCGTTTGGCCGACGGCAGGGTTCTTCCCGCTGAAGAGTACTTTCTTGCCCGTCTGAAGGGGTACCAGACGGAGAGGTAATCCTGGCGATTCGCTGATCCGGTTCCACGGAGGATGGGTATTCCATCGTTGTCATAAGGCTGCAGGGCGCAATTCAGAGTAACAGGAAAGAAGGGAAATGTGGTATCTTTACCGGGACGGGAGAAAAGGTTTTCATGGATAAAGGGACGATAGAGAAGATCATTGGCATAGTAGGAAAGGAGAATGTTTCCTCTGTTCCGGAAGACCGCAAGTGCTATTCGTACGATGCACGAACAGACGGGGTGGTTCCCGATCTTATCGTCTTTCCCTCATCGGCCCGTGATGTATCGGAAATACTCAAGCTTGCCAACAAAGACCGTTTTCCCGTGATCCCCAGGGGTCAGGGGACGGGCCTCACCGGAGGATCAATTCCGTTGAGTGGAGGCGTGGTGCTTGTCTTCTCCCGGATGAACCGTATTCTCGAGATTGATACAGAGAATCTGATTGCCATCGTTGAGCCCGGCGTCATCACCTTCGATCTCCAGCAGGAGGCGGCTAAACAGGGTCTCTTCTATCCCCCCGACCCTGCATCGTACAAATATTCCAGTATCGGCGGCAACGTGGCTGAGTGTGCCGGTGGACCCAATTCACTCAAATATGGTGTGACACGGGACTATGTGCTCGGTCTCGAGGTAGTCAGGCCGACAGGCGAGATTCTCAACGTCGGTGTCAGGACCATGAAAGGGGTCGTCGGGTATGATCTTACCAGGCTTTTTGTAGGGAGCGAGGGAACCCTCGGGGTAGTGACGAAGATCATCATGAAACTGATTCCCCTTCCCGAGGCAAAAGCGACAATACTTGCCCTTTTCAGCGAGGTTGAAGAAGCCGCCGGGAGTGTTTCTGCCATTATAGCGGCGAAGGTTGTGCCGTCGACCATTGAATTTATGGACCGGGCTTCCATTATGTGCAGCGAGAAAGCATCGCCGATGGGTCTGCCCGAGGGTATCGGCGGATTGCTTCTGATCGAGGTCGATGGAGACAGGGAGTCGATCCGTTCCCAGGTGGCCAAGGTAACGGCAATTCTCGAGGAGAACAAGGTTGTCCGGTGTGATGTGACCCAGGATCCTGCTGAAGCGGATAAGTTGTGGCAGGCCCGAAGGGTTCTCTCACAGGCGACATACAACCTCAATCCGGTAAAGATCGCCGAGGACGTTGTTGTTCCCCGGTCAAATATCCCGAGACTTATCCGGGCACTCGAAGCGATGGAGAAGAGATTCGGTGTTCCAATCCTCAGTTTCGGACATGCCGGTGACGGAAATTTTCATGTGAGCATTATGATCAAGGATACCACTGAGGACCGGGAGCGCGCCGAAGAGGCTGTAAAGGAGCTTTTCAGTGAGACGATCCGTTTAGGTGGCACACTCTCCGGTGAGCATGGAATAGGGACGTCCAAAGCGCCCTATCTCGCCATGGAACTCGATCCTGATACGATGGAGACCATGAAGCAGATAAAACGGCTTCTTGATCCGAACAATATCCTCAATCCGGGAAAGATCTTTCCTTAATACTCGATCCGTATTCCGCAATTGATGCAGAAACGGGCTTCAGGGCTGTTCCTGGTTCCGCACCGCGTACAAAAGGGCCCGGTCTGGGGAATCGAAGAGGATGATGACACATTGGGTGGGGTCGAAGGATCTTTTTTTCTTCTTTTCCACAGCACCGTGGCGAGAATGAAGAGTACGGCGAGACAGGCCGCAATCAGTGAGGCAATGCGGATGACGGGGGAAGAAAAGACCGATTCAGAGGACCGGACGGAAAGAACCGTTCCCTGGTTGAATCCCTGAAGATTCCACCGTACCTCCCGCGAGGAAATCTTTGTGCCGTTGGTTGAGGTGATGACGCCGGGCATTCGGACATTCAGTTCATAGGGGAAGGGCATCTGGGAGTTTGCTATCTGACGGATATCGAGACTGAATGACCCGGTGAGGACGGTTCCTCTGTCGGAGACAAAGATATATTCCATGTTTTTGTCGTTTATTTCCGTGATCGCCCGAAACGGCCGCCCGAAAATGATCATATGTTTGCCGTCGGTGTCTTTCTCCCCAATGAGGCTCCATCCTGCCGGTATGTCCGATTTCACCTTTGGAGTGAGTTGCTGAACCCACTGACTCTGAATGGCGAGTTCAAGCTCTGTGTCGCCGGAACCATCGGGGTTCAGCCGTATGGTCTGCCGTATCTCGATACATGATGAGAGAAGGAGCACCGGCGAGACAACAAGAAGAAGGAACAGAAGCGATGATACAGGGAAAGGCCTCTTCATTCCTGTTCTTTTCCGCACCGGGGGCAAAAGCGGCCGCTCGGGGTCAGTTCGGCTGAACAGGCCGGACAGGTTCTGGTCTCTGTCCGCACCGGCCGGGCCTTGTCCTGCTCAGCGGTGAGGTCGATCCCTTTGCCGCATTTTCCACAGAATTTGGCGCTGTCGGGGAGTTCTGCGCCGCACTCGCAACGATGGGCTGTCCTGACAGTCCCCTCGGTCTGTTCGTCTGCTTCCCTGTTGATATTGGCGATTTCCTTTTCCCGTTCAATGATCTGGTCGTCAAGGCCTTTGACCGCCCGACACTTCGTCTCAACAAGGCTTTGATCCAGACTCCCTCCGGCTGTATATGCATCATAGACCGATTTACCGAGTTCTTCAAAGGCTGTCTTTCGCTGTCGATCGAGAGCATCGATTTGGTTGCGGATTTTCTGCGTCTCGATAAGCTGTCTCGATTTGACGCTCACTGTGGTAATACCCTTATCGATGCTGTCCCTGATCTTGTCGAAGAAATCGGTCATCGTGGCCTCCCTGGGTCTCAGAACCGGGCACCGCATATGTTGCAGAACGCGTTGTCTCGAGGATTTGAAGCACCGCATTGGGTGCAGAACTTCGCCGAAGATGGCGCGGGGGATGGACCAGCCGTGAAAAGGGGAGATCCCTTCAGAAGGAGAAGATTATAGCCCAAGGCGGCAATAAAGAACAGAAATGCGAGATAATAGCCGATTCCATAGTCGATCTGAATGATAACGGCTATTTTCGAGGCTTCGTTACTAATCCTGTAGCGAAGAATGACAAGCAGGATTGCTCCGAGGCCTCCTGCGGCTGCGGAAACCACATGGGCCGTTCTTCCCTTCAGGCTGCCGGCAATCATACCGAGTACTGTGATGATGAGCGTAATGATTGCCACCGGCTCACCCCTGATTTTTCGCGACTCCCTCCCCTGAATCTGGGGCATGGTCTGGCCGAAAATTCTGGGCTGTTGGAACGTTGTCCCTGTAGAAAGCTGAAAACCGGACATGGAGACAATCTTCTGGCCCTGACAGGAGAGGTTGATCCAGGGGAGGAAGAAACAGAGGAGGGTAAGGATAAAGATTGCCGGCGAAATATAGCTCCATTTCATCATAACCCCCACCGTTTATGCTCGCCGGTGTATCTACGACCGTTGCCAGACGAGGAGAGCAGTCTCTGTCATATCCGGCGCTGGTAAAAAGTATCCGACATTGGGCGGAAGGATGTCAACCCAATTCATTGTTCGCCGTCTCTGTGAGGCGACCGTTTCCGGGCTTGTCTGTGCTCTGGTTTTACCGGTACAGGTGTTCCCGTGTCAGTGGGAGTTCATTGTGAATGCCATTGGAGAAGAGAATCTGGTAGAGTCTCAGCTTGCCCCACCGGAAGGCTCCGGCGCTCCCCTGAAGAAAAAGCCGCCACATTCTCAGAAGAGCCGCATCGAAGATGGCTTCGACCT
Source organism: uncultured Pseudomonadota bacterium (assembly GCA_964421445.1). Taxonomy (GTDB): domain Bacteria; phylum Desulfobacterota; class Syntrophorhabdia; order Syntrophorhabdales; family CAYQXL01; genus CAYQXL01. The sequence continues at coordinate 27,134 of CAYQXL010000002.1, forward strand.
TACGACCGTTTGTCTCAAGTCGTCTGGCCCATTCATCGAGTGTTGCGGCATAGTGGAGGCGAAGGTTTTCGATGTCCAGGGGAACGAGTCCGTTCTGTCCCATAAGACGGACGACGTGATCGAGGACCGGGATATATGCCCCGGGGAAAATATATTTCATTGTCCACGGATCACCGGCTGTATCAGTTTCCTTGCCGACTGTGTGCAAGAGACCCAATCCCTGAGGCTTGATCAGCCCTACTATTTTTGACATGAACTGGGGAATAAACCTTTTACCCACATGTTCAAACATTCCGATGGAAACCAGTTTATCAAACTGGCCGCTGAGGTTTCTATAGTCACCCTGAATGATTGTGACCTGGTCGCCCAGGCCATCCTTTTCGATCATTTCCCGGGCATAGGCTGCCTGATTCGGCGAGAGGGTACATCCTGTGCCCCTGATACCCCTTGTTCTGGCGGCATAGCGGAGCATCCCGCCCCAGCCGCATCCGATATCGATGAGCCTTTCACCTTCGGCAAGGGAGAGCTTTCTGCAGATGTGTTCGTATTTTTGCTGCTGAGCTCTCTCGAGCGTGTCATCGGGGCACTGGAAATAGGCGCATGAATACGTCATGCTCTCGTCAAGGTAGAGTTTGTAGAAATCGTTTCCCAGGTCGTAAGCCCGGGCGATGTTTTTTGGTGATCGTCCCACCGTGTTCAGTGACGTGATATGGTGAGCTGCGAGAGAAATCTTTGTACCCAGCGAGACGTTCAGATCCTGAAAGCGCGGATCAAGTCCGAACCGGATAAGCTCACCAAAGTCACCTTCCACCTCGATGGTGCCGGCAACATATTCTTCACCAAACCCGAGAGAACCGCGGGAGAGGACATTCTTTATAGCGTTGTCGGTCAGGAAATTGAGAACAAAAGAGGGCTCTCCTGTTCCAAATCTCAGGATCTGCCCGTCAGGAAACCTGATATGGAAAGAGATATCAGGAAATCTGGCGCTAAGTTCGTTCAGCAGTTTTTGAAGGGTTTTCTTCATCCCTGCCCCAAAAAAAACCTACACAAAGCAGAGTAATTTGTCAATCGTTTTAGCGATGAATATGTGACAAATTAAGGGTGGCCCTGAAGCACTGTGACTATGATATACTGAAGCCAGACCGAAACGGGAGGAGATGACCGGATGAAAGCTATGCTGCTCACTAAGGTGGCTGATCTCAACGAGACTCCTGAGCCTCTTGTGTTGGCTGATGTACCCATTCCCCAACCGAAAGACCGGGAGGTACAGGTCCGGGTTTTTGCCTGCGGTGTGTGCCATACCGAACTCGACGAGATTGAAGGACGGACGCCTCCCGCTTTCTTTCCAATGATCCTCGGCCATCAGGTGGTAGGAGAGATCACGGCCCTCGGCCAAGGGGCGACGAGGTTTAAAAAAGGTTCCCGGATTGGTGTTGCATGGATCAATGCTGCCTGCGGTTCCTGTCTCCACTGCAGAAATGGTCTCGAGAATCTCTGTACCGCGTTTGTTGCGACGGGAAGAGATGTGCCCGGAGGGTATGCAGAGTATATGACGGTGTGCGAGGATTTTGTCTATCCCATTCCTCAGTCCTTCTCTCACGTGGAAGCCGCTCCTCTTTTATGTGCCGGAGCTATCGGATATCGTTCCCTTCGTCTCACGGGAATGACTGATGGAGAAACGATAGGATTGGTCGGTTTCGGTGCCTCGGCCCACCTTGTTATTCAAATGATCCATTTTCAGTTTCCCTCTTCAAAGATCTTTGTCTTTGCCCGGAGCGAAGCAGAGCGTGTTTTTGCCCGCAGTATCGGAGCTGCATGGACGGGAGACATGACCGAGACTCCTCCTGAGAGCCTCCGGTATGCAATTGACACAACCCCTGTCTGGCGGCCCGTTGTTGAGGCGCTTAAGAACCTTGACAGGGGAGGGAGGCTGGTGATCAATGCCATAAGGAAAGAGGACAGTGATAAAAGCTCACTTATGGATATAAACTACCAGGATCACATATGGCTCGAGAAAGAGATTACCAGTGTTGCCAACATCACCCGTCGTGACGTGACCGAGTTCCTCGGCCTTGCAGCGGCCATACCGGTGAAACCGGAGGTGCAGATCTATGCCCTTGAAGATGCCAACCGGGCCCTCATGGAGATCAGAGAGAGAAAAATTCGGGGTGCCAAGGTGCTCGTGACCTGCTGAGCACGATTTGGAGGTATTGACAGTGGTGGTTGCCTGGGTTACGATGTATTCAAGCTCAAAAGGGGGTTCACATGAGTTCAGTCTTTCTGGGGCTTATTACGGCATCAGTGATTGTGGTGGCGGTCTATGTGGTGTTTCTCGTCATAGAGGTAAAGGGTTTTGTCAGGAACACGCAGGAAACCCTGGGGAGACTGGAAAACAGTATTGAGCCAACCCTTGCGGAGCTGAGAATTACGCTTAACAGCGTCCACGGTCTCGCGGACAATATTAACGATATAACCGATGACGTCCGGTCCGTATCCAGTTCTGTCCGGGAGGTAGGAGAGAATGTCCGGAACGTGAGCCGCTTGATAGGGTCGTTTTCGTCGGTCCCGGCAGTAGAAGGTGCTGCGATACGGGCAGGAGTCAAGGCTGGTGTGGGCTTTGCGCTGAAAAGCCTGCTATCGAGAAAGCTACGATAATAGATCAGAGACGAGGAGGTTATCATGGGAGAGGAGAACAGGGGATTCGGACCAGGAGCAACGTTGCTTGCATTTTTTCTGGGAGGCGTCGTAGGCGCCGGCGTGGCATTGTTGGTTGCACCGGCATCGGGCCGTGAAACGCGGAGAATGATCAAGGATCTTTCGGAAGATGCGAAGGAAAGGACCGAGCACTATCTTGACGAAGTAAAAACGAAGGCAGCAACGGTTGTAGAGAAGGGCAAAGGATTTATCGAGGAAAAGAAATCGGTCTTCTCCAAGGCTTTTGAGGCAGGGAAGGACGCATACGATCAGGAGAAGGATAAGCTCAGCGAATCGTAACAGGGAGAAGGCGGAAAGCCAGGTCGTATTTTTGCATAGAAGATATTCGGACAGCCGATTCTATTTCATCGTTCTTGTTGCCATTGCCATTCTCCTCGGCTATCTGAGTTACCAGATACTGAAGCCTTTTTTTTCTGCCATAGCATGGGGCATCGTTTTTACGATGCTCTTTTACCCTCTCTACCGCCTTCTGCTCGGGCGGGTCAAAAAGGCTTTTGTAGCATCGCTTCTTACACTCTGTGTGATTCTTATACTGATTCTCGGTCCTTTTTCGTACATGACCTATGTCATAGCCCAGGAAGCGGAGGCGGCCCTTAAAACCGCCCAGGCCGGTCAGTTCGATCCCTTCAGGACATTTATGGAGAATCCCTACACAGGGAAGATTATCACCCGCGTTTTAACAACCTTCTCCATAAATGTCGCCGATCTTCAGCAGACTGTCGTGGCGGGGATCTCGAAATTCAACAGCGAAATTCTCACAAAGGTTACAGCCGGGGTGGGGAACATCATCTCCTTCGGATTTGACTTTGTGCTCATGGTTCTCGTTGTCTTTTTTCTTCTCGAGGATGGGCCGGCGTTCCTTACGAAGTTTGGCGATTTTCTCCCTTTTTCCGGTGAAGAAAAGAGGAGATTGATCGAGCAGATACGGGGGATCGTCGTATCCACCATATACGGCGGTGTTACGGTTGCCCTTGTTCAGGCTTTGATCGGAGGCTTTGCTTTTCTCTTTCTCGGTATTCCCTCGCCGGCCCTCTGGGGGATGGCCATATTTCTCACGTCCTTCATTCCTGTTGTGGGAACGCTTGTAATCTGGGGGCCTGCAACGATTTATCTTCTCCTTCACGGTGCTTTCGGAAAAGCCCTGATTCTTGTCCTTGTCGGTATATTCGGTATCAGTATGATCGATAATATCCTGAGACCTCTTATTGTAAAGGGGCGAACAAGACTTCCCACACTTCTCATTTTTCTGAGTATCCTGGGGGGGATAAAGTTTTTCGGTTTTATCGGGTTGATCCTCGGGCCTCTGGTTATTGCCGTATTTATCTCGGTTCTCGAAATGTTTCGATATGCCGAAGATGAGCGTATCATCCCGTAATGCCCCCCGACGACCGTCTCTATTTCACCGGCGATCTCCGGACAACCGCCATGGGAATACTCCCACACCGTGATGTGGACGAAGCTCTTGCCACGGCATTGTCGGTGGACATCCCTTTCTGGCCCCAACTGCCCATGGTCTCGTTTAACGAAGACATGTATGTCCAGGCCATGGAACATTTTCCCGGCGTTGTTATCGACCGGGACCAACGGCGGATCTTTGTCGAGACGGGCCGGTTCATCGATGAACTTGCCCCTGCTCTCGACAGGTGGGATGACCCGGGTTTTTTTTCTCCATCCTTGTCCCCCCATTCGTCCTACCGCCGGTTTATGGAAGCCGATCTTTCCTCTTATGCGGCCATCAGGGGACAGATGATGAGTCCTGTCAGCCTGGGCCTCAAAATTATGGATGAGAAGGGGAAGCCCATAGTATATAATGATGAGATCCGGGGTTTCCTGTTCACATTCATCCAGATGAAGGTAAACAGGCAGTACCATGAGTTGAAGGAAAAGAACCGGGCCGCTTTTGTGTGGCTTGATGATCCGGGCCTTGAGTTTATATTCAGTGCTCTGTGCGGATACGATCCGGTTTTGGCGAAGAGGGAAATGTCCGAGTTTCTTGACGGTCTCGAAGGTCCGCGAGGCATCCATCTCTGCGGACGTCCGGACTGGGATTTTCTTTTGTCTCTGGATATCGAACTCCTCTCATTCAACGCCTATGCCCACGGTGATGTATTTGCAACCTATGACAGGGTTGCACGTTTTTTTGATGACGGCCGGATGATCTCGTGGGGGATTGTCCCTACGGTCCCGGAGGAGATTTCAGGTGAAAATGTCGCCCGTATTGCCGGCCGGCTCGAAGGGATGTGGCTCGAAGTGGAAAAGAGAGGTGTCTCCCGGGAGAGAATTGTCCGAAACAGCCTCCTCGCCCCTGCCACCTGTAACCTTGCCAATCCTGACAAGACGGCGACCGTCGAACGATCGTTCCGTCTTCTTAACGATGTTTCACAGTACCTTCGGGGGAAATTGAGATTATGAAGCGAATTCACGTTGTGTGCAAGAGAAAGACAGAAGATGCCCTCAAGGAAGCGCGGCAGATTGTCGATGAATTTCAGGATGTGGCGGAGGTCTTTCTTGAAGAGGAGGCCGGCCGGTCTGTAGGATACGACAGGGTTTTTGAGATGGAACATGTCGGTGATGGTGCCCACCTCATCATCGTTCTCGGCGGCGATGGAACGCTCCTCCGCGTTTCGCGCCACGTGCGGCGGGAGAACGTGCCCATTCTCGGGGTGAATCTCGGAAGTCTGGGTTTTCTCACGGAAATTTCCGTGGAAGAGCTGAGGTCGATGATTTATGGCGTTTTGAAGGATGAATATTCCATATCGAAAAGAAGCATGCTCGATGTGACCGTATCGAGGCTTGGCCTGGAAGTGTTCCGGTTCACTATACTCAATGATGCCGTCATCACAAAAGAGGCCCTCGCCAGGATCATCGACATCGAGACCTATGTCAACGACGAATATCTTACGACCTATAAGTCTGATGGCCTTATTCTGTCTTCGCCGACGGGATCGACGGGTTACTCCCTCTCTGCCGGCGGGCCTATTCTCTATCCGTCGATGAAGAACATCGTGATTACGCCCATCTGTCCCCATATGCTGACCAACAGACCGTTGATTCTTCCTGAAGATGCCGTTATTAAGGCGATACTGCGGTCGAGGGAGGAGAGGGTTGTGCTGACCCTGGACGGTCAAATAGGATTTCCCATGGAGTATGGCGACGAACTGATCGTTCAGCAATCGGAGCATGTGGTCAATCTCATAAAGCCCTCAACGCGGGGATACTTTCAGGTTCTGAGAACGAAATTGAAGTGGGGTGAACGGTAACGGTGATCACGTTTCTGAGGGTCAGGGACTTTGCCATAATTGATGATCTCCACGTAGAGTTCGGTGAGGGGTTCAATGTGGTGACCGGTGAAACGGGTGCGGGAAAATCGATCATTATCAACGCCCTCTCTGCTCTGGTAGGTCAGAAGAGCGCCGGAGACATGGTACGGACAAATGTTCAGCAGGCCGAGATCACCGGCCATTTTGTCTCTGAGGCAGATGATTTCATACTCAAACGGATCATCAGTGCCGCTGGCAGATCAAGGGCATTTCTTGACGACGACCCGGTCAATCTGACCCGACTGGAAGAATTGGGCGCCAAGGTCCTGACGATTTATGGACAGCATGATCTCCATCATCTCCTTGATCGGGAAGGTTATGCAGGGATCATTGACGATCTCCTCGGTCTTTCCGATGAAAGAAAGGTCCTTGCAGGAAAGGTGGAGCAACTGAGAAAGGTGAAGGCAGAACTCGAATCGGTGCGGAAAGAGAAGGATGTCCGGGAAAACGAGATAGCCCTTCTCGCCTTCCAGATGGAGGAGATTTCAAGGGACGGACCGAGGGAAGGCGAAGAGGACGAGGTGAGGGAACGGCTCAAGGTCCTGAAGGATGCCGAACGGATAGAAGCGTCTCTCAATGTCATCCGTCAGGGACTTGATGAAGATGAGCATTCGGCTCACGCTGCCGTCGCCAGGATACTGGGTATGGTGAAACCTCTCTCCCATCTCAGGAGTATTGCTGTTCTGCGAGAGAAACTGGAGTCGATAGGCTACGATATTGAGGAAACGGTCCGGATGACCCACGACATCGAGAAGGATCTGGCATTCGATGCCGAAGAGGTGGCGGTCCTCGATGACAGGCTCAACCGGATCAATCAGCTCAAGAGCAAATACAGTGGCACGGTTGAAGGGATCTGGCTTTACCTGGAAGAGGCGAAGAAGCGTTTCGACTACCTCTCCGCTGTTTCAGGTGACATGAGATCCCTTGAAACGGAGGAAAGGACCCTCGGAGGAGAGGTCATTGGTCTCGCCGAACAGTTAACTGAGAGACGAAAACAGGGGATTCCCGGCATTGAGGAGAGGATCAGGGAGGAGCTGAAGTTTCTCTCCATGAGGAATGTCCGTTTTGCTGTCACCATCGGCGACAAGGGTCGAATCGACGAGGAAGGAAAGGATGCCATAGAATTCGTCATAGCTACGAACCCCGGCGAACCGGCGAAGCCACTCAGAAAGATTGCGTCAGGAGGGGAGCTTTCCCGGATCATGCTCGCCATTAAAAGCATCGGCGGGGACAACGAGGGACAGACGATGATCTTTGATGAGATTGATGCAGGAATCGGTGGAAGGGTTGCCGATATGGTGGGAAGGCGACTGAAAATGCTTGCGAAGAAGAACCAGATCATTTGTATTACCCATCTGCCTCAGATAGCCGCTTTCGGCGATTGCCATTTTCTTGTTGAAAAGACGCAGACGCCGACAGCCGCTAAAACATATATCCGGAGATTATCTCCGGAAGAGAGAATCGGTGAAATAGCCCGGATGATCGGTGGTGAAACACTGACGGAAAAGGGCCGTCAAAGAGCGGAGGAGATGCTGGAGCATGCTCAGGAAAGCACGCATTGAAGATGTTCGGTTAATCCATGCCATGGTCAATTTGTCTGCCACCCGTGGGGAGATGCTGACCCGATCGCTTGGTGAACTGTACGACAACTTAAGGGATTATGTTGTTTGCGAAGACAACGGGACGATTGTCGGTACCTGTGCTCTTCACATATGCTGGGAGGATCTCTGTGAGATCCGGTCCCTCTGTGTATCCGAGCCCTTCAGGAAGCTGGGGATTGGACGGCGTCTCGTTGATGCCTGTCTGGAAGAGGCGCGGAGCTTTGATGTAAGCCGGGTATTCGTCCTTACCTATCAGGTCCGTTTCTTTGAACACTGCGGTTTTCACGCGATCGACAAGAAGGAACTGCCTCAGAAAATATGGTCTGACTGTATCAAGTGCCACAAATTTCCTGCATGTGATGAAAATGCAATGGTGCTGAGGCTTCCGAAGGAGGGCTGACAAGTGGACGAGTATAACGCAAAAGATCTGATTCACCGGTTATCCGGCGCATTTGACGAATACGAGCTTTGTTGTATTTCGGAAAAGGATACTATCTATGAATGCCGTGAGAGGGAGCTTTACGGTTTTGAGATAAAGGAAGAATGGGGGATGGCTCTGCGGGCGGTAAAAGGGGGGCGGCTGATCTTTACCCACACATGCGCGGCCGGAGAAGAAGGTATCGATGACCTGATAGACAAAGGCAAGGCACTCCTCCCTTTTGTTGACGAAGACAGGGATCTGGGATTTCCCGGCCCTTTTTCCTCCTACCCTGAAGCGGATTTTTTTGACGCGGTGGGACTCGATAGACCGGAGAGAGAGAAAATCGATTCCCTTGCCGCCATGGAGGAGGTGATCCTGTCCCATGATCCAAGGATCGTGGCGACGAGGAACTGTGAACTCAGAGAGAGCCGGCTGACCATGACAATCGCCAACTCCGCAGGGATGACAGCGGAAGGAAGAAAGACCCTGTACTCCCTTTTTGCTCTCGCCGTGGCGAAAGAAGAAGAGGATGTTTCGTCATGGAACTGGACATGGGCCCATCGGCTTTCAGAGATTGACTTCGAGGACTTTGGGAGGAAGCTTGCCGGCAAGGCCGTCTCGCAATTGTCGGCGAGACAGCTTCAGACCGGCATCTATGAAGGAATATTAACACCCCGGGCTGTCTGCGATATCCTCGAAATCCTCTCGGGATCGTTTCTTGGTGAGAATCTGTTCAAAAAAAAGACCAAACTCGACGGCAAAGTGGGACAGCGGTCTTTTTCCAAGACGATCAGTATTGTCGATTCAGGACTGAGAGGGACCGGCGGGTTTCCTTTTGACGGAGAGGGGGTGCCGGCCAGGGAGAACCTGCTTGTGCAGGATGGTGTTCTCCGCGGTTTTCTCTTTGATTCCTATTACGGGAAGAAACTGGGCTTCGACTCGACAGGAAACGGGATCAGGCCGGGAATTAAGGATCCTCCCAAATGCTCGGCAGGAGGATTTTTTATCGAACCTGGCCCTGATGACATCTGGGCGACGTATGCGGATGGTATCATCATCGATGAACTGATGGGCACTCACACGGCAAATCCGATCACCGGAGATTTTTCGGTCGGTGCCATGGGGTACGAAAGACGGGGAGGGGAAGACCTCCCCTTCAGTGGTGTCATCTTTTCGGGGAATGTCTTCGATCTGCTTCAGAATGTAGAACGGCCGGGGAACGACCTGATCTTTTTGGGGACAACAGGGGCCCCATCGCTTTATGCCCGGGGGCTGAAGATCAGCGGGACGTAGGTTTTCTTATCGTTTCAGCAACAAGTTCCGTGACCAGGGCGACGCCATCCCTGTTCCAGTGGGTGTCGTCGGAATGGTAAAGCGGACGACCGCGGTCCTCATAGATTGATTTGAATGCGGGCTGGGTATCAATAACTTCAATATTCAGGTCTCTCAGCCGGGCGGTGAGTGTTTCAAGAAAGTGGGGTTCTTCCGTACCCAATGGTTTATGGTAGATGGTCTCCTTGTTCGGGATGGGAAGAAAGATGAATCGGATTCCCTTTCCCGAAAAGGTGTCGTGATATCTCCGGATAACGTCAACGGTTCTGCTGATCTGATCCTCCGAATAGGGCCTGTTGGCCTTTGCCCCCTCGAGAAAGAAAAACGGCTGGCCATCAATCGAGATATAAGGGAGTGAAGGTCCCCCCACTCGTCTGATCGACGCCCTGATGAAGTTCAGCATGTTGCCTTTGAAGATTCTGTCCAGTCCCTCGGCCATAACCTGAAGAATCCGGTTTGATTCTATCCCATAACGGATTCTGCGCCATGTTTTGTTCGGAGAAAAGTACCGTGACTTTGGCATGCTCAGGTGGGTGATGTTCCGTTCCACCCGCTCGAGGATGACAATCTTTGGCGGTGACGGAAGAAAGAGTGGGTGTTCGCCGTAGCTTCGGGCCCCTCCGCCCGGCGCAAGGGGATAGACTGAAAGCCCTGTTTCGCGTTCGAGCATCTCTGCAAGAGTGTCCTCCTGTGTGAGCCCGCTTCCTGCAATCATCGAATCACCGATAAGAACGACATCGTAGCGACCGGTGCTCCGGTCTGTGGTGCGGTAGCCGTACCGGTCTGTATCCCACGTGACGTTCTTCAGGATAGTGTGGGGTGTGTGGTGGGCCAGATCGCCCTGCTCGTGCTTCGTGATCCTTTCGACGGGATAGAAGGGGCCGTTCAGTATGCCGTACGAATGGCGGACGATGAGAGCTTCCCACACCTTGAACGTAAAACAGTCGAGAGGCAACGCCAGCTCAATCACCACTGCTATGATGAAGGGCGCAAGAAAGCAGAGATATTTCCCTCTGTATGTTTTCATCCGTTAAAACTGAAAGTAGATGAATTTATCCGATCCGTAGACCCCGATGAGAAGAATGGACAGGACAAGAATGTAATAGAAACTCCACCGCAGCCACGGAGGACGGCCTGCAAACATGGTGCGAATCGTTGCATGGTCATTGATCCGGTGAAAGAGGTAGAAAAACCCTATAGCTCCCAGAGCGAGAAAGAGGTCGATCGTAGGCCTGCCGAGAAAGAGAGAACTGGAGAGGGCCTGAATGTCGGTCAGGGCGGGCCAGTCGCGGTGGAGGTGGGAAACGACGTACCAGGCATCGCTTACCGAGGCCGCTCTGAAAAAAATCCAGGCGAAGGCCACGAGGAGATAGGTGATCAGAACTTTGAGCCGTCGATGGAGGGCAGGGAATCGTGTAAGACCGAAACGCTCCGCCGCCGACCCCCGTGTTTTTTCCGAGAGTCGGGAGATACAGAGGTAGATCCCATGGAGAAGGCCCCATATGACAAATGTCCAGTTTGCCCCGTGCCAGAGGCCGCACACGAAGAATACAATAAGGATGTTGAAATAGTACCGGGCCTTCGATGTCCTGTTGCCGCCGAGAGGGATATAGAGATAGTCCCTTAGCCAGAACGAGAATGACATGTGCCACCGCCGCCAGAAGTCACCGACCGATGTTGCTCCGTAAGGTCGGTTGAAATTATCGGCGATGGTGAATCCGAGAATATGGGAACAACCGATGGCTATGTCTGTATAGCCGGAAAAATCAGCATAGAGCTGACAGGTATAGAAAAGTGAAGCCATAGTAAGTGAAAGACCGTCATAACCGGAGGGGTTTGCAAAGACAGGATCGACGAAGAGGGCCAGCCGGTCGGCAATGACGATTTTTTTGAAGAATCCCCAGACGACAAGTTTAAGCCCGAATGTGATCCGGGCCCAGTCAAAGCTCTGTGTCGCCGATAACTGGGGCAGGAACTGACGTGCCCGTTCGATCGGTCCTGCCAGGACCCGGGGAAAGAAGGCGACGAAGAGGGCGTATTTGCCCAGATGGCGTTCGGGCTCAGTCTGGTGCCTGTAGATATCGATGCTGGAACTGATGATGCTGAATGTGTAGAAAGAGATGCCGAGGGGGAGGAAGAGATTGAGATGAGGGACCGTTACTGTCCATCCGAAGAAGTGGGCCACATCGTTGAGTGTGGTGCCAAAGAAATTGGCATACTTGAAAAAGAGAAGAATGGCACAGTTTGCAAGGATATTGAGGAGAAGGTATCTCTTTCGTCGCTGCTGACTCTCTTCTGTGCCGATCTTGATGCATGAGAAATAGCCGATGACCGTTGACACGAGGATGAACGGAAGGAACTGAAAGCCAAAGGAGCCGTAGAAATAGAAGCTTGCCGCAAGAAGAACGATCCACTGGTATTTTCCGGGAAGACGGAAGAACAATCCTGCCGTAATGAGAAAAAAGAGAAAGAATTCGTTCGAATAAAAGTTCATGGAAAAACGTGTATAAGCCGACGCTCATGCTGCGAAGAATGGCCTTCGGGAGCAATCTTAGCAGAAAGACAGAACTTATACAAGACGTCTACGCCATTTTCCTATGACCCCTTCACTTCGGAGGTACAGGCGGGACAGCGGGAGGCCTTAAGGGGAATTGTGGTCAAACAGTAAGGACATTCCCTTGTTCCCGGATCGGGAGGCGGTACCTCCTTCTTGAACCGTGAGACCTGTTTGACAAGGAGATAGACGGAAAAAGCCACTATGAGGAAGCTGATGATTGTGTTGATGAATGTACCAATGTTGAGGGTAACGGCTCCTGCCTGTTTTGCCAATGCCATAGTTGCATAGGGACCGGGTACCTTGCCTTCTTTCAGGATGACGAAAATGTTTGAAAAGTCTACGTTTCCGAGAAGAAGTCCGACCGGCGGCATGATGATGTCATCAACAAGGGATTTTACTATCGTTACAAACGCTGCACCGATTATAATACCAACGGCCATATCAACAACGTTTCCCCGCATTATGAACTCTTTGAATCCTTTCATCGTCCCCTCCATTTTTCCAGTACTTAAATGTTGTATAGCCCAGTTCAGTAAAAAATTCCAGCAAAGCCGTTACTTTTTTAAAAGATCATACTTTTACGAGAGTGTAAGCCCGTTCCCCCAATCCCATCTTCTCCGCATGAACGAGTTGAGTCGTCCAGTCGATTGAAGGATAGATAGCCCTCCATTTATCTTCACCGGGACCGAGATGTTTCTTGATTGCTGTTCCCGGAAGGGAGGGTTCGTTGTTTACCAGATCGGCAGAGGCGGCGTCAAGTGAAACAGGGTCCCCGGAAGCGAGGATGCCGATGTCCCGGACAATGGCTGTATCGTTATGGGCATAGCAATCGCATGCCGGGCTCACCTGGAGGACGAAGTTCAGGTAGACCGTGCTTCTCTCTTTCCCTTGTATCGCCCCCAGGGCATATTCGGCCATTTTTTTCTGGAAAATATCGGGAGACTCGTTCCATTGGATCTCGATCGCTTTGTGGGGACAAACGATAATACACTCACCGCATCCGATGCATGCCTCACCGCTGATAAAAGCCTTTTTGTTGTTCAGGGCGATCGCCCCTGCAGGACAGTAGGACAGGCAGAGTTTGCACCCTTTGCATGCCGACTGGTTTATTACAGGGGCCACAGTGCTGTGCTGGATCAGTTTTCCTTCCCGTGCGGCACAGCCCATGCCGAGATTTTTTATCGTTCCCCCGAACCCCGACAATTCGTGTGCCTTGAAGTGTGTGATAACTACCATGCTGTCCGCATCGGCGATCTCTTTTGCAATGTAAGCCTCGGTGAGAACCTCCCCATTGATGAGGATCTTTCTTCCTGTTGATCCTCGCAGCCCATCGGCGATGATGAGCGGGCAACCGGCGACTGCGTAGTCGAACCCATTGAGGATTGCAGTGGAGAGATGGCTGACAGCATCACTCCTGGAACCTGTATAGAGTGTGTTTGTATCGGTGAGGAAAGGTTTTCCCCCGATCTCTTTGATTCTGTCGACGATGGTCCGGACAAAAACGGGTCGGACATAGGCTGTATTCCCCCGTTCTCCGAAGTGGAGTTTCACGGCGACGAGATCGTTCTTTCTGATTCTCGTATGTATCTTGAGACGGTTAAGGAGTGTCGCCACTTTATCGAGGAGGTTTCTTTTCGGCGTTGTTCTTAAATCTGTAACGTAGACGGTAGACATAAGAGGCTCCTTTTATGTTGGCTTTGCAGGAAAATTATGTTAAGAATAGGGGAATTTTGTCAACAAATAAGGAGGTTTGATGTTAAATCTTTCAGAGAAGCATACCTTGATTCAGATGATTGCCGAAAAGCTTGCAAAAGAAAAAGTTGCCCCCCGGGCAAAAGAAATAGATGCAACCGGTGCATTTCCATGGGACCTCGTCGACATCTATAAGAAGCAGGGTTTTCTCTATCTCATGCTCCCTGAAGCTTACGGTGGTCTTGACGGTGACATTACGTCTCTCTGTCTTGTGATCGAGGAACTGGCAAAGGTCTCCGGCTCCGCTTCCCTTGTTCCCCTTGCTCATAACGTGGGCCTCATGCCTGTCATGGTGGCCGCCAACGATGATCAGAAGAAGTATATCTACGATAAGTTGACCGAGCCTGACAAAGCCTATCTCTTCGCTTTTGCCCTGACCGAGCCTGATGCCGGATCGGATGCGTCGCATATGCGGACGAACGTGACGAAGGATGGTGACTACTACTATCTCAACGGAAAGAAATCGATGATCACCAACGGTGCCAATGCACAGTTTTTCTCCGTCTTTGCCACCACGGATCCAAAACACCGGACGGAAGGTATATCGGCGTTCTATCTGGAAAAAGATTATCCCGGTGTGGTGATCGGCAAGAGCGAAGACAAGATGGGCATGCGGGGGTCGGATATTACGGAGATCGTGTTCGACAATGTCCGGCTGACGAAAGACAACCTTCTGGGAAAAGAGGGTCAGGGTTGGGATATTGCCATGACTACCTTGAATCTTTCCCGTCCTGCCGTGGGTGCTCAGGCTGTTGGTATTGCCCAGGGAGCCCTTGATTTTGCTGTTGAATATGCCTGGAAGAGGGTTCAGTTCGGCCAGAAACTTGCCGATTTTCAGGGGGTCCAGTTTATGGTTGCCGATATGGCCACAGGGGTCGAGGCAGCCCGGGCTCTTGTGTATGACGCAGCCCACCTCCTCGATATGAAGGCATATAACAGGGACAAAATGAGTGCCATTGGCGTGGACAAGCTGTCGGCCATGGCGAAGGTCTATTCTGCCGACGTGGCAATGAAGGTTACAACCGATGCTGTACAGATTATCGGCGGGTATGGTTATACAAAGGAATATCCTGTAGAGCGGATGATGCGGGATGCCAAGGCGACCCAGATATATGAAGGGACCAATCAGGTCCAGCGGATCGTCATTGCCAGGGATATATTCCGGAAATATATGTAATTATGAAGGCGCGGCTCAGTTCCGCGCCTCTTTTCTTCTTCTTTTTTTATCCCATTTTTTTGATGAATTCGACGACCGGAATGGCGGGGAGTGTAATGAACTGAACAGTTCCCCGTGCTCCGAGATCGATCGATATTCTGGCTATGGCATCGTTGTCAGGGGCCTCGAGAATGTTTACAAAGTCGTATTGTCCCAGTGTGGCATACTGGGCAATGACCTTTGCCCCCATCCGTTCGATCTCTTCGTTGACTTCCTTGATACGGTCGGGATTCTTCCTTACCGTTCGTCTCCCCTCGTTTGTGAGTGTGCTCAGCATTATATATGTAGGCATCGGTGCTCTCCTTTGATGTAGAGTATACCACCGGACGGTGACGGGCGAAAGAAGAAGCAACAACGAAGGAAACTGGTCAGGGGAAGCCTTCGGTTGCAGAGGTGATGACGGGGGCCGGGGTCACAAAAGGCCGGTCTGAGGGACAATGGTCTGTGGTGGGGCGCAGCCGGTGTTGTGCGATTCGGGAATCACATTGAAAGTTATAAAGTATTGGTGTAATCTGTTCCGGTCAGGAGGACATGGGATGAACAAGAAGATTAAGATTTCATTAAGTATCTCTCTGGTACTGATCTTCCTCCTCGGGTTTTACATGGGGGCCCAGGGGAAGAAACCGCTTGTCACCGACGAAAGCAAGGAGATATACGAACATCTGAAGGTCTTTTCCGATGTTATCGATATTGTGAAGAAAAACTATGTCGATAAGGTCAAAGATAAAGAGATTGTCTATTCGGCAATAAAGGGAATTCTCGAATCCCTTGATCCTCACTCTACGTTTATGGCTCCTGATTCCTATAAGGAGATGCAGACAGAAACAAAAGGTGAATTTGGAGGGATAGGGATTGAGATCACAATCAAGGATGGCTTTCCAACGGTAATAACACCTATCGAGGACACCCCCGCTTACAAGGCTGGTCTCAAGTCCGGTGATCACATCGTAAAGATTGACGGGAAGCCCACAAAGAACATGAGCCTTGTCGATGTGGTCAAGCTCATCAGGGGTCTCAAGGGAAAACCGGTCATTCTGACGATAATGAGAGAAGGACTGACGACGCCCCAGGATTACAAGGTGGTCCGGGACATCATTAAAGTGAAGAGCGTGAAATATAAGATGCTCGAAGACGGGTACGGATATGTCCGGGTCACCCAGTTTCAGGAAAAGACGTCGAAGGATCTGGAACTTGCCATGGCCGATCTGGAGAAGCAGAACAAAAAGCCTCTCAAGGGGCTCATCCTCGATCTCAGGAACGATCCGGGCGGGCTCCTGGATCAGGCCGTAGGCGTGGCCGACAAGTTTATACCGGAAGGTCTCATCGTTTATATCGAAGGCAGGAAAAAGGCTGACGACAAGATGAGGTTCTATGCCAAGAAGAGAGATGACTATACAGGACCACTCGTTGTCCTTGTCAATGAGGGGAGCGCCAGCGCGTCAGAGATTGTTGCCGGGGCCCTTCAGGATCACAAACGGGCCATCCTTGTTGGAACGAAGACGTTCGGCAAGGGGTCGGTCCAGACCATATTTCCTCTGAACGACGGTTCAGCGGTCAAGCTGACAACGGCGAAATACTATACGCCGAAGGGACGATCTATTCAGGCCGAAGGGATTACGCCTGACATTGTGGTTGAGAGTAACGTTGTCAGAAAAAAGGACATGGGAACGAGGGCAATCCGGGAAGCGGATCTTGAAAAACATCTCGAATCTCCGGCGAAAACGGACAAGACCGACAAGGTGCCAGGCCCTTCAAATGACCGGATCGTTTCAGAGGACGATTTTCAGCTCGGCATGGCGCTCCAGGTTCTGAAAGGCTGGGATAACCTCAGGGGCAAGTAGGAGATTTTCCCGCGGTAGAGTGATGGCCGTCGGGTTATGGCGCGAGAGACAGGGAGAGACCCTTCCTGAGATCGTCAGGCATTTTGACAGGTCTCCCTGTAAGGTTCACGCAGAGCATCGTTGTTTCTCCCCTGGTTGTTACAACACCCTCTTTTGATACGATATGGGTGAGAAGGAAAGAGGCGTGCTTCAGTTCCTTCAGGGACGTTTCAACGGTGATCGTATCTCCGTAGCGAAGTTTTCCGACCAGGTCAAGACTGACGTTCTTCACCATGACAAAAATACCCCGCTTTTCGAGCTCTGTCAGGGGAATGCCCATGGTGCGAAAGAATTCGAACCATGACCGTTCGAAAAACTTCAGGTAATTCGCAAAGTAGACAACGCCTCCGGCATCCGTGTCCTGATAGTAGATATCTGTTTTGTACACTGTCTGGTCTTACCACGGATGGGTCATCCAGTCAATCAATTCAGTTTTTAAGGAATCGGAACAATAGGGACCTTGATATTTTACCGTGGCTGTCATATTTTAAAGAACCGGTTTTTATTGTTTTCTGGACAGCAACGGCAGGGAGGCTCAGGCCTGCTCGGCGGAACTATTCTACTATTAAGGAGGCATTACGATGAGACCTGTTGAGATCAAGCCGAATATCTACTGGGTTGGAGCCATTGACTGGGCTGTCCGTGATTTTCACGGATATATAACACAAAACGGGACGACGTATAACAATTATCTGCTCCTCGATGATCAGATCACCCTCTTTGATACGGTCAAGCATGAGTTTGACGAAGTGACCGTGGACAACATCAGGAAGATCGTTGATCCGGGAAAGATTTCAAATGTTGTTATCAATCATATTGAGCCTGATCATGTGAGCAGTATCGAGTCAGTCATGCGCCAGGCGCCCCATGCTGTCATCTATATTACTGAACGGGGCAAGAAGGGCCTCGACAGGCACTATGATACGTCAAAATGGACGTTCAAGATTGTCAAGAGTGGTGACACGCTCAATACCGGCAGTCACACCCTCCTCTTTCTTGAAACACCGATGCTCCACTGGCCCGACTCTATGGTTACCTACATCAAGGAAGCAAAGCTGCTCATCTCTCAGGATGCCTTTGGACAGCATATTGCCACGACATCACGGTTTGACGATGAATTTGTCGCGTGCCATTCACTTTTTGAACTGGACGACGCCATAGCAGATTACTACGCCAATATCCTGATGCCTTTTGGACAGCTCATTAAGGCAAAGATCAATGAAATTGTCAAAGCCGGTCTTGAGATCGACATGATCGCTCCCGATCACGGAGTGATATGGAGAAAGGACCCAGGGAAGATTATACAGATGTACATGGATCTGGCCAGCGGCAAGGCAGACCTCAGTGTATCGATCATTTACGATACAATGTGGCACAGCACGGAACGGATGACGACCCCCCTCATGCAGGGTATCAAGGATGAAGGTGTTGATTGCAAGGTCATCAAGCTCAGGGCAACGCCCATGAGTGTGGCCATCAAGGAGTTCTGGAAGGGAAGGGGATGCCTTGTTGGTACTCCGACCATCAACAATGTCATGTTCCCGTCGGTTGCAGAATTTCTCCATCATCTGGGCGGACTGAGACCTAAAGACAGAATGGTGGGAGCTTTCGGCAGTTTCGGATGGGGCGGTGGTGCGGTAAAGCAGGCGTATGAGAGTTTCAAGAAGATGGGCCTTGAAAGTGTCGAACCGGGCGTTCAGATTCTCTACAGGCCGTCGGCAGAGGACGAGGAAAAATGTTACCGGTACGGCAGGGACTTTGCAGCCAAAGTGAAGGAATATCACAAGAACTACCAATAATTAAAGGAGGGTGACTATGTGGACGTGTTCGGTGTGTGGATATCAGTATGACGAAAAGGCCGAAGGGACGGCTTTCGCCGATCTTCCTGACGGATGGCAGTGTCCCGTCTGTAATGCTCCGAAAGAGGCATTCGAGAAAGTCGATTAGACGGCTGGTCCAGAGTTTTGTAAATTAAACAAGGGAGGAGCAGGAGATGTCAAAAACTGAACAGAATCTGAAAGAAGCGTTTGCCGGGGAATCCCAGGCGAACAGAAAGTATCTTGCTTTTGCGAAGAAAGCCGAGGACGAGGGTTTCAAGGCCGTTGCGCGACTCTTCCGGGCTGCTGCAGAGGCTGAAACGGTTCATGCCCACAACCATTTGAGGGAACTGAAGGGTATCAGGAGCACGAAAGAGAATCTTCTGGAAGCGATAGATGGCGAATCACACGAGTTTCAGAGCATGTATCCTCAGATGATTGAGGATGCCAAAGCCGAAGGAAATACCGGGGCCCTGAGGAGCTTTCACATTGCCAACGAAGTCGAGAAGGTTCATGCAGCCCTCTACAAGAAGGCACTGGAGAGTCTCGGAACGAATGAAGAGACCGAATACTATATCTGTAAGGTGTGCGGGTATACGGCTGAAGGTGGAGCGCCCGATACCTGTCCTGTGTGCGGTGCGAAGAAGGTTGCATTTTATAAGGTAGACTAAGAACGGCCAGGGGACCGGGTCCGATCCGGACCTGGCCCCCTTCCGACGGTAGTTTTCTATGAATATAATAGCCTTTCACGGAAGCCCGAGAAAAGAGGGGAATACGGATATCCTCCTGCAGGAGGCAATCCGCGGAGTCTCAACGGCCGGTCACGATGTCCGACTCTTCAGTCTGAATGACTGTGCTCTCCGTCCGTGCCAGAACTGCGGAGGGTGCAGTGAGACGGGAGCGTGTGTGATGACTGATGATATGCAGGAGATACACGGCGCTATCCGTAACGCTGACAGGATTATCCTCGCCTCTCCCATATTCTTCTTTGGTCTGTCAGCTCAGACTAAGATTATGATCGATCGGTGCCAGCCTTTCTGGTATGAGAAATATATTCTCCACCGTCCTCTCCAGGGTGGTCTCCATGGCCGTAAGGGACTCCTTATTCTTGTCGGCGGCATGACGCGGGAGATCGGCGTACAGTGTGGTGGTGCCACGGGGACGGCTTTTTTCAGGACGATCAGTGTTCCGGAACACGAAACGATCTCGTTTCTCGGCGTCGATGAGAAAGGGGCCATTCGTGCCAGGCCTGATGCTCTCGCGAAAGTTTTTGAAGCGGGAGTTCGTCTATCTTCCCCGTAAAGAGCCCCGATACATCGAGCGACACCGCATTCTCTTCGCGTTGACAATGGTGGCGGAGCATAGTATAAACAAGCTCATCAACACAATCCTATGACATCATCACGACAGAACGACACAGAACCACCGGTGACCGTTGCCTCCCTGGAGGAGGGTCACGAAGCGATCGTCTATTCTCTGGCAGGGGGAAAGAACTTTTCGTCCAGGCTTGCAGGGATGGGTGTTGTGCCTGGAGTGCGGATCAAGGTTCTCAGAAAGAGCGGTGGATCGGTGATCATTTTTGCATCCGGTACGCGGGTTGCTTTAGGCACGGGGGAAGCGAACAAGATACTGGTCATACGAGTCCCCGATCCGGCTATAATTCTTCCGGTGGACAGAGAACGGAAAACCTTTCTCGTTGCTCTCGCCGGACAGCCGAATGTAGGGAAATCGACTGTTTTCAATGTTATCACTGGTCTTTCTCAGCATGTCGGCAATTGGCCGGGAAAGACGGTTGAAAAAAAAGAAGGCTTTCATTCGGCTGATGATTTTGACCTCAAGATAGTCGATCTGCCCGGAACCTACAGTCTCAGTGCTCTGTCCGAGGAAGAAAGGGTGGCCCGGGAGTTCATCATCCACGAACAACCTGACGTTGTCGTTGTTGTTGTCGACGCCTCGGCACTCGAGCGAAGCCTCTATCTTTTGACCGAGATTCTTCTTCTGGAAGCGCCTGTTGTCCTTGCGGTCAATATGATCGATGTCGCTGAGCAGCACGGTACGACCATTGACATCGACGCCCTGCGAAATGTCCTCGGCCTTCCCGTTGTTCCCATGGTGGCTGCGAAGAACAAGGGGATCAAAGATCTTCTTGCCGTTGTCATCGATGTCATCGGAGGGAAGGTCGCTGCAGCACCAAGAATGCCCCGGGTTACGGAGGATCATGCCGAGATCTTTGCCAGGCTTGTTGAATTGATCGGGGGATATGTTCCTCCCCTTTTCACTGACCGTTGGGTGGCGACAAAGCTGATGGAAGGGGACCCCGAGGTGACAACAACAATGGAAGGTCACGTCCCTTCCCAGGTGTGGGCTGATGTTCAGTTGCTCCTGAGAAAGCACGAAGACGCCCTTCGGGCAGTTGTCGGAGGCCGGTACGACTGGATCGAAGAGATAACGAGGGCATCGGTCTCTCACTTCAAGATGGGACAGATGGTTATCACCGACAGGATTGACCACCTCCTGACGCGGCCCGTTATCGGGATACCGGTTCTTTTTGCCATATTGGCCATCGTTTTTCTCCTCACCTATGAAGTTGGTTTTCCTCTCCAGGAGTGGCTTGAATCATTGGTGGCGGCAGCGGGCAGAGGAATTGGGGCCGGGCTTGCTGATGCACCCCTATGGCTGAAGGGGCTTGTGATCGACGGCATTCTCGGTGGTGTAGGATCGGTCTTGACCTTTGTCCCTCTTCTCATGATATTTTTTGCCGTCATGGCCTTTCTCGAAAATGTAGGCTACATGGCCCGGGCGGCATTTGTCATGGACAAGTTTATGCACATTATCGGACTTCACGGAAAGAGTTTTCTCCCCATGTGTCTCGGGTTCGGCTGCAATGTTCCCTCTGTCCTGGGGGCCCGGATAGTGGAATCGAAAAAGGCACGCCTTCTGACGATATTTCTCGCCCCCTTCATCCCCTGTACAGGCCGGCTGGCAGTTCTGACGTTCGTAACGGCAGCGGTTTTCGGTGAGAAAGCCCTTGTTGTTACCTGGTCCCTTGTTGTTCTCAATATTCTTGCTCTCGGGTTTGCCGGCATTCTCATAAGCAGGCTTTTTCTCAAGGATGAGCCTATTCCTTTTATCATGGAACTGCCCCTCTATCACCGTCCCGATGCGAGGACAATCATTATGGCCATCTGGGCCCGAACTGTTGCCTTCATCAAAAAAGCGGGGACAATCATACTCGTCTTCTCGGTGGTATTGTGGGTGTTGGCCAATGTCCCCGGGGGAACGATCGATTCGAGTATTCTGGCCCGGATAGGCAGGCTTGTCGAACCGATTGGCGCTCCGCTCGGTCTTGACTGGAAAATGATTGCCGCCCTTCTGTCGAGTATTATCGCCAAAGAAAATGCTGTTGCTACCCTCGGTGTTCTCTACGATGTCGGCGACCAGGGCCTGAGAAACGTTCTTCCGGGAGTAGTCAGCCATGCATCGGCCCTTTCTTTTCTCGTTGTCCTCATGGTTTTCGTTCCCTGTCTTCCCACCATTACGGTGATGAAACAGGAGATGGCAGACTGGAGGTGGTTTGCCTTCTCTATCCTGTTCATGCTGGCTCTCTCCTTTTCTGCAGGTATGCTGGCTTATCACGGTGCTCTTCGTTTCGGATTGTAAAGAGATGACGTGCGTGCTTCGCGGGTATGTCCCTCCGGGAAAACTGCCGTCGATAGGGCAACCGTTGAGGAGGGATGGATCTGAAGAACAGAGTGTCCCTGTCCTGCGAATCCCTCTTCTCTGAAAAATATAAACGTTCAAGACGTTCTACAGGCACGGGATAGACAGGATCGCCGGGGCGACTTACACTATGTGACAGGATATGTCGGTCTTCTTTCTTACATTTTTTACCCTCTACAGCGGTCTCCATCTCTTCGCTCTTTTGAGGATCCGCAATGCTTTCGGCCTGAGGGCCCTTCCTGTAGTCTGTCTTTCCATTTTTATGGCTTGCATGATTCTGGCGCCTCTTTTTGTCCGTTTGTTCGAAAGGGCTGACCAGATGGGGGCAGCTCAGGTAACAGCCTACGCCGGATATCTCTGGATGGCATGGATTTTTCTTTTTTTTGTGAGCCTTCTTGCCGTCGATTCTCTGCGGTTTCTTGTGCTGGGAGCAAGAAAGATTGGCGGGTTTCCTTTTGTCGAAACCCCTCATGTTCAGCGATGGTTGGTTGTGACTGCCATCGGTCTTGCGACGGTCTCGTCGGTCTATGGTTTTGTGGAAGCCCGGACAGTCCGGGTGAACAGGGTTGTTGTCGAATCATCACGGCTTGCTCCCTCTCGTGGTGAGGTCAGGATAGCCCAGATATCAGATTTGCACCTTGGTCTTATCGTCGGAAAAAAGAGACTGAACAACATCGTCTCTCTCATCGAGGCGGAAGATCCGCATATCATCGTTTCGACCGGCGATTTGGTGGATATTGATGCCCGTAAGCTCGATGGTCTGTCAGGTATTCTTAACCGCCTCGCTCCCCGACAGGGCAAGTACGCAGTAATGGGAAATCACGAGTTCTATGCCGGGATAGGGGAAGCGGTAGCGTTCACGGAAAGGGCCGGTTTTCGTATTTTGCGGGGCGAGGCCGTGGAGCCCTTGCCCGGTGTGCGTATGGTCGGTGTTGACGATGATGTTGGAATGGCCTTTCATGGCATGAAATCGGCAGTGGACGAATCGGCTCTTCTTGGAAGAGTGAGGGACGATGAGTTCATAATCGTACTGAAGCACCGCCCTCTTGTGTCCCGTGATGCTCTCGACCGCTTCGATCTCCAGCTTTCCGGTCACACCCACGGAGGTCAGATCTTTCCCTTCTCTTTTGTCACCAGGCGTGTATTTCCCTACAGCTCGGGGATGCACCAGGTGGGAAGAGAATCCCTCGTCTTCGTAAGCAGGGGAAGCGGCACCTGGGGCCCGCCTGTCCGACTGTTTGCACCGCCCGAGATAACGGTTATTCACATCCGCCCCAATCCTCTTGTCCCTCGTTGACACTCGTGGAAAAGACGTTAGAATTCCCTTGACACTAAGTAAATAATATTTAATACTTTAACAAATATTTAATTGATAGGTGGCTTGATGGATATCGGCGGAAAAATGCGGGAGTTGAGGGAAAAAAGAGGTTTTACGATCAAACGACTCGCGGAGATCGTTGAATGTACTCCGTCTCTCATATCCCAGCTCGAGCGGGGAAAAGCCGATCCGTCAATATCGATGCT
Organism: uncultured Pseudomonadota bacterium; assembly: GCA_964421445.1. Classification (GTDB taxonomy): domain Bacteria; phylum Desulfobacterota; class Syntrophorhabdia; order Syntrophorhabdales; family CAYQXL01; genus CAYQXL01. The sequence goes on from CAYQXL010000002.1 coordinate 50,989, forward strand.
GAAGAGAATCGCAAAAGGATTGAACGTCAATATCATCGATTTTTTCATGACATGTTCCGATGATGATGACGTTGTTACGCGGCTCGATGAACGGATCGATATCCAGTTAAAAAAATGGGACGCTCGGATTCAGTCTCTCGTCAAAACAGTAACGAATAAAAAGATGCAGCCCTTTTTTACGGTCATTGGGCCTGGCGGTGGTTCGCACGGGATCTATTCCCATGAAGGCGAAGAATTCGGATATCTCCTGAAGGGAGAACTGGAACTCGTCCTTAACGACACTGTTCATATCGTAAAGGCAAATGAAAGTTTCTATTTTTCGTCGCAGACGCCCCATGACTGGAACAACAAAGGTACAGAAGACGCGGTGGTCATCTGGGTTATTACGCCGCCGACGTTTTAAAGGAAATCCGGTTAAAGACTATCAAGGAGGGAATTATGGCAATACTGGCGGAAGTAAGCAAAAATTACGGAAAGCTGGGGCTCTATATAAACGGCGAATGGGTCGCGCCGGCAGCCGAACAATATTTTGAAACGACCAACCCTGCTACCGGCGAGGTGATTGCCGAAGCTCCAATGGCCTCCAAAGAACAGGTGGATCAGGCCATAGGGGCTGCCCATGAAGCGTTCAAGAAATGGAGGAACGTGCCTTTTCGGGACAGGGCAAAAATGATCTTTACGCTCAGGGAAAAGTTCGTTGAACATCACGAGAAGCTCGCCCGTATCCTTGTTCAGGATCACGGATGTACGATTGACGAGGGAAGGGGTACCATTTCGAGATGTATCGAGAATATAGAGGCCGCGGGGAGCGCCATGTACAGCTACTACAGGGGCCAGCATGTCGAACAACTGGCGACAGGGATCGACTGTTATCAGGTCTATGAGCCTGTCGGTGTTTTCATGATCATTACGCCGGGCAACATACCGATGCATGCCTGGTCCTCTTTTGTGCCTTATGCGCTTGCCTGTGGTTGTTCGGTTCTTGTGAAACCGAGTCGTCAATGCCCTGTCTCTGCCGATGCCATGTTTAAGGTTCTTGACGAGGCGGGTTTTCCGGCCGGTGTGGCGAATCTTCTCCATACAGGCCCCGACAGAAGCCTCAACACCCAGATTCTCTCCGATCCGAGGGTAAAAGGGGTCGGTCTCATCGGCTCGACCCGGGTCAGCAAGGAGCTTTTTGAACTCTGCGGAAAGTATGGGAAACGATCGTCGCTTAACGGGAACGGAAAAAATTATATCGTTGTCATGCCTGACTGTGAGCTCGATAATGCAGTGAACTATATACTCCGCGGATGTTTCGGCATGACGGGACAACGGTGCCTCGGTTCGGACAATGTGGCTGTGATTGGTGATGACAAAAGGTTTGCCGCATTGAAGGAAAAACTGATCGCCGCTTCTCAGGCGATGAAGATGGGGTACGGTCTTGATGAAGCAGTGGAACTCGGACCTCTTACAACAGAGAATGGCCGGAATCAGGTTCTCGATTTCATCGATTCAGGGATCAAATCAGGAGCCAAACTCATCCTTGACGGCCGCACGGTTAGAGTTTCCGGGTATGAGAAGGGGTATTTTCTCGCCCCTACGATCTTCGAAGGGGTTACCCCTGATATGCACGTGGCAAAGGAAGAGGCCTTTGGACCAATGTGCAATCTCCTCCGGGCGAATGATCTCGACGAGGCAATCGGGTGGATCAACGGTACCAACTACGGCCATTCGGCCTGTATTGTCACGGAGAGCGGAAAGGTTGCCCGGAAGTTCATCAGAGAATGTGACGTTGGAAATGTCGGGGTGAACGCCGGTATTCCCCAGCCTTTTGCCTTTTTTGGTCTTGGTTCCAAAAAAGATTCCTTTTTCGGCATGTCCAAGTCACGGATGGACTCAATCAAACTCTTCCTCGATGAGAAGACAGTGACTCTTCGGTGGGTATGAACGGAAAAAAATAGCCTCCCGTCGGTCTACCGCTCGATTGGAAAACATAGTATGCTTATGCATGGATTCCAATCAAGGAGGACGGTTATGTGCGAAGAATGCAGGGAGATTTCTCGAAGGGGTTTTCTGAAGGGTGCGTTGATCGGGGGGGCTGCGGCAGGGCTCGGCATCCTCGACAGCAACCTCCTTCTTGCCCAAAGCTCGACCATCAAATTCAGCACGTGGCATCCACCCGTCAGCCGTGAGGTAAAGACGGTCTGGACCCCGATGATGGAGGAACTGAAGAAAAAGAGTGGCGGCAAACTCGGTTACACCATGTATGCCGGGGCAGCTCTCGGCAAGGGTCCTGAACATTTCGATATCGTTGCCAAAGGACTCTCGGATATGGGGTATTTTACTGCCACCTGGACGCCGGGACGGTTTCCCCTTACCGATGTCCTCTCGCTTGCTGTCTGGGTTGACGGTAAGGATGTGGCCGCGGATATCGGGAACGCAGTCTACACAAGGGCCCTGAAGAATGAGTTCAAGAACGTTAAGGTCCTTGAACTGAACGGGTGTATTCAGTCCTTCATCTGGACGAAGAAGCCTGTGAGTAAAATGGCCGATCTGAAAGGCATGAAACTCAGGTCTCCCGGAGGTCATCAGACAAACTACATCAAATCCCTCGGAGCGGAACCGGTATTTATGCCCCTTGGTGATGTCTATATGGCAATGGAAACAGGGACGGTGGATGGTATTGTAACCTGTCCACCCCTTATCCTGGCATACAAGCTGTACGAAGTGGCGAAGAACGCGACGGTCCTCACCTTCGGCTGTGTCTCCGAAGGGGCGGTGATGAACATGAATAGCTGGAACAGGCTATCGGGCGATCACAAAAAACTCGTGGAAGAGGTCTGTACCAACCCTTTCAAATCGACAGGGGGCCTTACACGGGATGACTACAAGGTGATCATGACGGAAATCCAGAAAGCGGGAGTGAAGTTGATCGATCTGCCGAAGCCGGAAGCGGACCAGTGGTATAAGAGGTTCCAGGACGTTACACGGAAGTGGGTTACCGACATGGAAGCAAAAGGCCTTCCGGCAAGGAAGACGGTTGCCATAATGAATGAGGAATGCGAGAAGAGAAAGGTACAGCTCGTTGCCTGTCCTCCCGAGTTTAAGAAGATCTGACAAGAAGAGGTCTGGGTGGGTACCGTGCAGGCTGTGAGGATGTTTGTCGACCGGGTTACGCGGATCATGGGCACCGTGGGAATGATCTTTGTTATCCCCCTCATGCTCCTGACGACGGGCGATGTCCTGGGAAGAGGTCTTTTCAATAAACCTATCGCCGGAACGTTTGAGACATCAGAATATATGCTCGCCGTGATAATACTCCTCGGTGCCGCCTACACCCAGCAGGTCAAGGGTCACGTGGCTGTAGACTTTCTTACGGTCCATTTCAGCGAAAGAGCCCGGTTGATCTGTAAGGTTTTCACCATGGCCCTGAGCCTCTTCATTGTAACGGTCATCGTATGGCAGGGCTTTGTTCTCGGACTGGAAGAGACGGGCGTTACGGATCAGTTGAGGATACCCAGGGCACCCTTTAAGATGCTTGTGGGCATTGGGGGATTTTTTTTGTGGCTCCAGGTTCTTTTTGATCTGATCGATGCGGTCCTCGGGCTGAAAAAGAAGGGTATGTGAATCCCATAACGATAGGTATACTCGGTTGTTTCGTCATGGTTGTCCTCCTGTTTTTGGGGATGCCTATCACCTTTGTCATGATGTTCGTCGGGTTTTGCGGTATCTGGTACCTGTCGGGACTGGAGGCCGCCCTTCCGGTAGTCGCGAGCACGCTCTATGAAACGGCTGCCCACTATCCTTTTACCATTATACCTCTTTTTGTCCTGATGGGCGGTTTTGCCGATGGATCAGGGATAACGACACGCCTCTACGATACATTCGACAAGTGGTTCAGGAGGCTCCCCGGAGGATTGGGTATCGCCACCATTGTTGCCATTGCCGGTTTTTCGGCCATCAGCGGTTCATCGGTGGCCACGTCTGCGGCCTTTGCCAAAACGGTCATCCCTGAGATGAGACGATACAAATATAAGCCCGGTTTTGCCGGTGGAATCGTTGCAGCAGGGGCGACCATCGACTTCCTGATACCCCCTTCCATCGGGTTCGTGGTTTACGGGATGCTTACGGAGCAATCGATCGGCAAGCTCCTCATAGCCGGTATGCTCCCCGGTCTTCTCCTCGCCGCCCTTTTTGTGGCAATCATTGTGGCATGGGTCACGATCAACCCGTCCATTGCCCCTGTTCCTCCCGGGAGGCCGACATGGAAAGAGCGGCTTTTTTCCCTCTGGGGCATGTGGGAAACACTCGTCGTCTTTCTCGTCACCATCGGAGGGATGTACCTCGGGTACGTCAATCCGACGGAGGCGGGAGGGATCGGATGCATATCCCTGCTTGCCATTACCCTTATCAAGAAAGAACTTACCTGGAAGCAGTTTGTCGACAGCCTCTATGAGACAACGCGGGTGACCTGCATGGTCATGTTTCTTGTTGCCGGAGCCAGCCTGTTCAGCTATTTTCTTGCTCTCTCCACGATCCCTACGGCAGCTTCATCGTGGATTTCAGGCCTTGGGGTTTCACGGTATATGGTTCTCATCATTGTTGTCGGGGTCTATCTCGTCCTCGGGTGTTTTCTCGATGCTGTTTCCATGATGGTTCTTACCATGCCCGTTGTCTTTCCGGTTATGGTAGGCCTCGGATTTGACCCCATATGGTTCGGCGTGATCTGCGTTCTTATGATGAATGCCGGCCTTATCACCCCGCCTGTCGGTCTCAATGTGTATACCATCGCAGGTATCGTTCGCGATGTGCCCATGAAAGACGTTTTTAAGGCCGCAACCCCCTTTCTCATAGCGATCCTGGTGACGGCGGTCATTCTGACCGTCTTTCCCGTGATCGCGACCATATTGCCGGCCCAAATGGTCAGGTAGGAGAGGATATGGTTCGATCGGCATGCCAGGGCTGGAGGTGCGGGGGATGAAGAAGATATATTTTGTGCTCAATGGAAAGCCAGTGGAAGCGAATGTAGAAGATAATGAGACGGTTATCGAGATGCTCCGGGAGAGGTTTGGCCTGAAAAGTGTGAAAGAGGGCTGCTCTATCGGCGAATGCGGTGTCTGTACTGTTCTCGTCGACGATGAACCACGGTACGGGTGTTTGACCCTTTCGTTCAAAGTGGACGGAAGGGACGTGAAAACCGTCGAGTTTCTTGGAGATGGGGAGAACATTCATCCTCTCCAGCAATCATTCATGGAGAGTGGGGCTGTCCAGTGTGGCTACTGTACGCCGGCCATGCTTCTGACGGCTTACAGCCTCCTCCTGAAGAAGGGGAAGGGGTTGACCAGGGACGATATCCGTGGGGCTCTCAGCGGTAACCTGTGCCGCTGTACGGGCTATATTCAGATTATTGAGGCTGTGGAAAATGCTGCCGGAATTCTCGACAGAAATCGCTGAGTCCAAAGACGATGCCCTGAAGAGGCTTGCCCGCGATCCTTCGGCAAAGATCATGGCCGGAGGAACGGATCTTCTCATCACGATGAGAAAAGGGAAACGATGGCCCGTGGTCCTGGACATTTCATCGATTCCGTCGCTATCGTACATTTCTTCCCACGAAGAGACCCTCTCTCTCGGATCGCTGGCGACTCACGGGATGATCGCCGCCGATGAAACCGTGCGGGATTATGCCCCGGGCCTCGCCTATGCCTGCAGCCAGATAGGATCTCCCCAGATCAGAAACGCCGGAACTCTTGGCGGCAACCTCGTCAATGCATCGCCCGCTGCTGATTCCCTTCCTCCTCTTCTCGTTCATGACGGGTCAGTGATCCTTGAATCCCTTCAGGGCACGAGAGAGGTGCCGATAGAGGAGTTTATCGCCGGTCCCTATAAAACAACGATCGAGCCCTACGAACTCGTCTCAGCGGTGCGCCTGAAAGTGTTGAAGGATTGCCGTCAGGGGTACCGCAGAGTTGCCAAGAGAGCAACCTGGGCCATTTCGCGACTTTCCCTGGCCTGGGCCCTGACTGAGGGGGATGGACGATTCGGGGAGGTGCGGCTCGCTGTAGGGTCATGTACCCCTGCGCCTTTCAGGGCCAGAAAGGTGGAGGATTTTTTGAGGGGAATGGAAAAGACTGAAAGGACGATCGCCCGGGCAGTCAAGATAATGACTGATGAAATCGTGGCAGTCAGCGGGGTGCGGCCTTCCTATCTCTACAAAATCCCCGTCCTGGAAGGGCTTATGAGAATGGTTCTGGAGAAATAGGCGAATGAACATCGGCATTCCGATTCCCCGTACGGACAGTATGGATAAGGTCCTTGGCAGGCCGCTCTTTGCCGGCGATATCTATCCCAGAGACGCTCTCCATGCTGCGGTGGTCAGGAGCACCCGTCCTCACGCCAGGGTCAGGTCCGTCGATATCCGCCGGTCACTTGAGACTCCGGGGGTCGTAAAGATCCTCTCGGCCCGTGATATTCCCGGTGAAAACCTCTTCGGAGCCATACGGAAGGACCAGCCCTTTCTTGCAGGAGAAATTGTCAGGTATGCCGGTGAGCCCCTCCTTGTCGTTGTGGCCGAAACGGATCGCCAGGCCCGGGAAGGTGCCGATCGTGTGAGAATCGGCTACGATGACCTGGATGTTCTCATCGATCCGGTTACCACAAGCCGTTCACCTGCCTCCATTCACGATGAGGGCAATCTTCTGAGCATGCGGCGGGTTGTGAAAGGTGACGCATTACGGGCCCTTAAAGACTGCGACGTGGTCGTAGAGAACACTTACAGGACAGGATGGCTCGATCATGCTTTTCTTGAGACGGAGGCGGGGTTCGGGTATCAGGATGAACGGGGGCGCATTGTTGTTGTTTCGTCCACCCAGAACATTCATTACAAGATGAAAGAGATCTCCCGCCTTCTCGCAATGCCCGAGGATCGTATCCGTGTCATACAGGCCACGACAGGCGGTGGGTTCGGAGGGAAGCTCGATGTGACCGTTGAGGGCTTTATCGCACTTGCCGTCTATCATACGGGCCGTCCGGTGGTGATGCGGTTCAGCCGGGAAGAAAGCTTCCTTTCCAATACCAAACGGCACCCCCTCTACGTGGAATACAGGACAGGAGCGAAAAAGGATGGCTCCATTCTGGCTGTGGACGTGTCGATCGTCGGTGATACCGGTCCCTATGCATCCTACGGCGAGACAGTCTGCCTGAGGGCCGCCATTCATGCCACGGGACCGTACGAGGTTCCTCACGTTTCAGTGGAGAGCCGCATGTACTACACGAACAATCCCGTATCCGGGGCTATGAGGGGTTTTGGTATCCCCCAGCTTGCCTTTGCCCACGAATCTCAAATGGACGAAGTGGCGAAAGCGCTGAACATGGATCCCTTCGACATCAGGATGAAGAACGGGTTGAGGAAGGGATCATTGACGGCGACATCCCAGGTTCTTGAGGCCAGCGCCGGATTTATCGACACATTGAAGGCTGTTGAGCCCTTTTGGCGAGGACGGAAGAAAGACCATGGTGAACAGGGATTCGGTCTGGGATGCATGTTTTACGGCTGTGGAAATACGGGGATATCGAATCCTTCATCGGCCTACATCACGGTACGGGGCGATGGGAGAATTGCTCTCCATACAGGTGTCTGTGAAATAGGACAGGGCTCTGACACCATACTCGTTCAGATTGTCCAGGAGACAGTTGGATGCGGTAAAGATGACATTGTTCTCGTCCGGGGGGACACGGACACATCCCGCGATGCAGGTTCATCGTCGGCGAGCCGGCAGACCTATATCTCGGGGAAGGCCGTACAGAGGGCCGCCGAGAACCTCCGAATCTACCTTGATAAAAAAGGTTTTCCAGGCGGTGATAAACTCACGGACGTCTGTCGTCGCGACAAGGACCTCCCTTCGCTGGTCTTCGACGGATATTTCGATCCTCCTGCAGGGACCGTTGATCCTGTGACGTCCCAGGGAAGTCCCTATGGAACGTATGCATTTGCGACCCACCTGTCTGAAGTGAATGTGGAGGAAATCACAGGTATCTGTTCGGTAAAAAGAGTCTATGCCGCCCATGACGTAGGACGGGCCATCAACGTCCATAACATTAAAGGTCAGATCTGTGGCGGCGTGGCCATGGGCATAGGATTCGCCCTGATGGAGGAATTTGTTCCCGGCCGGACCGAATCGCTCGATACATATTACCTTCCCACGTCAGCCGATATGCCTGAAATTGAAGCTCTGATCATCGAAAACCACGAGCCCACCGGGCCCTTCGGGGCAAAGGGGGTAGGCGAGCCGGCTCTCATTCCCCAGGCAGCGAGTATCGTGAACGCCATCTGTGATGCGACCGGTGTGCGACCCTTCAGATTGCCCGTTGATATGGAAAGGCTGAAGGAGCTTTTGGGAAAGAAGCGGGAATAAGATGAGATAACGGATCAGGCCGGACGACCCTCAACGATGATGAAGGCGTCCCATGGAGAATCAAGTCGAAAAATACGTAAGCAGGAGGTTGATCAATGAGTACGTTAACCATACAGAATATTGGCGTTGTCTTCACCGGTGATTTGAGTGCTCCTGTCATCGAAGGACCTTGTGCGGTCTATGTGGAAGACGGAAAGATTGCAGCAGTCGGGACGACCGGTGATTTTACCGCCGATAAGGTCATCGATGCCAATGGAATGACAGTCTGTCCCGGTCTTATCGATTCCCATACGCACCCTGTCTTCGGTGATTTTACACCACGGCAGAATCAGCTTGGGTTTATCGAAAGCAGTCTTCACGGTGGTGTGACTGCCATGATATCAGCCGGCGAGGTTCATCTCCCAGGCCGGCCTACCGATCCAAAGGGGACGAAGGCCCTCGCTTTGCTTGCGCAGCGGTCGTTTGCGAAGCTGAGGCCTGCCGGTGTAAAGGTGTACGGTGGCGCGTTAATCCTCGAAAAAGGTCTTACTGAGGACGATTTCCGGGAACTGTCGGACGATGGTGTCCGCCTCGTCGGTGAAATAGGACTGGGGAGCATCAAATCGGCGAGTGAAGCGAAGACAATGGTTGAGTGGGCCAAGAAATACGGCATGAAAGTGATGATGCATGTCGGTGGTACGTCGGTGCCGGGAAGTTCGACCGTCACCTGCGATGATGTTCTCACGGCAGATCCCACCGTTGCCTGTCATCTCAATGGTGGTCCGACAAGTGTCCCTGTTGATGAAGCGAAACGGATCATCAACGAATCTCAGGTGACAGTCGAGATCGTCCATTGTGGCAATATGCTGTCGGCTTTCGAGATCGGCAGGTACATGAAGAACAGGAACCTCCTCAGCCGGCTGATTATCGGGAATGATGCGCCGTCGGGAACGGGTGTCATTCCTCTCGGAATATGGAGGATGGTTGCGTACCTCTCCGCTCTCTGCGGCGTCTCCGCTGAGATGGCCGTCTGCTGCGCCACCGGCACCACGAAGACCGTCTATGATCTGTCGCACGGGATGATCCGGGTCGGCGACGATGCAGACCTTCAGATTATTGATGCACCGATGGGGTCGGCCGGGTCGGATGCGAAATCGGCGATAGAGGCAGGTGATATTCCCGGCGTTGCGATGGTTGTTATTGATGGTCTCGTGAAAACAGGAGTGAGCAGGAATACGCCGCCTCCTGTGAGAAAGGCTGTGATCCTCTGACCGATGCTTCGAAATGGTCCGGGTTATTCCACGGGAGAGAATGAAGAGGACAAGATTCCATGAAGATCGATCTGGATAAATGTATCGGATGCGGGTTCTGTGAAGAGGTCTGTCCTCTCGGTGTACTTGCCGTTGAGGAGAAAAAGGTCCGGATGCGACCGGGATGTGTTGACTGCAAAACCTGCATGAAGGTCTGTCCCAAGTCGGTCTTTTCCCTTGCCGAAGAAGTTGGTTTCCCTGTCTGTGACGCCTGTCCTGTCATGTGCCGCATACCTGAAGAAGGCTACGGCGCCTGTCTGCGTTACCGGAATGTCAAGGGCGAGATCGTCAGGGAGGGACGTGTCCATACGTACGAAGAGGTAAAGGATATCGTCCGGCAGGGTGCGGATAGCCGTGCGATCGAAGAGCCTCTCATCACAGGTATAGGATCGGGAACGACCTATCCCGATTTCAGGCCTTCACCTTTTATCGTGAGCGGCGTAAGGGACGGTGTCGATATTATCACCGTTGTGACAGAAGCCCCCCTCAGTTACAGCGGAATAAAGCTGAAAGTCGATACGGATCTCGGCCTTGGGCAGGAAGGGCAGGGTGTCTACATCGTGAAGAAGGGCAGACGCCGTATCGGCCATCTCTGTACGGAAGAATATGGGTCGAAGATCCTCTCCTTGGGCGGGGTCAACATCTTTACCTCGAAAGATGGCCTTTTCGCAGCCCGTGCAATGGCTGAATTGCTCGGGGGCCGGGCAATCACTGTAGAAGTCGAGAATGGTCCGAGGATCGAACTCTGTCTCGGAAAGGGGCCACGGGTGGATGGAAGGACGGAGGAACGGATGAGGGTGGGGTGCGGGAGCGCAACCACCGGTCTGTTTGCCCCGTATATGTTGACTGCAGCCGATGAAGTCGTGGTCCTCGATGGCCACATTACCGGTCTTTTCAGTGAGCATCCTTCCGGGCGCTATCTGGGAAAGAAGCGCTCTCCAGTGGAGATTGTCGGCCAAAAAAACACGGAAGGACGGTACTTTCTCACCAAGGGGAACGGGTGGGGAGGAACAGATGTCGTCAATCCCCTCGATGCTGTTGGCGTGAAAGACTTCCGGACCGTTCCGGAAGGTATGACTCTTCTCGTAACAGAGACAACGGGGCGAATGTTCGCTTTCTTTCGATTTACCGACGGAGCGTTCAGGGAAGACGAACCCACTCAGGATGCCCTGAAATTTCTTCAGGTCCTCAGGGAATCCTGCGAGCCATCGATGGTGACCGCTGTCTTTGCTGCCGGAATAGGGGGCTCGGCCCGGGCGGGGGTCACGAAGAACCCTATCAGACTGACGAAGGCTGTTCATGAAGGCCGGGTGTCGGTCACGATAGGCGGTGCGAAACCCTTCATTTTTCCTGGCGGAGGCATCAATTTTCTCGTCGATGTTCAAAAAATAAGGCATGGCAGTATCTATCTTACGCCAACGCCGTCCTTTGTGCTCCCTGTGGAGTACACGATGACGAAAGAGACCTTCGAGGCTATCGGCGGGCATGTTGAGGCAATAAGACCGGTCGACGAAGTTGTGAAAAAGGGATGATGGCTGACCGGTTTGCGGGAAGGAAACTGGACCGTGTTTATTGATATTGGACCGGTATCGATGTATGTGGTGACAGAGAAAGACGGATCTCGCCATGATCCCTGCCGATCAGAGACGGAAGCATTCATAGGACGAAATCTCGGAATGATAGGTGACTGTCTTCCGGTGCTTCGTCAAAGGGCCGGGAGAATTGTCAGGTATTCCCACCTTCCCCCTGTTGCGGCGATGATGATTCGGGCTGCCCAAACTGTCGACGGAGCTTCACTGACACCGATGGCAGCGGTAGCCGGCGCCGTATCGGAAGTGGTGAAAGATTATCTGAAAGATCAGGGCTTCGATTTTATTTCCGTCAATAACGGAGGGGATGTGGCCATATTCAACGCCGGCGGAAGGAGTCTCTCCGTAGCGATCGGCGATATCCGGACCGGTCATGCCAGTCCTTATACGCTCGTCATCAGCCGTTCGGGGGACTATGGTGTGGCCACAAGCGGTCTGGAGGGAAGAAGCTTTACCCTCGGCGTTGCCGATTCTGTCACTGTTATCGCAGACTCGGCACCCGTGGCTGATGCAGCGGCCACATTCGTAGCAAACAACGTCACTGTCGATTCACCTGTGGTGGTGAGAATGAGGGCAGGGGATGTTGATCCCACAAGTGATATTGCCGGGGAAGAGATCGTTGTAGCAGTCGGTGAATTGGAAGAATCGGAGATATCCGCCGCCCTGGAGCGGGGATTGGTTGTTGCCCGGACCCTTAAAGCCGAGGGAGTAATCTGTGATGCTGTGCTGCAGGTCAAAAAACGGATGGCAACGACAATTGAGAAGACCACTACTATCATGCTCGAGGTGAACTATGGAAATACGTAAAATTGTAACGGTTGTTGAAGATGTTCTCATGGAAGGAGGAAAAGCGATGGCGCGGCCCTTGCGAAAAGTGGCCTGTATCGCTGTTATCAGGAATCCCTATGCAGGAAAATATGAGGAAGATCTGTCAGCTCTTGTTGATTTCAGCGAAGAAGTAGGTGCGATAATTTCTGCCCGGGCGGTGGCCATGCTTGAACCGGACAGGAAGCCTGAGAGCTATGGGAAGGCAGCCATTGTTGGCGAAAAAGGCGAACTGGAACATGCAGCGGCTCTCCTCCATCCCAAACTGGGGACACCTCTCCGGACCGCTGTCGGCGGCGGCAAGGCTATTATCCCATCCGCGAAAAAGATGGGTCGCATGGGAGATTCGATCGACATCCCCCTTCACTACAAAGACGCTGCTTTTGTCCGCTCCCACTTTGACGGAATGACTGTCTCTGTAGGAGATGCGCCGAGATCGGACGAAATCGTCCTTGCTGTAGCCGTGACTGACGGTGGAAGACCCCTTGCGCGGGTCGGGGGCCTGAAGAAGGACGAAGCGAAAGGTGAAGACGGATTAAGATAGGATTACCTGTGATGGAGAGGCTAATGCCTGGTGGTAGGTGGTCTCATTGCAGATCATCCCGCCAGGCAGCCAAACCCCTTCATCGACTCTCTGCCCCCCCTTAAACATAGACACGTTCCATTCCCGCATTTTCCTGTTCCCTGCATTCTCCTGCCCGTAACCGTTTTTATGCCACCGGAAACAACGAGATGTGAATCGCACCCTGGCGAAACGGTGTCTGCCATGTGGTGGTCCGGCCTCTTCTCTTTGAACGGTATGTTCCAGGAAATCAGTAAGGAGAACAGTTAAAAGGAGAGTCTCAAATCATGTTTTAAATTTCATGAAATATGAAAAATAATACATGAAATTCCTTGACAATAAAACTTCGGGGGTATATAAACGTATTATGGCAGACGTAATGAAGGTCCACAAACAGCGTCTCAGCAATCAGGTCTATGACATTGTCAAAGAGATGATTGCCAACCATCGGTTTGAACCAGGTACACGATTGAACGTCGAGCAGATTGCCAAAGAAGTCGGGGCAAGCAGGACCCCTGTATGGGAGGCTGTTCATCGGCTCATACAGGAAGGTCTTCTTGAAAACATACCGAACAGGGGTGTGTTCATGGTGAGCCTGACGCCTGTTACGGCACGCGAACTCTATACGGTCAGAGAGGTTCTGGAAGGTCTTGCGGCCCGTTTGGCAATTGAGAATACCGACGAACGGCTGATAAGAAAGATGACGAAAATCCTCAAAGAGCAGGACAAGGTCATTCGGAGGGGGGATCTTGTCGGATATTCGAAGTCGGACTTTGATTTCCATGCTCTCGTTTATGAAGCGAGTGGCAACAGGACCCTTCAGGAGATGCTCGAAGAGATCAAAAACAAAATGAGACCGATTTCTATGCACATACAACCAATATTGAGTGAGCTCTATGCCGATCATCTGAAGATACTCGAAGCGTTCAAGGATCGGGATCGGGAGAAAGCGGAAAAGGCATTTCTCGATCATAACAGGCAGATGATCCGGAAGATTGAGGAGAGTGCGACAGAAAAGGAGTGGTCAGCGGCGAAAGGATGAAGGAAGAAAATGGGCAAGGGTTTTGAACGGGAGAAATAACCATAAGGAGGAGTCCAATGAGTAAGCAGTTGAAAGTATGGTTTCTGGTGGTAACGGTCATGGTTTTTGCTGCCGGGTTGTATGCAGCAGGGCCTGTGTCGGCGGCACCTCCGGACAAGGTGAGGATAGGCCTCATGTTCGGGTTGACAGGGGCGGCATCTCCTATCGGGCCGGTTCAGCTCGATGGGGCAAAGCTTGCTATTAAGGAGGTCAACGCTGCCGGTGGGGTCAATTTCGGCGGAAAGAAGGTTCCCATTGAGTTTTTCGTGAAGGATGACGAATCAAAACCGGACGTGGCCATAAGGAGATTCAGGGAATTTGTTGATGAAAATAAGGTTCATGCCCTGGTAGGTCAGACCTTTGCTCCTATTTCAGCGGCACTGAACAAGGAAGTCAAGAAGACGCCCATGGCGTACTTCCCTGTGAACGTTGTGGCTATTAATATGTTCGAGAAAGCTGAGATGGCGGAGACGACATTTGCTGTTCATGGAGGGGCATATTCGATCGGCTATGCCGGAGCCTCCTATATCGTCAACGAACTCGGGCTCAAGAAGATCGTCTTTTTTGGTCCTGCATACGCATTCGGACGTGACCAGTGGGCCGGAGCAAAGGCAGCCTTCGACAAATACGGGATCAAGGTCGAATACGTCGAATCACCGGTAGGAACGAGTGACTATACATCATATTTGCTGAAGATCGGAGAGAAGAAACCCGATATCGTCATGCTGGCCCACTGGGGTGTTGATGCAATCAATGTTCTCAAGCAGGCGTACGAAACGGGTCTCAAAAAGAAGACAAAGATATGGTTCGACTGGATGACGAATTCCTTCGGCAGCGGTGTGCCGCCGGAGGCTCTTGAAGGTGTCTATTCGCTCATGTCCTGGTACTATGACATGAAAGGGTTTAAAGATGCCGCAATTGTCAAGTCAGCCGATGCTTTTTCAAAGAAATTCCAGGCAGAATACAAATACCCCCCCGATCCCTATTCGGCTATGGCTTATGAGGGAGTGAAGGAAGCTGTCAGGGCCATGGAACTTGCTCAGTCGACCGATCCGAAAGCGATGGCCAAGGCCCTCATGGCCAATCCAAAGTTCGACTCGATGAAGGGACAGGGTACCTGGCGGGCCGATCACCAGCCTCTCTTCAAGTATGGTGCCTTTGTTGTCATGGGTAAGGGCGCGAAGGAACGGAAAGACAAGAAGTGGGATCTGGTGAAGATCATCGGGGCCTATACAGGCGAAGACTATCTCCCTTCGCTCTCTTCGCTGGGTTACAAGTGATCATATGAACGACAGAGGCGGGGTCTTCAAGGCCCCGTCTCCTTTACCCTGGAGAGACTATTATGGCAGACCAACCGATCATGGAGACACGAGGGGCGACGAAAGAGTTCAATGGCCTTAGGGCGGTCGATGGAGTTGATTTCCGGATAGCCGACGGTGAAGCGGTCGGCATTATCGGCCCCAATGGTGCGGGAAAGACAACGTTCTTCAACCTTCTTACCGGTCTCTTTCCGCCGTCTCAGGGCAGCGTCTTTTTTGCCGGCAGAGAGATAACAAAGGAGCCGCCCTATAACAGGGTTATGATGGGGATAGTGAGGACGTTTCAACTCGTTTCGGTATTCGATTCCCTCAAGGTTAGCGAAAACCTGGTCCTGTCCAACGTACGCTTCGGCTCAGACTATGCTTCAAAACGGCGGTTCTTCTTCTCCGATGCCCACCGCCCCGAGATGACGGCCCGGTGTTCGCAAGCTCTTCATGTCATGGGGATCGAGAGGAAAGCCGATCTCATGACGTCGGAACTCTCATACGGTGACAAGAGAAAACTGGAAATAGCCGTGGCTCTCTCGATGAAACCAAAAATATTGCTCCTCGACGAGCCCTTTGCAGGTTTGAGCGATCAGGAAATAGGCGAGGTTGCGGCGATCATTGCCACGGTGAAGCAAGGCATTTCTCTTGTCATTATTGAGCACAAAATATCACGGATCGTGGACCTCGTAGGCAGGCTCAGCGTTATGCATGAAGGGCGCCTTATAGCGGAAGGCCCACCGGGCCAGGTTCTTTCCGACCCCCTGGTGAGGGAAGTTTACTGGGGCAAAGAGGAGGGACTGACATGCTCAGTGTAAAAGACGTTAATGTTGCCTACGGACGGGCAAAGGTCCTTCATGCCATTTCGGCAGAGGTCGACTCGGGACAGATGGTCTTCATTGCGGGACGAAACGGGGCCGGTAAGACAACGCTCTTAAAGTCGATTGCAGGATTTATCCGGCCTGTCGATGGATCCATCACTTTTGATGGCCGCACTATCATTGGTCTTCCACCGGAGAAGGTAGCTCTTCTGGGGATACGGTATGTCTTTCAGGACAAGAGGGTCTTTTCTCAGTTGACGGTGAAGGAGAATCTTGAGCTGGCGGCCTACCCGGTGAAAGAGAAGATTGGCGACGCCATTGCCAGGGTCGTGAGCATCTATCCGAAGATTGAAAAATTTCTTAGCCTGAGAGCGGGGAGCCTCAGCGGCGGTCAGAGGCAGATTCTCCTTATCGGGAGGGCTTTGATCGGCGACCCGAAACTTCTCCTGGTCGATGAACCGACCGAAGGACTTGCGGCCGGAACGATCAACGATATTCTTAATGTCCTTGCTACGATGAAGGGAAAGATGTCCATGGTCATCGTCGAGCAGAATCTTTCCGTTGTCGGCATGCTTGCTGACAAGGTCTACATGATGCGGGAAGGGATGATTATCCGTGAGATCTCGGACAAATCGGAGATCACGAACAAGAGTCTTCTTGAAGAGTGTCTTTAGGGCAGACACTGTGAAGAGAGGCGAGAGAACGAACAGAACAGAGAAAAGGAGAGAGACAGATGACAACATCAAAGATTGAAGCAGCCAAAACAGCGATTGTCCTCATAGAGCCTCAGTATGATTTTTTGAAACCCGGGGGCTCGATGTATCAGTTTATTGCAGATCAGCTTGTAAAGCGTAATGTTATCGGGAATCTTGTTCAACTCGTTGACAATGCCCGGGGAAAGGTCAAAAAAATCATCTATGTGCCTTTCGAAGCCTTTGAACCAGGATTCCCGGAGATTGACCCCAAGGGTCCAGGCATGGGTGGTCTCAGAGGTCTGGAAATTGATATGCCGACGGCCTGGGAACTCGATGGAAAGAAGGTGTATGGAGCGTGGGTTGCAGGAACACCGGGACCGGAGATTATTCCCGAACTGACGCCGAAGAAGGGTGATATCGTGGTCCGGGGCAAGAAGACCCTCGATGCTTTCTGGTCAACTGCCCTTGATTACACACTCCGTGTCAATATGATCGAGTGGGTTGTGGTGGTGGGATTCCATACGAACTGGTGTGTTGAATCTACAGCCCGGTCAGCTTACGACAAGGGGTACAGGGTCATTGTCATAGGCGACTGTACAGGGACTGATACAGACGAAGAGCAGAACTACGTGGAAAAATACATTTTTCCCAAGATTGGTGAGGTTATGGGCTATAAAGATTTTCTTGCACGTCTCGTGTAGTTACGGATGGAATACGGTTTTAGCGGCCGGGGGGATGTCTGTACCCCTGACCGCTAAAACGGGCAGGAAAAAGGGTTCCTGAAAGGGCCACAACAGGAGGAGATAGTGAAAGAAGACAGGGTGATCACGACGGAGAAGAAGAAGCCCGGCGTTCGAAACTTTCTGGATATTGCGATTATCGTGGCGGGTTTTTTTGCTGTTCTTCCTGTTCTCGGGCTTAACAGAACAACGGATTTTATCATTTTTTCGATTTACGTCCTCGGTTTCAACCTTCTTTATGGTTTCATGGGGAGACTCTCCTTCGGCCATATGCTCTACCTGGGCACAGGAGCATATGCCGTCACCCTCTTCAGTGAGCATATCTCACATAACCCTTTTCTCGCTGTTCTTGCGGGGATCGGTGCAGGTGCGCTCATCGGGGTGATTTTAGGGCCCATTATCGTCAGAACATCAGGAGCATGTTTCGCGCTCATCAATCTTGCTTTCAATCAGATAGGTTCCTTCCTCGTGATCGTTGCCTTCTCCAAACTGACAGGAGGAGAGGACGGGATGTCGGCACATTTCTCAAAACTCGCTTTTTTTGATTTTGGAAAAAAACCGGTCATATTCGGCTTTGTTCTTCTCTGTCTTTTGTTGACGTACTACCTGTTGAAGCGTTTCATAGCCTCACCCTATGGTGTTCTGATCAAGTCAATCAAGGAGAATGAAACGCGCGTTCAGTTCCTTGGCTACAACACATTCTATTTCAAATGGGTGACGTTCATTATCTCGACAGCCATTGCGGCTTTTGCAGGGGCTCTCTCGATTCTCAACTACGGATACGTCACGCCGAGCTTCATCGACCCCGGCAGGGCGGTCGAAGTAATCTTTGCCACTCTGATCGGAGGGGCCGGAAGCCTTTATGGATCGATCATAGGCGGTGTCCTCTATATGGTGGTCAGCAACTATCTTGCATCGTACATATCGAGGTGGGAGATGTTTCTCGGATTTGCCCTGCTTATCGTCGTGTTTCGTTTCAGGTCCGGGGTCTGGGGCTACCTTTCCGGAAGATTAGGCAAAAATCTCGCTCCAGAGAAAGCGGAGGGATAACCATGTTAAGTACTATCGCATACGGCTTGACCATAGGCGCCATCCTCTACATCATTAGTATCGGTCTTTCCCTCACGTTCGGCACGATGCGAATTGTGAATTTCGCTCACGGCCTCATTTACACTATCGGGGCATATCTCCTCGCAACGACATTGCCGTTGGCGAGGGATAACTTTCTCGTCAGTGCCCTTATCGCCGTCGCTGTTGTTGTTCCGCTCAGTTACGTGATCGAACGGTTCATTGTCCGAAAACTCTATGGAGTGTCGATAGACTATGCAATTATTGCCACCTATGCCGTTGTTCTGATCGGCGTGGATCTCATCAAGTGGATTTGGGGTGCTTCACCAATACCTCTTTCCGACCCGGTGGGTGTCGATATTTCCATAGGTACTCTTACAATGCCCCTCTACCGGCTCATCATTATAGGCCTGGCCCTGGTTATCTTTGTCGCTCTCTCCCTTTTCTTTAAGAAGACGATGGTAGGAAAGATCGTTGTGGCGGCCCTTGAAGACAAAGACGGTGTGCGAAGCCTGGGAATCAACGTGGACAAGTATTTCTCGTACATATTTGTGATAGGAAGCTGTCTCGCCGCTTTAGGCGGTGTTCTCTACGCACCCATTACGTCGGTGCACCCTTATATGGGCATGATGGTCCTCCTCATAAGTTTTGCTGTCGTTCTTGTGGGAGGACTGGGAAATATCAAGGGTACGTTTGTTTCTGCCTTTGTTCTCGGACTTGTTATGGCGATAACTGGCCGTTACTGGGGCCCTGCTGCTGAGACCATGGTTTTTGTCGTAATGGGAATCGTTCTTATCTTCAAGCCCATCGAGGCTTAGCAACGAAAGGAGGGTGGATGGCTGAATTCACCGGAGCTGCGGCAGCGAAAGAGATCTATTATGCAGGATTGAAAGCTGTTGATCCCTATCGATGTGTTGCCGCATGGACCGATACGATTAAAGGATATCTCCGGGCGAAAAGGACACCACCATGTGAACGCGTGGTCTCCGTGGCTTTCGGAAAGGCCGCGTATTCCATGACTGCTGCTGTAGCAGATTCTCTGAAGAACATTGCCCTGTCAGGCATTGTCCTGACGAAGTACGGCTATTCCGGTCACCATGGCCTGCCTGATAGTATAGACGTTTATGAGGGAGGCCACCCCGTTCCTGACAAAAACGGGATGGAAGCGACAAAGCGCATTCTGGAAATTCTCGCAGATGCCGACGATAGAACCCTCGTTGTCTGCCTTATCTCCGGCGGTGCTTCGGCGCTCCTCGTAGCGCCGTTGAATGATATTTCCCTTTCCGACAAGCAGGGCGTTACGGAACTCCTCTTGAAGTCCGGTGCATCGATACAGGAAATCAATACAGTGAGGAAGCACATATCTGCTGCAAAAGGGGGGCGTCTTGCTGAGATAGCCCATCCTGCGAGACTTATCTCCTTTGTGCTCTCCGACGTGATCGGCGACAGGCTCGATGTGATCGGTTCAGGGCCGACTGTTCCTGATGAGAGCCTTTACAGTGATGCCGTCGAGGTGCTCGATAAATATGATCTCCTGAAAAAGATTCCTCCCTCTGTTGCCAAAGTCCTGAAGGAAGGGCTGGCAGGCAGACTCCCTGAAACGCCGAAACCAGAGAGTTCTCTCTTTCAAAGATCGGAGACGATCATTGTGGGGAACAATGGGAAAGCTACGTCAGCAGCGAGGATGAGGGCCGCTGAACTGGGCTATGAAGCGACGGTCACGTCATCGGCGGTTGAAGGGGAGGCGGTAGCAGTGGGATTGGATCTTGCCCGAAGGGCGCTGAGTTTGAAAAGGGTCGCTCAGTTTGGCCGAAAGCGGCTCTGTTTCATCTCGGGGGGGGAGACAACCGTTACCGTCAGAGGGGATGGCAAGGGGGGAAGGAATACGGAACTGGCCCTTGCATTTGCCATAGAAGTTGCCGGTGTTGAGGGTATTACGCTTCTGTCGGCAGGAACGGATGGCACTGACGGACCTACTGATGCCGCAGGTGCCGTGGTGGACGGAAAAACCCTTACGGGCCCGACAAATTGGGGTGTCGATCCGGTGAAATACCTGAAGAACAATGATTCATATACATTTTTCAAGGCTGTTGGAGGGCTTTTCATGACCGGACCGACGGGAACGAATGTCATGGATCTCCAGGTTCTCCTTATAGAGCCGTAAAGGCAAGATTCGTTTTCCCGGAAAAGATAAGACCGACTCTCTTCTCAACATCCTTGCTGGTCACATCGCCCCGACCGGGAAACCGGACGAAACCAGTTCCTCTTTCCCGCCTGATGAGACGGGCCATTCTCGGTGTGATCAGCCCTTCAGAGTAGATTGTTGTAAGCATCCTTATTTTATAAACGTGATCATATCTGCAATAGATTTCGGTGATGGCTCCGAATCGGGCGAACCACCGCGATACGTGGTAAACAGAGATGATTTCTGTTTATACCGTGCATAGAAGGAGCCGGTGGACGTCAAGTCCCCCGGGAAGGCAGAGACAGGATGATCCATGACCCGATCCGAAGAGGAAGGGGTAAAACGAATGAAACGATCCAGGTATGCCGTCTGTCAGGATTTCCAGGAGCAGCGGTAGAGATTGTGGAATATGCCAAGGGGGGATGGGCCGGGCGTGTTGAGGTTGGACGGTGCGAGAAATATGCCGTCGGCATTGTAAAGAAAAATGACAGGGCGATCAGAGGAGATACGCCTGTGGACCTCTCTGTAGATGTGCCGTCTCTCCTGCTCGTTGATTGTCCTCCTTCCTTTTTCGAGAAGCAGATCGACATGGCGGTTGCGATAGGAGGTGATGTTCCAGTCTCCTTCACCAACCTTGCTCGAATGCCAGAGTTCATAGATGTCAGGATCCCAGAGATAAGCCCGTGATATAAGGACCGCTTCAAAATCACGGGACGTAATGATGCTGTGACGGAACGTCTGCCATTCGACCTGTCTGATCGTTACCGTGATGCCCACGTTTTTCAGACTGGCCTGAATAATCTGAGCTGCCTGAAGATTTTCTGTCTGTTCGGCGTTTATCGTGACCGTGAAAGAAAAAGGCCGGCCATTTTTCTGAAGGATGGCAGAGGGGCCTTTAGTCCAGCCTGCTTCGGCGAGAAGGTCCGTTGCCTCCCTGATGTCGTACCGGTCGCTTCTTATCCGATCGTCTGCATAGGGGGAAACGGGTGGATAGGGTCCTGTTGACGGATGTCCGTAGGTCGCGAAAACAGCCTCAATCAGGGCTGCCCTGTCTATGGCGTGACTGATGGCTTTCCGGACCCGTGAATCGCGAAACCTCTCGTCGGCAAGATTGAAAGCAAGGGAACCATAGCGCATCGACGGAGCAATCAGTATCTGTATGTCCTGTCCCTCGGATAACCGGGTTGGAAGGGAGCCGAGCTGAGCCGGGGCTGTCTCGGTCAGGTCGACGATCCTCTTTCTGAATGCGAAGAGCCGTGCCGACGGATCAGGTATGACGGTGAGAATGATCGTTTCCATCGGCGGCTGTCCACCGAAATAGGCGGGGTTGGCTTTAAGAATGATCTTTTCACCTCCCTTCCATTCTTTTAGTATATAG
This sequence comes from uncultured Pseudomonadota bacterium, assembly GCA_964421445.1. GTDB lineage: Bacteria > Desulfobacterota > Syntrophorhabdia > Syntrophorhabdales > CAYQXL01 > CAYQXL01. Next base: position 72,919 of record CAYQXL010000002.1, read on the forward strand.
GGGCCTGTTCCCACGGGTTTGCGGTCGAAGGAGGGATCTGTAACGTTTTGGTGCCGGAAATGATGTTCAGGGAGAATGCCCATAGTCCACGATGTGAGGAGGGACCCGTAGGGTTCCGAATATTTTATCCGGACCGTATAGGGGTCAGGTGCGTCGATCGACAGGATCTTTTCGAACTGAGACTTCAGCGGTGAAGGGATGTCAGGGGAAAGGAGTTTCTCCACCGTAAAGAGAACGTCCTTTGCTGTGAAAGGGGTCCCGTCATGCCATCGGACGTTTTGCCGGAGATGGAAGGTAACCTGCCTGCCTCCGTGGGCGATCTTCCAGGACGAGGCCAGATCCCCTTTGATCGTCAGATCGTCGTCGAGACGGGTCAAACCGGGGAAGATCAGTCCGCTGACGATGAATGATGTCAAATCTGAAAGAAAGAGGGGGTTGAGGCGGTTCGGCTCAGAAGGGAGGGCCACGATGAGTGTTTTGGAGGTTCGTCCAGGCGTCTCCCTGGCACACGACAGGGCCAGTGCGAAAAGCACGAGAACTGCGAACACCCCTGCAAGGAGGGGGTACAGGATTTTCTGCCTGGCCGGATCTCTCAGAAGGCCGCCTTTATGCCGATACCAAAATTGGTTCCTGCAGCCTGGTAGCCGAAACGCTCCTGGTATTGAGCGTTGAGAATGTTGTACACGTAGCCTGTCAGATCGATTTTCTTTGCCACCGGATAGGACGCCTCGATGTCGAAGGTAGCCCAGCCTTTCTGCGTCCTGACGAAGAGGTTGTCGTCGTAAAGTATATTGTTGTTATATATCACCTTTTGGTCGGAGACTGCGGTCATGTAAAGGGTGATCTTTTCCCGGCGGGGGCCTTTGTACTGAAGCCCGACGTTCACCTTGTGTTCAGGGAGGCCCGGAATCTCATTGAAATCCCTGTCTGCCGGGTTGACGAACCGGGCGACAAAGGGGTCGCCGTCGGTTTTGCTCTTCTGAAAAGTGTAATTGGCGAAGAGAGAAAATGAATCGGAGAGTTGCTGGCTGATCCCGAATTCGCATCCGTAGATCCGGGCCCGGTTGATGTTATACGACACGAAGTTGATCAGGTCGAACTGGATATAATTCTTGATGTCATAATAGTAAGGGGAGACTTCGATCTTTGTCTGTGTCGGGAAGATCTGTTTCCAACCTCCCTGGATGATGAGACCATCCTCTTTCTTGAAGGGCAGATTGCCTGTGTAGACACCTGCGTCAGGAGAATAATGCCAGTAGTACTCAGGAAGGGTGGGGACCCTCAGGGCCCGTGCGATGCTGGCATAGACGAGGCTGTTCTCTCTCGGGGCATAGGTTATCTTCAGGGACGGTGCGATACCGCTGAACGAATCGGAGGGAATGCCCTCGGCCCGGCCTGCTGATCCTGGTTTTCCCTCGAATGACGTGTACCTCAGGCCGGGGGTGAGGGTCACGGTTTTGTTGACAAAAGAGATATCATCAATCAGATAGACTCCGGTGTTTGCAGAATGGACGTAGTTGCCGTTTCGGAACGAGGGGCGATAGTCTCCTGACAGATTCCTGTCTCCGTCATCCTTCAGAATAATATATTCAATACCCGTCCTCAGCTTATGGCTGCCGAAGTCATATGTGAAATTGGAATCGGCACCATAGGAGCGATCATCGTAAAATTCTTTGTGAAAGACCCGGTTGAGACTTGTCCTCGTATTGAATGCCTCCCTGTCCGCATGGTTTTGCCAGAACCGGACATCGAGGGTTCCCTTTTCAAGGGATTGTTCGTATCCGACGGTAATGTTGAATCTCTCCCGTTTCCACCAGCTTCCTGTTTCAGGATAGGCCCCCATGCCTCCATACATGAATTCACCGTCGGAGGCGGGATATCGCCGTATTTTCGGTAATTCATAGAAGGGTGAGTCGTAGTTTTTGCTCCACCGGTTGTTTACGATAAATCCTTTTCTCACATCAACGTACTGGATATCACCTCTGATCCTGCCGTCCCACGGCAGATCCAGGCCAAGGTGCAGATTCATGTTTTTGATAGTGAAATCGCCGTTGAGAAGATACCCGTTGCTCTCGGCATATCCTCCGCTTATGGAATACTCGAACTGGTTCGGCTTCCACCCATGAAAGAAGTCTGCCATCTTCGAGCCATAGCTCCCCATGGAAGCCTGAACCTGTGTATCGGGAAGTGTACCAGGTCTTTTGGTACGAAGGTCGATGACACCGCCCAGCGTATTACCGTAGCGAGGATCGGAGACACCTTTGATTATGTCGATCCGTTCGACGTTCGACAGAGGGATCATCGTCCAGTCGACGAAGTAGCCTCCCGCTGTTCCTGGCGTGTTGAGGGGTCTTCCGTCGATGGCAACCTGAATCCGTCGGGCTCCGAACCCCCGGATTTTTATCGATTCATCGTCGAGGGCGCCACCGACCTCCTGCTGTCTCTGGACGTCTATGCCTGGCTGACGTTTTACTGCAGAATCGAGAGTCGTCCCGATACCCTGAAGGAGGGCAGAGGGAATGACCGAGGTCATATTGGGTGTCTCGGTGCTGTCTTTGAGCGGTGTGCCGGTGATCAGTATATCGTCGAGATGGACTGTCTCAACCCCTGAAGGCGTCGCTGCATCCTGGCCCATTGCCGGGGCGGGAATCATGGTGATTAGAGTGAACAGAAAGAAAAAGGCGAAGCCGATACAGCTGATCTGCCGGGGGTTTGCTTCAGGCGTCATTATCCTTCCTCTTCATAATATACATGTGGACGGTTGCCCTGTCGTGAAGCCAGAGATGGCCGTCAGTCTCTGTGAGGCGGTCGAGAAAGCATTGCCGGTCCTCCGGGACTCCCGAACGGAGGCGAAAATGGTGATGGTCAGAGGCTTCGTCAAGGCTGTGGTATGCCCATGAACTTCGTGTTGTGTAGGAAAGATGTGACGTCAGGTAATATCCGAAAGAACGGGAAAAGGGTGCAAGATTTTCCTCTGGCCACTCAGTGACAAGAACAGTGGTCTTCGGCCGGAATGCGAAAATTCTGCCCAGGGAGGGATAGAATCCGTCAGGGAGAAGGTGAAGGACATTGGACGCTATGATCCGGTCAAAATGACCGAGCATTCTGTTGGTGAGTTCCTGGAAGGATCTGTGGTCGACGGTGATGTCTGTTGCCGGCAGATGGCATGATCGGTTCTTGAAGAGCGTTCTCATGGCGCTGCAGGGCTCGAGAAGTGTTACCGAGGCGCCCCGTTGGGCGAGAGGGAGGGCAAGAACGCCGGCACCGCCGCCGATGTCGATTATCCGCTCGCCAGGTTCGACGACAGACGAAAGAAGACTCAGGATAGGAGAGTGATACTGGTTGTGGTCAAGCCAAAGTTCATACCATCGTGCGTTTTCTTCCCAGTACGGGACCGATGATGCCCATGATGCGCTTCTGTTCATCGTGGCTGACGGAGGATGGTTCATCGCTGATCTCCATGCGCTGGTAACACGAAAGATAGATAAGTAGCACGGCAACGGAAAAAAATATACTTTCTCATGTCAGATCCCTGCCTGTGCTCGACATGCTCAATGAACCGTGCTTAACGCCCTTCAGGGCCTTCAGGGTGTCGGCAAGCGTTCTCACATCGTTCGAACTTCCCTTGACCGCAATGATTTCGAGGCAATTGTGATGATCGAGATGAATATGCTGGGTTGACACGATGATACGCTGAAAATCATGCTGTGTATCCATGATCTTTGTGAGGAGTTCCCTCTTGTGGTGGTCATACATGAGCATGATGGCACCGGCGATCTCTTTGTTTTCCTTCCATTCTTCCGTCACGAGCTGTTGGCGAATGAGGTCACGTATGGCCTCGGACCGGTTTGTATACCGTCTGTTCCTGATAAGAACGTCGAATTTATCAAGAAGGTCCCGATCAAGTGAAACGCCAAATCGAACGATGTCATTCATAGGTTGTCTGTGATGTTACGATATGGTGAATTGTAGCACTGTCTTCAGGGTCTGTCAAAATGTTTTTGCCGTCTGCCTTTGCTTTTTGTCTGGCCCGGCCTCAAGCGTTGTCCCTGCAGAAAAAGGGTGGTATCCGTGGTGATCTTTTTTCGTCTATCTGATAGAATCAGAAGATCTTATGGTGGGGCCAATAAATGGGGTGTCCGTTACATGAGAATCTGAGGATGGTGAAAAAAAGGTATGATCTGCCGGGAATGCGGAGCGCACATTGGTGACGGAGACCGATTCTGTCTGCGATGCGGAAAGAAATGCGATGTAGAGGTTGTCGCTGTCTGTCGCCGGTGTGGGCTTTCCTATCCGCCGGGCTCAATATTTTGTGCGAGGGATGGGGAACTCTTGGTTACTGACCTCCGCGAACCGGCCTGTTCCGCCGAAACAGACGTTGGGGCTCAGAAGGGAGAGGGAGACCGGTCGGCCCGAATGAGGCCGGTGGAGGATCAATCCGGGGGAGCAAAAAGAAAGAGGGGGAACGTGTGGGCACTGATCCTTGCGGCAACGATTGTGGTCTCAGGTTGCACCGTTCTCTTCCTTTTTCAGCTGGATTTTTTTGCAAGGCCTGAAAACGTGATGCAGACCGTGAACGCTGGCCTTCGTGTGAAGGGACTGGCTGTGACTGTACAGGTCGATGGAAGCTGGACTGCAACAGCGACGGGGACGGTGCGGGACGAAAATGAAAAGAATCTTGCTCTTGGTGAGATTGGCCGTCACAGGGAGATCCGCCGCACAGTGGACAAAATCAGGGTGAACAACGGACCGGCCGACGACGGAAATATAAGACGGAGACTGTCGCAGGTGATCGAGTCCCTGGTTCAGGTTAAAGATGCTGTCAATGACTATTTTCTCCGGAACAGACGGATAGATCCGGCTCTGGATGGTGACGCCATACAGGTGAGATACAAAATACGTTCTCTGAACAGGCACGCTTCCTTCAAGGTTGACGAGAGGGGCGCCGTGACTGCTACGATCCGGGATGTGAGTCCTGACGTTGATGGAAAGTCGATATCGGTGAGCCCGGACGACGATTTTCGGACGTGGTTGTGGTCGTCGACGATAGGCCAGGCCTTTCTGCCCAGTACAGTTCTGATTTCCTCCGACAGGCCGGCAGAACCATCTGCTGACAGGGGGGCAGGAAAGGAGGCCAATTAACGAAGGGGATCGGGAGGGCTGCTGGCCGTGAAGGTCGCCTATCCGGGCGGATCAACGACAGGATTGGTCTCGGGTCTTTGTTCCTAGAGACGACAACAGGTTTGCAAAGGCGGCGATCCCCGCTCTTTGTATCGTTTTTTTAACGGGACGAGTAGTAGTGGTCGATGGCATCGACAAGGCCTGGTATGTCACTCTGTGCGGCTTCGATATCAGGGGGGCGGACGAGACGTGCTACTGTTTCCGATGTGACGGGACCGATGGATGCAATGATCTTGTCCTGAAGAACAGGTAGTCCGTAAAGGGTGACAAAGTGTGTTACTGTAGATGAACTCGTAAAGGTGATCAGATCAAAGTCATCGCCGGTTAGCGGTACTTTTTGTGCGCCTTCTGTCCGGTAGAGGGGGACAACGGCGCAGGTACCGCCGTTTTCTTGTATGTACCGAGGTAGTATATCCCTTCCTTCCTGAGCCCGGGGGAGAAGAAACCGCTTATTGCTGAGGTCGGCTCCGCGAAGGGCATCGATAATCCCTTCAGAGGTATAGCGGGAAGGGACGATGTCGGCCACGATGCCCCTGGTGCGGAGCAACGCTTCCGTGGCTGGTCCTATGGCAATGATCCGAAGCCCGGCACAGGCCCTGGCATCCTTCCGGCATCGTGCAAGTTCATCAAAAAAGAGACGGACGGCGTTGACGCTGGTAAAAATCACGCCGTTGAAAGTGTGAAGATTGTCGATAGCATCGGTAAACAGTGTATTGGGGGTGAGGGCCGTGATCTCGATCGTAGGAAGATAGAAGATCCTAGCGCCTCTTGCTCCGAGCATCTCGGCCAGTTTCACTGACTGGGAACGGGGTCGTGTTATGGCGATTCTCTTGCCAAAGAGGGGTTTTTGTTCGTACCATGCCAGCCGTGATCGCAGCATGACCACGTCGCCTACTACGATGATACCGGGAGGAGAGATCCTCTGATTCTCTGCTTCATCTGCAATCGTATCGAGTCTTCCGACAACGGTCCGTTGTTGAGGCAACGTTCCCCACTGGATGACGGCAGCAGGCGTTTGGGGATCTTTTCCGAAACCTATGAGCCGCTCGGTTATTGACCGGAGGTTTCCCACGCCCATCAGGAATACGAGTGTGTCCGGTCCTCCGGCAAGCTTGTCCCACTGGAGTGATGACGTTGTCTTGTTCTCGTCTTCGTGGCCTGTGATGAACGCCACCGATGAGGCAAAGTCCCTGTGGGTCAACGGTATCCCTGCATAGGCGGGAACAGCTATGGCAGATGTAATGCCCGGGACGATTTCGAACTCAATTCCTTCAGCGGCAAGAACCTCCGCTTCTTCTCCCCCCCTGCCGAAAATGAAGGGATCACCCCCCTTCAGTCGTACAATGGTGTGAGCGGTCTTTGCCTTGGACAGGATGAGCCTGTTGATGTCGTCCTGGCTCATGGCATGACGTGAACCCTGTTTTCCGACGTAGATACATTCTGTCTCTCTTTCTGCCTCATCGAGAAATCTGTCGTTGGCAAGGTGATCGTAAATAATGACATCCGCTTCGCGAATGAGCTTATGTCCTTTGACTGTGATGAGTCCCGGATCGCCCGGGCCTGCTCCGACAAGGTAAACTTTCCCCATGATTCACTCCATCGATATGGTAAGAAATGTCTGTGATTTCATTATGATCCGGTCATTATACGTAGTATTGACAGGATATTCAAATGCTCTCAACCGGTGGCCACCCGTTTTCCTGGTTATCACACGATTTCCCTTGACACCCATAGTTCTACAGAATAATATACCTTCACACAGTACACCACAAAAATCATGAAAGGAGCTTTGTAGCATGCCAGTAGGTAAGGTAAAATGGTTTAATGATTCCAAGGGGTATGGGTTTATTGAGCAGGAAAACGGGGAAGATGTTTTTGTTCATTATTCGGCAATAAAACAGGATGGGTTTAAAACTCTGAAAACCGGAGAAAAAGTCGAGTTTGATATAGTAAAGGGCCCAAAGGGCCCCCAGGCATCAGACGTTATGAAAGCAGACTGAGAAAGGGGGTTTACCCCCCCTTTTTTTTCGCAGAGGATCCCTGGGTTATTATGTATACCGGCGATTGAGAAAGGGGGTTTACCCCCCCTTTTTTTTCGCAGAGGATCCCTGGGTTATTAT
>CAYQXL010000002.1:80319-90574 GCA_964421445.1 uncultured Pseudomonadota bacterium
TTCGCAGAGGATCCCTGGGTTATTATGTATACCGGCGATTGAGAAAGGGGGTTTAGCCCCCCTTTTTTTCCATATCCTTCGCTTCATTCCACAGTTTTTCCATGGCAGACAATGAAAGGTTCTGTGACGAGTGACTGTCGCCAAGATTCCTTTCGATATGGCCGAACCGCCGAATGAACTTCTCGTTTGTCTTTCGAAGTGCATCTTCCGGGTCAATGTGGTGGAAGCGGGATATGTTCACGATGGTGAACAATAGGTCGCCGATTTCTTCCTGAATAGCCGCCGTATCACGTGAGGCTTCGGCTTCTTTCAGTTCCCTCAGTTCCTCGTCGACCTTATCATAAACACCGTCCATGTCGACCCAATCAAAACCGACCCTCGCTGCCCTCTTTGATATAAGGTAGGCCCGGAGAAGGGCCGGCAACGATTTCGGAAGGCCTGAAACGGGAGTGTAATCATCTTTTTCGTTTCGCTTGAGCTCTTCCCAGCGGATCTCCAGGGGCCGTGTATCGGTGATGTCACGGGAAAAGACATGGGGGTGGCGGTACTCCATCTTGTCTGATACCTCTGTGATGACGTCGTCAATATCAAAACAGCCTCCCTCCTTGCATATCCTCGAGATGAAGACGATATGAAAGAGCAGGTCGCCCAGTTCCTCCTGCAGCGCCTTGTAGTCTTTCTTTTCTATCGCATCGATAACTTCATAGACCTCTTCGACGAGAAAGGTTCCGAAGGAATCGACGGTCTGTTTTTTGTCCCACTCACAGCCGTTTTCCCCCCGGAGCTGGTCCATGAGACCAACGAGCCTGGAAAATGGATCCATTAGTGCCTCCGTGCCTGTCGCTGCGATTGTCTGTACAGGCCGATTATCTCCTGTGCTGTCCGTTCCATCTGATAATTCTGTGTTCTTACGATCTCCAGACCCTTTCTTGCCATCTGTGCCAACTGGTTCCGATCGGCAAGAAGCAGGGCGATCGCATCAACGAGTTCAGTGCTGTTCTGAACGGTGATTCCTGCGCCACTTTCGGTCACCATGTCGGCAATATCCCGGAAATTCTCCATAGATGGTCCGAAAATGACAGGTGTACCGAAGAAAAGGGGTTCGAGAATGTTATGTCCACCGTAAGGAGCGAGACTTCCTCCGACAAAGGCAAGGGAGCTGGCTCCATAAAAATCCATCAATTCTCCCATGGTGTCGACGATGATGACCGATTCTTCGACTACTCCCTGCGACCGGGCTGTGGTCAATCTGAGTGACCGCACCGATCGCGCCGTGAAAGACTTTTCCAGGGCGCTCACCGTTTCGAGATGACGGGGGGCGACATAGACGTGAATCGACGGGAATCTCCTGCCAATCTCCTGAATGGTATCGGCAATATCGTCCACTTCCTTTTCCCGGATACTGCCGAATGTGATGACGTTGTCTCTGGATTTGTTCTCAGCGGTCTCGGGCAGGGTTCGATAGTATTTGATATTTCCTGTCGTTATGACACGGTCTTCCTTTGCCCCGATGGAAATGAATCGACGGGCTGCTTCCTGTGACTGGGCAAGAACGAGATCTACGTTGTCCAGGATTCTCCGGAAAAAAAACGAGAAACGACGGTAACCGGGAAAGGATGAGTCAGAGATACGGCCGTTTACGATGACCGTTGGTATGCCCCGTCGCCGTGCTTCTTTCACCATGTTCGGCCATAGTTCGGTTTCAACGATAATCAGTATTCCCGGAATGCCCTCTTTAAGAAACCGCCGGAGGGAGAAGGGAAGGTCAAAAGGCATTGAGTAAACGGAAATTTCCCTGTCCTTCTTTTGAAGGAGGTCTTTTGTATAAAATGTGTTGGTGGTGACAACAAAGGGACCGCTAAGACCTTTCTGTCTGAGACAATCGATGAGGGCTTGGGCGATAACGGCTTCTCCGACGCTCGCTGCATGAATCCAGAGAGCTTTTTTATTCTCCCTGAATCCAGAGGGAGGGAAGAATCGTTCGAAGAGATTCTTCCTCAGCTTCTTTCGTGATAGAGCGATGACCACGAAGAAGGGGAGGACGATGTAGAGGAGAAAGGTGTACATTATGTTCCGCCTGAGAGAACGTCAGCCCTTTCGGTGATTTCAGTCAGAGTTTGTTCGAGGAGAACTCGAAAATCTTCTATCTCATCCGGTCCGGCGGTTCTCGGAACGGAAAGAGGCTTCCCCCAAACAAAAAGAACACGGGAGAAGGGGAGGGGAACTATGAAGCGATCCCAGGAAGAAAACGTTTTTTTTTACTCGCGCTGTACGTAACAGGGAGGATAACGTCTCCGGTGGCCCTGGCCAGTTCGATGATGCCTTCCTTTACACGGTACCGCGGTCCCTTCGGACCATCAGGGGTGATGGCAACAGTGACGCCCTTCTTCAGATCGCGAATGATCTCTCTCACGCCCGACACGCTCCCTTCCTTCCTGTGTGAGCCGCGGATCGATCCAATACCGAAATACCGGATAATCCGTGTGATGAACTCACCGTCCCTGTGTCTGCTGACGAGGACCTTTCTGTCTGCTACGGTCCCTTCGTAGGCAAAGGACATCATGAGAAGCCTTCCGTGCCAGAAGCAGCAGATGAAATTCCTTTTCTCTCCCCGGCCCCTGAGGGCCTCTTCCTTACCTATGTGTTCAATCCGGCAGGTAAGTCTGATGCACCAGAGGATTGATGCCACCAGGGGAGGAACAATTGTGAGAAGCAGGGTATATTTAATCTCTTTCAGCACTTCAGGACCTCCTGTCCATTTTGATTACCTTTCGTTGGCTTGTCCTGGCGAACTGAAGATCATAGAGCCTCTTGTAGTGTCCCTTTTTTTCAAGAAGGTCATGGTGCGTTCCTTCTTCGACGATCGTGCCCTTGTCGAGAACGATGATCCTGTGGGCATTCATGATGGTTGAAAGCCTGTGGGCGATAACGATCGTGGTTCGTCCTTTCATGAGGTTCTCAAATGCCTTTTGTACTTCAATCTCTGATGCCGTGTCGAGAGAACTCGTGGCTTCATCGAGCACCAGTATGGGGGCATCTTTATAAAGTGCCCGGGCTATGGCGATGCGCTGTTTCTGGCCTCCTGAAAGACGGACACCCTTTTCGCCGGCCATGGTATCATAGCCCTTCGGCAGGTTCATGATGAAATCATGTGCGTAGGCCATGGCTGCCGCTGCCTCTACCTTTTTCATGTCCAGATCAACGCCATAGGAAATGTTGTTGCCGATCGTATCATTGAAAAGAATTACGTCTTGTGTGACGAGGGCGATATTCTGACGAAGGGTTACGAGGGAAAGATCTCTGATATCTTTGCCGTCTATCTCGATAGATCCCTGGGTAACGTCGTAGAATCGGGGAAGGAGATTGATGAGTGTACTCTTCCCGACCCCGCTTGCCCCAACGACAGCGACGACTTCCTTTTTTTCGATGAAAAGATTGATGTTTTTCAGTATCATTTTGTCGTCGTACTTAAAGTAGACATTTCGAAGAGATACTGACCCTTCGACCTTTTCGAGCTTTATGGCGCCCTCCCGGTCACGGACTTCCGGTTCCCTGTCGATGACTTCAAAGACGCGCTGGCTTGCTGCAAGGCCCTGCTGAATGTTGTGGTTTTCTTTATTGAGTCTCTTGATCGGCTCATAAAGCATGATGAGTGCAGCGGTGAAAGAAAAGAAGTTGCCAGGTGTCGAATTGCCGGCTATGACTTCTTTACCGCCGTACCAGATGATGACCGCCATGGCAACGCCACCCAGGGCTTCCATGATTGGTGACGAGAGGGCCCTGATTTTGTAACGTTTGAGGATGATCCGAAAGAGCGTCTCGTTCTCAGCCTGAAACCGTTTGTTCTCGTAATCTTCCATGGAAAAGGCCTTCACGATTCTCTGGCCGGTAATCGTTTCATGAAGAAAACTTGTGATGCCTGCCATGGCTTTCTGTGTCTTCGTGCTCACTCTGCGAAGCCTGCGACCGAAGGAGATAATCGGGTAAGTGGCGAAGGGGAGCACAATAAAGGCGATGAGTGCAAGTTTCCAGTCACGGTAGAGGACGACAAAGACCAGACCTATGATCGTGAAAATATCCTTGAGAATGGCTGTAAAAGCATCAGAAACAGCGGCCTGGATCAGCATCGTGTCATTGGTGATTCTCGAAATGCTGGCGCCCGTTGGTGTTTTGTCGAAATAGGAGAGCGGCTGTTTCTGAAGACTTTTAAAGAGGAGATTTCTGATGTCTGTGACGACCTTCTGACCGACAAAACCCATGAAATATGCCTGGAAATAGTCGAAGACACCCTTTGCAACATAGAGCGTGAGGACACCGAGGGGGATGATATAGAGCTTTGCCGCATTTTTCTCAAAAAAGATATCATCGAGCACAGGCTTCACGATATATGCCGTGAGTCCGTTAGTTGCCGCCACGAGGGACATAAATCCCATGGCCATGAGGAGACGGACCCAATAGGGCTTGAGAAATGTCAGTAGTCTAAGATAGAGTGCCATATTTTTGCTCTAACATGTCAACAACGACCTGAGCGGCCCGTTCGTACGAATCGTATCCTCCGAGTGACGCCCGGATCAGGGTTATTTCCTTTTCGATGGCTGTTCTCCCATCTTTTATCATATCGTTGACCTTTTCCGCAATTATTTGGGGGTTGATCGTCTGAATATATTCGGGGAAGACCTCTGTTCCGGCGATAAGGTTTGGGAGACTTACATAGGAAACTGTGACCAGACATTTCGCCAGAGCGAACGAAAGTTTTGAAATCCTGTAGATGACCGCCGTTGGAACGCCGAGAATAGCTGCTTCCAGAGTAGCGCTTCCCGATGTGACGACCGCTGCGTTGCTGTAAGCCAGTGCGTCATGGGCGATGGAACGGGCTGTCTTCACATTGGGACGGGACCGGATAAATTGATCGATCACTTCCTGGTCTATGGTGTCGGCGAGGGGGATGACAAAGGAGATGTCGCTACGGATTCGTGAGAGAATGTCGACGATTTCCATGAGTACCGGCATATGACGCATCACTTCGTTTCGCCTGCTTCCAGGCATAAGGGTTACCGTCGTGCCGGAAGGAGGAATGGAGACCGTTTCGAAAAAGCGCTCCCTCTCCATCGTTGGCCTGACTGTTGCCGCAAAAGGATGACCGACGTAGACCGAATCAACGCCATGCTTCCGGTAAAATGGTTCTTCAAATGGAAGGATGGAGATGACCCGGTCAACGGTGCTGGCAATGTGGCGGACACGTTTTTCTCTCCATGCCCAGATCTGGGGGGGAATGAAGTAGACGACGGGGATGCCTTGTCTCCGGGCGAATCGGGCGAGTCTGAGATTGAATCCGGGAAAATCGACAAGGATCAGCAGAAGGGGTTTTGTTTGGGCGATCTCTTCTTTCATCCGCTGCAGCGATGAGAAGATCGGCCCTATTTTTTTCACGACTTCCGTTAATCCTGTCACCGAGATTGCCCGGTAATCGCAGACAACACGGACACCCTGTCCGGCGAGCATGGTGCTGCCCATTCCGGAAAACTGAAGTGACGGAAGACGGTTCATAAGTGCTTTGACCAGAGGAGTGGCGTGAATCTCGCCGGAAAACTCTCCCGTGCTGATGACGATGGGGAAACGGTGGTGATCAGGAGTATCTGTGTTTAGCAATATGGTCAGTGATGTCATTGGCGACGATAACGGCTTTTAGCCCATCCTCGCCGGACACGGTCGGTAGTGTTCCGTTTCGGATAGCCGAGATGAATTCGGCCAGTTCTGATTCTACAGCATCAGTTCTCGAAAGAAACGTCTCCTTGGTTTCAATGCCCTTCTCCTGGTCCTTTGTACAGACCGTAAGAGAACAGTTCAAAAGATCCATGAAAAGATACCGGTCCTTTTCAAATACCGTTATGCTCCTCTCTTTCTTTACGGAGATCCTGCTTGCGCTGATATTTGCCACACAACCGTTTTCAAACGCCAACCGGACCGTTGCCGCATCCAGTTTGTCGATAAGGAAGGGCAGACCTTGTCCCCGTATTTCCCGGACCGGCGATCCTGCAAGGCTGAGCACGAGATCGAGATCGTGGATCATCAGATCAAAAACAACGTCGATATCAACGGACCGGCCGGTGAATGAACTCAGCCGGTGAGCTTCGATGAGGAGAGGCCTTTCGATGAGACCGAGGCCCTGGGCGAATGCCGGGTTGAACCTCTCCAGATGACCAACCTGGAGGGTAAGCCCCCGTTCTTTTGCTTCAGATACGAGGTGTTCAGCTTCCTCCGGTGATGAGGCAAGGGGTTTTTCACAAAAGACATGGGTTCCCTGTCGAAGGAAGAGGTCTCCGTAATGGTGATGTGTGTCCGTAGGTGTGGCAATGATGACCCCGTCGGGATGACCGGGAAGATTCTCAGTGTCCGGGAAGCACGGCACGCCGTATGTCGCCGCGACGAGATCCCGCATTGATGGATCGCTGTCTATAACCCCGATGATATCTACATCGGCCATGTTCACCAGTTTGCCCAGATGAATCCGGCCCATGTGGCCTGCGCCGACGAGAGCGATTTTTACCGGCATATGCCCCTCTTGGAAGACCGTATGAAGGCTGTGAGTTCATCGATGTGGGGACCTGAAAGCTCCTCCTGGATAACCCGGAGCGATGTATTCAGAGGGAGGGATGACCGGAAAAGGATCCTGTAGGCCTTTTTGAGCTGACTGACATCGTCCCGGGAAAACCCGCGCCGTTCAAGCCCGACCACATTGAGGCCGTAAAGTTTGGCCCTGCTTCCTGCGGCAATCATGAAGGGAGGAACATCCTTCGGTACTCCCGTGATCCCGCTGATGAAGCTGTATTTGCCGATACGGCAAAACTGGTGTACCGCGCAGAGCCCTGCGAGGATGGCGTGATCATCGACGTGGACATGGCCTGCGAGTGTGGCACAGTTGGCCATAATCACATTGTTCCCCACCTTGCAGTCATGGGCAACATGAACATAGGCCATTATAAAATTATTCTCGCCGATCTTTGTCAGTCCGCCGCCGCCAGGGGTACCCCTGTTGATGGTAACGTATTCCTTTATGATGTTGTTGTTCCCTATGACGACTTCCGTTTCCTCGTCTCTGTACGTGGTGTCCTGAGGCGGGCCTCCGATTGATGCAAAGGGACTTATGGTGCAGTTTTCACCAATGTCTGTCTTCCCGTCGACGACTACATGGCCGATGAGGGTTGTTCCTTTCCGGATACGAGCCTTTTCTCCGACAATACAGAAGGGGCCTATAGTGACACTGTCGTCTATCTGAGCAGTCTTATGTATAATGGCGGTTTCGTGTATCATCTCCCGTTTTACTCCTTTTTCAGCATAGCCATGATCCGGGCTTCGGCGACGATATCGTCGTCTACGTAAGCTTTTCCTGAAAAGACCCATATCTCTTTCCGGTGTCTCAGGACTTCAACGACCAGTCTGAGTTGATCCCCGGGAATAACCGGTTTTCTGAAACGGGCTTCATCAATGCCGGTGAAGAAAACCGAGCCACTCTTTTCTTCGAGGGTAGTGAATGCGAGTACTCCCCCCGTCTGAGCCAGTGCCTCAACGATCAGTACGCCGGGCATGATGGGCCTGCCAGGAAAGTGGCCTGCAAAGAACGGTTCGTTAACTGTAACATTTTTTATGCCGACTACCCGCTTCCCCGGCTCAACCTCTACAACGCGGTCTACAAGGAGAAATGGGTAGCGATGGGGCAGAAGGGCGAGAATCTCCTGAATGTCAATCATGTGTATCCTCCGCATTCAACCGTTTTTCAAGGTCTGTAACTTTCTTAAAAAGTTTTGGCAGTCGCTTGAGATAGACCTGGAGTTCGGCCCACTCGATGAGATCGAGATGAGGCGTACCCATAAGTCTCCTGTTGTCAGGTACGCTCTTGGTGATGCCTGTCTGCCCTCCGGCCTGGACATTGTTGCCAATCTTTATATGGTCTCTGACTCCTGCCTGTCCGGCGAGGATGACGTGAGATCCGATCTGTGCCGAGCCGGCTATGCCTACCTGGGATATAATAATCGAATGCTCCCCGATGGTGACGTTATGGGCAACCTGGACGAGGTTATCGATTTTCGTTCCCTTTTTTATCAATGTGGTCCCGAGCGACGCCCTGTCTATCGTGGTATTTGCCCCGATCTCAACATCGTCTTCAAGGACCACGGTACCGATCTGAGGTATTTTGAAGTGCTTTTCCCCGTCCCACACATATCCGAACCCGTCACCTCCGATCACTGCCCCGGGATTGATGATGACCCGCCTGCCAATCTGAACGCCATGACAGAGGGTTACATTCGGGTGGATGATAGACTCGTCGCCGATGTTTACGCTGTTGCCGACGAAGACACGGGGATAAATGACGACATTATCTCCGATGACGACATTATCTCCGATGACCGTCAAAGCACCGATTGACGCCGAAGGGGACACGACGGCGCTGGGCGAGACGACGGCCTCACGGTGGATGCCCGGGGCCACGGGTGTCGGTCGGGCAAAAAGAGCCACTGTCTTTGCAAAGGCGAGGAGAGGATTTGCCACGGTGATCACATTCCGGCCTGTAAAGTACGACAGGTCAAGCTCGTTGGGAACGATACATGCGGCTGCCTGAGATGCTTCGAGTTGTTTCATGAATTTCTGTGATGAGAGAAATGTGATCTGTTCCGCTGTTGCTGTTTCCAGGGAGGCTACGCCGGATATAGTAACATCAGGGGCACCATGTAGGTGCCCCCCGGTGATCTCCGCTATTTTTCCAAGATTTATCATCGTTTCGCCGGTGCAGCAGCAGGTCTCTTTCCTGTTTCATTGAAAGCGGTGATGATCTTTGCCGTAATGTCGATTGAGGGGGCACCAAAGAGTATTCCTCCCTGGTTTTTTTCAATAATCATCGTATATTTCTCTTTTGCCGCAACAGCTCTCACGATCTCTTCAACTTCTTTGAGAATTTTCTGTGTAAATTCCATGTCCTTCTGCTGGAGTTCTGCCTGAGAATCATTGACGATTCTCTGATAATCCTTCAGCTTTGCCTGATACTGCTTTTCCTTGTCAGCACGGGCTTCAGGGGTGATTGTTGCGGTCTGTTTCTCAAGGGCGTCTTTCATCTTCTGGATTTCAGCCTGCTTTATGTCGAGATTCTTTTTGATCTTATTTGCTTCGTCAGTAAGAAGTCTTTTTGCTTCCTTCCCTTTTTCCGATTCAAGCATGACCTTCTGAAGGTCGACAAAGACGATCGAAGGTGTCTCTGCTTTCAGCGCAAAGGGAAGGCAAAAAAAACATACGAATACCATCAAACATGCGAGTCTTTTCATGCTGCCTCCTGGTTAATATTGTGTACCCATGGTGAAATCAAAGACGCTGGTCCGTTCACCCTTTTTCGGGAAGAGATTAAACCCGAATTCGATTCGGATCGGGCCCATCGGCGACTGCCAACGTATTCCCGCCCCTGCCGCATGTCTCAGTCCGGTGAAGGCGAATACGTCGTTGTTGTCTGAAGCTGCGCCAATATCGTAGAACAAGACACCTTTGATGCCCGCCGGCTTAAAGATAGGGAATATCCATTCTCCGTTGAAGAAGAGTTGGTTCTTCCCTCCGATAGGTTCGCCCTCTATGTCCAGAGGACCTGCGTACCCGTACTTGAAACCCCGAACCGAATCAATGCCTCCGACGAAAAACTTCTCGTATATGGGAAGTTGTTTGCCGCCGTATGTTTGTATGGTTCCCGCTGTTCCGCGGATGAAGAACGTGCTGTCCAAAAACTTCCACGGAAAGAACTGACCGTAACTTGTGACGAGCCGGACAAAATAGTTGTCTCCGCGGAGAGGACCGCCTGCCCAATCGACACTGCCTTTCCAGTTAATTCCTTTTGTAGGATTCATCACATCATTGATCGTGTTCTTCGAGAGGCCAAGGCTGATGGCGCTCGTGAGCTTCGTGCCGAACTGATCTTTTATGTACTGCGTAGCAAAAGGGTCAATATTGAAAACCCGTGTCGACTCGTAGCGATACCCGAACGTTGCGTTGACAAAGTCGGTCAGAGGTCTCGTGAAGGTAAAGCTGAAGCCCCGCTTCTTGTAGTCATACTCATCCTGGGCCCGCTCGTAGTTATAGATGCTCGTCGCCAGGCCAAGATTCATGTCGAGGAGGTAGGGCTCGACGAACGTGAACCGGAACTGTTGGGTCACACTGCCAAGAGAGGCGTCGAGGAAGACTTTTCTGCCCGTTCCGAAAAAATTCTCCTGCGAAATACTTC
>CAYQXL010000002.1:90674-116539 GCA_964421445.1 uncultured Pseudomonadota bacterium
GCGTCGAGGAAGACTTTTCTGCCCGTTCCGAAAAAATTCTCCTGCGAAATACTTCCGCTGACCATCACCTTTTCGTCGGTGCTGTAGCCGACACCGGCGCTCAGAGACCCTGTGGGTTTCTCTTCGATCGTGACATCCATGTTGACCTTTTTTGGATCATCGGTTTTGGCGATCTTCATGTCGAGGTTCTGAAAATAGGTCGTATTCTTTAGCCGTCGCTGGCTCTCTTTCAGTTTGGACCCGGAGAAGCGGTCCCCTTCGGCGAACCTGAGTTCCCGGCGGATAACTTTATCCCGTGTACGGATATTGCCGAGAATGTTGATACGGTTTATGTAGATCTCTTCGCCCTTGACGATGTTGAATCGCATATCGACTTCGAGTCTCTCGTCGTCGATGAGGGTCATCGGCTGAATCTCTGCAAACGCGTACCCCTGGTCCTGATAGTAATCGGTGAGGCTGAATACGTCATCCTGATACAAAGTTGACCGGAAGGTATTGCCGCTTTTGCTTTTCAGTTTTTTCAGCATATCTTCCGAAGAGAAGAGGATATCGCCCGAGAACTCGACCTTGCCGATCTTGTAAATCTTTCCCTCTTCCACAGGGAGGCTGATGCTTATCGACTTGCCGTCCTTCGATACGGTGATGTCCGGAACCCCGACGGAAGCTTTGACATAGCCGTTATCGTTATAAAAGGACTCTATATTCTTTCTGTCATCGTCCAGGGCCTCTTCGTCAAGGACTCCTGAACCTGTTATCCACGAAAAGAGCCCCCGCTCCTTTGTCCGCATGTAATTCTTGAGCTTGCTTGCCGGGAAAACCTTATTGCCGGTGAATGTTACCTTTCTCACGAACGCCATGGGAGGTTCTTCAATAAAAAACTTGACCGCTACGTCATAACCGTCGCCATAGTCGATCTCGTATGTTATGCGAACATTGTAGTACGCCTTGCTCACATAAAACTTCTTTATCTCGTCGATCGTCTCTTTGATCTTTTCAATATTGAGCACCGAATTTGTTTGAATCTTCAGTTTGCCCCGTATCTCTTCCGTTTTGATTTTCTTGTTTCCTGCTATAAAAATGCTCTTGATGGGAGGCCTCTCAACGACGACGAATGTAACCAGCTTTCCCCGGTCGGAATCCTGGACGTCGATCTGAACATCGTTAAAAAACCCTGTTTTATAAATGTTTTTGAGGTCTTCCCGAAGTTTGTCAAGATCGAAAGGATCGTTAACCTTCGTCTTGATTGCGTTCGAAATTACTCCCCGGTCTATACGCTCATTCCCGATTATCTCGATCCGGGCAATCCGGTCCGTTGACTGACCGAACAGGGTGAGCGGTACAAAGAGCAATAAAAACACAGCTATACTTTGGATGCGGAATTTCATACCGAAGTCAAAAGGTAACAAAAAACGGAGTGGTTGTAAAGGCAAAAAAAAGTTATCTGAATCATTGAGGTTTAACGGTTTGGGATCGACCTTCCGACCTTTGTACCCTTTCATTCTATCGTGATGTCGTAACACCGACCCTCTTACAGAGCGACGGAAGAGGGCAGATGCTGCATTTCGGTGAAATAGGTGTACAGACCGTTTTGCCAAAGGTGACGAGGAGGCTGTTGAAACGTATCCAGTACATACGGGGCAGGGACTCACGTAGGGCCATTTCTGTCCGGTCGGGAGTGGTCGATCGGACAATTCCGAGACGATTCGAGATTCTGTGGACATGGGTATCAACACATATGCCAAGTTTTCCGAAACCCTCGGTTATCACAAGGTTGGCGGTCTTCCGGCCCACCCCTTTCATGCGGAGAAGTTCGTCGATCGTGTCCGGGACCTGCCCCTTGTATTTATCAATAATCGTCTGAGAGACCTGTCGCAATGTTTTGGCTTTGGTCCGGTAAAAGCCGACGGGAAAGATGATCTCTTCGAGCTTTCCCGGAGGAAGGGCGAGTATGCCGTCGGGCGTTGTTGCATACATCGTGAGGTTATTGAGGGCCTTCTCCGTGGTCTCGTCTTTTGTCCTGAGGCTGAGAAGCGTTCCGATGAGGACCAGAAAGGGGTTCCGCTTTTGCCGGGACATCCTCGTGATGACCGGGTCGTTTCCATCTACCGCAGCCTCAAGCCGCCGGATCAGTTCAGCCCAGGAGAACGGTTCCATCAGAGATCCTCTGGGGGTATGCCGAATATATCGCTTATGAGACTTTCCATCGCTGCCGAATGGGTTCCTCTCCAGTAGATCTTTCCGCAGGATGGACAGGAGGTAAAGGTGTCGATCTCATGGAAAACATGTTCGGGTACCTTATGCTCTACCTCGTTTCGTGCTACAGGCAGAAGGGTGTCATTACAGTCGAGACATCTCGAAAGGATCTGCTCCCGGCAGATGTAAGGATGAACGATGCGCCTTGCCTCTCGAGCCTGGTCCCTGACACGGAGGGCGGTGATACGGTATGCTCCCTCGGGCGGGGAGACGGAACTCCCGTTGGTGAAGAAGATAACCTTCTCGGTCCCGGTGGCCATCTGTGTCCAGGTCTCTTCGGGAAGGCAGGCCGTATCAATTCCGAGCATTCGCAAATACCGTGCAAACCGTCTCAGCGACGGATGGCAGATGCATCTCATCGTTCGATCAGGGACCGTGCGGTTTCGGCAGCCTTTTGAAGAACGTACTCTTCGCCTGGTACCACCCTGTTTTCCATGACCACCTGACCCATGGCGATGACTGTATCGACAATATGTCCGCTGCCGGCATACACGAGGTTGGAACAGAGGTCAAAATTGGGGACCATTTCAGGCATGGTGAGATTGATGAGGATGATATCGGGTGAATTGCCTACGGCGATCGTCCAGTCTCCGAGCCCGAGTATGTTTGCCGCTCCTGCCGTCGCTCTGCGGAATGTTTCTGCTGCGTTCATGGCCGTCGGTTCATGTTGTGAAAATTTTGCAAGAAGACTGGCAAACTTCATGGTCTCGAAAAGGTCGAGGTGGTTGTTCGAAGCACATCCGTCGGTGCCGAAACAGAAGGGTATCTGCCACCGATCCATAAGGGCATACGGGAAGAACGTGTCCACGGCCAGCTTGAGGTTGGAAACAGGCATGTGGACAAGGCCTGCTCCCCGCTTTTTGAGCGCCGGACCGTCCGGTTCTTCGAGGACGACGCCATGGCAGCCGATGTACCGGGGTGACAGAAGACCGATCGAATCGAGAAACTCGACAGGTCTCATTCCGTAACGATCCTGGCAAAAGTGGACTTCATCCCCTGTTTCCGACAGGTGCATGTGAATGAGAGTCTCATGTTTTTCAGAAAAGTCCCTGATCCATTCAAGACTCTTCCGGGAGACGGTATAGAGGGCGTGCGGCCCCAGAGTGAATGTCACATTCGGTCTGTACCGGGGGCTCAATTCAAAAAGGCGAAGGTTTTCTTCGATCTGACGGTTTCCATTGTCCTCGTGAAACATATCGATGAAGACAGCACTTATGAGACCCCGGATCCCTGCATCACATACGGCCTTCGCCGTTGCTTCCCAGTGCCAGTACATATCATTGAAAACAGTTGTCCCTGTTTTGATCATTTCGAGACAGGCCAGCCGTGATCCCCAATAGACGTCTTCTTCGGTGAACTTGGCTTCGAGGGGCCAGATCTTTTCCTCGAGCCAGGTTTTCAACGGCATGTCGTCGGCATAGCCCCGGAAGAGTGTCATGGCAGCATGGGTATGAGCATTCACAAACGAAGGCAGAGCCGCCTTGTTTTTGCCGTTGATTCGCCTGTCTGCCGTTTTCTCGCAACGATTTCCGATCTCGGTAATCGTTCCGTCTTCGATAAAAATATCCCGTATCTCTCCCTCAAGGAGTACGTTCTCGATGAGTATATTCATCAAAACCCCCGGATTATCAGTTCTTCAATAAGATGTTCCAGCATTTCTGCGTTCTTTCGGACATTAGAGGCGATCTCGTCCATTGTGAGCGGCGATGGAACGATTCCGTTGCAGTAGTTGTCCACAGAACAGATGCTGGCATAGGGAATGGCCAGTTCAGCCGAGAGGGTGGCTTCGTTTGCCATGGTCATGCCGACCACATCGCCAAACTGACGGAACATCTCTATTTCGGCCTTTGTTTCGAGCCTCGGGCCCGTTGTCTGAATATATATTCCACTGTCGATAACAGGGAGGGAGATGGCCCGGCAGGTCTCGATAAGCCGCTTTCGTGTCTCTGTCTCCATTGAAGGGATGGTGAACCGCATTTCATCGTCGAAAAACGTTGGAACAGACCAGGGAGACATGAAATCGTGAGGGACGAGTAATGTTCCCGGGGGCACCGATCGCTTCAGGCTGCCCACGGAATTGATGGAGATAATTCTGTCGACGCCAAGGCTCCTGAGGCCTTGCAGGTTGGCCCTGTGGTTAATCTTGTGGGGAGGGAGAGGTGGGTGACCATGTCTTTGGAGGATTGCCGAGTCGCCGGCGATGAAGAGGGATATCTTACCGTAATGCGACGTAACATGGCGAACCGTCCATCCTTCGGGAATAGTGCTTCGAAGCAGGGATGTTCCGATGATTATGCCGTTCATGATGGGATTATTATTACGGGGTGCGTTCTTTGTAGTCAACAGATTTCTGTCTATTCCTGGTCTTCTCGCAAACGACTTGTATACAATTACAGGTTAATTTTTCGTTGATTATCCCATTTCGTGGTATACTATAGAACTCAAAAAAAGGGGAAGTTCAATTTTAGAGAACGCTGTGAGCCATTCGTTTGCCCGTCCCTCATCCAGCGATAGTCCGGCATGCGGACTGCCCTATGGGAGTCATATCTGTCTGATTTACGGAAAAAAGGACGAACTCTTTGATGGAATTGTCCCGTTCATACAGGAGGGTGTGGAGAACCGGGACTTCTGTCTCCTCGTTTTTCCGCGAACGGAACAAACGGGAGAGTCTGGTGTTCAGTCGGCGATAGAGATCCTGACGGAGATGATCCCCAACCTTGAGCAGTGTCGGGCCTCGGGCCAGGTTGACGTTATTCCCCACGATGTTCTCTACACCACTGGTGGTACCATCGATCCCTCCGTTGTCCTTGGACTTCTCGATAAACGGTACGGGGATGCAATGTCTGCGGGGTTTCAGGGTGTTCGTGTCGTCGGAGATACGGGGTGGTTGAAAGAAAGCCAGAAATCACTCCTCGTCACCTACGAGGACAAGGTTCACCGGCTCCTCTCGAAGATGAAAATCAAGGCGGTCTGTGCATATCCGAGGGCAGAACTGACGGTCGACAATCTCATGAGCCTTATGAGGAATCATGATAAGGTAGCCATCCGCCGGAGAGGGATCTGGGAGTTCGTTACGACACTTCCCGGTCCTGCTTTCGGCGATGACGGAAACAGGCGGATCATTGCCGCCCTCGAACAGAGCGAAGCCCGTTACCGGGCGATCTTTGATAACGCCCAGGATGCCATATTGCTCATGAAAGACGAGAAGTTTATCGAATGCAACAACAGGACGTTGGATATATTCGGGTGTCGGCGGGAGGATATTCTTGATGGTGCCCCGTATCTCTTTTCTCCCCCCAATCAGCCTGACGGTATGGCTTCGAGCGATAAAGGGCGGGAAAAGGTTCGGGCAGCGCTCGCCGGAGAGCCCCAGTTTTTTGAATGGACTCACAGCCGGAAAGACGGGGTACCCTTTGATACAGAGATCAGTCTCAACCGAATCGTTCTCGGGGACGATATCTTTCTCCAGGCGATTATCCGTGATGTTACAGAACGTCGAAAGGCGTCCGAACGGCTCAGAAGGGAACGAGAGACATTCCGTTCCATGCTCGAGAAAGCCCCCTACGGTGTTATGGTGACTGATAAGTCAAAACGGGTCATCTATGTCAATCCTGAATTTTCGAGGATCACGGGATATGATGGCGATGATATTCCCCACAGCAGAGTGTGGTTCGAGAAAGCCTATCCCGATATAACGTACCGGAAAGACGTTATCAGCATCTGGAAAAAAGATATTCCTCTCCATGGTGTCAACAGAACGCTGACAATCACGTGCAAAGACGGCTCATTGAGGGATATCGAGTTCAGGCCGACCCTCCTCGATGATGGGGCGGCTATTACCACCTTGCTTGATATCACCGAAAGGAAACAGGCGGAGGATCTCTTCCGGTCCCTCACGAATAACTCTCCTGTCGCCGCCTATATCATACAGGAGGGCCATTTCTGCTTTGTCAATCCTTTCTTTCGGCTCGTTACAGGATTCCGGGAGGAGGAACTGATCGGCTCGGAGCCGCTCGACATGGTCCATCCTGAGGATCGGGAACTGTCGCGGAAGATGGCCAGGCTCATGCTGAAGGGACACCTGTCACAGCCCTACGAATTCAGAGTGACAGACCGGAACGGACGGATTCGCTGGGTACTCGAAGCGGTCAGTCCTGTCCAGTATAAAGGGCGAAGAGCGACACTGGGAACGTTTGTCGAGATAACGGAAAGGAAAGAATTTGAAGAAAAACTGAGGGTTATTTCGACGACAGATGAACTGACAGGGCTCCGAAACAGGAGGGGATTTTTTACCCTTGCCGAGCACCAGATGAAGATCGCAGAGCGGTCGGGAAAGAGACTCCTCCTCTTCTACTGGGATCTCGACAATCTCAAATCGGTCAACGATAATTTTGGTCATGCAGAAGGAGATCGTGCCCTGGCGGCTTTTTCCCACGTGCTCAGAAGAAGTTTTCGGGATGCCGATATCATTGCACGGGTCGGTGGTGATGAATTTGCCGCTCTTGTGGTCGATGCGGGAGAGAACGATATCCCTGTTTTTCTTGTGCGGCTGGAAGAAAAATGGGCCACTATTCTCGGTGGCAGAAAACAGTATGACGGCCTGAGCCTCAGCACCGGTGTCGCTGTCTTTAATCCTCTTTTGCCGAAGAGTCTTGACGATCTTATCGGTGACGCTGATTCGATGATGTACGAAAAGAAGAGAAATAAGCCCGGTGGTAGTATAAAGCGATAGCCCTCAGTATGTGTGGGCTCAGGGGCTGGTGCCTCGACCGATCATTTCCAGAAACTCCTCTTCATTTATGATATTCAGGTTGAGCTTCTGTGCCTTTGCAAGCTTGGACCCCGCCTCCTCGCCGGCGACGACGGTTGTGACCTTTGCGCTTACTGACGATGCTGTCT
Organism: uncultured Pseudomonadota bacterium; assembly: GCA_964421445.1. Lineage (GTDB taxonomy): Bacteria > Desulfobacterota > Syntrophorhabdia > Syntrophorhabdales > CAYQXL01 > CAYQXL01. The sequence goes on from CAYQXL010000002.1 coordinate 97,827, forward strand.
TCCCTCCGAGCCTCTCAACGGATGCTCTGGCCTGATCACGGCTCATTGTCGAAAGAGAGCCTGTGAAGAGAACAACCATCCCTGTCAGGGCCCCCCGGGCAGCCCTGTCGTTTCCGGGCGCCACACCTGCGGACCGCATCCGGTTGAGGGACCGGCGGTTTTTTTCATCGTTGAAAAAAGCCCGGATACTCATTGCTGCCTCAGGGCCGATCTCCCTCACTGAGAGGAGATCATCCTCTGTGGCATCCTGAAGATGTTCGATGCCCGGGAACCGGTCAGCGAGGAGGGCAGCGATATGTTCGCCTACGTGTCTGATTCCGAGAGCGAAGATGAAGCGGGAAAGGGGACGATCCTTTGAATGTTCGAGTGCGTTGATGATATTCCCGGCGGACTTGTCGGCCATCCGTTCAAGACCGCTGAGAGCATCCTTCGTCAGTTCGTAAAGGTCGGCGACATCGTGGATGATTCCTTTATCGACAAGCTGATCGACAAGTTTCTCGCCGAGACCGTCGATGTCCATCGCCCGTTTTGATGCGAAGTGAACGATCCGTCCCTTGATCTGGGCGGGACAATTGATATTGACACATCGCCGGATCGCTTCCCCGGGAGGTCTGATCACAGCCTCCCCGCACACGGGGCACGTACCAGGCATGACAAATGGTATCTCCCTGCCAGTTCGTTTCTCTTTAATGACCCTCAAAACTTCAGGGATAACATCACCGGCCCTGGTGACGATAACCCTGTCGCCCTTCATAATCTCCTTTCGGGCAATTTCATCTTCGTTGTGGAGCGTCGCTCTCGATACTTCCACTCCGCCGATAACCACCGGTGCGAGAACCGCAACAGGTGTCAGGGCTCCGGTCCGGCCGACACCAACGACGATGTCGGTGATCGTGGTTTCTTCTTCGCGGGCTTCGAATTTGAAAGCGATTGCCCACCGTGGTGCCCGGGAGACCGTTCCGAGAGCCTGCTGAAAGTCGATTCTGTTTACTTTGACCACTGTACCGTCTATTTCGTAAGGAATTGTGTCACGACTGGCCTTTATTTCAGTGTAATGGGAGATAACAGTTTTAACATCCGAACAGAGCCTTGTTCTGGGATTAATCCTGAAGCCCAGTTTCTGCAACGTTGCAAGTATCTCCATGTGGGTGAGGAAGGTGAGGTCTGTGACCTGGCCCACGGCGTAACAGAATATGTTGAGTCGCCTCTGTGCTGTAATGCGGGGATCGAGCTGACGGAGTGACCCGCTTGCGGCGTTTCGGGGGTTGGCGAAGAGCGGTTCGCCGGACACCTCGCGTTTCTTGTTGAGCCCGTGAAATGCTTCCTTTCCCATATAGACCTCTCCCCGCACCTCGATGCGCCTGGGGATGGCGTTCTGTTCAGGGTGGTGAAGATGCATGGGAATCGCCTGAATCGTCCGGAGGTTCTGCGTAATGTCCTCTCCCCGTTCCCCGTCCCCCCGGGTCGAGCCCTGAACGAACGTTCCGTCGATATAGATCAGTTCAACGGCGAGACCGTCGATCTTCTCCTCGACGACATACTCAACGGTATCTGTGCGGAGAAGTTTCTTTACTCTCTGGTCGAAATCGACGAGATCCTTTTCGTCCATAGCGTTTGCAAGGCTGAGCATGGGCATCGTGTGGGTCACGGTAGCGAAGCCCTCAACCGGTTCGCTTCCCACCCGGTTGGTCGGTGAATTCGGGTCACCATGTTCCGGAAACGCCTGTTCTAACGATATCAGCTCCCTCATGAGCTGATCATATTCGCTGTCGGATAGAAGGGGGTCATCGAGAGCGTAGTACCGGTAATTGTGAAACTCGATCCTTTTTCTCAGATCGTTGATGAGTGTGCCAGCTTCGTGACTGTCCATGGACATAAGGGGTACTGAACGCCAGGGCGTTGATCCTGGTTCTGTTATTTCATCTCCTTCATATCTTTGAGTCCCGGTACATCCTTACATGGTGATTGTACCAGCTACCGTTCGAGAAGGCAAAAAGTCTCGATGTGGGATGTATGGGGAAAAAAATCATAGGGCATGACAGCGGTAATCATGTATCCCTTATCGCACAGATAGTGAAGATCTCTGGCAAGTGTCGAAGGATTGCAGGAGATATAGGCCATCCGAGGAACGGACAGATCGGCCAGAGCTTTCAATGCGGACAGGTGAAGACCTCCCCGGGGAGGATCGACCACAACGAGATCAAAGGACCCTGCCGTCCTTCGGGAGAGGATTGTTTCAGCTTTGCCTTCAATAAATGTGCAGTTTGTGATTTTGTTTATGCGGCAGTTTTCCCTGCCGTTTTCGACATTGTCATGGGACGAATCGATGGCAAGAACGTGCTGTGCTTCCGACGACAGGATGATTTCTATGGGCCCTATGCCCGAATAGATACCGAGCACGTTTTTCGTTCCCCTCAATGCTGCTGTATTGGAGAGACGATGGTAGAGATGTTCTGCTGCCTCCGGGTTTGGCTGAAAGAAGGCGTTCGGTGATACGAGGAACGTGCGATCGCAGAGTCTGTGAGTCAGGAAGGGATCGCCGGCAAGGTATTCAAAGCGTGCAGGGCCGGTGTACCGGCTGACGGGACCTTTCTCTTCAGCCAAGACGCAGGCCATGCCAGGCGTCTCTTCGCTGAGCCTGGTGAGCAGGGATGTAAATTGTTGCCGAAAACGGGCAGTTGTCCGGCCAACAACCATAAGACCGTTGCCTGTTTTTGAAGCTCTGAGAACGACATGACCGATGGTTTGCCCGGGGGACAGGGACGACGGGGGAAATGTCAGGGACCAAAGAATCTTCCTGGCTGAACCGATGAGTCTGTTTCCCGATTCGTCGAAGAGGTGACAACCTGTTATGGGGACAATGGAAGGAAGCGCTCTGGTCCGCATACCTGATCTCGCTCTCAGTCCAATGTCCATTCTGTTCTCAATCGGGGCGACGGCGAGTTCGAGTCGTTCCCGGTAAAAGAACAGACGGGGGGAGGGGATGATGGGATGGATAAGATCCATGGACGGCAGATCTATCTTTCCCACTCTCCTGAGCGTTTCAGTCAGATATCCTGTTTTGAGAGTCAGTTGGGTGTCATAGGAGATGTGCTGGAGGCTGCATCCTCCGCACAGGCCGAAATGGGGGCAGGGAGGCCTGACCCGGGAGGGCGCAGCCTCGTCGAGCCGCTCAATGGTACCATAGGCGAGGTTTTTCGTGACATGATCGAGCTGTATGAGCCCTCTGTCGCCGGGAACAGCGCCGGGAACAAAAACAACAAGGTTTTCAAATCGGCATACGCCGAAATCCCGTGGAAAGGCTATATCGGTGATTTTTCCCGCAAATGTTGTTCCAGACAACGGCAGGTGTCGGTCAGAAGCCATTCTCATTCAGGAGCGTTTATACCGCCCACGGGAAATGTAACGGTGAATGTTGTTCCCCCCGAAGAGAGACAGTCTTTCGGGTCAGAGCAGAACAGACATTCGTCCGTATTCCCCGGGCAGAGATCCTTGTCGTGAGGAATATGCCTGCATCGTTTGCTCTCGCAGGTAAGCTGAAACCCGAATCGTTTGGCGTAGGCATTCAGGAGCATCAGCTCAAGACCCTTCCCTCCGGCACCGAATTCGTAGGGCTGTTTCGAAGCGTACAGGTCTGTTTCTCTTGTATGATAAAGACCATCAAAGATGTATGGAATGTTTTCGTCGATTATTCCGATCCCGAAATCGGTGACCTTAAGGAGTATATCGCTCTCTCTCTGTTCGACGGCAACACGGATGGTACCGCCATCGGGCGTATTTTCTATGGCGTTCTTGACAAGGCTCTCTGTGACCTCCCTGAGAATGGCCGGGTCCATAAAGATGAAGAGATCGTTCTCCCCTTCCACCCGTATGGTGACCCTTCGCCCGGCGGCCTTCCGTCGGATTTTGTCAACGATCTGACGGACGGACGGAAAGAGATCGATTGCCTGGAAAGCCCTCGTGCTTCCCGAGAGATGCTGGTTCATCCAACCCCGGAGAGCTTCCCAGTGGACAGTGATTTCAGGGGGCATGGTGGAGAAATTGTCCATCCTTCCTGCAAGACGGTCGAGATCATCGAGAACCATTCCTGCTTCCAGATCGGTGGTGACTTTGAAGATCTCGTCTGTTTCCCGCGAGAGGCTGAAAAGTCGCTTCAAATTTCTGTCGATTGTGTCGAGGATCGGATCGATTGCCTGATCCGTCGCCTGACCCTTCACTTTGTTCCGGAGAAGCCGCACGTTTCCCTGGATGACTGCAAGGGGTGTCTTGAGCTCGTGGGAGATGTGATGGACCGCCTTTGTCTTTGCACTGTTCAGTCGCTCCAGTTCCTTGTGGGATCGTATCAGTGCCTCCTGCGCCTTCATTCTCTCGGAAATGTCTTCAACACTGATGATGTACTCGCCCGATGTGAGCCGAACAGGGATGAAGTTGATAACCTTTTCCGTCCCCATCTTCGTGAAGACCGTAAAGGTTCGCGGCACCTTCTCGCCGGGTTTTGTGTTCTTCACGTCATCAATCCATGTGAGAAGCACTTTTTTCCGGTATGCTTTGTCGGGATAGACCTGTCTGAACCAACTCTTGCCATCCGGTACATCAGCGAGGGTATATCCAAACAACTCCCTGAATTTCGGGTTGACATAGGTGAAGACGCCCTCTTTATCGATCATGGCAATGCCGAAGGGAGCATTTTCCGAAAGGGTCTGAAACCGGTCCCTTTCGAGAAGTAGTTCTTCCTCTGCCTTCTTTCGGGCGGTAACGTCCCGGAGATAGACAAGGTAGAAAAGCTGGCCACCGTAAGTGATGTCGGTGGCCGAGACCTCAATGTAAATGATCTCGCCCGATTTGGTGATCCCCTTGAACTCGTACCGTGACGGAACGTCTTCGCCCCTTTGTCGCGTAATATTGATGTTTAATACAGCATCCCGATCATCGGGATGAACAACCATCGTCGTGGGTTGACCAATCACCTCGTCGGACGACGTGTATCCGAAAATCTCGACAAAACGACGGTTCACATAGAGGTTTCTGTCGCCTTGTATTATGGCGACGGCATCGTTCGAGTTTTCGATTGCGACCCGGTACCGCTCTTCACTCTCTGCCAGTTCCTGCTCCGTAAGTTTACGTTCAGTGATGTCCTGCATCGTTCCTTCATGGTACAGGATCTTGCCCTTGCTGTCGTAGACAGCCCGGGCATTGATCGATATCCAGTGAAGGCTGCCGTCCTTCCGGTACATGGGGACTTCAAGGTTCTGGACTGAGCCGTGTTCGAGCAGGCCGTTTACAAGGCGAAGCCGGTCTGACGGGTTGACGTAGAGCTGACGGGCTATATCGGTGACCTCGGCAAGCAGTTCGTCAGGCGACCCGTATCCATGTATTCGGGCGAGAGATGGATTGGCGCTCAGGAAACGGCCTTCAGCACTTACCTGGAAGATCCCTTCGGTGGCATTCTCGTAAATGTTACGGTATTTTTCCTCCGTCTGCTGGAGTGCTTTTTCCACTTCCTTGCGCCTGGTTATATCCCGTATGAAGATGGCGATATCGGTAACTTCTCTCTTTTTTCCGAAGACGGGATAGATGTAGTTTTCAAAATACCGCCCCCGTACTTCCATTTCCACAGACTCTGGTTGTCCTGCCGCAAAGACCGTGGAGACTGCGTCACGGCTGGCCTGGAGAAGTTTTTTTGGAACGATGGTGAAAATATTGCCACCGAGAATCTTTTTTAGCGGTGTTTCATAGAGCCGTGCGGCACTTTCATTCGCTGCAAGAACGGTCCCCGCTGTGTCGATGAGCAGAAGAATATCGTTTGTTGCATTTATAAGGCGCCAGAGGTTATCCTGACTGCAAACGCCCCGGTCATGTTTTCGTTTTTGTTCCATCTGTGTTTTTTAGTCCTTCTGTATGATTATAAAATAATCTGTGGCTGATGAAACAGTATTATTCGTTTGCAGATGGCTTTTTCCATCAAACCGTCATCGTGAAAGGGATCCCCTGGTCTCCACGGTCTGCTGTCCGGCAAGTATCCATTCCTCTGGTTGAGTTTAAAGAAGGGCCGGAGAATGGTCTATCCCGGCATCATTCAGAACGGGTGACAGGGAGGACAGAGGCGATAAAGAACGTTTCTCGTCAGGAGGCGGCAGACCGGGGAGAGCGCGTCGGCACTTTGGAGGTACTTAAATGTTGTAAACCTCTTTTCCCAGTGTTCGGACCCAGTTTGCCTGAAGAACCTTCTGGGCTTCCTCGGTTTTGTCAACGCCGAGAATAACGATGGCGTTGTTGCTCGTCCTGCCCAGATGGGGGTACAGATAGTGGACATTTATTCCGGCGTTGTTGAGCGGCTTGAGGACAGCATTAAGTCCGCCCGGATGGTCCGGTGTTTCCACTGCGAGAACGCCCGTTTCTTTGGCGGCGAAACCATGCGCCTTCAGTATGTTGCGCGCTTTGACAGGATCATCGACAACGAATCGGACCGTGCTGATATCGGATGTATCAGCGACTGAAATAGCTCTGATATTCACGCCTTCCCGGCCCAGGATCTCGCTCACGTGGGAAAGGGCTCCGGGAATATTTTCAAGACTGACGGAAAGCTGGGTAATGATCATGGTGTCACTCACTCTGAAACGTAGTTGAACCCTAATTCTAAAGCATCTTTGTTGAGCTTTATGAGCTTTGATTTTCCTTCGCCGAGAATTTCGGTAAGGTGATCCATGAGAAAATCGAAGCCCACGATGCTGCTTGCTTTGATGAAGGCGCCAAGAAGAATCATGTTGGCCACCTTTATTGTCCCGATCTGTTCTGCAAGGTCGCTCGTCGGTACGGCGAGAATCTCGATATCGCTTCGGCCTGCGCTCGTATCGACAATCGATGAATTGACTGCGATCAATCCGCCCGACTGAAGGATACTCTGAAATCGGGCGAATGACGGCTGATTCATGGCAACGACGTAATCGGGATCGGAAGCAACGGGCGATGCTATCTCTTCATCAGAGACGACGATGGTGCAGTTAGCCGTGCCACCTCTCACTTCCACACCGTAGGAGGGAAGGTAGGTAACGTGTTTACCTTCGAGCATCGCTGTATTTGCCACGGTAAAACCCATTGAAAGGACACCCTGGCCGCCAAAGCCGGAAAAGATCGTCTTTACGAGCATGTAACCTCTTTGATGCAGCCCAGGGGGAACTGTTGTGCCATGACCTCGTCAATCCACCGGCATGAATCGACAGGACTCATCTTCCAGTTTGTAGGGCAGGGGGAAAGGATTTCAACGAGGGAGAATCCTTTTCCTTCGATCTGATATGTAAATGCTTTTGTGATTGCCGCCTTTGCCTTCCGGACGGCAGAGGGTTTATTGACTGAAACCCTCTCAAGATACGATGTTCCGTCAAGAACGGCGAAAACCTCACAGATACGGACCGGGTGACCGGCGAGAACAGTGTTTCGCCCTGAAGGGGTTGTCGTTGTAACCTGTTCTCTCAGGGTGGTTGGTGCCATCTGACCGCCTGTCATGCCGTAGACGCCATTATTGACAAAAATGATCGTAATCGGTTCTCCCCGGTTCGCTGCATGGAATCCTTCAGCGGTGCCGATGGCGGCGAGATCGCCATCGCCCTGATAGGAGAAAACCAGATTGTCGGGAAGAACCCTCTTGATCCCCGTTGCCACGGCTGCTCCCCGTCCGTGGGCGCTTTCAAGGGTGTCGATATCGAAATAGTTGTAGACGAGCATGCCGCATCCCGCAGGGGCAACGCAGATCGCCCGGTCACGAAGCTTCATCTCATCGATGACCTCCATGAGGATGCGGTTGATAATTCCGTGGCCACAGCCGGGGCAATAGTGAAAATGGGCCTCTTTGAGAGATGTGGGCCGCTCGTAGACCTTTTTCACGATTTTTTCCTCCGCCTGGCCTGGTAATAGTGGCGGGAGATGATCCTGTACAATTCAACCGGTGTTGGTATGACGCCACCGGGCCGCCCGTAAAAATGAATGTGACCCTTGCCTTCAAGGGCGAGCTTCACATCCTCGATCATCTGTCCTGCGCTCATTTCGAAAACAAAAAAGTCTGTAACCTGTTTTGCCGTCTCCTGGATGATTTTTGCCGGAAAGGGCCAGACCGTGATGGGACGAATCATTCCCACCTTGAGTCCTTCCTGCCGGAGACGCTTGATTGCTCCCCTGACGATCCTGGCTCCGATACCGTAGGCAAGAACAACCATATCGGCGTCATCGACAAGAAAGGTCTCATACCGGACTTCATTCTGCTCCATCCGCTGGTACTTCCGGACCAGCTTCCAGTTATGTTCCTCTTCTTCCTTTGTGTCGAACAGAAGGGACCGGATCATCCGGGACGGACGCCCTTTTGCCCCTGTGAGGGTATAGTCTTTCGGGTATTCCTTCGGGGGCTCGATGCCCTCGAAACTGACAGGTTCCATCATCTGACCGAGCATGCCATCGCCCAGAATGATTACGGGATTTCTGTATTTTTCCGCCAGATCAAAGGCGAGAGGAACCAACTCGGTCAGTTCCTGAACAGAACCGGGGGCTAAGACGATCGTCTTGTAGTCGCCGTGACCTCCGCCGCGGGTCGCCTGCATGTAGTCCGACTGGGCGGGAGAGATGTTACCCATACCGGGACCGCCGCGGACCATATCAACGACGACTGCAGGAAGCTCGTCTGCGGCGAGATACGATATACCTTCCTGCTTCAGGCTCATCCCCGGACTGCTCGAGGATGTCATGGCCCGTGCCCCTGCCACCGCTGCTCCGAGCACCATATTTATGGCGGCGATTTCACTTTCTGACTGAATGAAGACACGACCTTCATCAGGCATTCTCTGAGCCATGTATTCGGTCAATTCATTCTGAGGTGTTATGGGGTACCCAAAGTAACAGGTGCACCCTGCACGGATAGCTGATTCACCGAGAGCCGCATTGCCGCTCATGAGCTTTTTCATATCCGGTACACCTCAATAGCCACCTCAGGGCACATGAGAGCGCAGGTGCCACAGCCCGTACATTCGCCATTATCGGACAGTTCGGCAACAAAATATCCCTTCAGGTTGAGCTTCGTTGATAGAACGATAGCTTTCTTTGGACAGAATTCGATACAGAGGGTACACCCTTTGCATCGTTCATGCTCAATCGTTATCGATGCTTTACCGTTCTTTTGTTTGTTCTCTTTCATCTGAGCCGCATAAGACTACCGCATGGGATTTTTCCTTGTCAAACCTTTTTTGAAAAGTTTTTCCCACGGCGTCAGGGGAAGGTCGAGGGATGAGGCAACGGCAGGGTGGGCGATCTTCCCCTGGGCGAAGTTGATCCCCCTGGCAATACCGGGATTTTCGGCCGCAGCCCTGGCGAGTCCCCGGTCTGCTATCGTCCTGATATAAGGGAGCGTGGCATTGGTGAGTGCATAGGTCGATGTTCTGGGAACAGCGCCGGGAATGTTCGGAATGGCGGAATGAAGAACATCGTAAAGGGTGTATGTTGGGGCCGCGTGAGATGTGGGACGGATTGTTTCAACCGAGCCCCCCTGATCGACGGATACATCGACTATAACGGAACCGGCCTTCATCTGTTTGACCATCTCTTCCGAGACGACAATAGGCGCCCGGGCGCCTGGCACGAGGACCGCTCCAATGACCACATCGGCAAATGAAACGGCTTTCTGGACCATGAGAGGGGTCGAGTAGACGGTAATGACACAGCCGTGAAGTGATGCATCGACAAACCTTAGCCTTTCATGGTCGATATCGAAAACGGTGACCTGTGCCCCAAGACCGCAGGCAATCTGAGCAGCGTTGTACCCGACAACGCCTGCCCCAAGAATCACCACTTCCGCAGGCGGAACGCCGGGGACACCACTCATGAGGACTCCTCTGCCGCCTGAATCTGTTTCGAGATATCTCATGGCGAGCTGAACGGACATTCGTCCCGCAACTTCGCTCATGGGAATGAGAAGAGGGAGACGACCCTTTCTGTCTTCCACTGTTTCGTAGGCGACACCGATGATCCCTGTCTTCATCAAACCGGTCGTATAGCTCTTCGACGATGCGAGGTGGAGGTAGGTAAAGAGAATCTGATTTTCGCTGAAGTAATCCCACTCATCTTCGAGCGGTTCCTTCACTTTCACAATCATATCTGCATGGCGATAGACCTCTTCCTTCGAAACGACCTGACCGCCTTCCCTCGTATATTCTTCATCTGCAAGACCGCTTCCGGAACCGGCATCTTTTTCAATAAAAACCTTGTGATTGCCATCGACAAGAAAGCGAGTCCCTGCCGGTGTCAGTGCTACCCTTTTTTCTCCTTCCTTTATTTCTTTCAGAACACCAATGATCATTCTTCTCCTCCGTCATCTGAGTCCCGCACATGAACGACGGGCTGCGTTATTTGTCTATCGTGAACCGCCATTTACAAAACAGGTCACGGGGGTGATCGTCAGGTGGCGCAAAGACGCATTCGACTTTGATCGAGGGGTCTATGGCACCGGCAAAGCTCTCGAATTCTCCCTTGTGCATATACTTGCACACGAATTCACCGAGTCCCCTCCTGAGCCTCGCTTCCTGGGTCGGGCAGTGGGGAACGGTAACGATGACTTCGTTCTCTCTTTCTTCGATGTTATAACCAACAAGGATCGTCCACGGGAAATGTTTCAGCGCATCGACAAAACCTTTCAGTCCGTTGCCGGTGAGATGAAAGCGCTTTTTCAGATCGTCCGCAGCCATGGAAGGGACGCGGCTCCAGACCTGTTCATTGATCTGCTCGGCCGTAGTCTGATCGAACCGTTCCGCAACGTAAATAAACCAGAAGGCGTCCATGACGCGGTAATGCCACAAGAGGAACTCGATATATTCGACGAGATCCTCTTTCTCCATAGCCCGGAAGATGGCAAGATCCATAACGTCCTCCTCTCTGTGCGGTTACCCGGAAGACCCCGCTGACCAACAATTATACATATTTCGCCTGTCACAATACAGTCTTCTTTCACCGGACCGACAAAAGATTCCCTTTGTTTTGAAGCAGGTGTATAATTTTTCCAGTCATGAAACTGCCTCCCTTCGTCCACCATGCAACGCCCGATCTCAGAACGTTTGACGAGGTCATGCGGGCGCTCGATATGCCGGTGCAGATTGTGGCAGGAGGAACGGACCTCTTCGTGCTAATGAAGCAGGGGCTAGCGTCTCCTGCTCATCTGGTCTCTGTGAAGAATCTTGCCGAGTGCAGGGGAGTTACCGCCGGCGATCGGTGGCTCCGCATCGGTGCCGCGGCGACCCTGTCCGAAATAGGCCGGAATTCAGATGTAGGACGTGTAGTCCCTGCGCTCCGGGATGCAGTGACTCTCGTGGCTACCGAGCAGATCCGCAATGTGGCAACGATCGGAGGGAACCTTCTCCAGTCAAAACGGTGTATCTACTATAATCGTTCCCGCCAGTGGCGTGAGACGGCAGGTCCCTGTTACCGGACGGGCGGCTCTCTCTGCCACGCTGTGCCGGGAGGTGTCCGGTGCCGTGCCATATACCAGGGAGACAGCGCTCCGGTGCTGGAGGTCCTGGGAGCACAGGCCCGGTTTGTGGAGAACGGTGCAGCAGGAGAGATGACCGTAGGTGAACTTGTGAATGCCCGCTGCAAAGAGACTCTGGTGACTGACGGGTCGTTTCTGCTGACCGAGGTGCTGGTTCCTCTTCCCGGTCCAACGACCGTTTCAGGCTACCGGAAGTTCCGTCGCAGGGGAGGAATGGACTATCCCGAAGCAGGGGTGGCCTGTTCGGTTACCTTCTCTGCCGGTGTTGTCGAAGCGATGCGGATCTGTTTGACAGGAGTGGCGGCAGGCCCCCTTTCCGTTCCTTCGGTGGAAAGGATTGCCGTCGGCAGGATTCTGGACAGGGATGTGATGGAGGAGGTAGGAGCGGCTGTCCGTTCTGCGGTCCATCCCGCCGACACGACGAATGAACGCCCGAAAAGAAGACGTGCCATGGTGGCAACGATGACCAAAGACCTCCTTAGAGACATGGTGAAAGGGATAGAAGGATGAAGGGAAGATCTGTCAAGCTCAACGTCAACGGTTCTGATGTGGAACTTGTTGTCACCGACAATGAAACGATCCTTGATGTCGTGCGGGACCGGCTTGGTCTCACGGGAACGAAGGAAGGGTGCGGAACAGGGGAATGTGGAGCCTGCACGATTCTTGTGAACGGAGAAGCGGTCCTGGCATGTTTGTCTCTCGCCGTGGATATGGAAGGAAAGAGGGTTGTTACCATAGAAGGGTTGGCCGAGGGAGGCCAAATGACCGATCTTCAAAAGGCTTTCATTGACCACGGCGCTGTTCAGTGCGGATTCTGTTCGCCTGGAATGATCCTCTCCGCAACGGCGCTGCTTGCCCGAAATCCGGCTCCGTCGAGAAAGGAGATACAGAAGGCGCTCGAAGGAAATCTCTGCAGGTGTACGGGGTACAACAAGATCGTCGCTGCCGTAGAGAAGGTCGGGGAGGGCAGGGGATGACCCGTTTTGTCGGGAAGAACTGTCCCCGGATTGACGGTCCGGCCAAGGTGACAGGCCAGGCTCGTTATACCACCGATGTCCAGCTCCCCGGAACGCTCTGCTGCAAGATCCTGAGGAGTCCTCATGCCCATGCCCGTATCAGGTCTATCGATACGTCGGGCGCATCTCGAATGCCCGGGGTCAAAGCTGTTATCACCGGACACGATGCCTGGGGTGTTCGGCATGGTTTTGTCGAAACGCCGCGATATCCGGCGGATCAGTACGTTCTCGCCAATGACCGGGTCCGATATATCGGTGAGGAAGTCGCCGCTGTTGCCGCTGTCGATGAAGAGACAGCATTGGCGGCCGTTGAAGCGATCCACGTTGACTATGAACCGCTACCGGCCGTTTTTGACCTGTTCGACGCGATGAAACCTGACGCTCCTGAAATACATCCTGTTGAATTGTCCGACTGTCCGGAAACTTTCAGGAATATCGGCGGCCAGTGCCGGAACCTCTTCGGTGATGTCGAAGGGGCATTCAGGAAGGCCTTTCTCGTGCGAAAGGACCGGTTCGAGGGGCCTCTCAGGACCCACTGTTATCTCGAACCGCAGGCGACGGTGGCGCATTTCGACGCCTCCGGTATCCTCAATGTCTGGACATCGGGGATGGGCGTTTTTCGGAAGCGGATGCACCTTTCCCAAACACTCGGCATTCCCTCACACAGAATCCGGATCCACAAGGCCTGGGTCGGTGGGGCGTTCGGCGGCAAAATAGATCTTTTTTCCCACGAGTTCTGTACAGCCTTTCTCTCCATGAAGACAGGCCGGCCGGTCCGATATGTCGCCGACCGGGAGGAGATCTTTACCTCGTTCCGCCATAGTCAGCCCCTGATCATCGACCTCGAAACTGCCGTTGACAAGGAGGGGTATCTTCTCGGACAAAAGGCCCGGCTCTACAATGGGTGCGGTGCATACAGGGGGAGCGGCGTCGTTTTCATATATCTCTGCTGGGGTTTTCTCATTCTGCCCTACCGAATCCCTGCGCTCGATTATTGCGCCTACTCGGTTTACACGAACACTCCCGTCAGATCGCCCCAGAGGGGTCATGGTGCACCGAAGGTTCGTCTTGCCGCCGAATCACAGCTTGATATGATTGCCGCTGAATTGGGTATCGATCCACTGGAGATACGACTGAAAAATGCCCGGCGGAGAAACGATGTCCTTCCCAACGGTGATTCGGTGAAAAATGCCGGACTCGTCGAATGTCTCGAAGCAGTTGAGAGTACGTGGAGATTTACGGAAAGGTACAGGGCTAACAGCCAGACACCGCCTGATGCGAGAGTGAGACGGGGGGTAGGAATAGGGGTCAGCGCCTACTTTACAGGATCTCTCATCTATCCCAACAACTCTTCCGCCATTGTCCGACTCAACGACGACGGGACCATCCATCTTCTGACCGGTGCCCTTGACATCGGTCAGGGTGCAGAAACGATTCTTGCCCAGATCGTCGCCGAAGAACTGGGAACGGGTCTTGACTCTATCCATGTCACTGCCGGTGACACAGAGGTGACGCCTGTCGACATTGGTTCGTGGATAAGCGGTTTGACCCTTGTGACGGGCAATGCGGTAAAAAAAGCGGCGGCAGAGGTGAGAGAACAGCTCCTCGGCGCAGCGTCGGACGAGTTGGGAGTGGACCGGGAGAATCTTTTCCTCGAGGACGGAAAGGTGGTGGTCAAAGGGACGGAAGACCGGTTCATCTCTTTTGCCCAGGCCATAGCCCGTCATGTAAGGGTCCACGGAGGAGACCCGATCACCGGCAAGGGATCGGCCCGGGGACTGACGAATGCCCCCTTGGGTCCGAGCCTCAAGAATGCTGCAGGAAACTGGTCCGACAGTTATGCCTTCGATGTTCAGGCTGCAGAGGTGGAGGTGGACAAAGAGACAGGTGAGATCACAGTCCTGCGATCCCTGACCGCCCATGACTGTGGATTTCCCATCAATCCTCGTCTCGTCGAAGGGCAGATCGACGGCCAGGTATCGATGGCTGCCGGCCAGGCGCTGACTGAGGAAGTGGTCATGAAGAACGGTATTGCCATCAACCCGAGCTTTCTTGATTACAAACTTCCCCTGGTGACGGAACTCGTGGAAAACGAGTATATCCATGTACAAACGGAAACCTATGCCAGCGACAGGGATTTCGTCACAAAGGAAGTCGGAGAGGGTCTCGTTTCGGGCATGCTTGCGGCAATTGCAAACGGGGTCGCCAATGCCGCAGGGTTCAGGGCGAAGAGGGTGCCGATCGATATTGGTGGTGACGAAAAGTAAGGGGAGGAACAGGACGAGTCCGACACGGTCTGTCCTCTTTACCGGTGTCTGTGGTCATTGCAGGAGAAGGCGAGACGAAGAGGCTTCACGAGTGGATGAGGAGCATGTCGATCGTCCGTTCTATGACCATTTTTTTCTGGGAGCACTCTTTCGTATAGTTTCCCAGGTCAGCGACGACAATGGTCATGTTGTCCCGGCCGTCGCGGCCGAGAGCCGTTTCAACGACCTTCTCCGCTGCTCTGTCGGGATTGTGGGCTGACCGGACAATCCTCAGGACTTCTTCCGGTGTCAGTACATCCCAGATGCCGTCACAGGCAACGACGACAAAATCGTTCTCCCGTCCCAGGGTTCCTTCAACGATCCTCGGCTCAGCCGAAACCAGTGGCTTCAAGTAGGAATCGCCAAGGGAACGGGTAACGGCAAGAATGCCCTCCACTCTCGGCACACCGAGATTCAAAATTCTCCCTCCGGCGGCTTCAATTCTGCCTCTCTCCTGATTGAGATCCGGCCGGTGGTCGACGGTAAGACAGAGAGCGTTCTTCCTCGTGCCGACAACAACCCGCGTGTCGCCTGCATTCGAAACGAGGAAGCGGTCGCCGGTGATGTAGAAGGTAGCCGCTGTTGTTCCGGTCTTCGGGTGTTTCTTTGCGATATAATCGTCCACTGCACGGTAGGCTTCACGGAGCAGTTCCGGGTTGCTCCGGCGTTTGTGGGCCAATGCCTTCTGCTCGGTATTCCAAAGATCGAGAAATGCAGGGGTGAGCATCTCCGATGCCACTGTCGCCGCCTCCCGCCCTCCATGTCCGTCATAGACTTCGGCGGTGAAGAATGACTGGTCGGGAAAGGAATAGATCGCATGTTCATCTTCAAGGGTCGGTCTCTTTCCGATATTCTGAGCAACGCCGGTCTGGATGATCGTCATAAGGCGCGATCCGTACCCCGCAACGCCGGGAAGAAAGGATGTATTCTGTCGAGATGAGGGGAGGTCAGAGCCACTTTTTCTTCCTGAAATAGAGTATCATCGTCAGAGAGACTGTTCCCATAAAGGCCAGAGCGCAATAATATCCATAGGGCCAGGATAATTCGGGCATATATTTGAAATTCATTCCGTAGACGCCGGCGATAAAAGTCAATGGCATGAAGATTGTCGCTATGACCGTGAGCACCTTCATGATTTCATTCAATCTGTTGCTTATTCTTGAGAGATACAGGTCGAGCATACCCGAAAGGGACTCGCGCAGCAGTTCGATTGTGTCCATGATTTGAAGGACATGGTCGTGAACATCCCGGAAATAGGTATAGATGTGGTCCGCCAGAACGGGTGAGGGGGCGGAACGCTCGAGAGTGCTGAGCAGCTCGCGGGTCGGCCAGAGTTGCCCCCGGAAGCCGTTGATGTTCCTTCGCAAACGGTGAATTGTGGTGATTGTTTCGTGGGTGGGGATCCTGCTCACCAGAAGGGCTTCGAGGGTTTCGAGATTGTCACCCAGACCTTCGACGAGGGAAAAGTAGCTGTCGACGACAGCGTCGATAAGGGAATAGACAAGAAAATCAGCACCCATGGATCGTATCTTCCCCCGACCCTGTCGCAGTCTTTCCCGCACAGGTTCGTAGATGTCCCCCTTTTTTTCTTCGAGGGAAATGACATATCCCGGGCCGAGAATGAAACTTACCTGTTCCTCCCGGAGACCAAAACGGCCATGGTCGAAGTCAAATGTCTTCATGACGATGTACAGGTGGTCATTGTAGTCTTCCACTTTTGGACGCTGCCGTGTGTTGACGATATCTTCAAGAAGGAGGGTATGGAGATTGAATATGGCCCCTATCTTTTCGATCAGCGACAGGTCATGAACACCGTCGATGTGAATCCATGTCACCCCTTGTGATACATCTATTGTATCGAGGGTTTCGGGGGGAACGGAACGATGCTCTGAAAATATGTCCGGTCCGTAGCGGATGACGGAAAGCGATGCCGGTTCGGTGGCAGGTTCGCCGATATGAACCATCGTCCCCGGCGGAAGACCGGCTTTTTTTGACCGTTGACGTACCGATGTCTCCATCTCGACCCCCGTTTTGTTTTGCTACATTATACATGTGCCGATCGTCTCTGCAAAGCCTTTCAATCGAATACCATTTTCGGGAACTTTGTGATAAAATTACAGCCTATATGGCCACGAAAGCGGAAGGGGTCCCTCTCGATATTGTTTGCGAAAAATGCAGACTTCGAAAGGTCGTAAAAGAGTACCTCATTTTCGAAACGGAGATCATTTACCTCTGCGAAGATTGCGCCAAATTTGTCATGCCCCTGTTGCCCTATGTCGGTGGAAAAAAAGAAGAAGAACATTAACGAAAGAGACGGACAGGGACAGGGGGACGAGTCTGGACAGGCAGCCGCAGAACCGGTGAGCCAGCCCGACGGTCTTGTTGTCTACGATCCCGACAGGCCGCTCTACGAGCGCGGCCATGTCTGCGTCCTTCTGGCGAAGGTGATGGAGACGCTTCATTCCGAATGACCGGCGGTCCGGCGCCAAATACCGCATATCCTAAAAAGCTAAAGGATCTTCCCCATCATGATTATTCTCCCGGATAGGTAACCGGAAACCCTTCTGTCCGCCATCCCCGTATACCGTATTCGAGATTCTTTACATCGTTATATCCATACGCCCGGAGGTAGAGGGCGGCATGAGCCGAACGGACACCGCTTTCGCAGATGGTGACGATAGGATGATCGAGATTTTTTGGCATTTCGTCGATCCGTTTTGCCACGTCTCCCACGGGAATATTGGTCGCTCCCCTGATGTAGCCCCGGGATGAAAGTTCTTCAGGCTGGCGGACGTCAAGGAGAAATATCCGTTTTCCTGCCGCCAGATCTGTTGCCAACTCGTCCGGCTTTAACAGGGTTGTCTCGTGCGGTTCGTGGAGGTAGTGTTCCATGGAGACACAGAAGTTCCTCATGAGAGGGTTGAGATCAGGCCCGTTACCGGCGGACGGGGAGGCTGGTTCCATGGTCAGTCCGCACTGAAGTTTGCCGCCGTCCGAGTCGAGGGGAGGGAAGAGTCCTTTGAGAAAGGTCCCGAATTCTTCCACCGGTCGCTCAGGTTTCAGGCAGATATTGTTGACTCTTTCATATCCCAGGGATGAATTGATGTTCCCTTTGTAGTCGTGGGCAGGGCAGACGACCAGGTCGTCGGGAAGGCGGGCGATTGTGCCGAAGAGGCTCGTATGCATGTCAACGTAGCTTCCGCCGGGAAGGTCCGTTCGTCCGCACTGTCCGATGAGCAGGGTGTCGCCGGAGAAGATGTGGTGCGACGTGACGAGAGAGATGGCGTCCCGTGTATGTCCTGGCGTAAACATGACGGTGAATGCGATGTTCCCGGTCACGAGTTTTTCCTGATCATTTACCAATAGATCGATCCGTTTTTCGCCGTTTTCGGCTATGATCTTTTCGATACCGAAGAGGTCGGTCACCGTCTTTCCGATGGCCCTCTGTTCCTTCACACCAGCGTACATCACCGTCTGTGCCCCGAGGTGGTCGGCGAGTTCCGGTGCCAGGGAAATATGGTCAACGTGGGTGTGCGTATCGATGACGTACAGGATGCGGAGCCCGTTTGCAGCGACGAACTGGAGAAAAGGTTCTGTTTCATGAGAAGGATCAATGATGACCCCCGCCTTTTCCTTTTCACAGGCAACGATGTATGAGAGACATCCGTCGAAGTTGAACTGTTTCAGTATCATGCGAGCCTCCGTTCGATAAGGTGATCTGTTAATATTCTATTTTGGCGGCCAAAAATCAATACAACTTATTCGCCGATCTATGATATAATTCGTCCGTTTCGATGCCCCCGTAGCTCAGGTGGATAGAGCAACGGATTCCTAATCCGTGTGCCGCATGTTCGAGTCATGCCGGGGGCATAT
>CAYQXL010000003.1:0-17007 GCA_964421445.1 uncultured Pseudomonadota bacterium
TCTCCGTGTTCCTGACGACCAGGTCGGCCTGGGAAAGATGGGCGCAGGCATGGTCATAACAGAGCGACGGATAGATCCCCCCCGCGATAATCGGCGTTGAGGGATAGGCTTCCCTGAGAATCTTTACAACTTCCTCAACCCCCATGTACCAGTAGGTCATAATAGACGTGACAAGGATGATATCAGGGCTGTCGATTGCGGCAAGCTCTCTGCACAAGGCTTCTCGCGACATGCCGTAGCGACGGAATGTTTTGGGCAGGTTCTTTAAAACCGGCGGTTTCTCGGCCTTCTCTTTCATGAACGGCCCCCTCCCGTCGGCCTTTCTCTTCTCTTCCACAACCCTCAGACAATCTATAAGGGTCACATCGATCCCGTTTTCCCTGAGAATGCTCCCCATATAGAGGAGGCCGAGGGGCATGGACCAGAAACTGTATGCCGAAAAGTCGTAGATAAAGGGGTTGACGAGGAGGGCGTGCAAATGTTTCACGTGAAACATGCCGATATAACGGGAGAGCTTTTCGTTCCGTTCACGACGCCCTTACCACTGTTCTGGGGCGGCGCCGGACATTTTTCCTGAAGAGCCGGATCGTCACCAGACCGAAAATAAAACCTCCGATATGGGCATACCATGCAACGCCGTCAGATTGGGAGTAAAGAAGCTGAATGAAAAACCATAATGTGAGCAAAAGGACAGCGGGAATCTCAATAACCTTCACGATTATGATTATGAAAAAGAGGGTCGACACCCGGGCGTGGGGATAGAGAACGAGATAGGCCCCGAGAATCCCGGCCACAGCACCGCTTGCCCCGATCATGGGCACAGCGGATGCAGGGTCGGAGAAAAACTGGAAGAGAGCAGCAACAAGGCCCGAGAGCAGATAAAAGAGAACGAATCGTCCATGGCCTACGGCATCCTCGATATTGTTGCCGAATATCCACAGATAGAGCATATTGCCGATGATGTGAAAAAATCCTCCATGGAGAAACATTGAAGTAAATATGGTCAGGACATTAAAGGGGAGGAGATCGTACCGCGCCTTAAAGGAGATAAGCAATTCTCTGGGCACAAGGCCGTAGGTCCTGTAGAGGGCCTCACTCTCAACACCAGAGATGAAGAAACGCTGCCACAGAAAAATGACCGTGTTTACAGTAATGATACTTACTGTTATAATGGGAAACGTTTGAGTACGTATATTGTCTCGCAGGGGGATCATTTATTCAATTCTTATCATGCGGGCCAATGCAAGTCAAAACTTTCGACGTGGAGCCATAGATGCCTGAACTACGAAAAGATCCCATCATTGATCGCTGGGTGATCATTTCAACAGAACGAGGAAAAAGGCCCGTCTTCTTCAGCGAAGAGGCCCCTCCGGTGAAAGCGGCCGTGTGCCCCCTTTGTCCGGGAAACGAGTCAATGACACCGGAAGAGGTCTACGCGTTACGGTCCGATGGGTCGAGCCCCAACATGCCCGGCTGGACCTTAAGGGTCGTGCCGAACAAATTTCCCGCTCTCCGGATTGAGGGAAACCTCGACAAGGAAGGTATAGGTCTCTACGACCGCATGAACGGTGTAGGAGCCCACGAAGTCATTGTCGAGACACCGATTCACGGTGAGACCCTCGCTGATCTCGATTCGAAGGGGATTCAGAATGTCTTTGTCGCCTACCGCGAAAGAGTTATTGACCTGGCAAATGACAAACGATTCCGGTTCACCATGGTTTTCAAGAATCACGGCTCTGTGGCAGGGGCATCCCTGGATCATTCCCACTCCCAACTCATCGCCCTTCCGATCGTTCCCCGAAGGATATCAGAGGAGATCGGCGGCGCCCTCGCTTACCACAGATTCAAAGACCGTTGCATATTTTGCGACATTATTGCCCAGGAAAAGGAAGATGGCGTACGAATTGTTTACGAGAACGACGACGCAATAGCCCTCTCCCCTTTCGCTTCGAGGTTTCCCTTCGAAACATGGATCATTCCGAAGAACCATGAGCCCTACTTTGCCACCCATAGCCGACACAACAACTATTTTGCCATTGCTGAGACGATGTCTGTCGTTCTCAAGCGGTACAATAAGGTCCTCAATTTTCCCCCGTATAATTTTATGATCCATACCACACCTTTCGGCATGGGCGATGCGCCTCACTACCATTGGCACATAGAAATTATTCCCAGGCTCACAAAAATGGCAGGGTTCGAGTGGGGCACAGGGTTTTACATCAATCCCACACCACCTGAAGATGCAACGAGGTACCTGAGGGAAGCAGAACTATAGGAGGGTTATTGTGAAAGTATTGATTGCATCACCGGAAGTCTTTCCCTTTGTCAAAACCGGCGGCCTTGCAGACGTCACAGGATCCCTTCCCAAGGCGTTGAACGAACTGGGCGTCGAAACGCGGGTCATCCTTCCGAAGCACAAAGGGATCGAAGAACTGGGGTTCCCCATGAAATACAAAGGGTTTAAGTTTTCCTGTCCCGTATCCCAGTATTCCGTGGAAGGCGAGATCGTTGAAACGGTCTATGACGGCGTCACGGCGTATCTCGTTGAAAAGGATGATTACTACTATCGCAATTATCTCTACAGCACACCTGACGGTGACTATCTGGACAATGCCGAGCGTTTTGTCTTTTTCGCAAAGAGCATCCTTGAGGCGATAAAAACAACGGGTTTTATTCCTGACGTGCTGCATTGCAACGATTGGGAAACAGCGCTAGCGCCGGTCTTTTTAAGAACCCTCTATAAAGATGATCCGTCCCTCTCCCGTCTGGCCACCCTTTTTACGATCCACAACCTCGGATACCAGGGGCTGTTCTGGCAGTACGACATGCACCTTCTCAACGTAGGCTGGGAGTTTTTCACCCCTGATTATCTCGAGTTCTATGGAAAAATCAACTTTCTCAAGGGCGGCATAGTCTTTTCCGACATTATTAATACAGTGAGCCGCAAGTACAGCGAAGAGATACAGACCCCCGAGTTCGGTCACGGACTCGACGGTATCCTTAGAACCCGGCAGAACGATCTCTTCGGCATCGTAAACGGCATCGACTACGAAGACTGGAACCCGGCAAAGGATAAACTGATTCCCTACACGTATAGCACTGATGACCTTTCGGGCAAACAGATGTGCAAAAAAGAGCTTCAGAAGGCCTTTGGCCTACCCCAAAACCCTGATGTTCCACTTGTGGCAACGATATCTCGACTTGCGGAGCAAAAAGGCTTCGATCTTATCGCCGAAGCCCTCGAAAAAATGGTTTCCTTCGGCGTTCAATACGCCATTCTCGGCACAGGGGAGAGAAAATACCATGACCTCCTCCAGGGGCTGGCAAACCGCTTCCCCCAGTCTTTTGCGCTCCAGATCGCATACAACAATACCCTCGCCCACCTCATCGAAGCAGGTGCCGATATGTACCTCATGCCGTCCCAGTATGAACCGTGCGGCCTCAATCAGCTTTACAGCCTTAAATACGGAACCGTCCCCATAGTCCGGGGCGTCGGAGGCCTTGAGGATACGATCATAGATTACGATGCCGAGCCGGGCAGGGGCACAGGGTTCAAGTTCTATCCCCTCACTTCGGAGGCACTTCTCGAAACCGTCAGCCGGGCTCTCGCCGTATACAAGGACCGGAAGAAATGGCTTGATCTTGTGATCAGGGACATGAAGAGTGATTTCTCCTGGGAGACCTCTGCAAAAGCGTATATTGATCTATATAGAAGGGCCATACAGAAACATGAATCCCGTTGACCTCATCGGAAAGATCGTTGAGATTTCTCAGTCGAACCTTGACACCGGGGCGCGGATTACGTCCGTTCTGAACATTATCGGCCGGGAGCTGCGATTCGAGGATGTCGTTCTCTTCACCTACGACCGGGATAAGAAACTGACCTGCCGGTTCCATAATGACCAGAGCAGCCTTTTTGATCTCCTCACTCCCTACCGCTCGCTTATCGGCGAAGGGATCATCGGCAGTGTAGCCCAGAAACGCATTCCCCAGTATTTCACGATCAGAGAGATCCCGCCGAGACTGGGGTGTCTGTTCTACTCCCAGCTCGACGACATTATAGATCTCTACAAGGTCTTCGCCTTTGTGCCCATCACAGACGACAGCTATCTCTACGGAGTCCTCGTGCTCATCTCATCGGCACGGGATTCAATCTCCGACTCAGAAAAGATACTCTGCTCCATAGCCTCCCGGGAGCTCGGAGGCATCATTCGAATAAACCAGCTCATCGTCTCTACAAAGAAAAGGATCAGCGAACTGGCCACGCTCTCGGAACTTGGAAAGCTCTTGTCGTCCAACTCAGAGCCTTCGGGGATTCTCAACAGCGTTGCCCTCATCATTGCAAGGGCCCTTTCTGCCGACCTTGTCTCCCTCCAGCTTGCTCCCGACCCGCCAAGGGGACAGGGACAAAGATCCGGCCTCCGCGCGGACGGAACACCGAAAGACCGGCAGGCCGGCGTCAAGGGAAAACGGTATACATACGGAAGCATTCCTGGAACTGTAGCAGAGAAAATCGCTGAAGCGGAACAGACGGTCCTCTCGAGCGGACAGGAGATCGCTCTCTCCCTCCCCGTCTGCCGCGATCAGAAGGCTGCTCACCTTTTTCATATGGCTACTGTGCCGATTTTTGCGCGAGACACGATTCTCGGCACTATCTCTGTCTGTCGGCGGACCATGGCCGAGGACCCGGACCTGAACGGCGACCAGCGCTACCTGATCCTTAATATTGCAGCATACATTTCCAGTGGCCTCGAGAACATGCTCCTCAACCTTCGAATCAAACAGGTCGTGAAGGAGCTGAACGATGCCCAGAAACGGATTGTTGACCAGGAGAAATTCAAGAGCCTCGGCGAAATGACCGCCAATATCGCCCACGAGATAAAGAATCCTCTCGTTATAATTGGCGGCTTTGCGAAACGTCTTGCGAGAAAGATGCAGCTCGACCAGACTGAAACGCGGTACACAGCCATAATAGTTCAGGAAGTTGCCCGCCTCGAGACAATTCTGGACGAAGTTCTCGATTACGTAAAAGAGAATCCTGCATCCACCGAGTCCTGCGACGTCAATCAGTGCCTCGAGGAAACGTTTCATCTTTTCGAGTCAGACGGAACATGGCAGCACGTTACTATCGAGCGCCAACTCGGAACGTTCCTTCCTCCCGTTCGATGTGAGTTTCAGCAGCTACGTCAGGTTCTTATCAATCTCTTCGTCAATGCTCACGAAGCGATGAACGGCCTTGGAACGATAAGCGTGACCACAGAAGAGATTTTGACCGGGACCAACGAGTCAGAGGTTGTCATCTCTATCAGCGATACAGGAGGGGGCATCGACCCAGCCATCATGGATAATATATTCAATCCCTTCTTCACAACAAAAGATCGCGGAACGGGTTTGGGTCTTGCCATATCGAACAAAATCGTCGTGAATCACGGTGGTCGAATGGATGTGAGAAATATGCCGGGACGGGGAGCAACGTTCATTCTTTCTTTTCCCGCGGCAGACAACAATTTGAAAGAGGGGTCACCATGAAAAGGGCACGGTTGCTTGTAGTGGACGATGAAGAGAACATCCGTCTTCTCTTCAAGGAGGAGCTGGAGGAGGAAGGCTATGAGGTCGAGGTTGCATCTCACGGTGCAGAAGCATTGGAGAAATTAAAATCCGCCGAGTTTCGCGTCGTTATCATGGACATCAAGATGCCTGTCATGGACGGGATACAGGCTCTCAACGAAATCAAACGGACCCACAAGGAACAGCTCGTTATTCTGTGCTCAGCCTATGGTGAGTTTAAGCAGGATTTCTCCAGTTGGGCCTCTGATGCTTATGTTGTAAAGTCTGCAGACACAACGGAACTGAAAGAGACGATACGCCGTCTCATAGAGACGTAAGGGATTGTGGCGGGCCTATAAAAACCTTGATATTGTCCGGCGGATACTCTATCATTATCAACATTCGGGGGTGTAGCTCAGCGGGAGAGCATCTCGTTCGCAACGAGGGGGCCGCGGGTTCGATTCCCGCCACCTCCATTTTTCGTGCATGAAACTCGTTACACGGATTCTCCTCCTTTTCGTTACGCTTATCATACTTTTGTCGATTCTGAGGACTTGGTCGGCAATCCATCTTATCGAACAAACAGGGCTTGATCAGACAGAACAGCATCTTGTGTCCAACCTGAATCTGATAACCTTTGCCGTCAACAGAGAGCTCGATCATCTCGAAAACCATTTTGCCGTAGCCATTGATGATCAGGCATTCCTTCGAACCATCTCGGCCGGACAATCGCAGGCAGCAGAACGAATGCTTCAGACCCTTTTGCGTCACAGCGAGGCCGATGCTGCTTTTGTCGGAGACGGCGACGGAAACATCGTCGTCTCAGCCTATGCCGGCAGACCTGTTGTGCCAAACCAAAAACCGCTCACCCTTCCACGGCGCAAAAAGGGGCTTACAACAGTGACCATGAAGGGGATAATCCTTCCCGCCGTTTTTGTCACAATTCCACTCCCTGTCTCCGGGACTGACAAGCCTCTCGCCCTCACAGGCGTTTCAACCTTGACCCCGTCAAGCCCTTTTTCAAAAAGCATTGAAAAGCTCCTCGCCGCACATCCGCTCGACCCGTTTATCATTGCAATCTTTCACGACCGGAAGCAGCTTTTCGCGCTTCGGAACGGCAATGCACCACCGCTCAACGAGGATCTGACAGCCGACGAGGCTGATGCCGTCTACCGCAAGAACCAGTCCCACATCGGGAAGAAGATACTGGACGGGACACCGCACCTCGCTCTCTATCAACCCCTCAAAACAGACGATCATTCCTACCGGTGGGCCTGCGCAATAGCGATCAACGAAAACCGTATCCATGGGCCCAGGGACCGCCTGCTCTTCACTTTTATTCTCATATCCGTACTGGGAACCGGAGCGGCTATCGCCCTCAGTTATCTCGTAACGCGGGGAATCAACCCCTCACTTAACAGAATCGTTAAGACCTGTGGCCAGATTCAGGGTGGTGATTTGAAGAGCATGATCGATACGAGCGGAATCCACATCAAAGAGTTCACAATTATCGCCTCTGCCGTGAACACAATGGTTGCCTCAATTTCTGAACGGGAGGGCACCATTGCCCACAACCTTGACAGGATCAAAACGATAAACGGCACGCTCAAAGAAAACACCCGTCTCGCCCGCCTGGAGCGTCAAAAGCTGGTCGTCATACTCGAAACGATCCAGGACGGCGTCATAACAGTTGATTCCCGGGGTGTGGTAACCTACTTCAACAGGGCCGCCGAACTCATCCTTGCTGTCGACCGGCACAGCGTAATCGGCCGCCATTATGAACACTTTCTGCCCGACCTTCCCCTTGAAAAGAGTCCCCATGGCCACCTCCGGGAATTCCAGACAGAAAGCCCCGAAGGGCACACCCCTTTGATTATAACAATCTCTCCTCTTCGGGCAGAATCACAAGATTCGGGGCATGTCATGCTCGTGCGCGACATATCCCGGGAAAGAAAGCTTGACGAATTCAAGGCAGACTTCATCTCTTCTCTTGCCCACGACATCAAGTCGCTCCTCGTTCCCATGAAGGCCTTCATATCGCGGATTCTTCACGAGAAATATGGCTCCATACAGGGAACATTACGATCTCACATCGTAATTGTTAATGATACGGCATCGAAAATATTTGATATTGTCGAAAACTACCTCAATATCTCACGTATTGAATCGGGGAAGCTGGACCTCTCTCCCGAGCCGACAGACCTGACGCTTCTTATTGCCGACATGGTCAACCTCTATCATCCCCGGCTCCTCTTCGACGGGCCGCCCGATGCCTTCCCACCGGTCCAGATCGACAAGACGTATATAGACCGTGTCTTTGTGAACCTCATCACCAACGCGATGAAATTCTCACCTGACACATCGCCGGTCACTATTCACATCGCCGTACGGGGCAAAATGGCCATTGTCTCCGTTCACGACCGGGGGCCCGGCATACCGGTTGACGAGATACCATATATCTTTGAACGGTACCGGAAAGGAAGCTTCGTCAAAAAGGGTACAGGAACGGGCCTTGGCCTCTTTATCGTCAAATCGATCGTAAAGGCCCATGGCGGAGACGTTTGGATCGAAGACTCGTCGGAAAAGGGGACGGTCTTTGCCTTCTCTCTGCCCCTATCCACGCCTGAAACCCAAGAGAGCTAACAGCATGAAAGATTTTGACATTTCCCCACCTATACCTTATAATCGGATTCACAATAAACGTCTCGCCTTCTAAAAGGAGAAGATAATGGCATTACATGATGTTCTCAGGAAAACTACTGCGGTTACGTCTCTGTCCGTAACAACGCTTATCATTGCATCTCTCAGCGCCTGCAGTTACATTCCCTTTACGAAAAAGACCGATGCTCCGCCGCCTGAAACCAAAAAGACCGAGACTGCCGTCGACAAAAGAACAGGGCAGCAGATGGAACGGATCGACGATAAGGCGGGAAAGCCTGGGGACATAAAAGTCATCGACGGAATTGAGTACATCTATGCCAGGAACAAACGGTACATGCTCACCCCTGACGAACCGGAATATGTCTGGGTCAGAAAAGATCAGTATAGTCCGGGCCTCGGCGAGGCGCTCCTTGGTGGCAGCAAAAAAGATCGGGAAGAGATGGAGAAAAGGATTGCCCGACTCGAAGCAGAACTGAAGAAAAAAGGCCTGACCCCCCAGATGGTTTACCCGTCCCAGATGATGCAACTCCCTCCGGGTCTCGGGGGCTATATGTCCCTTGCGCCCATGGTCAATTTCAATTTCCCCTCACCAAAGATGCGACGTCGTGTCGTCATCCTCCCTCTGACCGACCAGACAAACTACAAAGGTGAGCAGATGGCTGAACTGGCAACACGTCGTCTTGTCTCAAAACTGGAAAGCTCGGGGACGATCCTCACCGTCGATCCGGGAACGCTCAACACTCCTGCGGCATCTATGACCGACCCCAAAACGCTCAAACAGCTCAATGAACTCTACGGCGTTCAGGCAGTCATCAAGGGAACACTCTCCGATGTCTACATAAGCACAACGAGACTCGACGGCAAAGAGGATAAAGAGGCCTCTTTCGCCATGTCAAAACTGAACCTCGATATCTACAATGCAGAAACCGGCTCCATACTCAAGCAGCTCTCGGGACGAAACCCTGTCTCCCTTTCCCGCGAAAAAGGCGACATGAGCTCGGAAAAAGCCAAGATCAAGGCCGTAGATCTCACCATCACCGTCATAGCCGAAGATCTTCTCCGTTCGATCCTTTCCCTCGACTGGAATGCACGGATCGCATCCATAGAAGAAGGCAAGGTCTATATCAACGCCGGCCGCCTTTCGAACCTCGCCAAAGGAGACGTTCTCGAGGTCTTCTCTCCGGGACAGGAAAAGATTGACATGAAAACAAACGCATCCCTTGGCCGGGTGAAAGGAACTTACAAAGGTGAACTTGAGGTGATGGAACTCTTTGGCGTAGATGCCGCCTGGGCCAAGGTCAAGAAAGGGACAAATTTCGCCTCGTCTGACTTCGTTTTCCTCAAGGGACAATAGGCCCCGCGGTCCTTACTGACTCATTAACACAGGGTTTCAGGTCTGGCAGGGTTCGACAACAAGGCCCATATAGCATTCATCAGCTTCGCTGCCTGGAAGGCCGACAACAGACCACCTTCCCCGATTACATGCTCCACTGTTTCACGTGAAACATTGCCGCTGTTTGCGCGGGGACGGCAAGGGAATATGAGGACTGCATACCGCAGAATAGTCCTGCCCTACTTCACCAGACCGAGAACAGCCTTAAACTCTTCTGTTCCCCCCTTTTGAAGAATCTCATAGATGAACATCTCTGTTGACGTAATGACTGCTCCCGACGATCTTAGACGCTCCATGGCCACACTCTTGTTCGAAGGGTTTCTTGAACCTATGGCATCGCTCACAACCAGGACCCTGTGGGATGCAAGGCCACTTGCCGCTGTTTGCCAGACACAGATATGAGCCTCTATGCCTGCCAGAACCAATACGGGACGATTCGCCATCTCAACGGCCTCAGCGAACTCGTGCTCGCGAAAACAGTTGAAGTGGCTTTTCCCAATAACACACCCTCCCCGAAGGGCATGAAGCAACTCTGGAACCGTTGAACCCAACTTCACCTGTTCCGTACATAGCACCGGGATGGCGGTCAGTGCAGCAAACCGTGCCAGTCGCGTTACATTTTCCTCTATCTCGTTCTTCTTTGCCATGGCAGGAAGAAGCCGCTCCTGAACATCGATCAGCACCAGCAGACACTCTTCCCTTCGCACAAGCCGTCGTGACTCTTCGAACCATCCTGTCATTCTTCTTCGCCCTCCCTTGAAGCATGCTTTGTTCCGGCGAAGAGCCCTTTCCCTCTCCGGACCGCCAGGACCCTCACGCAAACCTGGATTTATCCCTCTCCTGCTGCCAGTGAAGCCGCCATGAACTGTAAATTCACTTGTCTATTTTAGCATATTAACCAAAGCGTTGGACACCACGAATAATCACTGCCGTCGACCACAGTCACCGCGAAAGAAAAAGGCCGGTCTTCCCCCATAGTAAAATCATTATTTCCAACACCAGGAGCAACGGCAATCTGCTTGGAGACTGGCATTCCGTCATGTCGTTTTTGGGAAGAAGTGAGAGCCGGCCGGGAAACCCCAGGTGTTGGTGCCGATCCCTTTCCTCGCGCTTTTCCTCGCCCATCCAGGCAACCGTTCCGTGTAGGTTTGTTTTTTTGGGCTACCTGAGATCCCAATTGACAAGAATGAAGGGGTTGACCTCGGCCTGATCCGGTTGAGTCTTCAAGGCCGGCGCAGGCGACACGGGGACCCTGAAACGCATCCATGCCCGGGCAACCGCCACCACACCAAAGGCACAGGCCCCCTGAAATACGTAATGCCAGGCGGGAAAGGCGTGGTGAAAGACTCTCTGAACCACAGGATCACCGAGGATCATGTCTCCTGCAACCCGTCCAAGGATCGCCGCTCCTATGATGAGAACATACTTGAATCGATCGATCAGTTTCGAAATTGCCTTGCTTGCAAAAACAACGAGAGGGATGCTTGTGGCAAGTCCAACAAACATGAGCGGAAGATACCCCCTGGCGGCACCTGCAACGCCCAGAACATTATCAAGGCTCATCACAAGGTCAGCCACAAGAATGGTGAATATAGCCTGCCCGAGTGATCCTGTTTTTTCGTGTTTCTCGCCGGCGGCATCATTATCAACAAGAAGTTTTACGGCAATCCATCCAACACAGATACCACCAATCAATTTCACAAACATGATCTCGAGAAGCCTCGCAGCAACAAACGTAAGAACGATTCTCAGAATCACCGCCGATGCCGTTCCTATGAAAACCGCCTTTCTTCTCTGTTTGTCGGGCAGGGATTGAACAGACATGGCAATAACAACGGCATTGTCGCCTGACAGAATGATATTGATAAAAATGATGTTCGCCAGGGCAAAGAAAGATTCGATGGTAAAAAATGGCTGAAAGAGATCCAACAGGTTCATCGTAACCCCCGAGAGACGTAATATTTGCTCACAGGATCAGACTACCCCTCCTTGTTCCATGAAACAATCGGGACTCCTGCCCATATTGGCGGGCAAAACTTCTTGTTGTCGGGGAGAAAATTGATGAGAAACGACAGGGAATTTCCCTGATACGCCCTTCCTACAGGGACGTAATGCCTTCTCGAATGGCGTATTTCGTCAACTCTGCAATACTGTGGATATCGAGTTTTTCCATGACCTGCTGTCTGTGCGTTTCCACGGTTTTCACGCTCACGTTCAGTGCAGCGGCAATCTGTTTTGTGCTTTTGCCTTCGGCGAGAAGCTGGAGCACTTCCCGTTCCCTGGCGGAAAGCATTTTGAAAACTGTTCCTTCGTTTTTTCCGGTGCTGTGAAGATATTCTTTAATAACCACGTCGGTCACCTTGGGGCTGAGATATTGCTGGCCCGATGCTACCGCCTCCAGCGACATGACGAGCTCTTCGAAAGCGCTCTCCTTCAGTAAATACCCCGACGCTCCGGCCTGAAGCATCTGGAGAACAAACCTCCGGTCAGAGTGCATGGAGAGGGCTACGACCTTGATATTCTTATTAGCACTGACAATCTCCCGCGTTGCCTCTATCCCGTTCATATCAGGCATGCCAATATCCATAATCACAATGTCCGGTTTCAATTTTTGCGCAAGCCTGACTGTAGCGAGACCATTCTGGGCTTCAGCGACCACCTCGAATTTCTCTTCTTTTTCCAGCAGCGCCTTCAACCCTTCTCTGATAATTTTGTGATCATCAGCGATTATAATTTTCGTTGTCATGTTCGTTCTCTTCGCTTCCTGTCAGCTTCTATCCTTAACGGCGTGACAAGCGCAACCCTCGTCCCCCGCCCCTTCTGTGATTTCACATCCATCTGCCCGCCCAGGTGGTGGAGCCGTTCGCGAATACTGAACAACCCAAACCCCTTGCTTCCATCCTCATATCCCACCGTCCTCACGGGGTTAAATCCTGTACCGTCATCGGCAACATGTATGGACATAGTATCAGATACACGCCTGATTGTCACCTTTCCCATTGTTGCCCTCGCATGCTTCGCTATGTTGTGAAGAAGTTCCCGCACTGCGGTGAAGATAAAAACCTTTATCTCGTCGCTCACGGGGTTCTGTTCAGCATCCTTTTCCACCTCCACCCTGAAGTGGTGCTCCTCCTGCACCCTCTCCGCAAGCCATTCTATGGCCGATTCAAGGCCCAGCTCATAGAGTATCGGCGGACTCAGTTCAAGCGTAAGCGACCTCGTATACCGTATCGCCTGGTCGACATATTCCCTTACCTCCCTGATGCTCTCCGATATCTCGCCGTTGCCGGCAGCGCCAAGAAGGACACCAAGCCTGATCTTGGAGATAGCAAGAAACTGGCCGATGCTGTCATGGAGAATCGTTGCGACTCTCCGTCTCTCCCGCTCTTCCGCAAGCGACAGTTCGGCAGCGAGCGACCTTAACTGCTTCTGATAGAGTTCGATCCTCTCCTCCGCTTTTTTCTGCTCGCTCATGTCCTCGACCGTTCCTTCGTAATAGAGCACAGAACCGTTCACATCACGGATTGCCCGGGCATTTTCCCTTACGTACATCCGCGTTTTGTCAGGCCTCTCCCAGACCGCATCGAATCCGCGAACCCTCCCCTGTCGCGCCAGGCGGTTCTTTATCTTTTTCTTTAAGAATGTCGGCTCATACCGGGCCTTTTTCGAACTCGCCGTTGAGAGCTCATCAAAAGACCTATATCCCATCATCTTTACCAGCGTCGGGTTGGCCATAAGAATACGCCCTTCCGGGTCTGCCCTGTAAATACCCATGATCGAATTTTCAAAGAGATTCTTGTAACGCTCGGCACCTCTTCTGAGCATGTTCTCTATCTGCTCCCTCCGTCGCAGTTCATGAGTGAGCCTCTCGTTCGCCTGCTGCAACTCCATTGTTCTCTCAATAACCCTCTGTTCAAGATCGCTTTTTGATTTCCGAAGATTCTCTTCACCTTTTTTGTAGCCTGTAATATCGTTGTTCACCTCGACAATGGCTATGGGATTACCGTCCTGGTCCTTTCTCGCCGCCCACCGGCTCGATACAAAGATGGACGTTCCATCACGTTTTCTGTGAACGAGCTCGCATTCCAGCTTTCCCGTTTTAAAAAGTTCCTTTTTTATCGTGGACAAACGCCTCGGGAATTTTGTTTTAAGAAGTTTGTGAACATTTTTTCCTATGGCCTCTTTCTTGTTCCACCCGTAACGTTCTTCGGCACCGCGGTTCCAAAAAACGATCCTGTCCTCAAGATCGAGCATAACTATTGCATCTTCGGCTATGTCGAGCAGTTCTGCCTGTGCCCGAAGCGTTTCTGCCTGTGCGTTCAATTCTCTTTCCGCTTCCCGCCTCTCGGTAACATCCCTGACATTGACCATGATGACCCGTCCATCGCCGTAATGAATCTCTGTCGAGCTTATTTCGACGTCGACGACAGAACCGTTCTTTCGGCGATACTCCCGGAGCCCAAAAACGAACTGTCCATTCTCCTGAACCCTTTCTACGTTCTCCAGAATCGTCTCCCTGTCGAGGACAACAAGATCAAAAAGGGTGAGCGCAGCGGTTTCATGCTCCTCATACCCAAAGATCCTCAAAAACTGATCGTTAACCTCGAGGATCCTCGTAGTAAGAGGATCAAAAATATAGACCCCGTCGGATGATTGCTTCACAAGTGAACGATACCGCTCCTCGCTGTCCCGCAGGGCCCGCCCCATTCTCAGGCTTTCAGCCTTCTGTGCTTCGAGCTCTTCGTTACGCTGTCTGAGGTTTTCAATCTCCCTTATAAGTTCGTCCCTGGTCTGTCCTTTGTCTCTCTTCATTGCTCTCTTGCCCGCAACCCTCCTCTCTACGAATGGACTTTCAGCGCAAGCCGTGCTACCCTGCGCCCAAGTTTCCGTCCGTTTTCGAGGGTTTTTTCATCAGGCCTCCCTGAACAGGCAACGCCATAGTGGCCTGTCGCATCGAGGGGGTCACCGACAACGATCATACCGTAAATAAGCAATGCTTCCATAATCGACAGAAGGGTCGTCTCTTTTCCGCCCGTCACGTCCCCCGACGTTGCGAATGCCGCGCCTATCTTGTCTCCCATTTTCTGTCGCACCGAGACACACGAGTCGAACACCTTTTTCACCTCAGCAGCCATCGTGCCGAAATAGACCGGAGACCCTGCAATGATCCCCTGAGAGTTTAGAAAGTCCTCCTTTGTAACATCCTCAACGGCCTTGAGGAGGCATGTACACCCCTCCACCTCCCTCGCCCCATCAGCAATGCTTTCGGCAAGTTTTTTTGTATTCCCGGACCGGGAAAAATACATCACCAATATCTGCATAGCGTCTACCTCCCTGTCTGTTCATCTTTACCGCCCTTCCTGCGCCCTGCGGAAAAAACGAGGATCCCGTCCCCGATGGCCTCGTCTCACGAAATATCGAAACGGGACATCAGAAGAATTGTCGTCCTGTCCCCCTCCCAGATATAGCGCTCCGCTCGCGGCGACAGGTCCCTTCCCCGCCCATATCGGGCAAAGAGGGCATCCCGGAGAAGAACAAAGCTCCGAAGATTCTTTACCGTTACCGTTACCGTTACAAGCCCTTTCTCCCGAAAACCATAGACAATACCGTCAATGGCTACACCAAGGAACACAGGGCTTTCCTTGTGTCGGACATAAAATCTGGTGCCGTCTTCGCCTTCTCCGGTATACACGAGCCCCTCTGCCGAACCGATCGCCGTGCCCCACCTGATGCCCATGACCCCGTCCGGCTCGTTCGTGAAGGCTGCACCTGACCGACAGAGGCAGGCAGCAATAACGACACCTGCAATCAGCGCAAGGCAATCACTCCTTTTCAACAACGAATATCTCCGGAAGGTTTCTGTACTGCTCGGCATAATCGATACCGTATCCGACCACAAAGTCGTCCTCGACCTCGAATCCCGAGTAGTCAACAAGAACGTCTTCCTTTCGTCGCGCTTTCTTGTCGAGCAAGGTACAGATCTTCAGCGCTTTTGGCCTCCGTTCCCTGAGCATGTCCGTGACATATTTGAGAGTGAGGCCCGAATCGATAATGTCTTCCACAATAACAACGTTTTCGCCTCCAATGTCTTCTTCGAGGTCCTTCGTGATAATCACCTCACCCTTGGAGACCATCCCCGAGCCATACGACGAGACCCTCATGAAGTCGACGCGGGAGGGGTTTCGGACGTGACGCACCAAATCGGAGGTAAACATGAACGACCCCTTCAGGAGACAGACAAAGACAATCTTCTCTCCTTCGAAGTCCTGTTCGATGGCTTTTGCCAATTTCTCTACTGTTTCTTCAATATCATCCTTCGAAAAGAGCCTTTTCAGCATAGACTTTCTATCCTTTCACCGTCCGTGGTTCAGAACGACAATGGTCATCTCTTCCGGCAAGGTCTGTTTCGTAATATCAACCTCGGAAGAGCCCGGTAAACGAACGTTTTTCTTTCCTCGCGTAAACTCTTCAACCGGCGCGATAGGAAATGCGCATTTCTCCGTCTTGTAGTGCATCGGTATTGTTATGGAAGGCCTGAGAGCCTCCATAATCATCGTCGCTTCATGGCTGTCTATTGTATAGAGGCCACCAACAGGAAGAAGGAGCACGTCAACCTTTCCCAGTTCTCTTATAAAATCAGGGTCAGGAATATGACCAAGGTCACCTGCATGGACAACGACCAAGCCGTCGCCTTCAATCCGAAAAACGAGGTTTCTGCCCCGCTCCGCCCCTTCCGCCTGATCGTGAAATGTCGGGATTGCCCGTATGTGAAAATCCCGGATCGTATAGTCTCCCTCATGATCAATGCCAGTGAACGAACCTTTTATGTCTTCTGTGTAATTATGGTCATCGTGGTCGTGGCTCTTCAGTACAATGTCTGCCTCGTCTGCCACCTTTCCATACATCAGCGCCCCGTCGAACGCTCCTGACTGGTAGGGGTCTATAATGATTCTCACGCCCCCTTCCGAGGTCAGCCTAAATGCAGCGTGGCCATACCAGAATATCCTCATTGCAGGCACCTCCAATTTTTCTCATCTTACATCCCGCCCACAGAGCCTGTCAAGAAAGAGAAACAAATCATTGACACAATGAGCCGGAACGTTCTAAAACAAGACTATCACGAGGAGGTGAACCTATGAAGAAAGTTGTTACGTTTGTTGCTGCACTTCTCATCACTTTCTGCTTCTCCTTCGACAGCTATGCCCAGGAACAGAAACCGGCGGCACCGCCAGAAGATAAACCGGCGGCCGAGAAGGCGGAGGCACAGAAAAAGGTCGAGAAGAAAAAACCGGCACAGAAAAAAAAGAAAACTACAAAGACAAAGAAGAAGAAAACTACAAAGACAAAGAAGAAGGCCACAAAGACAACAAAGCCCACCGTGGCAGAGCCCAAGACAACAAAGCCCA
>CAYQXL010000003.1:17107-49644 GCA_964421445.1 uncultured Pseudomonadota bacterium
GCCCACCGTGGCAGAGCCCAAGACAACAAAGCCCACCGTGGCAGAGCCCAAGACAACAAAGCCCAGCGTGGCAGAGCCCAAGACAGAGGGCGCACCGTCCAAATGATTTCACGTCAGAGCCTGGCTGAAATGCCAGGCTCTTTGACCTTTCAGCGCAACAGCGACTCTCTTCGCTCCTCTCTTTTCCACCAAATCGCCGCATACCCCTCACCAGGAGACATGCCATGAAACCACAGAGAGTATCAGAAGGCGTATATATGGTCGGTGGGTCCGACATGACCGACCCGAAAGATTGTTCCGTTTATGTCGTTGACGCCGGAGAGCTGGTATTGATCGACTCCGGTGCCGGCACAAGCGTCGGCAAAATTGTGCAGAACATGGAAAGCGTCGGGCTCGATCCTGCACGGCTCTCTACCATTATTCTCACCCACTGCCACATTGATCACGTAGGTGGGGCGTCGGCCTTGAGAGACCTCTTTGGCGCAAAACTTGTCATCCACGAGGCAGAGGCACCTGTCCTTGAAAGAGGTGACGACCGCATGACCGCTGCATTCTGGTACGGAATACGGTTCAAGCCGCTTCCTGTGGATATCGCGCTCACCGGGGAGAGGCAGTCTCTCTTCGCAGGGGGCAGCGAATTCGTTTGCCTCCACACACCGGGCCATTCACCTGGCTCCATATCGGTCTACGTTGATCATCACGGTACCCGGATTCTCTTCGGCCAGGACATTCACGGCCCTTTTCTCGAAGAGTTCGGCGCAGATCTGGCCGCATGGACACGATCGATGCACCAACTCCTCGACCTCAAGGCCGACATCCTCTGCGAGGGCCACTTTGGCGTCTACCAGCCCAACACCAGGGTCACCGCCTACATTGAGCGCTATCTCGATGAATACGGCGAAGAACAATGACTGTCCGCAACCGTCATTACCGGCACCGTTTCCGTTCACGAGCCAAAAACACCGGCAGTGACCTGATCTCTCCCTTCCGTTTTCACGTTCCTTCCGTCCACCCAAGCGCTTTTGTGGACCGCAGCGCCCGGATCATCGGCGACGTCACCATCGAATCAGGCGTGACCGTCTGGCCCATGGCCGTGCTCCGGGCGGACAGTTCATCGATACGCATAAGGACCGGGGCTGTTGTTCTCGATCTTGCCCTCGTTGAAGCGCCCGATGGATTTCCGGTCGATATCGCAGAAGGCGCCCTTATAAGCCACGGCGCTATCATCCATGGCGCCGTGATCGGACCGTCAAGCCTCGTAGGCATTGGCGCAATCGTTCTTGATGGCGCTACGGTCTCGCCGGGCTCCATTATCGGTGCCGGCTCGATTATACCCCCCGGAACCGTTGTCCCCGCCGACTCTCTTGTGATCGGGTCACCGGGAAAGGTGGTACGGAAGACAACGGCAGACGAAAGGGCCCGCCTCGAACTCCAGGTTTCGGATCTTTATGAAAAGTCTCGCCACTACCTCCCATCCTCGCACCACAGGCACTGACTCGATCGCCGCCCAATCACACCACCGGACGACAATGATACCCCTTTTTTGCCAGTGGACTCTGCTGGCCTCCACAGTTCAGAGAATCCTGCCCGGTCCCAACAGAAAGAGATACGCCAAAGCGACGGGAGGGGTTCTCTCGTGACTGGAGGTGCAAAGCAAACGACGCCAACCGGGGCCGCCGATCCTACGAGCAACAAAAGGAGGCTCGCGATTGCCGACAGACAAACAACGACCTGGAGATGACGGGCGACAGGACGGGAAATATAATTTGCTTGCGCGGAAGTGACGGTACAGGGTTACAATAACGGCGCAGAAATGGCATACCTACACCCAAAAGTATGCACTCTGCGCCGCTGGGTCATGCTTTTGGATAAGCCGCAACAACAACGATGAAGGCCTCTTCCTCCCCTGTATTTGTGAGCCGGTGCGGTTCCCCTGCAGGAATCCAGACAGCGTCGAGCTCCTTGACTTCCCGCTCGTCGTCACCAACTTTCATCATTCCCTTCCCTCGAAGGATAAGATAAATCTCTTCAACAGGATCAACGTGCTCTTCCAGCGTATTCCCCGGAGGGAGCACGGCATATGCGAGAAACTCGATTGCCTCCATAAAATGGCTTGTGAGAACCATCCGGGCCATGCCGCCCCGGTGGGCAATATACGTCGTTCTCAACACTTCAGGATCGTTGAAATTTCTTACTATCACTCGGTCCCCCAATCATACAATTTACGAACAAAAGGTCTTAGTCTTTTATCTCCGGCTCTATCGGCCCTCTTATAGCAGGGGGAGATAGGTCTCCACTTCGTAGTCCGATACGTGGACCCTGAACTTATCCCATTCCATTTTTTTGTTGGCGATGAGCTTTTCAAAAACGTGGTCGCCAAGGGCATCTCTGACGAGCTTGCTCTTCTCCGCTTCTTCGATGGCCTCAAAAAGACTCCCTGGGAGCGATGCTATCTTGAGCTCCTTTCGTCTCTGTCCCGACATTTCGTATACATCTTCCTCCACTGGCGCCGGAAGGGCATACTTGTGCTTTATGCCCTCAAGGCCCGCCCTCAACATCACCGAAAAGGCCAGATAGGGGTTACAGGCAGGATCGGGGCTTCTGTATTCCATCCTTGTCGCTTTCTCTTTTCCTGGCTTGTAAAGAGGAACCCTGACAAGGGTAGATCTGTTTCTCCGTGCCCAGGCAACATACACCGGCGCTTCGTAGCCCGGCACAAGCCTCTTGTATGAGTTTACCCACTGACTCGTGATAAGGGTGATTTCCCGTGAATGTTTCAGAAGTCCTGCGATATACCATTTTGCAATATCGGAAAGATAGAATTTGTCTTTCTCGTCAAAAAACGCGTTTGTTTCTCCCCTGAAAAGGGATTGATGGACATGCATGCCGCTTCCGTTAACCCCGAAGATGGGCTTGGGCATAAACGTGGCATACACACCGTATTTCCGGGCGACCTCCTTGACCACGATCCTGTATGTCATCGTATTGTCGGCCATCTTGAGGGCCTCTTCATATCTCAGGTCAATTTCGTGCTGAGACGGTGCCACCTCGTGGTGGCTGTACTCAACCTTGATCCCCATGGCATCAAGCATGAGGATTGTATCCCTTCTCAGATCCATGGCTTCATCGACAGTCAGGTCAAAATAGCCGCCTTGGTCAAGGATCTCGGTCTCTCTGTCCGTTTTGAAATAGAAGTATTCAAGTTCAGGGCCTACAAAGAGGCTGTATCCCATCTCTTTTGCAAGCTGGAGATTTCTCTTCAGCACATAGCGCGGATCGCCCTTGTATGGTGTTCCGTCTGGCTCCTGAATGTCGCAGAACATCTTTGCAACGACTGCGCTTTCCTGGGACCTGTAGGGAAGGATGGTGAACGTAGCCGGGTCGGGGACTGCAATCATGTCGCTTTCGTCGATCCGGGCAAACCCTTGAATGGAAGAGCCATCAAAGCCCATGCCTTCAGCGAAGGCTCCCTCCAGTTCATCCATGGTAATAGTAAAGCTTTTGGCAAAACCAAGGATATCGGTAAACCAGAGTTTGATGAATTTTACATGCTTGTCGTGGGCTATCGTCAGGACTTCTTCTTTGGTCATTGCGATATCTCCTCCTTTGATTCCATACAGGTTGCATCATTATCACCAATGAACCCTGCGATGTCAACCACTTTCACGGACCGATCGACGCTGTTACCGCAGAGAGGGTTCGGGCACAGGAAAAGCTATTTGACAGGCTCCCGTTGATTCTGATAGATTCGTCCCATGCACCCTCTCCGCCTTGCCGAACGGGCCGGCAAGATCCGCCCGTTCTACGTAATGGAATTGCTTGAACGTGCCAAAAGAATGGAGGCGGGCGGGCGCCATATCATCCACATGGAGGTTGGTGAGCCCGACTTTCCGACCCCTCGCCTGATTAAAGAAAGGGCCATCGGGGCCATCGGGGACAACAGGACCTACTACACGCACAGTCTCGGCTTGCCCGAGCTTCGCGAGGCCATCGCCCTCCATTACAGGACCACGACAGGCGTCGACGTCTCACCGGACAGGATCATTATTACAAATGGAACATCGGGGGCCTTTCTCCTTCTCTTTTCGGTCCTCCTTGAGTCGGGAGCATCTGTAGCGCTCGCTGATCCTGGCTATCCCTGTTATCGGAACTTTGCAGAACTCTTTTCTGCGAACATCATGGCACTCGGTGTCCGCCCGGAACACCGTTATGAGGTCAGGATCGACGATCTTGAAACCCTTTCCACCCTTCCGGACCTCGTCGTGTTCGCCAATCCGGCAAACCCCACGGGCACCGTATACACTTCCGAAACGCTTCATGACCTCATCTCCTTTCTGTCAGCCAAGGGGATTCCCTGTGTGGTGGACGAAATCTACTCCGGTATTACCTATGAACGGTCCGTGGTGTCCGCACTTTCCTTCTCCGATGATAGCATTGTGATTGACGGTTTTTCAAAACGGTACGCCATGACAGGATGGCGTCTCGGGTGGATGGTTGTACCGGCGGAACTTGTACGGCCCGTTCAAAAGGTGGCCCAGAGTGTTTATATCTCCCCCCCGGCTATATCACAGTATGGGGCGATAGCAGCCTTTGAAAATGATGTTGCAGAGGATATCGCCGCCATGTGCCGTATATATAGAGAGCGGCGGGACTATCTGCTTCCCCGCCTCCGGACCATGGGGTTTGACATACCGCTGACCCCTGAAGGGGCCTTCTATATTTATGCCGGTATTGAACGATGGGGCATAGATTCGATGGATTTTACACGGAAAGCGCTTGAAGAGGCCGGCGTAGCCATAACCCCGGGGCTTGACTTTGGCTCATTCGGTGCAGAGACTCATGTCCGCTTCACCTATGCGACCGGTCTCGATGATATTGAGACAGGTTGCGGGCGCCTCGAAAAATGGCTGGCAACGCTCTGAGGCCATGCATCCTGGTTGTTCTTCTCCTCGCCCTGGCGCTGTTTGGCTCCTGCCGCCCCCGGGACACAGAGAGAGCCGACCCCCGGGTCGACGGGGAATTGTCCCTTCCCCTTGCCCGCCTTTTCCCCGAACTTCGCGAGCCAGCGATCCTCACCGCCGATGACATAAGGGCCTCCATTCCCCGAACGGCACCGGGTTCACCAGCCTATGGCTCAACGGTGACCGTTGATCTCGACAGCGACGGCACGATGGACCGGGCCCTCGTCATGAGAGACGGCAGGTCTCTTCTTGGTGCCGGGCCGTGCTTCGTGGGGTTTATCGGTTTTGGCGAAACAGGACCATATCGTCGCCAGATCATCGCCCTCCCCGGGCCTTCCTGTCCGGGCCTTCGCCTTCACGAAGATCGGTACCGGGAATATCCCGTGATCCTCGCAACATACGGACCGGCCCCCGACGATTGCGACCTTCTTTTCTGGTCCGGATCAACCTTCGTGATTCGCCCTTGTGCCTCTTCCGACGACAGCGAAGATAATGATTCTGAAGACAGGGAAGACTGACAGACAATCTCTTTACAGAATTAATTATCGGGCAGCAAGGTCGATGAAGTTCTGAAGGACCTTAAGG
The DNA here is from genome assembly GCA_964421445.1 of uncultured Pseudomonadota bacterium. Lineage (GTDB taxonomy): Bacteria > Desulfobacterota > Syntrophorhabdia > Syntrophorhabdales > CAYQXL01 > CAYQXL01. Next base: position 22,654 of record CAYQXL010000003.1, read on the forward strand.
CCCACCCTTTGGCTTTTCTCGGGGTGAAACTGGCACGCATAAATATTGCCCTTCCTTACAGACGACGCGAATTCGATGCCGTATGTTGTCGTAGCTGCCGTTACGGCCTCTGTGGGCAGGCAATAGTATGAATGAACAAAATAGAAAAACTCATGGTTTCGAATTCCACGGAACAACTTTGAATCCTCTGCAAAATCTATTGAATTCCATCCCATGTGAGGCACCTTGAGGTTGCCGGTGAAGCGGGGAACGGTTCCCTTCATCATTCCGAGACCTTCGGTGCCAGCGGTTTCTTCGCTCGATTCGAAAAGAATCTGCATTCCAAGACAGATGCCGAGATAGAGCCTGTCTTCTGTAATCCATCGGCGGACAACATCGATAAGTCCAAAAAGCTTAAGGTTCTCGATACACCTTCCGAAGGCCCCGACGCCTGGAAGCACCATTGCCGCAGATGCCTCAATCGTCGCTTTCTCCCGGGTAACAACAATATCAGCACCGAGCGCCTGAAACGCATTGGTGACGCTCTTCAGGTTCCCCATCCCGTAGTCAACAACGGCTATCATAGTATTCCTTTTGTTGATGGTGCCCCTTTTTCTTTTCCCTCTCTGCTTACGGCCATCCGTAAGGCCCGGGCAAATGCCTTAAAAACAGCCTCCACCTTGTGGTGAAGATTTTCTCCATACATGAGGTTTATGTGGAGGGAAATCCGGGCCTCACTTACAAACCCTTTAAAGAACTCTTTGACAACCTCCACGTCAAACGTCCCGATCTTTCCTTTCAGGTCGCCGGTCCAGACAAGGTTCGGCCTGCCACACACATCGACGGCAAAAAGACAGAGGCTTTCGTCCATGGGCACTACCGAATGACCATAGCGGCTCAAACCTGAAAAATCGCCCAATGCCTCTTTCAAGGCCCGCCCCATGACGATTCCCACGTCCTCCACGGTGTGATGGTAATCAACGGCGATATCACCGTCAGCCTGCACGGCGAGATTGAAATACCCGTGCCGCGCAAAGAGCTGGAGCATGTGATCAAAAAATGGTGCCCCTGTTGAGATATCGTGCTCACCTGCTCCGTCGAGTGCCCATGTAACCGCTATCGCCGTCTCATTTGTTCTTCTTTCAACCGTTCCTGTCCGTTCCATGTGTTCCTCCCGCTCAGACTATCACCTTGTTTAGGGGATATTCGACGATTCCCTGCGCGCCGGCCCTCTTGAGGTCAGGAATGATGTCGCGCACGATCTGCTCGTCCATTATGACCTCGATGGCAACCCATTCGTTGTCTGCAAGATTGGAGACCGTGGGCGTCTGGAGAGATGGCAGTATCTTTGTTACCCTGTCGAGCCTCTTTCGCGGCACGTTCATTTTCAGCCCCACCTTCTCTTCGGCGAGGAGCGCTCCTTCGAGGAGAATCACAATGTTCTCCATCTTTCTCTTCTTCCACTCGTCCTTCAACGATTGGCGGTTTGCGATGAGCACCGTCTCAGACTCGAGAATTGTATCAATGATTCTCAGGTTGTTTGCCCTCAGGGAGGCCCCTGTCTCTGTCACCTCTACGATCGCATCAGCCAACAGGGGCGGTTTTACTTCCGTTGCCCCCCAGGAAAACTCAACGCTTGCCTCTATCCCTTTCTTCCTGAGATACCGTTTCGTGAACGAAACAAGCTCTGTGGCAATCTTCTTTCCGTTCAGGTCGTCTATGGTTTCTATTTGTGACGCCTCAGGCACGGCAACAACCCATTTGACGCCCCTGAATCCTACCTTGCCGTATCTGAGCTTTGTCAGTTGGGTCACCTTCGCATCCTGTTCCAGCACCCAGTCAAGGCCCGTAATGCCGATATCGAGAATCCCGTCTTCAACATACCGGGCCATCTCCTGTGCCCGGATAACGAGCCCTTCCAGCTCCGGGTCATCTATGGCAGGCACATACGAACGGTCGAGAAGTTTGATTGTGTATCCCGCGTTCTTGAACAGCCGGAATGTTGTCTCCTGAAGGCTGCCCTTCGGCAGTCCTATCTTTAGTTTCATGCGAGCTCCTTTCGTGTTCGGATTGCTTCACCATGAGCGAACAACCCTTCGATTTCAGCTAACCGGATCGCCTGGTCAGCATGCCGGTCGAGAAAGGACCGGTCAAGGGCAACAACGGTTTTGCGCCTCGTGAACCGGTCCACCGACAATCCTCCCACGAACCTGCCCGAACCTCCCGTGGGAAGTACGTGGTTCGTGCCTATGTAGTAATCTCCCATGGCAACGTTTGTGTAGTCACCAACATAAAGAATGCCCGGATAGAGAATGTCCTTCTTTTCCTCTTCCGATCCGATTAGTTCCATGTGTTCCGGTGCTATGTCATTGACAGCATCGAGTGCCTGTTTCGTATTGTGAAAGTAAACAAAGAAAGCGTTTGAAAGTGCTTTTTCGATCACTTTCCGCCGGATATTTGTTGCCAACAGGACAGCAATCCGATTCTGTACCTCTTCTATCTGTTTTCGGTCATTGCTGAAAAACCCGACAGTCGCCATTTCATCGTGTTCGGCCTGTGAGAAGATGTCCCACGCCAGGGCGTCGGCAGAAAATGGTTTTGTGCACATCACTATGAGTTCCGTCGGTCCGGCGAGCATGTCTATTCCCACCATGCCGTAGACGTCCTTTTTCGCTTCCTCGACAAAGGCATTTCCCGGGCCAACAATGATGTCAACCTTCGGCACCGACGGCGTTCCGTAAGCAAAGGCAAATATTGCCTGAGCGCCACCAATCCTGAATACATCCTTAACGCCGAGCAGGGTGCAGCACGCAAGAATATACGGATTGATCTGTCCGTCTTTTGCGGGCGTTGTGACAAAGATCTCCTTCACCCCTGCGATCCTGGCAGGAACAACACCCATAACCACCGACGAAGGATAGGGGGCTGTTCCGCCGGGAACATAAACCAAGGCTTTTTCCAGGGCAACCGATTCTTCAACGACCTTTAGCCCTTTTACTGAATAGGTTCTTTTAGCCTGTTTCTGTTTCCGGTGAAAGGCGGTGACGTTCTTTATCATGCCCCTTAGAACGGCCCTGTCTTTCGCCGGAACCTGGGAAAGGCTCCCCGTCAACTCCTCTGGGGGAACGCGGAGAGAATAAGCGTTTTTCCAGCCGTCCCATCGCCGCGCAAAATCAACAAGAGCCCTGTCGCCGCCGGACAAAAACTCCTTCCGTATCGATTCAACGGTGTTCTTCGTGTCTCCCCGCCTTCGATCCCGTCCTTCCACGATAAAACGGATCAGTTCTTTCTGTTCCCGCTCAAGATCCCAGATTTTCATCCTTCACCCTCTTGATTTTTGCACCGAGAGCCTGAAGTTTCTTCTCGATCGCCTCGTAACCCCGGTCGATATGGTATACCCGCGAGACCTCCGTCGTTCCGTACGCCGCAAGGCCTGCCAGAATGAGCGATGCACTTGCCCTAAGGTCCGTGGCCATCACCTTTGCCCCTGAAAGCATTGCCACCCCACTGACAAGAGCTGTATTGCCAACCACTCTTATGTCAGCACCCATCCGTCGCAATTCAGCAACGTGCATCATCCGGTTCTCAAAAATCGTCTCTGTAATGGCGCTGATCCCTTTTGCTACGGTCATAAGGGCCATGGTCTGAGCCTGCATGTCTGTAGGAAATCCGGGAAAGGGCAATGTTCGGGCATCAACGGCAAGAGGCTTTTTTCTCGTCATTGCTGCCCTGATCCGCGTACCGTCGACGGATATCTCCATCCCGGCATCGCGAAGCTTTTCTATTACCATGGTCAGGTGTTCCGGAATGCACTCCTCGATGACAATGCTGCCGCGGGTAATGCCGCACGCCGCAAGAAAGGTGCCGGCCTCGATTCTGTCAGGAATCGCACTATAATTGCACGGCGCTAACTCCTTGACGCCCCGTATTCGTATCACCTCTGATCCTTCCCCTTCTATCTTCGCACCCATCCGGTTTAACATGCGGGCAAGGTCGATAACCTCCGGCTCCCTGGCCGCGTTTTCGATGATTGTCTCCCCTTTTGCCGTTGCGGCGGCCATGAGCATGTTCTCCGTGCCACCAACGGTCGTTTTGTCAAAAACGATTCTCGCCCCTGTCCTGCGCTTCCCTGTTACTTCAACGTACCCTTCGTTGATTGTAACATCACATCCGAGGGCCGCCAGTCCCTTCAGGTGCAGGTCTATGGGCCGGACGCCTATGGCACACCCGCCAGGATAGGAAACAGTTGCCCTTCTGAGGCCCCCCACCAGAGACCCGAGAACAAGAATGGATGCCCGCATTTCCTTGACCACCTCATAAGGGGCCATGTGGTTGTCAGCCGCAGATGAGTCTATCTGCAGGGTGTGATCGTCCTGCCAGGACGTTTGTGCTCCCAGTTGCTCCAAAAGCCTCACCATTGTCTGGACATCCCTTAGTCTCGGCACGTTTCCGATCGTGTAGAGGCCTTTTTGGAGGAGTGTCGCTGCGAGGAGGGGCAGAACGGCGTTTTTCGACCCGCTTATTCTTACCGTGCCCTTAAGCCTTTCGCCGCCTTCTATAACCAGTTTGTCCATGATCCCACCACAATCCTCTCTTTATGCGACAAATCCTTCTTTATGGTAACACAAAAACCTCTTTTTTCGAGTTCCTTTCTCACGACATCACTCTGGAAACGGCCTGCGGTTTCGCAAGCAACCTTCCCGCCGGGATTTACGTGATCGGCAATGTCGGCAAGAAACCTCCTGTATATATCAAGGCCGTCGTCCCCCCCTTTCAGCGCACCAGGGGGCTCAAACTCTTTTACATCCCGCTCAAGGAGATTCCACTCTTTGAGGGGAACATAGGGCAGATTAGCGACGATGAGATCATATTTCTGCGTCTCTTTCAGTGCTCCGAAGAGATCGGCACAGAGAAAACGGGTGCGCCCCGCAACGCCGTGAAAGGATGCATTTCTCCGGGCCGTTTCAAGGGCTTTTCGGGAGCAGTCAACGCAGTCTATTGTTGCAGAGGGGAGGTGTTTTGCGAGAAGAATTCCGATGACCCCTGAACCGGTTCCCATGTCGAGCACTGACCGCACATCTGCCTTCCTTGGAACTGAAGCGAGTGCCTCGTCAACAAGTTCTTCCGTTTCAGGCCGGGGAATGAGGACGCTGGCATTCACACAGAAAAGGTCTGAGTAGAACTCTTTTGTACCCACAATATAGGCGATCGGCTTTCCCGCCTTCCGCTCTTCCATAAATCCATCAATGGCCTCCATCGTAGGGGCATCAATCTCCCTTTCACCGTACGCATAAAGCTGTTCCTTCGTCATCGAAAGGGCGAAAGAGAGAAGGGAGAGCATGTCTGTCCGTGAAAGTCTCTGTGGTTTCCCGATTAAATCTCTGATCTGCAAGGAGTGTTACCCTTGACGGAGGGCTTCCGCCCTGAAATGGGCTGCCAGGGGATTGGCTATGTCGTCGAGATCTCCGTTTATGATGTCCTGGATCTTGTAAAGGGTCAGTCCGATCCGGTGGTCTGTAACCCTGCCCTGGGGGAAATTGTATGTTCTGATTCGCTCGCTTCTGTCCCCCGTTCCTACCTGTTTCTTTCGTTCTGCCGATATTTCCTGCTCTTTTTCTGCGTCTATTTTCTCTTTGAGTCGTGCCCTCAGGACTTTCATGGCCTTTGCCTTATTCTTGTGCTGAGACTTTTCGTCCTGACACGTCACGACCATTCCTGATGGAATATGGGTGATGCGCACGGCAGAGTCGGTTGTGTTGACGTGCTGGCCTCCGGGCCCGCTGGAGCGAAAGACGTCAATTCTCAACTCATCAGGGTTTATGGATACGTCCGTCTCCTCCGCTTCGGCAAGAATGGCAACCGTTACGGTCGATGTGTGTATTCTTCCCTGTGCTTCTGTTGCCGGAACGCGCTGAACCCTATGAACGCCACTCTCATACCGGAGAAGATTGAAGGCGTCCCTTCCTTCAATCAAGGCAATGACTTCCTTCAGTCCTCCGAGGCCCGTGCTGCTTTCACTTACGAGCTCGGTTCGCCATTTTTTCGACTCGGCATATTTCATGTACATAGAAAACAGTTCTCCGGCAAAAAGAGCGGCCTCTTCTCCTCCTGTGCCGGCTCTGATTTCAAGAATAATCGTCTTGACATCCTTGTCGTGCTCCTGGAGAAGTCTCTCCGTCAAAAAGGCAGTTTTTTCATCGAGAGCCCGTGACAAGGCAGTTGCCTCTTCGTCCATGAGGCCTTTCATTTCTTCGTCTGCTTCATCACGGAGAAGGGTCAGCATCGCCTCTTTTTCATCCCGTGTCTTTTTCCAGTCCCTGTAAAAGTCGACGATCTCTTTCAGTTCGCTGTGTTCGACGGCAAGCTTCTTATAGAGGGCAAAGTTGGAAACGGTTTCCGGTTTGGCCATTTCCGTTTCCAACTCCTCCAGTCTTTTCTCTGATTCTTCCAGTCTCTGAAACATTATTTCTGCTTCTTTCCGTACCTTTTCTCAAATTTTTCAACCTGTCCGGCTGAATCGAGAAGTTTTTCTTTTCCTGTAAAGATTGGGTGACACTTGGCACAGATTTCAACGCTGATCTTATCTTTTACCGACAGCGTTTCGAATGTGTGGCCGCAGGCGCACTTAACGGCTGCCTTTTTCAGTTCCGGGTGAATGCCTTTCTTCATGTTAGCCTCCTTTGCTCATTGAAAGTAGGAACTCCTTGTTTGATTCGCTGTCGGCCAGCTTTTCCAGCAAAAATTCCATGGCTTCGACCTGATTCATTGGTTGGAGAACCTTTCTCAGCAACCATATTCGCGAGAGATCTCCGTTATCCAGGAGCAACTCTTCTTTTCTGGTTCCTGATTTATTTATATCAATAGCCGGGAATACCCTCTTCTCGGCCAGTTTCCTGTCAAGATAGATCTCCATGTTTCCTGTTCCCTTGAACTCTTCGAAGATGACCTCGTCCATTCTGCTTCCTGTGTCGATGAGGGCGGTTGCGACGATTGTCAGGCTTCCCCCTTCTTCAATATTCCGTGCCGCGCCGAAGAACCTTTTTGGCTTCTGCATTGCCGAAGCATCGATGCCACCGGAGAGGATCTTGCCGCTCGATGGAACAACCGTATTGTAGGCCCTGGCAAGTCGTGTAATGCTGTCGAGAAGAATGACAACGTCTCTTTTGTGTTCAACAAGTCTTTTTGCCTTTTCGATAACGATTTCGGCAACCTGGACATGTCGTGTCGCAGGCTCATCAAATGTGGAGCTAACGACTTCCCCATTAACAGAGCGGATCATGTCGGTCACTTCTTCGGGCCGCTCATCGATAAGCAAAACGATCAGATATATCTCTTTATGGTTCTTTGTGATACTGTTCGCAATGTTCTGAAGGAGCATCGTCTTTCCTGTCCGCGGCGGTGCAACAATCAGCCCTCTCTGCCCTTTTCCTATCGGCGTGAAAAGATCCATGACCCTTGTCGACAGGTTGTCCGTTGTTGTTTCCAGTTTGATCCGCTCGTCAGGATATATGGGGGTCAGATTGTCGAAGATAATCTTGTCCTTTGCGACAATCGGGTCATCATAATTGATTGTTTCAACCTTTAACAGGGCAAAATACTTCTCGTTGTCTTTCGGTGGCCGTATCTGACCGGCGGTAGTATCGCCGGTGCGAAGTCCGAATCGTTTGATCTGAGAAGGAGAGATATAGATATCGTCGGGGCCGGGAAGATAGTTTGAGTCGGGGGATCTCAGAAAACCAAATCCCTCCGGCAAAATCTCAAGGACACCTTCCCCGTGGACCGATTCGTTCTTGTCCACGAGGGCCTGGAGGATTGTAAAAATCAGTTCCTGTTTGCGCAGCCCCGGTGCATTATCTATACTCAAATCTCTCGCTACCTGTGTAAGTTCATGTATCTTTTTCCGCTTTAAATCATTCAGGTGCATTGCTCTTCCTCCCATGATTGTATCTTCGCTATGAGGACGGCCACTTCGTTTTCAAGGTCTGTTCTTGATCCGTTATTTTTCACTACATAGTCTGCTCTTCGCTCTTTTTCTTCCAGCGGTATCTGAAATGTCAGTCGTCGCGCTGCATCATCTGCACTCATCCCTCGTTTAACAAGACGGTCCTTGAGTATGTCCATCTTTGTTGAGACAACAACTATCCTGTCCATCTTTTCATTCATCCCTGTTTCAAAAAGGAGCGGGGCATCAACAATAACCGCCTTTTCCTTGTTTTTGGCATATTGTCCTATTGCCAAAAAGAGTTTTTTTCTAACCTTGGGATGGATGATGTTTTCCAGTTTTCTGAGAGCGTCTTTGTCCCCGAAAACGAGGTCTTTTATCTTATCTGTATCTATCGCCCCTGACGAGACATATTCCTTGCCGAACGTTATACTGATTTCGTCCAGTACTTCCTGGGAGGCCGTTACCTTCTTCGCCATTTCATCCAGATCGAATACAGGAAAACCGTGCTGTCCAAGCATCGTTGATACGGTTGATTTCCCACTCCCTATAACTCCTGTGATACCAATAATGATCATATATCGAGATTTCTCGCATTCAATGCATTTTCCTCAATAAAGAGTCGTCGCGTCTCCACGTTGTTGCCCATGAGTACAGTAAAAACCTGGTCCGCCTCGACGGCATCCTCTATAGAAACTCTAACGAGGGTCCGGGTCTCGGGGTCCATTGTTGTTGTCCAGAGCTGTTCCGGGTTCATCTCTCCAAGCCCTTTGTACCTCTGTATCGCAATCCCTTCCTTTCCTTTTTCCGGGATATGGCGGAGAAGTTGTGCAACAGTCATTATTGTTTCTTCCTCTTTGTTCCCTATAACTGCAATATCTGTCTGGTAAAATTCGCCTATCCCTTGGTATGCTGTGAGGGCCTCTTTATAATCGCCGAGACTCACCAGTTCATGGTCTATCCTTGCAGTTTCTTCCTTGTCCGCTCCTTCCTGAACAACGGCGGCGTAGAGATTGTGCTCACCGTCCAGAAATACCTGAATACCAATATCGAGCAGAAGGAGTCTCTCTTTCAGTCTTTCCAGTTTTTCCGGTGTTTGTAGGTCAGACCTGTTGGCTATCTTTTCCTCAAAAAGGCCGACAATGACAGGCCTCGGCAGCCCTCCCTGTCCAACATTCCGTATATACGTCTCTACAATACGAATTTTTTCCAAGGCCCCTTTCAGGTCCGATCCTGAAAAGTCAGTCCCTCCAATCCGGCACCGGATCCTTTCGAGCCCTCGATCTGTCACAAAACGGTCAAATTCATCCTCATCTTTTATGTAGCTCTCTTTTGATCCCTGTTTGACCTTATAGAGCGGTGGTTGTGCGATATAGAGATATCCGTTCTCTATCACTTCCGGCATATTTCGGTAAAAGAGTGTAAGAAGGAGCGTACGTATGTGCGACCCGTCTACGTCTGCGTCGGTCATTATAATGATCTTTCTGTACCGGGGATTGTCCCTGTTTTCAGCGTTGAGCCCGAGGGCAAGATAAATAGACCTGATTTCCAGGTTGGCTATTATTTTTTCTTCCCGCGACTTTTCAACATTTAAGATTTTTCCTTTAAGAGGAAGTATGGCTTGTGTTTTCCGGTTTCTACCCTGCTTTGCAGAACCGCCGGCCGAATCCCCCTCCACCATGTATATTTCGCAGATATTGGGGTCGCTTTCCTGACAATCTGCCAGTTTTCCCGGAAGAATCCCATTTTCAAGAAGACTCTTGCTCTTAATGAGTTCCTTGGCTTTTTTTGCCGCTTCCCGTGCTTTTTTTGAATCTATCGCTTTTTTCGCTATGGCTTTCGCAATATCCTGATGTAATTCAAAATACTCGGCGAGTTTTTCATTTAAGAGTGATTCAACAAGTCCTTTTACTTCACTGTTGCCGAGCTTTGCTTTTGTCTGACCTTCAAATTGGGGGTTCTGCAACTTAATGCTTATTACGGCCACGAGTCCTTCCCGGACATCATCGCCGGAAATGTTCTCTTTATTTTTTTGCGGCATGTTGGCCTGAATAAAATTATTAATACACCGTGTCAGGGCTCCCCGAAAACCCGTGACGTGGCTGCCACCTTCCTGCGTGTTTACGTTGTTGACAAAACTGTAGATATTCTCATTATATCCATCGTTGTACTGGATGGCTACTTCCATATAGTTAATAGCCTGTTTGGCGCTCGAAACGTAGATAGGGTCGGTAAACAGGACTGTCTTGTTGGTGTTGAGATATGTGACAAACGATCTGATACCACCTTCATATCTGAATTCCTGTTTTTTTGCCTTCCTTTCGTCTATGAGAATGATGTGGATTCCATTGCTCAGAAATGAAATTTCCCGCATCCTGTGAGCAAGTGTCTCATAACTGAATTCTGTTGTTTCAAACATTTCTTCATCTGGTTTAAATCTGACCTTTGTGCCGTTTTTCCCTGTATCACCGACAATCTGAAGTTCCGTCTGTTTAACCCCTTTTTCATACCGCTGGGAATAAACTTTTCCGTCTCGCCACACCTCAACCTCGAGATATTCGGAAAGGGCATTTACGACCGAGAGACCAACTCCGTGAAGTCCTGCCGAATATTTGTATGTATCTTTGTCAAACTTTCCTCCGGCGTGGAGTTTTGTTAAAACCACTTCCAGGGCTGGCATATTCTCACTACTATGCATCCCAACAGGGATACCCCTGCCGTTGTCCTCACAGGTAACACTGCCATCCCTGTGAATTGTAATGATGATGCGGTTACAGAAGCCCTCCAGGGCCTCATCAACACTGTTGTCCACGAGTTCGTAGACAAGGTGGTGGAGCCCTTCGACGTTCGTATTTCCAATATACATGGACGGCACCTTTCGTACCGCATCCAAACCGTCAAGTATCTTAATATTGTCTGCTCTATATTCTTTCATTTTTATACCCTGATAGGCATAATGATATTTTTGTATTTGTCATTCCCGTTTTCTTCCAGAAGCACAGCTCCGTATCCGCTCGGTATTTTAAGAAGCAGCGGTGACGAATCGAGGTGTTGAACGACATCCATGAGAAACTTTACATTAAAATTCATGCTCACTTCTTCGCCTTCATTTCGGGCATCCAGTATCTCCCGGGCCGTACCGAGATCCGATTCAGAATTTATTTCAATCCTGTCTTTCCCGAATACCACCTTAACAGGCTCTGACCGGCCAAGGATCGCGGAAACCTTCTTCAATCCTTTCAGAAACGCCTCCCTGTCAACTTCAACAATGTTGTTATTGGAAGGCATAACGTTCTCATAATCGGGAAAACTGCCCTCTATGATCCGCGATATCAAAACCATTTTGTCGTTTTTAAACTGAACATATTTCTCATCCAAATAAACATCAATATTCTGTTCTCCATCGAACATTCTTTCCACTTCTCCCAGGGACCTCCTCGGTATGACAACACCTTTAAAATCACCAATTCCCTCTGTCGGTTCCTTATAAAGGGCCATCCGAAATCCGTCGGTTCCCACTACCCGTATCTCTCCTTTCTTTCCCTCCATAAACATTCCCATGAGAACGAATCGACTTTCGTCATTAGATACAGCAAAGCTGACCTTATTAATGAGACGGACAAACTTATTGCCTTCCAGGGAAAACTGTTTTTCGTTGGATAATGTCTTAATCTCCGGAAATTCATCGGGATCCTGAAGGGTAAGGACAAACTCTGTCTGTCCCTGTTTTATCGTAAGTATATTATCCTTAATACCAAGATCAACTTCGCCGTTTTCGAGTTCTCTCAGAATATCAACAAACCGTTTTCCGTGAACAACGAGTTTGATGGGACTTTGAATATCCCTTTCTTCTTTTATATATGCAACACCGCTCAGTTCAAGGTCTGTTGATGAGACAACGATCTGTTCTGATGTAATACTGATAAGAATATTGGAAAGGATCGGCATGAGAGATCGTTTTTCCGCAATATTTACCAATTTTGCAACAGGCTGGAAAACTGTATTTTTATCTATCTTTATATTCATATAAACCCCTCATAATAGTAAGCTCTGTTAATCTGTTGAAAAAAACAAAGTGCCAATATGTACAAAGCCTTACGATAATAATTTCCTCCCCTTATCTGTGAATATAATGTGAATTCATGTTGATTTGATTTTCGCTTCAAGCTTTTCAACGATCTCTTTGAGAGACCTGTTCTGTTTTATTTCTTCCTCTATCTTTTTCACGGAGTGGATAATTGTTGCGTGGTCCTTTCCGCCAAATTTTTCACCGATACCGGCAAGCGATGAGTCCGTCAGTCGCCGGCAGAGATACATCGCAACCTGTCGTGGTTGCATGATCGACTTTACACGCTTTTCCGATTTTATGTCTGTTGTTTTTACTGAAAAATATGACGCTACCTCTTTAATTATTGAATCGATTGTTATCTCTTTTTTCTTTTCGCTGATAAGGTGTCCCATCACCTCTTTCGTCAGATCGATCGTGATAGATGAATTTCTAAGGGAGGCAAAAGCGGCTATCCGGACCAAAGAACCTTCGAGAGACCTCACGTTGTCATCAACGTTAGATGCAATAAAGAAAGCCACATCCAGAGGAAGTGCTGTGCCGTTCAACTCAGCTTTTTTGTTGAGAATGGCAACCTTCGTTTCAAGATCGAGTTTTTGAATATCTGCTATGAGACCCCACTCAAACCGTGTCCGGAGCCTTTCCTCAAAATTTTCTATCTCCCGCGGAAGTTTGTCGCTCGTTACGACAATCTGTTTCATTGTGTCATAAAGAGCATTAAATGTATGAAAAAATTCCTCCTGAGTCCGCTCTTTTCCCGCAATAAACTGAATGTCATCAATAAGAAGAACATCCATTTTCCGGTACCTGTTCCGGAAATCTTCCATCTTATCATACCGTATCGAATTGATCATTTCATTCGTGAAGACTTCAGCGGGAATATAACAGATTCTCTCAACGCCGGCCTTCCCATGGCTGTAAATGAAATTACCGACAGCATGGAGAAGATGCGTCTTTCCCAGGCCTACCCCTCCATAAATAAAAAGCGGATTGTATGTCTTTCCCGGGTTGTTGGCAACAGCCAGACAGGCGGCATTGGCGAATTGATTGCTTGACCCAACGACGAAATTTTCAAAAATATAGAGGGGATTGAAGATGTTGTACGATGTTCCCTTTCGAAGGACAACGTTCTTCTTTTCCTCTGCCTGCTGTTCTTTTTTTATCTGATATTCGATCCTGAGATCTTCTCCCCCGACTTCTTGCAAGAGAGAGACAATGAGGGATTCAAAATTCTCCCTTACCCAATCACGGAAGAAACTGTTTGGCACGACCAGAACACAGGCATTCTCCTTCATGCCCCCGAATTCAACGGGTTCGAGCCACGTCTTGTAGGCCTCAGGATTTACCATCGTGGCCATTTTTGGCTTAATCTGCGCTAATAGATCCATCATGTTCCGGGGTTTTTCAACACTTTTTCAACATGGGTGGAAAACCTTGCTTCCTGAAAGGAATGCCATCCAATATTAATATACTGGCGGTATTTTTTCAACTGCTTTTGCTGGGACCCCCCTCTGTGCCTATGAGATACATTGAAACGAAAAGGGACTTCTGATAGTATCTAAGGCCGTGAAACGAACCCTGTTACTCAGTATACCACTTTTATGTCTCTTTTTTTACCCTCTTTTTGCAAATGCCGATGAATTAACAGAAATGGTCCGGAAAGCGCGGACTGCCGGGCGACCGGTTGTTCTCTATTTTTTTACAAAACACTGTCCATACTGTGAACGAATGGAGCGAGAAACACTGAAAAAAAAGGATGTTGCCGAACGGCTCACAAAAGAGGTCTTCTTCTTGCAACTTGACGGCGATGCACATGCTGATGCGGTCCGGCGTTACAGAATACGGGCGTTTCCGACTATCTGTCTCCTTGACCCGAAAGGAGATCATCTTGTCAATGTTGTGGGGTATATGGAGAGGAAAGATTTTCTGAGGCTTCTCGATTACCTTAAGGGGGGTTCATATCGGACAATGTCGCTGGAAGACTATTTTCAGCGCAAAAAACAATAGGGATCCCGTTCGTGCGCTAAAGCAGCCTGCGAAACGAGAGTGTCCGTTTTTTCCAGTAAGGGGAGTCGAGCCTGTCCACAGCGACACCACGACTTTTTGACGCGTGGATAAAGGCGAACCTGTTCACGACAATTCCTACATGATACTCCTTTCCAATGGAGAAAAAGACAAGATCACCGGGGAGCACCAGGCGACTGTCTATTTCATCGCCGAGCTTCATCATATTCTCCGTCGGTGGTGGTACAGAGACTCCACCTCCTTCATAAGCAAAAACAACGAGACCACTGCAGTCGAAGTTCTCCGGACCCTTTCCGCCAAAGCGGTAAGGCTGGCCAAGAACTGAATGGGCAACCTGAACGATCTGGTCCCGAACGCTGCCGGTTGCATCAACGGGAGCAGGGGCGGCTATTTTGGTATGGCTGCACCCGGAAAGAAAAAAGAGCAGAGACAGAACAATAGGGAAAAAGAGCACATGGGATGTCCTATGTCGATTCATGGTCCCGTATGATAGTAAATACACGGAAGAGAGACCCGTCTGGCACGGTGTGTTGGGCGACGGTAGCTATCGACCCTGACGGGTGAAAGGCTATCGGCAACGAAACAGCCTCGAACATGCCCCGATCCCCGTCCCCATCCCCGACAGCACAAGCGTCTTCCCGGTCCAGACCAAGGCGCCTGAGAACATCTCTCACGACATCCCCTTTCTGTTCGTGGTGGACATGAATTCTGACATCACCGTTTAGAACACCTTCTTCTTCACAGAGGTCATTGGCAAAGGAGACGTCTATGCCCAATTTACTGGCGACCTGCCCAACAAGAAAGGAAACGCCTGTCGATACGATAACAGGCGTTATACCCATGGCTTTCAACGCTTCTATCGTCTCGAGCGAACCCTCGTGGCAAGGGATCTCATCGACAATTTCCATGACGTCGGCAAGGGAAGTGCCTTTCCAGAGGATAGAGTCGAGACGGCAAAACTCACCATAATCGATCTCGCCGCTCCGGAAGCGTTCCTGGTACAGATCGGCATTGTCTTCCCAAAGATTGAATCGCCTGTGAAGGTACTCCCAACTGCTTCTGACTTTGGTCAACGTTCCGTCACAATCGAAGAAAGCCACCCTGATAGCCATTCCCCTTTATATCACCAGACTGAAAAAAAATCTATGGGACCAGGACGACGGTGGGCTATACTTATCTTTATGAAGCCCGTGGATGGACACACCCATATCTTTCCGCCGGATTTTATCCGGGAACGGCAAAATCTCGCCGGAAAGGACACACACTTCGGCCTCCTCTATGCCAATCCCACGGCAAAGATGGCAGATGCCCCGACGCTTCTTGCGTCAATGGAGAAGGAGGGGGTTGAAAGATCCGTTGTCTGCGGGTTTTCTTTTCAGGATCACGGTCTTGTGAAAGAAAACAACGATTATATTCTTGAGGCGGCCAGATCCGACGAACGCCTCATCCCTTTTGTGGCTATAGACGGAAATAACAAACGCAACGCTCTCCGGGAGATTGAGCGAACGGTTTCTTTCGGAGCCAGGGGCATAGGGGAGATAGCTTTTTATTCCACAGGACTGCACCGGAGAGAGGCGCAACGCCTCGATCATGTTTTTGCGGCGACGCGTAGCCTCGATCTTCCCGTTATGATCCACCTTAACGAAGAAGCGGGTCACGAGTACCACGGCAAAACATCCGCAGATTTCCGCAAAGTAGGAGAGCTCATAAGCAAACACCCTTCCCAGAAGATCATCCTCGCCCATCTTGGCGGAGGCATTTGTTTCTATGAGTTTATGCCCGAAATCCGTCAGGCCTTTGCCAACACATTCTACGACACGGCAGCAACGCCCTTTGTCTACGACAACACCATATACCGCTTTGTCGAGGTCTTTCTGGCAGAGAAAACACTCTTTGGTTCCGACTTCCCCCTTTTGACGCCACGGCGGTACGAAGAAGGGCTCCGATTGCTGTCGGAGAGTGCCCGGGAGAAGATTTTGTCAACAAACATACGGAGACTCCTCCGTGTCTCATGACTGGGATGCCCGGTACAGGGACAAGCGGGGTTCTCCCCCCCGGGACCCTCACCAGTTGCTTGCCTCTTTCTGGACAGAGATACCACAGGGGCCCATCCTCGATATAGCCATGGGGACGGGGCAGGACAGTATTTTTCTGGCAACGAGGGGCAGGACAGTCTATGGCCTCGATCGTTCCGAGGAAGCCGTAAGGCAGGCGCGACGGAACAGCGTAATCCTGGGACAGACGTTCAACCCGATTCTCGGTGATGCAACGGATCTGTCGTTCAAACCGGGCTCCCTTGCGGGTGTGACGGTCTTTTATTTTCTTGTGCGGGAGATCCTCCCGGGGATAGTGGGCATTCTTCAAAGGGGCGGCGTACTCATCTACGAAACATTTCTTCTGAGGCAAAATGTTTTGGACAGGGAACGAAACCCACTCTTTCTCCTGAAAGACGGCGAGATGTACAGGACATTGACAGAGACAATGGACGTACTCTTTTACGAAGAGACAATCTCCTTTTCGAGGGGAAGGAAAAGAGCTATAATGCAGTACGTGGGGAGAAAACGATGATTGTCGAATGGGACCCGGAAAGACCGAGAAAAAAGATTACCGATCTCGTGCGACAGAGCCTCCGGGACGGCGGGATAATCGTTTACCCGACGGACACCCTCTATGGAATGGGGTGTGACCTCTTTAATATCAAGGCGATACGCAAGCTATACCTCATAAAGAAGATGGACAGTCGACGGGCTCTCAGCATTATTTGTCGGGATTTGAAAGACGTCAGCACCTATGGGCTGGTGGACGATTTCGCTTTTTCCTTTTTGAAGAAACACCTTCCCGGTCCCTATACGTTTGTGCTCACGGCACGGAAGATCATTCCAAAGCTGTTGATGACCGAAAGAAAAGAGGTTGGCATCAGGATACCGGATCACCCCGTTCCGGTAGGCCTTGCGGCACTTATCGACCATCCGGTCATCAATACAACAGCGAAAATATCCGGTGGCGATGCCCCCTCTGATCCGAGGGATGTGGAAAAGATGTTCAAAGGCTCTGTCGATCTCATTATAGATGGCGGTATTGTGGTCAGCGAGCCATCGACAGTTGTTCGCCTCACCGACGACCAGGTGGATGTCCTAAGGTACGGCAAGGGCTCGGCTAAAGACCTTCTTCATCCGAACAGGCCGAGTCTGTAAAAGACTCTTCGAGAGACTCTTCAAATCCCTCACCAAGTTCGTCTCCCAGTTCCCGGCCCATTCGCCGCATCACCCGCTCCACGCTGGCTGGATCGTTTTCGTCGAGGTCGGAAAATTTGGCCGGATCGAGGAGTCCTTCAAGACGTTTTTCCTCGCTCTTGATGACAGCGATGCGGGAAAGAATGCGCCGGACATCCCTGCTTGAGCATGCCTTGCAATAAGGAGCTATCTCTTCGGTAAAACGAAGAAGAAGAAAAGAAGACGTTGCACCGCATTTATCACAGACATACTCGTATATTGGCACAGCAAACCTCCGGGGGTTGGGCTAAAGCTGCCACGTAGAGGTCAAAAGCCCATCACTCAACAGATAAGTATACTGCCGGAGGAACGTTTTTTTCAAGAACCGCCATGCCGAAGAAACTGCATAAACGAGAAGAAACTTTCAGTTTACATGAGCCGGTCTTTACGATATAACTCGGGTGTGCACGGGGCCCATCCAAGCTACAGCGACCCGGCGCTTCACCGGGCGATAGGACAGATCATCCGGCGGTGTTCGGAGAACACGAGCGACATAAGGAAAGTTGCCTCCAGCCTTATTGGCTGGCCTGCCACAGGGTCAGTGCTCGATCTTGGGTGCGGATACGGATGGTTTGAAGAGGCCCTGTCAATCCACGTGAATCATATTCGGGGCGTCGATTGTCTCGCAGAAAACAGAAATGCATTTCTTGATGCGGCGAAGAGGGTTGCCTCTGATGTCCGGTTTGACCAGGAGCTTCTTCCCCGGCGCCTTGATGCCACGGACGAATCGTTCGACGTAGTGCTTTCGGTCTATTCGCTCTACTTTTTTCCGCAGATGGTAGAAGAAGCGCAGAGGGTGCTGAAAAAGGGAGGGGTCTTTCTCGTGGTTACCCATAGTGAGCGCATGATGACCGAAGGGGAACATTTTTTTGAGTTCACCAACCTGAAAAGGGTGCTGAGAAATTTTTCCGCTGAAAGCGGGCCTGCCATGCTGGCAAGGTGGTTCGGCAACGTGCGGGCGGAAGACTATGACAACGCCATCGTCTTTCACCGGGAAGACCGGGACGATTTGCTGAAGTATATCGACTTCAAACGGGAGTTTATCGAAAAGGATTTTAACACTCAGTCTGTGAAAGAGACGATGACGCGGGAGCTGGATAGAACAGGTACGCTGCGGTTTAATAAAAACGACAGAATATTTGTGGCGGTGAAATGAAAAAGAAACGATTCTGCAATATTTGCGGCAGTACGCTTACCCAGAAAGCGGTAGAAGGGAAGGAGAGGGAGCTTTGCAGCAAATGTGGCCATATTCACTACGAAAACCCTCTCCCCGTCGTATCTGTAATCGTGGTGAACGAAAAAAGGGAAGCCCTTCTGGTATTGAGAGACAGAGAGCCCTTTCGAAACATGTGGTGTTTCCCTATCGGTTTCGCAGAGACGGGAGAAAGTGTTGAAGAAGCAGCCCTGAGGGAGCTCCACGAGGAGACGGGAATAGAGGGCAGGATCGTTCAACTTGTTGATGCCGGTTCTCACAAGAACGACACGTATGGCGACCTCCTTATTGTTACGTTCGAGGTGGAGGCGACAGGGGGAGAGATGTGTCCGGGCGATGATGCCGCAGAGTGCAGGTATTTCCCGGTGATGAACCTGCCCAAGCTTGCCTTTGATTCGCAGCAAAAGGCGCTGGAACGTTTCGTGAGGGCGAAGAAGGACCTCTGGAGTATTCACGACTCGATGGAAGAGTTTGTGGAATCAACACGGGAAAACCGGATCGTCTATCCTGGAAGCCTCCTGTCGGACGGCCTTATCGCTGTCGTCGAGGGCAATGCCGGACGAATTATTCAGTTGTGGCTCGATGATGTGACAACAAACCCTTCCACTCCGACATACCAGGTTGTTGACAGGGAAGACCTGCGGGAAAGGGCAACCCAATTGCTCCGGCAGTTTCCTCTCTGGCTGAGGGATCAGGGCATGGAAGGGCTGGTAAAAGACTTTTACGGTGATCTTGGCAGTAAGAGGCGGGAGCAGGGGGTCCCTCTTGCAGAACTTATAAGCTCGATAAGTCTCCTGAAAAAACACATCTGGATGTTTACATATTCATTTGGCATCTGGGAGAAGGCCCTTGACATATACAGGATGTTCGAGCTGGGAGAAAGGCTGGTCTATTTCTTTGACAGGGCCCTCTACTACGCAGCCTGGGGCTATTCGGACAGGGCCTCGCGGCCTGCATGACAGGCATGGATGGGGGCGACAGGCGTTTGCAGAGAGCAGCCCTTGTCGTGACCCTTCTTTCGTCGTTTTTGACGCCCATGGCCCTCTCAACGGTCAACGTGGCCCTTCCCTCCATCGGCCTCGAATTCGACGCTGACCCTGTTTCGCTGGGGTGGATAGCAACCAGTTTTATTATCGCCGCCTCCGTCTTCCTTATTCCGCTGGGCAAGCTTGCCGATATGTACGGCCGCAGGAGGATCTTTCTTGCGGGAAATTTCATATTCATGGTGGCTTCCCTCTTTCTTGGCTTTTCGTCCTCTCATGCTATGCTCATCGCCCTGAGGGGGGCGCAGGGATTTGGAGCAGCGATGATATTCGGGACAGCCATAGCCATCCTCAGTTCTGTATATGAAACGGGACAACGGGGAAAGGCTCTGGGGCTGAGCGTTGCGGCGGTCTATTGCGGGCTTTCCGTCGGCCCTTTCGTTGGTGGTGTTCTGACACACCACTTCGGGTGGCGAAGCATCTTCTTTCTCAATGTTCCCGTTGGTTTAATTATTATCGCTCTCACCCAGTGGTGGCTGAAAGGCGAATGGAAGGGAGAAGGTCACGGGCCGTTCGATGTCTCAGGTTCTATACTTTATGTCATCAGCTTGTGTCTCGTAATGGTGGGGTTTTCGCGCCTGCCATCCCGTGACGGCCTGGCGATGCTTGGCCTCTCCGTTCCGGCACTCCTTTTTTTTGTAAGATGGGAGATGGGACGAAAAGAACCTGTTCTCGACATGAAGCTCTTTTCCGGTAGCAAGGTCTTTTTGCTCTCAAATACAGCAGCCCTCGTCAGCTATGCGGCAACGTTTGCCGTCGGCTTTTTGCTCAGCTTCTACCTCCAGCACATCCGGGGGCTCAATGCTCAGGAGACGGGGATTATTCTGGTGGCCCAACCGGCGGTACAGGCCGTCTTTTCCCCTTTTGCCGGCAAGGCGTCCGATCGCGTCGAGCCACGAATCGTTGCTTCGTCGGGGATGGCGTTAACAGCGGCAGGACTCTTTCTTCTTGCCCAGATCAGCAGCGTAACGCCGATCTCTTTCATTGTGGTTAGTCTGGCCATTCTGGGTCTCGGGTTCGCGCTCTTTTCGTCACCGAACACGAACGCCATCATGAGTTCCGTATCGAGCGCATTCTATGGTATTGCCTCATCCATGGTCGCAACAATGAGGCTCCTGGGGCAGATGTTCAGCATGGGCACGGCGATGATAATCTTTTCCTGCGTAACCGGTGGACAGGCTCCTGACGGCACTTTCCTCTCTGGCCTTCTCTCGGGAATACGACTTGCCCTTCAGGTTTTTGCTGTTCTCTGCTGCGCAGGTATTTTTGCCTCCCTTGCCCGGGGCAACCTTCGAAGAAGATAGGCACTTTCGTCCTGTCACTCCTGTCCTGTCAAGGGAGCTAATAAAAGAATATTGGCCGAAGGATGTTTGTTGTTGCAGGGGGGTGAAATAAAAAGAGGGGCTTAAAAAAGCCCCTCTTTTTGATGAAACCGTCTGGTTTACTGATTCTTTTTCAGGGCGTCGAGGGTGAACTTAAGAACTTCGTCGCCGTGCACGCCTTTGGCCTTGGCATTCTTCACATACTCGTCGAGGATGGGCTTCACTGCTGCTGCCCACTTTGCATCCTCTTCCTTGGAAAGGGGAATGACTGAGTTGCCCTTCTCTTTCAGGAATGCATACCCTTCTTTGTCGATCTCATCCCAGAGCTGGCCCTGTTTCACTGTCCACTCTTTGCTGACGTCGGTCATAACCTTTTTCACGTCTTCGGGAAGAGCATTCCATTTCTGCTTGTTCATGACGATATACATACCGGTCGTGTATGCTGCGCCGAAATCCTGGGTTGTAGACTTGACAACTTCGCCCCATTTCCAGCCTTTGAGTGCTTCTACGGGAGCGAGAGCGCCGTCTGCAACGCCTGTTCTCAGTGCGTCGTATGTTTCACCCATGGTCGTGCCCACGGGGGCTCCGCCGAGGGCCGTTACGACTTTTGCCGATACGCCTGTAGCGCGGATCTTCATGCCTTTCATGTCGGCCAGTGTCTTAACAGGCTTCTTGGTATGGAGGATGCCGGGGCCGTGAGCGTGGAGATAGAGAACGTGGACTTCGTCGAGCTCTTTCGGTTTGAACTTGTCGTACACGGCATTGATGACTTTAGTCGCCTGAACGCCACTCCTGTAACCGACGGGCATGTCAATAACTTCCATGGTAGGGAATCTTCCGGGGGTATAGGCAAAGCAGCTATAGCCGATGTCGGCGATGCCTTTCTTGACGTTGTCAAACGTCTGGGCTGCAGGTGTCAGGGTGCCGCCGGGATAATATGTGATCTTCACTTTGCCGTTGGATCTTTTCTCGACTTCCTTGCACCATGCATCGGCGAGGACGCTGTTCTTGTGAGGTGCCGGGAAAAAGTTTGAATAATTGAGTTTAATTTCTTTTTGTGCCGAAGCAGGGTTGGGCATAGAGATAAGGCACATGGCGACTATGAAAACCAAAACAAACGGGCCGATAAATTTTTTCATGCTACCCCTCCTGAAGGTGATGGTTTTTGAACGTTATAGTTGATTTCATTTTCTTTGTCAAATCCTTTTCCCCCCGATCCGGGGCCCGTGAGGGGCTGGTTGCCAAAAGTGTGTTCACTATAATGAATTAATAGAAAATAGTTAACACTTTAATATATCAGAATAAAAATAGAGGCAGTTTATTATGGAGAAAAAAAAGGCCCCCATATTGGGGAAATTTTTCTTGACTTTTCGAGCAAATTATTAAATATTGTTGTTCCTGACAACAGGTGAAGTATAGACAAAGGAGAGTTGGTTATGGCGAAGGAACGGATGGTCTGTCCAATATCCCGGGGCGAGTGTGTCGAATGCGCAATCTATCGCGGAAGACACTATTACCTCTGCTATGCCCCTGCACAGAGGGCCGGACTCGAGGATGTGGACAGGCGGGAACGGGAGAAGACGGCCCGTGAATGGGCGTCGACAGACGAAACATTTGGTATGCCACGATTTGTTGAAATAGGCGCAAACTGCATTGAGAACGTTGAAGAAATCGTAGAAAGGAGAGAGCTATGATACACGATTTTACTTATCTAAGGCCCGAAAGCCTTAACGAAGCACTTGCCCTGTTGGCTGAACACAAGGATGACTATAAGATCATCTGCGGCGGCCAGTCGCTCCTCATCGTTATGAGGCAGGGGTTGGTCACGACCGATTATCTCGTCGACATCAAGAACGTCAGCGAACTCAGGTACATCAAGTTTGATCCCAAAGATGGGCTTAAACTGGGTGCAACCACAACCCACAGGGATATTGAGAAATCTCCCGTGATCAAGGAAAACTTCCCGGCCCTCGCAGAGATGGAGACGAAACTCGCCTCTATCCAGACCAGAAACTGGGGAACAATAGGGGGAAACCTGGCCCACGCCGATCCCTCCGGTGACCCGGCTCCTGTGCTTATGTCCATGAATGCAAGCATTACGCTGGCCAGTTCGAAGGGAACAAGAACGATGGCCCTGGAAGAGTTTTTTGCCGACTATTTTGAAACTGTGATGGAAAAGGACGAGATGATTGTTGAAATTCAGGTTCCCGCACAGCCGCCGAGAACGGCAACGGCTTACAGGAAATTCAACCTTCTCGCCGCCGACATGGGCGTCGTGGCTGCTGCAGCGACAGTGACCCTGAATGCCGATGACACCTGCAAGGACGTCCGTGTTGTCCTTGGCAACGCCGGACCTACAGCGATGAGACTGAAACAGGCCGAGGAGATGTTGATCGGCAAAAAACTCGACGACGCGCTTTTCGCCGAAGTCGGCAAGGTGGCCACAGAAGTATCTGAGCCTGTTGCCGATATCCACGCATCCGAAGAACACAGAAGGCATGTCCTTGGTGTGTTGACGAAGAGAATGCTCAAGAAGGCTTTTGAAGAAGCCAAGGCGAAAAAGTAAGGAGGCCGGAGATGGAAAAGAAAACACTGCGCATAAATGTAAACGGCGAAGCTCACGAGTTCTATATAAACCCGAAAGCCCTGCTCGTTGAAGTCATCCGTGATTATGTCGGGCTTACAGGAACGAAAAGGGCCTGCGAAAGCGTGTCCTGTGGTTGCTGCACTGTCCTGGTGGACGATATGTCCGTAAAGTCATGCTCGGTTCTGGCCATGTCCGTTGACGGAATGAACATTACAACCGTTGAAGGCCTGGAAGAGAACGGAAAGCTCTCCCCGATTCAGAGAGCCTTTCTTGATGAAGGAGCTTTCCAGTGTGGTTTCTGTACGTCGGGAATGCTCATGGCTGCGACTGCTTTCCTGGGCGAAGTGAAAAAGGAAGGAGTGAAGCCCTCGATAGACGAAGTCAAGGAAAGCATCGAAGGGAACCTCTGCCGCTGCACCGGCTACAATAGCATAGTAAGGGCTATCGATGCAGTAGCTAACGGTAAATATTAAGGAGGAACGACATGAGTCACAAAAAATATTCAGTCATCAACACACCTGTTCATAACGTAGACGGCTGGGCCAAGGTGACGGGCAGGGCTACCTATACATTCGATGTTGTTCTGCCGGGCATGCTCCACGCCAAAATTCTGAGAAGCCCTCACCCCCATGCGAAGATACTGAATATCGATACCAGCAAAGCCCTCGAGCTGCCGGGCGTAAAGGCCGTTGTAACCGGCAAGGATACGCTTGGAATCAAACAGGGTATCTGGAGACGATACGAAGAACTCTGCGACGAACAGATTCTTCCCCTTGACAAGGTTCGTTACATTGGTGAGCCCGTGGCTGCCGTTGCCGCAATGACGGAAGAGATTGCCGAAGCGGCCCTCGACCTCATCGAAGTAGAATACGAAGTTCTCCCGGCAGTCTTCGAGCCCCTCGAGGCAATCAAGAAAGAAGCCCCTGTCATTCATGACGGCGTTGAGCGGAACATCAACGTGACCCGCCATATCGAGTGGGGCGAGGTTGAAGATGCCTTTGAAGAGGCCGAGTTTATTCGCGAAGACTGGTTCAAGTGCGGCGGACAGCATCACACCTGTATGGAAACCCGCGCAGCAGTTTCAAGCTTCACCCCTGACGGAAAGCTGACAGTCTGGGCTTCTACCCAGTCTGCTTATTATACCCAGGGCCTTATGGCCGGCGTCCTTGGCCTCCGGGAAGGCATGGTCCGCGTTCTCGCGCCTTACGTGGGCGGTGGTTTCGGCGGAAAGTTCGAGCTCGATGCAGCGATGTTTTGCAGTGCCGTGCTCTCCATGAAACTCTACAGACCGGTAAAGCTCTGTTTCAGCCGCGAAGAAGACATGATCGCATCAAAGAGAAGAACGCCTATGTTCTACTATGTAAGAACAGGCGTGAAAAAGGACGGAACATTCTGTGCCCGCGAATCCCGCATGTTCAGCAACGGCGGGGCGTATACGGGAATGGGCGCGACCGCCCTTTATCTGTCCGGTTTCTTCCACTCCTTTCCCTATAGATGGAAAGCATACCGGTATGACGGTTACAGGGTCTACACAAACACACTCCCGTCAACTTCGATGCGCGGTTTTGGTGCACCTCAGGCCATGTTCTGCTCAGAGCAGCAGATTGACTGGATCGCCAAGGAACTTGGGCTCGACCCGATCGAAATCAGACGGAAAAACGGTCATACACCGGGATACGAAGTCCCCGGTCAGGCGTTTATCCAGAGCTGCGGTCTTGACGAGTGTCTCACGAAAATCGATGAGTGGATCAAGGCACGGGGCAAGCTTCCTGTAAACAGGGCCATCGGCATCTCGTCCTGCGGGTTTATGTCCGGCGGTATCTTCAACTGGTTTGACTCACCGTACTCATTCTCTTCTGCTGTTGTAACAATTAACGTCGACGGCACCGTCGAGCTCCATGTCGGTTGCCAGGATATCGGTCAGGGCTCGAACACGACCATGGCAATCATCTGTGCCGAGACACTTGGTGTTAAGGTCGAAGACGTCAAGGTCCATTCCGGCGATACCGATCATTGTCCCGCAGACCTTGGTGCATGGGGATCGAGACAGACCCTTATGGCAGGAAATGCGACAAAACGGGCCGCAGAAGACGCAAAGAACCAACTTCTCGAGTTTGCACTCGCAGAGATGGGACCGAATATTGTTTATGACATGGATATCAAGGACAGATGGGTTCACCTCGTTGCCCGGCCCGAAAGGGGCATCGACTACTTTGAACTCGTGAAGAAGGCTCTCCGCGGAAAAGATGGACAGAGAATCGTCGGAAGAGGTTACTATACGCCTCACAGAAAGGGCATGATCTCTCCTGCATACAGCTACATGGTCCAGGCCGTTGAAGCGGAAATCGATACAGAGACAGGAAAAATCAGTGTTATCAATTGCGTGACCGCCCATGACTGCGGCCAGCCCATCAACCCAATCGGATTGACCGGCCAGCTCGAAGGCGCTGCCTCCATGGCGATTGGATACGGATATCTTGAGTACATGCCTTTTGAAGACGGCAAGATGATGAATCCGAACTTTGTTGACTACAAGCTGATCAGGGCCCCCGAGATGCCGAACTGTGAAGTTATTGAAATTGATACATACGAACCGGAAGGACCTTACGGTGCGAAAGAAGCCGGCGAAGGCCTTACGAATCCGACAGCGGCGGCGTTGGGCAACGCAATCTTCAACGCCCTGGGCATTCAGATGAAAGAAGTGCCCATACTTCCCGAAGCTCTTTTAAAGGCAATCAAGGAAAAGGAAGAAGGAAAATAAGGAGGGATACGAATGAGCGTAAAATGTCCTGCATGTAAAAAAGAGTGGCCCAACAGCCAACAGGTTGCACGTCATATGTTTGGAACAGGCGACAAGAACCACAGAGCGTGGATAGAGTCCCAGGGTCATTCATATATCGAACTGCTTCTTGCCCAGACCACCGAGCCTGGCAACAAGAGCTACGAGATACTGAGAGATCTGATAGAAAAGGCACAGGACAGCCTGAAGTAGAACAACAGGCTGAACGAAGGACCAATTCATAGGAGGTTGGCATGATTATTGAGGGAAGTTTTACCGTGAAAGCACCGATTCAGAAGCTCTGGGACATTCTGCTCGACCCCGAGACCATATCGAGCTGTCTGCCCGGCGCAGAGAAAGTCGATAAGATTGACGAGAAGACATACGATTGTATTGTGAAGCAGAAAGTGGGACCGATAAAGGTCGCACTGAAGTTCAGGAATTTCATTACCGTCATGGAAGCCCCTACGCACATGGAGATCGAAGGCGAAGGGGAAGACATGACGAAGCTTGGCCACTTCAAGCAGAAGACGATCATGGACCTGAAAGAGATCGCCGGCGGAGAAGTGGAAGTCAGCTACAAGACGGATACCGTTATCGTGGGAAAGCTGGCAATGTTCGGTGACCGGATCATGCGGGCAAAAGCCAGGGATACGGAAAAGGAATTTACAGCGAACCTGAAGAAGAAACTGGCGTCTGTCGGTTAGAACAAAAAGCGATAGTAAAAAGGGGCTTCTCTGAGAGAAGCCCCTTTTTTGTTGCC
>CAYQXL010000003.1:49744-51854 GCA_964421445.1 uncultured Pseudomonadota bacterium
ACAAAAAGCGATAGTAAAAAGGGGCTTCTCTGAGAGAAGCCCCTTTTTTGTTGCCTTTTTATTGGGAGGGGGTTAGTGGGGAGCAGGTCCCGCTCAACCACCCATCAGCTTATTCGGAAGCCATGTTGCAAGAGGGGGGAAGAGAAAAATAACGATGCCGCCAACGATGAGAGCGATGAGGAATGGATAGACGCCCTGGTAGACGGTGTTGAAAGAGACCTTGCAAATCTGCTTGACCACAAAAACGCAGATGGCCATCGGTGGAACAATAACACCTATCATGACGGTGACGGCGATCATCATGCCGAACCAGAGAGGGTCGTAGCCGAGCCGAATTATGGCGGGATAGAAAATCGGCGTTGCAAGGATCATAAATGCAAGGTCATCGATGAACGACCCTCCGATGAGGTAGATCAGAGAGATGAAGACGAGGATGATCCACGAGGGCATCTGGAGTCCTACGATCCAGTCTGCGGCGAGCATGGGGATCTTCGTAACGGTGATAAAGTGGCCGAGAACCGTTGATCCCAGGATCAGCATGAGAACCATTGTCGCTGTCCGGACAGACTCGGAGACGGACCGGATATATCCCCTGATATTGAGATCGCGTTTTGCAAAAACGAGAACAAGAACGAGAAAGGTGCCGACTCCGCCTGCCTCGGTGGGCGTGAAAAATCCTTTCAGAATGCCGCCGATGATGAGAAAGAAGATAACGAGGACCCACAAAACCTCAGGAAGGGTCTTCATCCTGTCGCCCCATGTGGAGCGCGGGGCTCTCGGGGCGATGTTCGGATTCATCTTGGCCCACCCGTAGATGATGGCGACAAAGAATGCGGCTATCATGAGGCCGGGGAAGATGCCGGCGAGAAAGAGACGACCAATGGAGAGGTCGGTGATGATGCCGTAGAGAATGAGGGTGACAGACGGGGGAAGAAGGATGCCGAGGGTTCCCACTGTGGCAACGATACCTGTTGAAAGGCGCTGGTCATAGCCGTGCCTGTTCATCTCGGGGACTGCGACAAGGGCAAAAGTGGCGGAGGTTGCAGGTGACGAACCGCAGATGGCCTTGAAGGCTGTAGCGCCGGCAACGGTCGCCATGGCAAGACCTCCGGGGATATGGCCGATGAATTTGTTTGCCGCTTCGAAGAGGCGTTTCGCGATACCCGAGTTGAAGGCTATCTGACCCATGAGAACGAAGAGGGGGATAACGGTAAAACCATACGAATTGAGGACATCAAAAAAGTCTTTTGCAAGAAGGTTCATTGCAGCAGGCATGGAAATCAGATAGGCGAAGCCGAGAAAACCGATAATAACCATTGCAAAAGCAAGCTCTATTCCCGTAAGGAACAGAATGAGAACGACAACCAAAGCGATAAGACCTACCATAGGTTCACTCATAATCACCTCCAAAGATCTTCACCAGGTCGGTTATGAAGACGATAACCTGAAGAAGGGCACAGAACGCCAGTCCGTATGCGATTGGGTAAAACGGGATGTGACGGGTCAACGAGACTTCTCCCGACTGAAGAAGCTCTCCTGCCATGAGATAGAGGTTCCAGGCGATGAGAAGAAAGATACCGATGCCCAAAAGGCGGGTAAAAATATTCATCCCGTTCCTGACACCCTTTGAGAATTTATTGGTAAAAAAATCAACAAAGATATGTCCCCGTGCCCACGATGTTATCGGTACACCGAAACCGATAGCCACGGCACCACCGAACCCCACGAGTTCAAATGTTCCCACAATGGGGTGACCAAAGAGCCGTAAACCGACATCCGAGACGGTCAACAGCATGATGAACGTCAGGGCACAGCCGGCAATAACGTTCAGCCAGTTGCTCAGTTTTTCAACGAGCCACAGAAAACCACTCATAGCGCCTCCTTATTATCTGCAGAGATTGTTTTGCAGATGCTCTAATAATTGTTATAGTGACGTGCACGATATTATTTCCATGATGACACCCCTTTGTCAAGTGAAATCGCCGGGCTCTGAGAGCGCTTCTACGGCGTATTTACAGGGGTATGAAAAAGATGGTAAAAAGGATGGTATGAAGATGTCCTGTGCTGTCCTCGCTGGTGGTCTTAGTACGCGAATGGGTACAGACAAGGC
>CAYQXL010000003.1:51954-58971 GCA_964421445.1 uncultured Pseudomonadota bacterium
TGAGACATGTTGTGACCCACGTCGGTCAGGAAGACATTGTTGTTCCCCGGGGTGTCACCGGGTACGAACCCCTTCACGCAGTTTACGGCAGGGCGTGTCTGGCGCCGGCTCTTTCGCTCATCGAAAAACGGCGCTACAAGATACGTGACCTCTATGCTTTTGTGAAGGTCAGGGAACTTGGAGAACACCCGGTCTTTCAGAACGGCACCAGATCGGTTTTTTCGAACATCAACACCATGGACGACCTTCGTGCCGCCGGGGGAACATGACAAAAACCTGTTCCTCTTGCGATATGACAGAGTTTCACCTCCCTCAGGTTCTTGAGATTGAGCGTGATTCGTTTGTCCTTCCGTGGACGGAGAAGCTCTTTGTCGAAGGCTTGCGTTCACCGATTACGACGAACCTTGTTCTTGTGGAGGATGGAGTAGTTGGGGCGTATGCTGTCTTCTATATCGTTGAGGATGAGGCTCATATCCTGAACGTTGCTGTCCGGCGGAACCGGAGAAACAAGGGGCTCGGGTTTTACCTTGTGACCGAGGTCGTGAGGCGGGCAGAACAGGCCGGAGCGCGATTTTTCTTCCTCGAGGTGAGGGAAAGCAACTCGGCTGCACAGCGCCTTTATGGAAAAGCAGGCTTTGTGACGGTAGGACGGCGGAGAAACTATTACTCGGAAACGGGGGAGGATGCCCTCGTCATGTGTCTCGCTACTCCCGAGCTTCCCGAAGCCCCTAAGACGGAGGTTTGTGGTCCTATTCAGAACCGGGGCAGGAAGGTTGTATGATCGACACCATTGGAACGATACTGTCTAATAAAAACATAGGGGCTGATTTTTATCGACTGGCCGTAAGGCTTTCAAGCCCCTTCGGCCATTATATGCCGGGCCAGTTTGTTATGGTCCGCATCCCGGGGCCCGACCTCTTCCTGCGAAGACCATTCAGCATTTTCGATTACTCGGGGAAGCAGCTCACCATTCTCTACCGGGCCGTGGGAAAGGGAACAGAGGTACTCAGCGCCATGGGGAAAGGCGGAACGCTCACCGTCCTGGGTCCCCTGGGAAAAGGATTTTCTGTCGACAAATCGAAAGAGGCCGTTCTTGTGGCCGGTGGAATAGGCATTGCCGGCGTGGCTGCCCTTGCGAAGCGGCTCAGGGGGCGCACAACGGTCCTATTTGGCTGTTCGTCGGAACAGGAAACGGTTCTTCTGAGCGATCTGACCGATATTCCTCTGTCTGTTGCAACCCTTGACGGATCGGCAGGATACAAAGGCACCGTTGTTGATCTGACGAAGCGCTACCTGTCTACCGGTAGCGCTGACCGGGCTCTCTATGTGTGTGGGCCCGACGGCATGGTGCGGAGTCTCATGGCTGTTCTACAGGACAGGCCTGTTCCCTGTCAGGTCCTTCTGGAAGAAAGGATGGCCTGTGGGCTTGGTCTGTGTTTCGGCTGTGTTACGCTGACGAAGGACGAGAAAGAGCCATATAAAAGGGTCTGCAAGGAGGGGCCTGTTTTTGACCTATGGGAACTCTCACTGTAGATCTATTCGGTAAGGTGCTCAAAAATCCCATCATGAATGCATCAGGTACGCTGGGATACGGCCGGGAGATCGAGCCCCTGTGGGGCGTAGAATGTCTCGGTGCGTACGTGACAAAGGGGCTGTCTGCTGAACCACACGGCGGCAATCCGCCCCCACGGGTGTGGGAAGAGCGGTCAGGGATGATCAACAGTATTGGGCTCCAGAACGTCGGAGTGCGGCGGTTTTTTCATGATTATTTCCCCCTTTTTCGAGAAAAGCAGGTCCCTGTTGTCGTAAACTTCTTCGGTTTCTCCGATGACGAGTACCTGCAATGCGCTTCTCTGATTCCCGACGACGAACTCATCATCGCCCTCGAAGCGAATCTTTCCTGTCCCAACATCAAGCGCGGCGGAATCAGTTTTGGAAAGGAACCAGATACGGTTTACAGAATCGTGAAGGAGCTCAAGACGTTAACAGCTGCGCCACTTCTCGTAAAACTGACGCCTGAGGTCAAAAGCATTGTCGATACGGCAAGGGCTGCGGAAGATGCCGGCGCCGATGGTCTGACCATCATTAATACCCTCCCTGCGGCTGTTGTGAACGTGAAAGAGAGGTCTATACCGATAAAGGGAGGTCTTTCCGGCCCCCTGCTGAAACCGATAGCCCTCAGGGCTGTCGCTGATGTATCGCGGTCCGTTGCCATTCCCATCATCGGCGTTGGGGGGATCATGGATCACCTTGATGCGTTGGCGTTCTTCATGGCAGGCGCCAGGGCGGTCCAGGTTGGTACAGCCACCTTTGTTGATCCGTTTACAATACCGAAGATCGTAGATCAGTTACAGAAATACGTTGATACCTGTGGAATCGAGTGCGTGGACTCGATTGTGGGAATAGCCCGTGGAGAGGGCTGAGGAGGTGGACCGAAGCGTATCTGCCGGCTGTCAGTCTTCGCTGTTCGATCGGAGCGTTCGGAACATAACGGAAACACTCGGCCTCCCGCCCCTTCTCGCCCGGATTCTTGTTTCCCGTGGCATCGATGAACCCCGCGCAGCGGAGACGTTTTTGTATCCCCGACTGGAAAGCCTCTCCGACCCTTTTCTTATCCCGGACATGGAAAAAGGGGTGGAACGGGTCATTGCGTCGATCCGGAACGAAGAAAACATTTGCATATACGGTGATTACGATGCAGATGGAGTGACGGCGACGGCGCTGCTCAGCAATTTCCTCACGACCCTTGAAAGGCCGCACTGCACCTATCTCCCAAAGAGAGAAGAAGGATACGGACTGAATGTGCAGGCGATCGATGCCCTCCGAGATCAAGGCGTCACCCTCATTGTCTGCGTCGACTGTGGGTCGACGAATGTCGATGAAGTCAAAAGGGCGGCAGAACTGGGGATGGATACGGTGATCATAGATCACCATGAAATGGGCCCGGTCCGACCTCCTGCTATTGCCGTGATCAATCCGAAACAAAAAAATTCTCTCTTCCCTACACGGGACCTTGCCGCCTGTGGCGTGGTCTTTTTCTTTCTTGTCGCCCTGAGACGGATCATGGCAAGGATTGGGCTTATGGAGCGGCCGATCAATCTCAAGAAGGAGCTCGACCTCGTTGCTGTGGGGTCGATAGGAGACATGGTTCCCCTGGCGAAGGACAACAGAATACTCGTCAGGTACGGCTTTGACGTTATGCAGAAACGGCCCCGGACATGGCTGCGAACCTTTTTAAGGCAAAATACGTTCCGGAGCGGGAAGATCAACGAGTATGCCCTCAACTTTCTTGTCGTTCCCCGGATCAATGCAACAGGGAGAATGTCGGAGCCGGAAAAATCTTTTCTTTTTCTTACCTGTTGTGACGAACTTGAGTCGGACAGGCTCTATCTCGAGCTTCAGGGGGCAAACCGCCGGAGACAGAAAATCGAGGAACAGATCCTGAATGAAGCCCTCTCGATAATTGAAAAGGAAGAGATGGCGGAAAAAAGAGCCCTCCTTCTTTTTCGTGAGGACTGGCACGCCGGTGTGATCGGGATCGTGGCCCAGAGACTCGTGGAGACCTTCGGGAAGCCGGCAATTGTTATCGCTGAGGTTGACGGCCTCTGTAAGGGGTCGGGAAGGGGAGGTCAGGGTGTTGACCTTCATGCAACCATAGCGCAACTGTCCCATCTTCTGGTCCGGTTCGGCGGGCACAAGTTCGCCTGTGGCGTGTCGCTCCGGAAGGAAAACATCGAGGCGTTTCGCGAAGCCTTCGAGGCGAATATCGTCCATATATCGTCACCAGCCAAAAAGGCTCCCCTTGCTGATGCAGAAGCCGAGTTCAGCGAGCTAACAGGGGAATTCATGGAGGCGATGGAACTTCTTGGCCCCTTCGGTATGGGGAATCCCCGGCCCGTAGTCCGTATGTCACCGGCGACGATTTTCTCCACCAGGGGATACAGACGAATCATTGACAGTACCAACAGAACCTGGGGTGCCACGTTTCCCCCAAGGACCGTGTTCCCTGAAAATGTCCCCGTTACTGTCCTCGCCTCGCCCATTGTGAGGGAGCAGCGGGGTGAGCGGTTCATTCACCTCAACGTGAAGGAGGTCATCCCTGCCGGGCATGACTGACGGCAATTCACTTGCCCTGCGGTTCCTGATATAATAGGGACATGCACAGGGGATCGTCTTTTCTTCGGGCCTGCCACGTATGTCCCCGTCGATGCGGAACAGACCGTCTCGGCGGTGACCGGGGTTTTTGCGGGGCAGGGGCGACCACCACCGTTGCCTACTACGGCCCCCATTTCGGCGAGGAGCCACCTTTGTCGGGCACAGGAGGATCGGGGACCATTTTTTTCTCTCCCTGCAACCTCCGGTGTCTCTATTGTCAGAATTTTCAGATCAGTCACGTCCATACGGGTCAGGACGTGACGACAAAGGATCTGGTCGGGATCTTTTTCGAACTCGAGAACCTGGGATGCCACAACATCAACCTCGTGACGCCGACGCCCTATGCCCCTCTTCTGGCCGATGCCATGGGTCAGGCCCGGGCGAGAGGCCTGGCCATTCCTTTCGTCTACAACACGAATGCCTACGAGACCGTTGAAACGCTGGAGATGCTCGATGGATTGGTCGATATCTACCTCCCAGACTTCAAATACTGGAATGATGCGATGGCGGTCACGTTATCGTCGGCCCCGGAATACAGGCTCTGTGCCTCAAACGCTATAAGCGAGATGTACCGGCAGGTTGGGATGCTGACAACAAAAGACGGAATTGCCACACGGGGTGTTCTGATTCGACACCTTGTTCTTCCCGGAGGCCTGGCCGGTTCCCGGAAGGTTCTGCGATGGATAGGCGATACATGGGGACGTGATGCGGCCATAAGTCTCATGTCTCAATACCTTCCGTTGTACAGGGCTGCTGAATTCCCCATCATAAACCGGACGATACGGGAGGGCGAGTACGCCCCGCTGGTCGCCTTCGCGGAAGAAGAAGGTTTTTCCCGTCTGTTTCTTCAGCATCTCGAGAGCGCATCGGCCTTTGTGCCTGATTTTGACAATGACGAGCCTTTTGTCCCGGAACAGGGGAAGGAAGCATGATTCAGCCGGGAGACCGGGAACGGGGGTTGGTGAAAAAGGTTTTCAGAGGGAATGATTACAAAAAAGAGGAGGGATCCATGGAAATCAAAACGCTGTACGTCGATATACCTGAAGGACTTAACGTGGTTATCGGACAGTCCCATTTCATAAAGACTGTCGAAGACATGTACGAAATTCTTGTCGGATCATCGCCGCACCTGAAGTTCGGGATAGCATTTTCTGAGGCGAGCGGCCCCTGTCTGGTCCGGTACGAGGGGAATGACGAAGATTTAATGAAACGGGCTTGCGAGACATCATACGCCCTTGCCTGCGGCCACACGTTTGTGATTTTTCTGAAAGACGGTTTCCCCATCAATGTTCTCAATGCCCTCAAGATGTGTCAGGAAGTATGTCACGTTATCTGCGCCACTGCCAACCCCCTCGACATAATTATTGCAGAAACGGCCCGGGGCCGGGGGATCCTTGGGGTTGTAGACGGCTCAAGGCCTGAGGGGATCGAAGGGGACGAGGAGAGGAAAAACCGGAAAGTACTGCTGCGGAAATTCGGGTACAAACTCTGACCGCCGGTCCATTTCGTGTTGATTGTTTCCTCGTTTCTGTGGTACTTTTGACCTGGTATGGATGAATTTTACCGTATTACACGTCTTCCACCGTATACGCTCGGGATCGTGCGCGATATGCTTATCGAGGCCCGTCGGCAGGGAGAGGACATTATCGATCTTGGCATGGGAAACCCGGATATTCCAACGCCACGCCACATTGTTGCGAAAATGATCGAGGCTGCGAGAAACAGCAAAAATCACCGGTACTCAGTGACCCGGGGTATCTATAAACTTCGTGTTGCCATAGCAGGCTGGTACAAGAGAAAATACGATGTTGACATCGACCCTGAAACGGAAGTGGTTGTCAGCATGGGCGCGAAAGAGGGGATCGGCCACCTGGTTCTCGCAACGATAAGCCGGGGCGAAGTGGTCTTTGTGCCTGATCCGGCATATCCCATCCACACATACTCTGTTGTGATAGCCGGCGGAGACCTGAGAACGATACCGCTTCTGCCGAAAGAAGGGTTTTTCGAGAGACTCAACATCGCTGCAAAGACAACATGGCCCCAGCCGAAGATGCTGATAATAAGCTTCCCCAACAATCCGACGACCGAGGTGGTCGACATCGGTTTCTTCGAAAAGATCGTTCAGTTTGCCAAAGAACATGATCTCCTCATCGTGCATGATATTGCTTATGCCGATCTCGTATTCGATGGATACAGAGCCCCGAGTTTTCTTCAGGTAAGGGGCGCTAAAGACGTAGGCGTTGAATTCTTCTCTCTGTCAAAGAGTTACAGTATGCCCGGCTGGCGCGTTGGTTTTTGTGTCGGGAATGCCAAAATGATATCGGCACTGGGAAGAATAAAGAGTTATTTTGATTACGGTGTCTTCCAGCCCATCCAGATTGCCTCAATCATTGCCCTGAATGAAGGGGACGACGATGTTCTGGACATAACGGAGAAATACAGGCGGCGGAGAAATGTTCTCTGTGATGGACTTACCCGTTATGGGTGGACGATTGAAAGACCGAAAGGGACAATGTTTGTCTGGGCAAAAATACCTGACGAATTTATAGCAATGGGTTCCCTCGAATTTTCCAAGCTCCTGCTCACGGAAGCAAAGGTGGCTGTATCGCCGGGCATCGGTTTTGGGGAGTATGGCGAAGGGTATGTAAGGTTTGCCCTCGTCGAGAACGAGCATCGCACGAGGCAGGCCGTAAAAGGAATCAGAAACCTTCTCTATTCAAAAACAACATGAAAATAGGCGTAGGCATCATAGGTCTTGGCACTGTGGGGATAGGCACGTACCGGGTTCTCCGCGATCACCGGAATCTCATACGGCAGAGGACAGGCATCGATATTGACGTAGTTCAGGTTGCTGATGTCGAC
>CAYQXL010000003.1:59071-74428 GCA_964421445.1 uncultured Pseudomonadota bacterium
CATACGGCAGAGGACAGGCATCGATATTGACGTAGTTCAGGTTGCTGATGTCGACCGGGCGCGCCAGGAGGCCGGAGGGGTCCCGGAGGGGATCTTCACCACCGATGCCATGGACCTTGTCAGAAACAAAGAGGTTCAAATCGTTGCCGAACTCATAGGCGGAATAAGGCCGGCCTATGATCTCATTCTCGCCGCTGCGAGGGAAAAGAAAAGAATCGTTACGGCGAACAAGGCCCTTCTTGCCGAACAAGGCCCTGAACTTTTTGAAGCCCTTGAAGCGGAGGGAAGCGAAATATCTTTCGAGGCAGCGGTAGGAGGAGGAATTCCCGTCATCCGATCCATCCGGGATGGCCTTGTAGGGAACGAAATACGGTCGATACTTGGCATTCTGAACGGAACGAGCAACTATATCCTGACAAAAATGACGGACGAAGGCGTCTCTTTTGGCAAGGCTCTCTCTGAAGCTCAGGACCTCGGATATGCCGAAAAGGATCCAACCTTCGATGTCGAGGGCATCGATGCCGCCCACAAGCTCTCAATCCTTGTCCGTCTGGCCTTCGGGTGCTCTCCGTCCATGAACGATATAGCCGTCGGCGGGATATCGAAACTCTCATCCGTCGATATCTCCTTTGCGCGAGAGTTCGGATATACGATAAAGCTTCTCGCTGTGGCCAAGGAAGAGAACGGAGCAATCGAAGCGCGCGTTGAGCCTGCCATGATCCCTGTTGCCCACCCCCTTGCAAGCGTGAACGGGGTGTACAATGCCGTCTATGTTGTAGGGGACAGAACGGGACCGACGCTCTATTACGGACGTGGAGCGGGCTCAGATCCTACGGCAAGCGCTGTGGTGAGCGATATCGTCGATATGGCGCGGCGCATCGCGTGGAACGGGCCGAGCCTCCCCGTTCCTCCTGTTGATCCCACAAAGAGAATGAGGCCCGGGGAAGAAACGGCTGTGCCCTATTATATACGCATATCAGCTCAGGACAAACCGGGTGTTCTGTCGAAGATATCGGGTGTTCTGTCGAACTATGCCATAAGCATCTCTGCAGTCATTCAGAAAGGCAGACAGGAAAACGGTTTTGTTCCCATTGTCATGTTGACCCACGAGGCAGTGGAAGGAAATCTTAAAAGAGCGAAAAACGAAATCGATAACCTGAAAGAAGTAAGGGACACAAGTGTCCACATACGGATAGAGGAAGGGAACCTCTGAGTCTGGCATGAAATATCTTGTACTTATAGGTGACGGAATGGCCGACTTTCCCCTGGAAGAACTCGGGGGAAAGACGCCTCTTATGGCTGCCCGAAAGCCCCACATGGATCGCATGGCAACCAGGGGGGTCTGTGGGAAGGTCGTCACTGTTCCCGAGGGATTTGCCCCCGGCAGTGATGTAGCCGGAATGTCCCTTTTTGGTTATGATCCGGCCCGGTATTATACGGGAAGGGCTCCCATTGAAGCCTATGGAATGGGAATTCCCATGGGCGGTGATGACGTTGCGTTCCGCTGTAATCTTGTTCATCTCCGGAGAGGGGGGGAAGGGGACGTCATGGCCGATTACAGTGGTGGCCATATCAGCACGGAAGAAGCCCGTCTTCTTATCGACGGTCTCCAGGGTCATGTCGGAGCTGACGACCTCAGATTTTTTCCCGGCGTTGGTTACCGTCATATTGTGATCTGGCAGAACGGATTGTGGCAGATGACCACGACACCTCCCCACGACATTACGGACCAGGAGATTTCTTCCTATCTTCCCCAGGGGGAGGGATCGCAGAGAATACGAACCCTCATGGCCATGTCCCGTGATTTTCTCTCCCGCCACCCGGTCAATTTGCAAAGGATCGGGGAGGGCAAGCTTCCGGCCAACAGCATATGGCTGTGGGGGCAGGGGAAGAGGGCTGACTTTCCTCCCTTTTGCGAACGTTACGGTCTATCCGGTGCCACGGTGGCAGCCGTTGATCTTATAAAAGGAATCAGTAAACTTGTCGGTTTTGACGCCCCTCTTGTAGAGGGGGCGACGGGATATCTCGATACGAATTACCGGGGCAAGGCGGAAAAGGCACTTGATTTGCTGAAGAACCACGACATTGTTTTCGTCCATGTCGAGGCCCCTGACGAGGCGTCACACAACGGGAGCCTGGAGGAAAAGATTCGGGCCATCGAGATGATCGACGGAGAAGTGGTAAAAAGAATCCTTCAGACCGTGAAGGAAGAGACGCGGATTCTCCTTGTTACCGATCATGCAACCCCTCTCGTTATGCGAACCCACTATGCCACCCCCGTTCCCTTCGCCGTATATCAGCAGGGACAGGAGATCGAGGGACACAATGCGGGGTACGATGAGAATATCGAAGGGCCCCACGTGACAGGGGAAGAGCTGATGGAGTTTTTTGTGAGAGGGCAGAATCTATGAGACAAAAATTCATCTTTATTACAGGGGGTGTCGTTTCTTCCTTAGGAAAAGGCCTTGCATCGTCATCGATTGGAGCCCTCCTCGAATCCCGCGGTCTTACGGTGGCAATGGCAAAGCTGGATCCCTACATCAATGTTGACCCGGGAACAATGAACCCTTTTCAGCACGGAGAGGTCTATGTTACTGACGATGGGACAGAGACCGATCTCGACCTTGGTCACTACGAACGTTTCACAAACACCGTCGGATCAAGAAACAGGAATTTCACCACCGGCCAGGTTTACGATACAGTCATCGCAAAAGAACGGAGGGGCGAGTATTTGGGGGGTACGGTCCAGGTTATTCCCCACATAACGGACGAAATCAAAAGAAGAATTCTCGACGTTGGCGAAGGAACAGACATTGTGCTCGTCGAGATCGGCGGGACTGTCGGAGATATTGAGAGCCTCCCTTTTCTCGAAGCTATCCGTCAATTGAGAAATGATCTGGGAAAAGAGAACTCACTCTTTATACACCTGACCCTGGTGCCGTTTATCAAGAGCGCTGACGAACTGAAAACGAAGCCTACCCAGCACAGCGTGAAAGAGTTGCGTGAGATCGGTATCCAGCCCGATATTCTTGTCTGCAGAACGGAACGCTTTCTCTCGACCGAAATGAAGGAAAAGATTTCCCTTTTCTGTAACGTAGAAAAAGATGCTGTTATTACTGCCCAGGATGTGGATGTGATATATGAAGTACCGCTGCTCTTCCACAGGGAGGGCATCGACGAGATCATTACGAGCAAATTGAATATCTGGACACGCAAACCCGATCTCTCCCAATGGGAACAGATCGTTGAGGCCATACGAAACCCGAAGTTTGACGTGGAAATCGCCCTTGTGGGCAAGTATGTAAGACTGAAAGATTCATACAAGAGCCTCAACGAAGCCCTGGTACACGGGGGAATTGCCAACGAATGCCGTGTCACGGTGCGATATATCGATTCCGAGGAGCTGGAAGAAGGCTCTCTTGATCAACTTAACGGTCTTGACGGAATTCTCATACCGGGAGGGTTCGGAAACCGGGGCATAGAAGGGAAGATCAAGGCTGTCCAGTTTGCCAGGGAGCAGAAGATCCCCTTTCTCGGCCTCTGTCTGGGAATGCAGCTTTCGGTAATCGAGATTGGTCGCCATGTTGCCCGGTGTGAAGGCGCACACAGTGCAGAATTTGATGAAAAGACCCCCTATCCGATGATCTATCTTATTACAGAATGGCTCGACCGGGAGAACAGGATTCAGAAGAGAGACAAGCATTCCCATTTGGGTGGCACCATGAGGCTGGGCGCCTATCCGTGCACGCTGAAGCCTGGGAGTCTTGCTCACAAAGCCTACGGCGAGGATCTGATTTTCGAGAGACACCGTCACCGGTATGAATTCAATATGGAATACAGAAACCAGCTCGAAGAATGTGGCCTCAACATCACGGGCGTTTCTCCCGACGGCCAGCTTGTTGAGATCGTCGAATGGACAGATCACCCCTGGTTTGTTGCCTGCCAGTTCCACCCTGAGTTTAAATCAAAACCGTTCAGCGCCCATCCTCTTTTCAGGGATTTCATCAAAGCAGCCCTCGAGAAGAGGAAGGAAACGAGGTAATGCCTCAGAAAATACAGATAGGAGACATCTCGATGGGTGGCGGGCCCTTCGTTTTCATCGGCGGGCCTTGCGTTATCGAGGGGCGCGACGTGACCCTGAGGTCCGCCGAAGCGCTGAGAGACATTACGGCTGCCCGGAGCATCCCTTTCATCTTTAAATCATCCTACGATAAGGCAAACAGGACATCCCTGTCGAGTTTCAGGGGACCTGGCCTGGAGAAGGGTCTCGAAATTCTGGCGGAAGTCAGAAACAAGATCGGAGTTCCCGTGCTTACCGACGTCCATTCAATAGGCGAGGCATACAGGGCGGCTGACGTAGTCGATGTCCTCCAGGTGCCGGCTTTTCTCTGCCGTCAGACAGACCTCCTTGTGGCGTGCGGAAAGACGGGGAGGGCGGTGAACATAAAAAAAGGACAGTTCATGGCGCCCAGAGAGATGGGACGGGCTGTCGAGAAGGTAATGTCTGCTGGCAATGGACGGGTCTTCGTGACAGAGAGGGGAACAAGCTTTGGCTATAACACCCTCGTGAATGATTTCAGGGCGATTCCGATCATGCAGGGTCTTGGTTTTCCCGTTGTTTTTGATGCAACACACAGCGTTCAGAAACCAGGAGGCCTCGCCGACCGATCGGGTGGCGAAAGAGAGTTTGTTTTTGGACTTGCCAGGGCTGCGGTTGCTATCGGTGCTGACGGGATCTTTATGGAGGTGCATGAAAAACCGGAAGTGGCCCTCTGCGATGGCGAGAACTCGGTGCCCCTCAAGGAAATCTCTGCCATTCTTGACGTTCTGAAAAGAATCGAGGACGTCTTGTGAAGGCTGTTTTAGAGCGGGGAAAAGAGGTTCTCAGGAAGGAAGCCGAAGCGATTCTTGAGATCGCCGAAAGACTGGACGCATCGTTTGCCCGGGCTGTCGAGATGATTCACCACTGTCACGGTCGCGTAGTTCTTATGGGAATCGGCAAATCGGGCCTCATTGGCCGGAAGATTGCGTCGACCCTCTCGAGCATTGGAACGCCTGCCCTCTTCCTCCATCCCGCTGATTCACTTCATGGTGATCTGGGGATGCTCCAGAAAGGAGACCTCCTCATTGTTATCAGCAACAGCGGTGAAACGGAAGAAATCATCAAAATTCTCCCCTGGCTGAAACGGGCTGAGATTTCAATGATCGCCGTTACGGGCAACAGTGGCTCGACAATAGCAGGTCAGGCCGACATTGTGCTCGATTCAAAGGTTGAGGAGGCCTGTCCCCTCAACATTGTTCCTACGTCGAGTACCACGGTAGCCCTCGTGGTGGGAGATGCCCTTGCTGTTTCGATTATGGAACTGAGAAACTTTCAGGTTGAAGATTTTGCCAATCTTCATCCGGGAGGCACCCTCGGACGGAAGCTTCTCCTTACGGTGGAAGATCTCATGCATACGGGAGATTCGCTTCCGCTTGTTTATTTCAACACACCGGTGAAAGATGCCATTCTCGAGATCACATCCAAAAGACTTGGTATAGCTGCTGTTCTCAGCGAGAAAGGCTTTCTTGTCGGTGTTATCACCGATGGAGATCTCAGGCGGGGCATTGAAAAGTATGACAATATTATGGTAAAGAATGCCAGCGATATTATGACGATAAATCCGAAAGTGATCACACCGAATGCGCTTGCAGTCTCTGCATTACAAAAAATGGAACAGTTCAAAATCACGTCACTCTTTGTTCTCGAGAAGGAGGATGATTACCGGCCTGTCGGCATCATCCATATTCACGATCTTCTCAAAGCAAAGATTGTATGAGACAGAATGAACCGACGGGCTATCCTCTATCTTTTTTCCGGGTTGATCGTAGCAAGCCTCGTCCTGGCGGTTGTCTTTTTCGTTAAACGACCTGAAAAACTTCCGGCCCCTCCTGTTCCGGAAGGGGAAAAGAAGACTCTCGTATTCAAAGATGTAAAGTATTCCGGCGAGAAGAAGGGTGCCATAGACTGGGAGATTCATGCAGCAGTAGCGAAAAAATCTATCGACAAACCTCTCGTGGAAATGGAAGGGGTTAAGGGCCTCTATAAACCGAAAAAAGGGGTCAATGTCTCCTTCAGCGCTGAAAAAAGTTCTCTTGATACGGAAAAAGAGACGGGAAACGTCCAGGATGTTGAAATAATCTACAATAAAGAATATACGATGCGGAGCCGGTTTTTTGAGTTCGATTTTAAGAAAGGTGTTGCAGGAACGACATCACCTGTGACGATAAAAGGGCCGAAGGTTGGGCTTGGCGGTACCGGTATGACGGTCAACACGAAGGACGAGATCGTTCGTCTCGAACGGGACGTCAACGGGTCAGTAGAGACGGCAAAAGGAAAAATGCGGTTTCAGGCTGACCGGCTCATATACAGGGTCAAGGAGAGTCTCTACGTCCTTGACGGACACGTCAGAATGCATGGGACCGAAATGAATGTCCAGTGTGTGACGCTCTACCTCTACGAAAAAGGAGGCGACCTGGAAAAGCTTGTAGCACAGGGGAAGGTTGTTCTCACGTCGAAACGAATCACTGCCCGCGGGGAGAACGCAGTCTATTACTTCAGGGAAGACAGAAAGGGTCCCTCGGGCCCCGGTCCTGCTCCCGGAAAAGAGACGAAACCGTCGGTCCCCCTGAAGGTGAGGACGGTACGATGACGGCAAGGGAATCGAAATTGTCGGCCGCGAACCTTCTCAAGGCATACCGTTCACGGAAGGTCGTTGATGACATTCACCTTCACGTTAAAACAGGTGAAATTGTCGGCCTTTTTGGACCGAACGGTGCAGGGAAGACAACGACGTTCTACATGATTATCGGTTTTATTAAACCAGATGGCGGAAAGATCGTCCTTGATGGAGAAGATATAACGCAATTTCCCATGTTTATGAGGGCGAGAAAGGGTATTACCTACCTGCCCCAGGAACCATCTATTTTTAGAAAAATGACTGTTGAGGACAATCTCAAAGCTATTCTCCAGTTTCACAACCTGAATGGCCCACTTCTGGAGCATAAAGTCCTCGAGTATCTCGAAGGATTCAAACTCGATCATTTGAGAAAAAATATGGCCGATTCCCTCTCCGGTGGTGAGCGGCGGCGCCTCGAGATTG
The DNA here is from genome assembly GCA_964421445.1 of uncultured Pseudomonadota bacterium. Taxonomy (GTDB): domain Bacteria; phylum Desulfobacterota; class Syntrophorhabdia; order Syntrophorhabdales; family CAYQXL01; genus CAYQXL01. Next base: position 66,214 of record CAYQXL010000003.1, read on the forward strand.
CCCGCGCTCTCATGATTGCTCCCCGGTTCATGCTCCTCGATGAGCCATTTTCCGGAATCGATCCCATTTCCGTGTCCGACCTGAAAAAGATTATCAACGGCCTGAGACAGAAGGACATTGGCATTCTTCTGTCGGATCATAACGTGAGGGATTCTCTCCCCATTTGTGACAGGGCATATGTCGTGAACAACGGCAGGGTCCTTCTGGAGGGAACGCCTGAAGACGTAGCGGCAGACAAGGCGGTCAGAGAAGTCTATCTCGGCGAGGAGTTTTACATCGATGTTGGAACTTAGACAGACACAGAAACTCCTTCCCGTTCTTACCCAGCAACTGCAACAAGCCATAAAGCTCCTTCAGCTGTCCCGACTTGAATTATCGCAGGCCATTGAACAGGAGGTCCAGGAGAATCCCATTCTCGAAATGTCGGAAGAAAGAGGCGCCGATACATCCGTCTCGGAAGATACCGGCGAAAACGAAAAGGACGATATTGCCGAACTCCTTGAACGGTATTCGTCGTCTGAAGAGTATGTTCCCCGGGAAAACGGCGAGTATGCCGACTACGAAGGATTTGTGGCAGCCTCAAGCAATCTCAGGGACCACCTGAGATGGCAGGTAGGCCTCGCCGACGTGGCAGGCGACGAGAGAATCGCAGCCGAATGGGTCATAGAGAACATCGACGACAATGGCTATCTTGTCTGTTCCGTTGAAGAGATTGCCGATCGCTCGGGGTTGCAGAGGGATGTTGTCGACAAGGCTCTGAGAAAAGTGCAGAAGCTCGAACCGTCAGGTGTCGGAGCGCGGGACCTGAAAGAGTGCATCCTTATTCAATATGAAGCAACGGGGCACAGAGACCCCATCTTTATTGATGTGGTCACGTCGTATTTTCCTCTTTTTGAAAAAAACAGCCTGAAAGAGATCGCCAAAAAGACAGGATATGGTATCGACAAGATTGCGAGCGTTCTTGAAAAAATCAAAACCTTTGATCCCAAGCCGGGGAGGAACTTCACCGATGACTATGCGTCTCCCGTGGTTCCCGATGTGTACGTGGTAAAAGACAAGGAGGGTTTTGTTGTGACCCTCAACGATGACGAGATACCAGAGCTGAGGTTGAGCCGATACTATGTTGACCTCTACAGGGCGAAACAGGTAAACGGAGAGACCCGCCGATATATCCGGGGGAAGATTAAACAGGCCCAGTGGTTTATCAAGAGCATAGAACAGAGACAGCGCACCCTCTTTCTTGTTTCGACGAGTATTGTCAATTTTCAGCAGGAATTTCTCGAGAAAGGACTGCGTTTCCTCAAGCCTCTCAACCTTCGTGATGTTGCCGCTGACGTAAATATGCACGAATCGACAATCAGCAGGGTCACGTCAAACAAATATATGAGTACGCCCCAGGGGTTGTACGAAATGAAGTTCTTTTTTCCTCCTGCCCTTAATCAACAGGGTGGCGATGCCTGTTCAACGAATGTGGTGAGAGAGTTCATCAGCGAGATGGTTCAGAAAGAGAACAAAGATCGACCACTCACTGATGATGAGATCGTCTCCCTTCTCCGGCAGGACAGGGGCATTGCCATCGCCCGGCGGACAATCGTAAAGTACAGGGAAATGTTACACATCCCGGCATCGAGACTCCGCAAGATCTCCCGGTAGATCTATCGTTTTTTAAAGATAATTTCTGTAATCCGCCATTGGCCACCCGGTCCTTTTTGCATCACAAAAAGGGGTTTCTTTTTCAGAAGAACCGTAGCAGTCGTGTCATGGGCGTCTATCTCGAAAGCCCACACAGTCGTGTCGTCAATCGATCTGATCGTTTTCTCGTCACCGATGTAGGCGAGAAGCTGATCTTTTGCCTGTTCCTTGAAGGTCTTCTTTAACGAGGGAAGAAGTTCCCGGAGCATGTCCTTTCTGAGGAGGCCGTCGGCGCTCTTCCTGTCAGCCTCGGTACTCTTCTCCTCGGTCCCGAACATGGCTGTTGCCATTGTTTCGGTGAGGGTGTCGAGGTCGATATAGAGGAATGCTCTGTCCATGTCCCTGGCCACAAGGGCACGTTTGAGTTGATACAAAGCGTACCGCGGCGTTTCCCGGGCATATACCCAGAGCCCTCCTGCGGCCGCTGCCACAACAACCACGATCAACGGGATGAGAAGAAACTTTCTTTTCATGTCAGTCTTGAGCTGGCGGGGAGAAAAATATCCTGATCTATTCCCCGAGTCAACGGGCGAACCAGTGAAAGGAGAAGAAAAGAATCACCAAAGATGCCGCAGCAACTGTACCAACGATTTCCCATTCCCACCGATGGACTTTCACGATCTGCCGGGCGTTGCACTCGGTACAGCGAAAGACCCTTCGCCCCGTGACCCTCAGAAACCATTCTCGTGGCGATCCCTCGACAGCCATATGCATCTTTTTTGTATGGCACGACGGGCAGGCGACGGGAGCAAGAATTGTGCGGAGATAATCGCTTATCGTGTGGGCATTGTTTGGTATAAGCCCTATGCCACTCTTCGGCGGTACATAGTCGACGTACAGATCAAGCTTCTTGATCCCCCGAGATTCTTCCGCGAAACCGATCCGCAGACGCCCTTTCTGGTGTTCCGTTGCTGTTTCCATACGGTTCTTAGTATACCATCAGGCTTGATTTATTGCCATACTCATTTTGTCCCGGCCTACAGGCTATGGTCGGTAGAGTCCTGTTTTTAGATATGGCCGGAAAAATCTGATTCCCGGTCGTGCCGGCAATCAGCGTACATGGAACGGTACGATTCGGTGTCGAATTTCGACCGGAGACCCTTGTGGCTCATGAAGCGAATTGTTCCGAAGACAGGGCGGGAGCGCCACGGGCGGTCGTGAACACCACCAATGCTCCATGCAATCCCCGTATATCCGTTGGGATCCCTTCCGTCGAGTTCGTAACGGTCGTTGAGATAGATGGCAAACCGGAGGGCCTGGTCGGGCGATTCAGTCCACTCGAGAATCTTTTTGGCCCAGTACATGCGCATGTAACCGTGCATTTTTCCTCTTGTGACCATCTCGCGCTGGGCGGCATTCCACAAGTCATCGTCCGTGAGACCCTGCTCCAGGTCTTCGAGGGAGTACAGAAAGGGTCTTTGGTCATCCCTGTGGGCGTCGAGGGTTCTCCTGGCCCATTCGGGAAACCCCTGAAAGCCGTCGTAGTGCACATTGTAATAGCAAAAGTTGTCTGCAAGCTCCTTTCTGACGATCAACTCTTCGAGAAATGCTGTTTTTGATTCGTCGGGGAGGCTGACCTTTGTGACCTCCAGGGCGACCCGTTGGGCGGAGACCTGGCCAAAGTGAAGGTAGGGTGATAGGTGGGATTGACCTGAGAGGATGGCCGGATTGCTCCGGTCTCTTTCGTAACGTTCCAGGTCCGAGCGAAGAAACGAATGAAGCCTCCGCAAGCCGTGCTCCTCTCCGCTCGCAATCCATGTGACCTCGGGGACAGACCGGTCGACAGGGAGTGCTGCCAGAACACCTGCCCAGTCGACCGGAGGGGCTTCAGTGCCGACAGAAGGCATGTGAGGGATAGGTGGAATATCGGTGAGAAACCGGGGAAGGAGCCGGCGAATCTTCGGCCGGAGCGTATATGCACCCCATTCCTGTTTCGGCGAAGCGATCCAGCAAGGGACGATGTTGTGTGTATCGACCTCGGCTGCCGGGGTTACGGTTGCGTTTAGCACGGATCGCTTCCATTCTTTCTTGATGTGAAGGGGATCGAATTCCGTTACAAGTTCCGCCGGCTTAAATGTGTCAAACCACCGGGGTATCTCTTCTGCAGGGTCTCCATGAAGAAGATGAAAGGATATGTTATTCCCTCGGAGTGTCTGGGCAACCGACTGAAGATTGCGCATCATGAAACCGTACTGACGGAGGGTAGCGTCGAGAAACCGGGATGCGAGGCAGAAGAGAACAACGAGAGGGACGTGCCGGCCGATGGCCTTTTCGATGGCATAAAGGAGGGCCCAGTTATCGTGAACCCTCTGATCCCTGCTCATCCAGTAGACCACGGGCCCTGGTCCTGATAAACCGTCTTTGAGAACCCTTACCCTTTGTGGATCGACGATACAGCTCACCATGGTTGCCCCCGCTCCCTTTTAGTTTACCATCGTCTGGAGATTACTGATATAATTATATAGATATTAAACGGAAAGGAGGAAGAAGGTGAAGCTCAGCGATTATTTTGAGAATGCCACGGGAAAAGGGATTCTGGCAACGGCAGATTCGCAGGGGAGTGTTGATGCTGCGGTCTATTCGCGTCCCCACTTTATTGATGACGAGACGGTAGCGTGGATCATGCTTGACCGCCTTACCCATGCAAACCTCCGGTCAAACGGAAAAGCTGCATATCTTTTCATCGAATCGGGTGATAAATATACCGGAAAAAGACTTTACCTTACTAAAACAAAAGAAGAGACAGACCCCGAGAAAATCGATGCGATCAGGTGGAGGAAGTCGTACACCGTTCCCGAAGGCGATGCATATCAACCCCGCTATCTTGTCTACTTCCATATTGACAAGGTTCTTCCCTTGGTCGGATCAGGGGAATAGGGGGTCTTTCCGATCAGCCGGTTCTGGTGCCATGTTCAGCGAAGAATCGGTTGGCCCATGTCCGGCGCTGCCTCTTTGGACTGATAAGTATTTGACAAAAGGGTGGGTTTTCGTCGAAAATACTTGCACAAAAGAGATTTTCTTTTGACGGGAGGGTTGTGCGCTGAGCACTGAGGGTTCCATGGCACCACAAAAAGGACCAATTATGCCGTTCATCCGGTTTTTCGGGAGATATACGATCAAACTCCTGGGGAATCTCGGGGCAATGACAATATTTTTCACCATTGCTTTCGGGAACATTTTCAGAGCGAAACAGTTTCGGGAAATCGTGAAGCAGGTCTTTTACATCGGAGCCAAATCAACGGGGATTGTGGTACTCGTTGCTCTCTTCACGGGCATGGTACTCGGTCTTCAACTCTTCTACACGCTTATAAAATTTGGCTCCCAGGGTGTTCTCGGCTCGGCCATATCGCTGTCTCTTGTAAGGGAACTGGGCCCGGTGCTCACGGCAATCATGATCACTGCCCGGGCAGGCTCAGGTATGGCTGCGGAGATTGGGATCATGAGGATTTCAGAGCAGATCGATGCCCTTTACACAATGCGTATCAATCCTATGCGGTACCTCATAAGTCCCAAAATAGCCGCATCAATCATAAGCTTTCCCCTTCTCACGGCTTTTTTTGATCTTGTGGGGATCCTCGGAGGATATCTGACAGGCGTTGTGCTCCTTGGGGTCAACGGTGGAACCTATTTTTATCGTGTCCATACGTCGGTGGATATGATAGATGTCCGGGGCGGATTTATAAAGGCCATTGTTTTTGCTGTTGTTGTCTCAACGATCTGTTGTTACCAGGGGTACTTCTGTCACATGAGAGGAGACAGTTACGGTGCAAAGAGCGTCGGACTTGCCACAACGTCTGCCGTTGTTCTCTCCTGTGTCATGATACTTGTTGCCGACTACGTTGTCACATCCTTCATAATGTAGGGGTCCATGGAAATACCGCTCGTTGAATTCAAAAATGTTACGAAGCGCTTTGGCCGTCAGACTGTCCTCGACGGTGTCGATTTGAAGATTTTTGAAAATCAGATCACAACGATAATTGGCAAGAGCGGCACAGGAAAGAGCGTTCTTCTGAAGCACATCATCGGTCTTCTGAAGCCCGACGAGGGAACCATCTTTTTCAGAGGGAAACCTGTGAACGAAATGAAGAAAAAAGAATGGGACGGTTATCGGGCCAAGATTAGCTATCTCTTCCAGAACAACGCTCTTTTTGATTCGATGACCGTTTTTGAAAACATTGCTCTTCCTCTGAAGCAGACAACAAGCCTTGCTGTTGGCCAGATAGGACAAAAAGTCAGGACCAGGATTGAACAGACAGAGTTGGCTGAGGTTGCTGACAAGTATCCCTCAGAGTTGTCCGGCGGTATGCAGAAAAGGGTTGCCCTTGCCCGGGCCCTTGTTTCCGACCCGGAGATCGTTCTTTTTGACGAACCGACGACCGGCCAGGATCCGATTAGAAAGAATGCTATTCTCAGCATGATTGCCAGGTATCGAAAAAAGTTTGGTTTTACCGCGGTTCTTATTAGTCACGATATTCCTGACGTCATGTTTATTTCCGACAGGATTCTGTTATTGTGGGAAGGAAAGGTTGGCTTTGAGGGGACATATGACGAACTGACCAAGATAGGCCACCCCCTGATACAGGAGTTTCTGAGAAGCCTTCAGGGTTTTCAGGACGAATTGACCGGTCTTCTTTCAAAAGAGATGTTTCGGTCCCGGTATTTCCTTACCCTTGGAGAAGAAAAGGCACGAGTCGGTTCATGTGCTATTCTTTTTGGAATTGACATGGATGACCTCGAGGAGAAACTGGGGCCGGAAGCGGCGCTGGAGGTTATGAAGTCTCTTGCGACTCATGTCCGGTCTTACTTTGGTCCATTTGGGGGCTTCTCGGTCCGTCACAGCAGGGATCAGATACTGACGATTCTCCCACAGCGAAGTTGCGGAGATGTTGCCCGAGTTGTGGACAGTTTCTCAAAGATTCTCGAAAGGGAAGTGTTGCCCGGAATAACACCATTTGCCCGGTCCGGGAGCAATGGTCGTTCGTGCTTCGATCTCTACGTCTATGCGGGGGTGACAAGCGAAACGCCCGATGATGACATAGATCAGGTTATCGCCAACGCTGCGTCCCGGAAGAACGTGATTGCGACGTTTCGGTGTGATACAGGAGGGGATAAGGAATGAAAAAATACTCCATAGAGACGGTTGTAGGATTATTTGTCATCATAGGACTCATCTGTGTGGGGTATATGGCGATAAAGCTGGGGAAACTTTCCTGGTTCGACGATGATACATACATCCTGTACGCACGGTTCTCTTCTGTCTCCGGTCTGCGCTCAGGGAGCCCCGTACAGATTTACGGAATAGAGACGGGTACGATCGAACGACTTGCTGTTGATGGCGAAAAGCAGATGGCTTTGGTGACAATGAGGCTGAGGAAGAATATCAAGGTGCACGACGATGCCACCGCTACGATCAAAACTTCCGGCCTCATCGGCGACAAATATGTAAAGGTCGATCCTGGTGGAGGGGGAGATGTCCTCAAGCCGGGCGGAACGATTACCGATACGTCGACACCACCGGACATTGAAGACCTCATTGGCAAATATGCCTTTGGAGATGTGAAAAAGGACACTTTGCAGAAGGAGACAAAGTGATGATTCATATGTGGGGACAACGCTTTATGAGAGGATTTGTTGTATCATGGGTGATTCTGTTCTGTATGGTTACGGCCTCCGTGGCGGGACCTGCACTCGATGCGGCAAAAAAGAGCATGAATGAAGTCCTTGCCGTCCTGAAGGATCCGAGTCTCAGGGGTGAAGCAGGCAAGAAAGCGAAAAAAGAGAAGATCAAGGCTGTCTCAGGACAGATGTTCGATCTTCCTGAGTTATCGAAACGTACCCTTGCTCAGAACTGGAACAGGCTCACCCCCGACCAGCGGACCGAGTTCATGGATCTTTACCGTTCTCTTCTTGAAGATGCTTATGTTGATAAGATCGCTTCGTACACTGATGAAAAGGTCCTTTTTTTGAAAGAAGTTTCTCTTTCCGAGAACACCATAGAAGTACAGAGCATCGTATACCGCAAGGGGGGAGACGTTCCGGTGAACTACCGCATGATAAACAGGGGAGGTCAGTGGAAGGTCTATGATGTGGTGATTGAAGGGGTCAGTCTGGTAAATAATTACCGGGCCCAGTTCAGAGAAATCCTGGGGAATCAGACACCCGAGGCACTGTTGGAGATTCTGAGAAAAAAAGTATCGAAACGGTGACAAGCAGGGTTACTGACGGTGGCGCAGAGGAGAGATGGCTGTGAAGGTGAGAAGCGTTTTTTTGGTGGTTGCGTTGGTCCTTGTCATAATCACTGGCGGAGCTCCTGCAAGGGGAGAAACAGCCGGTGACCAGAAAAGCGGGGGGGTACCAAAGGGAGACTGTAAGGACGAAAAGAACTGTATTGTCGATGAAGCCCTCGGCGCAGTAAAGGGAAGCGTCCTGAGGCAGGAGGAGGGTTCTTTCCCCGATGAGTCGGGTGACGAGGATTATTCCATATCCGATCCGCTCTACCCGTGGAACGTGGCCATGTATCATT
>CAYQXL010000003.1:74528-81015 GCA_964421445.1 uncultured Pseudomonadota bacterium
GAGGATTATTCCATATCCGATCCGCTCTACCCGTGGAACGTGGCCATGTATCATTTCAATGATACCTTTTACTTCTGGTTCATGAAACCTCTATCCCAGGGATACCGTTTTGTCGTTCCCGATGATGCGAGGGTCCTTGTGGGAAATGTTTACGATAACGTAACGTCTCCCATATCAGTTCTGAACAACCTCTTCCAGCTGAAGTTCTATCGGGCCTTCGTGGGTGTCGTCCGTCTCGCCATTAACTCGACATTGGGGGTGGGCGGTTTGCGTGACTGTGCCAAGGATTGTTTTGGCATACGGCCATACGGAGAGGATATGGGGCGAACACTTGGTTACTGGGGGGCGGGACATGGTATCTATATCGTCTGGCCCGTTCTCGGGTCATCGTCCCTGCGGGATACGTTTGGTTTTGTCGGCGATAGGTTTATGAATCCTCTCTTTTATGTTGATCCGGCGGTCCTTTCCATAGGCCTGTCGGCCCACGACAAGGTAAACGATCTGTCGTTTCATCTCGGCGATTACGAGGCACTCAAAGAGGCAGCCATTGATCCCTATGTTTCGCTCAGAAACGGGTATGTGCAGTTCCGCAAGCGGGCATACCACCAATAAAAGGAGCGAGTGTCTGAAAGCGCAGGTGGGCAGGACAAGGGCCTGCCTCGTTACCTGTTTCGTTGCCGGTCTTCTGCTCGGCTGTGTCAGGGGGCCGATGCTCCCTTATTCCCTTGAGACGCCGCCCCTTGTCCTCGTTCCTGCCCAGATGGCCAACGTTGACGATGGAAGAGCCCGGTTCAGGGAAATCTTCTGTTCCGTTCAGAAGGACCACGGCAGCCTTCTCCCGAACAACCGACCTTGCGGTGATGCACTCCAGAGGCTTGCAGACGAGGAGAGCCCTGGAGGAAAACCGGTCTGGCTGGGAATGACCAGGGTTCCAATGAAGGTTGTTGTTGTCCCCGGCCTTTTTAACGAATGTTTCAGCAACATAGCGTGGCCTTTTGCCGGCGGTTTGCGGCACATCGAGCGGTTCGGCTTTTCTACGGCCATCATTCCTGTCAGCGGCCGGTCGAGCAGCGAGGTGAACGCGCGGCAGATTCGTGATGCACTTCTGGACTTTGGTCCAGAATCAAAGGAAAGGATTGTGCTCGTAGGTTACTCGAAGGGGACAGCAGACATACTGGAGGCGGTTACGGCATACCCTGAGGTGACGGGGATGGTCAGCGCAGTTGTGTCGATAACGGGCGTTGTAGGTGGATCTCCCATAGCTGACCACCTTTCGTGGCCCATGGTCGAACTGGTACGCCATCTTCCTTTTTCCGCCTGTCCGACGGGAGATGGCGGTGCAATCGAAAGCATCAAGCGTTCAACACGACAGCTCTGGCTGGCGCGCAACAGGCTCCCGACATCGATCCTCTACTTTTCCCTTGGAGCTTTTGACGAGAGAAAAGGTATTTCGTTCCTTCTTCGCAGGGGGTATGACGATCTTTCTCTTGTCGATCCCCGAAACGACGGCCAGGTAGTCTTCACTGACAGCGTTATTCCCGGAGCAACGCTCCTGGGATATGCGAAGGGGGATCATTGGGCCGTTGCGATGGGTTTTACGGAGGCGCTTTCCGGTCCTGTTCTTTCCACTCTTCTTGACAAAAACGCCTTTCCCCGGGAGATTCTTTTTGAAGCAATCATTCGTTCGGTAGAAGAACGTCTTTACGGAGGAGGGCTGTAGTTGTTCCTCCAGTATAACGTCATTTGTGGTCCCTTCTGCAATAAGTCAGAGTTGTGACGGAAGACAAGCGATCAGATATCCTTCAGGTGTCTGTTGCCGGGAGACTGACGGGCTAACTCGTAGAAATCTGTCAGGTGCCGAAGAACGGGCTCTCGTTCAGGAAACTTCCGGAGAACTGCGTTGTTCCGGTCGTATGTCTCCAAAAAATACTGAAGAGTCAAATGTTCCAGGGGGCGGGCAGGGACGAATGCGGTAGCCTTGCCTGTGGCGATGGTTGTTTCGGTTACGAGTCCTGCCTCGACCATTTGAGCCAGGATTGGACGGAGGAGGATTCTTGGGATCTCCAGATCAGCGGCCATGGCTGCGGCGTCCGGAGGGTTCTGGCCAAGGGAGAACCGTTTGACAATATGGTGAAATGTCACCAGGGCAAGAAGCTTACGTGTTCCTTCATTGATGGTCGACATATCGGGGTGAAAACCGTAACTTTCGTAATTGTCGTGAGCATAGGCGATTTCGGCGCCGAAGAGGACAATCGTCCAGCTCAACTGGAGCCACACCAGAAAAAGAGGAAGGGCGGCAAAACTCCCGTATATCGCTCCGTAGCTCGCTACACCCACCTGAAATGTTATATAGATGAACTGGATGAGCTGGTAGACTGTGCCCGCCACAACACCGGCAAGAAGGCCTGACCGGAACGGTATCCGGCCGTTTGGGAGAACGATATATAAACAGGTGAGGAGAAGCCATATACTGAGGTAAGGGATGACCCTGAAAAGGGAGTAGATCAGAGGTCCGAGGCCATGGAGAAAAGAGACAGCTTTAATCATCACTTCCAACTGGCTGGCGATGATGAGGCTGGCGCTGCTTGAGATGACGATGAGAACGGGAGCAAAAACCATGATGGCCAGATAGTCGGTAAACTTCCGTATGTACGACCTCGGCCGGGAGATGCCCCAGATTGTGTTGAAACTCTCCTCGATCCGGCCGAGTATGGAAACAACGGTCCACAAGAGGAGAGCGACTCCGACACCTGCGATGACCCCTCCTTTTGCATGTTCCAGGAGGGATGTGGAAAAATCGATGATGCGGCTCGTAACCTCCGGTTGCCAGTTGGCATTCTCAGCGAGGCGAATGATCTGTTTTTCAACGATAGCCTGAAGACCAAAACCCTTCGCTATTCCGAACATGACGGCAAACACAGGAACAATATTGAGAAGAGAATAATACGTCAGAACGGCAGCATTTTTCTGACAGTCATCTCTGAGAAAAGAGACGACGGCAACAACAGCGATTCTGAACCACCGAAGAGGAATTCTCACATAGAGCGGGAACTCTGACAAACGCCTTGTCCAGATTGCCTTGGTGAAGAACCAGTCGAAGGTGGCCATCTTACTGGTCCTTATCAGCGGAGACGAAAATCAACCCTGCTCTCCCGGGCTCCCTTCCTCGTTTCCGGAGCCAGCGTCCGTGCCTCGATTGTGAAGATTCTGCCCGTATCTATTTTCCCTGTGCGGAGCAGGGCATCCTTGACTTCTGTGGACCTTCGGAGCGCGAGTCCGCGAAGGTCCTCTTCTTTTACCAATGTGTTCGTCATCATCAGTTTTTCCATCTCTCCTACAGGCAGCCCCTTTTCAAGGCCTATAGCGTTACGGGGCTTCGGAAACTTTTCGGCCTTATAAGCGATGGTCAGATATTTTTCGTACTCCTTCGGGTCGATGGCTATTTCTTCCCCTGTGCCTCCGGGGGCACCCTTCTTTGCCAAATCCCTGAGCTTTTGAGCTTTAACTTTTTGTTCCATGAGGTATCTTTTGAGCCCCTCCCTGTCCTTCTCCGTGTCGGCGTGTCCTTCAATATCAAGCGTCAGGCCCGGGCGCTCTTCAAGGGCTTTGGCGAGGGTTGTCAGTTTTTTTAATCCTTCCTGGGGGATGGAGGCTCGTCCATAATCAAATTCGACGTAGCCCAGTTCTTCTCCTCCACCGAACAAAGCGCCGAGGAGGGCAAAAGGGGAAGTGGCGGCTTTTGTGAGAATGTTGACAAGAATCTGAAGGACGATTTTGCCAATGCTGAATTTCGGATCATCGAGTCTGCCCCCGACAGGTAGATCAAGGCGAATCTGGCCCTTTCGATCCTTGAGGAGGGCTATTGCAAGCCGTACCGGCAGGGATGTGGCATCGGGACTCTCTACTTTCTCGCCAAGGGTAAGCTGGTCGAGGACAACGACGTTCTTTGAATCAAGCTTCTGTTTCTCGATGTGGTATTCAACGTCGAACGAAAGCTTGCCTTTTTCTATCGTGTATCCGACGTACTTGCCCGAGTATGGCGTGGCCGGACTTAAATCCATGTCTCTGAAGCGGGCCTTCAGGTCAACATAAAGATCGTTGCGAAGAGGGTTGATCTTTCCCACAATTTCCAGAGGAGCAGACCGGTCATACTTCCCGCGCAGTTCGATATCCGCCATTGTGCCGGGCTCGGTGGAAAGACCGGAAATTCTGCCCCCTATCTCATCGAGTCGACCGGAGAATCGCGGCTTAACCGATTCATCGCTGAAATCAATCCGGCTTCCCTGGAGCGTGACGGTCTCGATTTTTATGAGTGGTTTCGCTGTTCCCTCCGGAGGATCGACTTTTCCTGCTGGAGCTTTTTCAAGCCTTGCTTCACCGTTCTTCGCTATTGCTGGTCTGTCCTTGTTTTCCGGGGAAGAGAAGGCTTCCTGAAGGTTGACTGTCTTATCTTCGTTGATAGTGATCCTGGCATAAAGGTTTGCAAGGGAGATGCCCTTGACAGTGGCCCTAATAGGAGCGAAAGAGAGATCAACGTTGCTTACGAAAAGGGAATCCCACTTGAGAAGATCTTCGGCGGTAAATTTGTCAGCAGAGACGAAACGTGCGACGGATAGATCTCCGGTGTAGCCGCCCCGAAAGCCACCGGTACTTTCGGTGATGGTTGTCTTTCCCCGGAGAGAGACCGCTCCCTTCGTAATGGCGAGCTGCAGGTTTTCCGTAAAATAGGGCTGAAGGGAGGGAAGGTCTATGTTCTTTATGTCTACGAGGGCCTTGATTGAAAAAGGGTTGAGAGAAAGATCGCCCTGAACGGTTACTGTGCCCCCCCGCCCGGTTGAAAGGGTGACCTGGAAGGGCGAAGTGGTACCTTTGGTCAGGCTGATGTGCTCCGCCTTTACCGTTATCTTCTCCGCCGAATTGAAAGCAGGTTCTTCGAGGAGAAAGTCGCGAAAAGAGACGGCACCTCCGGTGAGGGAAAACTCTCTTACGTCGAGCCGGAAATTATCGTTGCCCGCTGTTTTCTTTCCTTCAGTCCTTTTCTGTGGTTGTTCCTGCTTGGCGCCCGATTGAAAAGGGGCGATGAGATTGATAAGCCCTTCTGCGTTCCGTTCCCCGTGAACCTGAGGTTTATCGAGTCCTATTCTGTTTACGGCGAAAACTGTTTTCATCGGTTCGGCCGTTATCCCTGTCAGTTCGATCGTTGAAACAGAGAAAAGGGGCTTCTTTTTTTTATCGACGATTGCGAGATCTGTAAGAGACGTGTCGCCGGCGACAACCAATTCAAAAGGCCCTGCTTCATGTTGGGTGAATGTAAGGCGGGCCTTGAGTTGGAGATTGCCGGAAAGAATGGTAAAGTCCGGCGTGAACGGAAGGTACGAGAAATAATGGGGAATGTTGAGGTTCTCCATGACAATATCAAAGCTTGTTTCAAGGGAATGAGCAAAGGGTTTCGTTCGTCCTTCAATGCGATGGGGAGAGCCATTCAGCGTGAATGAAAGGGAAGGGGTGACATCGCGGGTTATATGTTTGGGTATGTTTGAAATAAAAGGAATGTTCAGGTCGATCTCGCGGATTGCGTGTCGCGTCTCTTCCGGACCGTCCCAGAAATCGATGCTTCCCTTGCTTACCTGTATCTTGTTGACCGTAAAGCGAAACGGCGATTCGTCGCCCTCCTTTTTCTTCCCTTCTGCTGTCTTCGATCCCTGGAAGAGATCGGAGATGTTATACGTCGTCTCTGTGAGGCGGTCAATCTTGACATATGGTCTGAGGAGGCGCAGTTCCTGGACTGTCAATGTCCTTCTCAGCAAGGATGTTCCGTCGACATCAAGAACGATCTCATCAACGGATAAAAAGATATCCTTGCTCCCTTTCTCGCGAATAGTGATCTTTTTCACCGTTGCGACGAGAAGAAAGGGGTTGAAGGATGTCTCACCGATTGAGACGTGACGCCCAAGAAAACCGGAGAGCCTACTCGTTGCGTAGGCCTTCAAAACGGGCGGCACAACAAAAAAGCCGACGATCGAAAAGAGAACAAGAAGAACTGCAAGGACGATACCGGTCTTTTTTACTAACGTCATTTTCATCATACGTACCTATGCTGTCTATTCTGTCCCACGATCTGCCGCTCCATGTCATCTCCTCTTCCTGTATCTGTTCACCGCCTGCTGCCCGCAGCCTTGTTAGCTGCGAGAATCGCCTCGTATGCCATGTCAATCGACTGTCCGAGGGTTGCAAGTGTTTGAACGGGGTTGTGAAAACCCATACTGTTTTCGGCGGCCACAAAATCCCAGTACCACTGTGCCTTTCGGACGAGCTGCCGTGCTTTTTCCAGTTCCCCCCTGTCATATCGGCCAGAAGCTTCGGTCCTGCCTATTGCCTCATGGGCCCTGGCGACCACAGTGCCGGCCCTGTGCTGAAGTTGCCAGGCACTGTCCTGGGTCGATTTGACTCTCGCGATCAGCCAATCGGTGCTCTGGTCGTGACAGGG
>CAYQXL010000003.1:81115-83524 GCA_964421445.1 uncultured Pseudomonadota bacterium
GGCAAGACGACACGGGTTGTTCCCGGCTCGAAGTAATATTCAACGTGGCATTGTGCACAGACATAGGACCTCATCTCATCCCGCGAGGCCTTTGTCATGTCGACACCCTTTTTTGCCATCGCTTCGAGAAAAGCAGGGTTGATAACGCGAAGGGACATGGTAGCCGGATCGTGGCATGTTGCACAGGTAATGGCGTGGGTAGCCCTGGGGAAAATCTGAGACAATGGCTGTTTTGCATAGGACCACCCCAGTTCCCTGTAAATGTCTCCAAGATTCGCTGTTTTGCAGGTTATGCAGGCACCGGGACTCGAAGGGGTGATGCGCTTCGTCTCCTTCAGGTCTTCGAGGCTGTACGGGTGTCCGCGATCCTCAGTATAATCCTTGCTGAATGCCATACCTTTGAAGTTGAGGAGGATTTCCGGCTGTTTTATTGAGTGCTGGAATTTGACGCTCCCCCCATACCCTGTCGGCGATGGTGTCATCTCGTGGTTCCTGAGATAGCTCTTGTACTGGAGAGGGTAGTGCTTGCCCCATGCCTCGGGGGAATACTCACCGGGAGGAATGGGGGTAAGAACGATTGAGTCTGCAGGCTTCGTCACAGCGGTCCGGGCAAAAAGAAAGACGAGGACGACGAAAATAAGAACGAAGAATGCAAGAAATACCTTACTGTTTCGTTTCAAAAGGCAATCCTCCTTCCCTGTACGCTGTACTGTGCACGAGATCCCTGTGACACCGGAGACAATCGCCGCCACGAGCAAGGCCTGTTGCCTCTATGGTAGATCTGTGGCATCGGTGACAGTTTTCATTTGCTATCTGCCTGCCCTCAACGGAGATGACCGGGTAAGCCGAATAACCCCTCAAGGTCTCCTCGTAGAGGTCTCTAAGTCCTGCCTTCGTCTTGTAGGCTATCTGGCGCAACAAGCCCGTGGCAGGCATGTGGCACTCGCTGCAGGAAAACTGTTTGTGCCGTGATGCCGACCACCGGGCGTACGTCTCGGCCATGCTATGACAGGATCCGCAGAAAGTCGACCGACCCGAAAGGCCGTAAAGCGCCGATGCTGTCACAGCAAGACCAAGACCGATAGCCACTCCAATGGCCATAGAAATCTTCCCGTTCTTTCCGGTCATGAGCGACACTACACATTCTGTCCGGAAGAAGTGCCGTTTGTCAAGGGTTCAGAAAGAAAATAGCCCATTTGGCGGATAGGCGACCGCTATGGTTAAACAAGACTTGTGAAGGTAGGCGACAATAAGTATGGCGGATGAGTTGATAGTGTGATCGCCGGATCTGTCAGCCTTTGGGACAGTGTGGGTGTCAGGTGACCCTTAATCGCCGGAAAGATAGCAGGGAAAAAAGGCGAAGACCCTCTCCTCTGTCTCGTCAACGACAATCTGTGCAAAATCAACGAGCGATGAGGCCTCGCCCCATTGCGGCGGAAGAATATCACGTTCCCCGCCCTCACAATGAAAAAAGTTATAGAGTCTCTGTGGAGTCCAGGTTGCCATTGCCCGGATGGTCTCGGCAACCGCAGGGTCGGGATTTATGAGTCCCGCGGCCAGCACCTGATTGGTCAGCTGGACCATGTGGAGCTGCCGGGGATCGGGCGCCGTGCCGGATGACAACAGAAACTCCCGCGCCCTCACGTTGGCCGGATGGGCGTTGAGATCGGCTATCTCCCGGAGGATGTCTTCGTCCGATAACCTGTTCATTTACAGGGAGAAGCGGAGGATTTCAAAAAGACCGTAGGGCAGCATACCCATGTACAGAAGAACGAAGATGACCATGCAACAGAGAAGCTTTTCGTGAACCGTAAGCGCCATCTTTGTTTGGCCCTTTATCTCCTTTGAGTAACTCATTCTCACGAGATTCAGATAATAAAAAATCGAGATAACCGTATTTACGGCTCCAATGATGACTATGGCGAGATGGCCTTCACGAAAAGCGCTTGTGAGGAGAAAAAGTTTTCCCGTAAAACCACCTGTCGGCGGGATGCCGGCGAGGGAGAAAGCGGAGACAGCTAAAGTAAAAGCGAGAAGCGGAGCACGCCGGGCAAGTCCGGATAAATCGTCTACGTAAACATTTTCTCCGGTCCGGGAAAGGAGCATGACAACATAGAAGACGCCAAGATTCATAACGAGATAGACAGCGGAGTAGAAAATAACGGCGGCGAAACCTTCCCGGTTAAAGGCGATGAGGCCGATAATCAGATATCCTGCATGAGCGATGCCCGAATAGGCAAGCAACCGTTTGATGTCCTTCTGTACAAGTCCGACAATGTTGCCGACTGTCATGGAGAACCCGGCAAGTATGGTCAGAATTAAAACAATCTGAGGCGAAGGCGGTACGGCAAAGGATGCGATCCGTATGAGGAGCGCCGCAGCGGCAATCTTCGGAACCGTTGCTATGAA
>CAYQXL010000003.1:83624-114852 GCA_964421445.1 uncultured Pseudomonadota bacterium
GCGCCAAAAAAGAGATACTTCATTGTTGCTTCGAGCTGTATCTGGTGGTAGGCGTTCTTGCGAAGCGGTATCGCGACGTAGAGGCTATACGAGGATATTTCAAGAGCCAAAACGATGGAGATGAGTTCAACCGAACTGATCAGCATCATCAATCCCAGAGCGGAGAATGCGACAAACATAAAGAACTCTGCCTTATATCCATCCTCCAGTTCTTCCTTTTCGGGAAGCATGAAGAGAACGAGACTGAATCCATAGGCGATGAGTATCTTGAGGATCTGGGAAAAGAGATCGATACGATACGCCCCGAAGAAGAACGAACCTCGCTGCCCCACCGAGAAGACGGTCACGACGAGAACCAGGAAGGCGAGTAGTTGGGCGAGCGTATAGAGGGATCTCTTCTTCGTGCCGAGAGAGGCAAAAAGAAAGACGACGGAGAAGAAGAGAACGGAGAGTTCTGGAAGAAGTGCCATTTTTCAGACCCCTTTAATGAAGAAACGTTGCCATATTCTTGTGAAGGTCGGCGAGGGACCTTTCGATAACTTTCAGGAAGGGGGCCGGAAAGAGACCCATCCAGATGACGAAGACGGCCAGTGGAATAATATAGAGTATCTCCCTCGTGTTCATATCGGGGATGAACTTTTGGTCTGTTCTCCCCCACACGATTGCCTTCAGGAGTTTCAGCATATACGCCGCGGCGATGAGTGCGCCTACAACGGCAAGGAAACCTGCAGTCTTCTGCTGGGCAAAGGTACCGACGAGAACGTAGATTTCGCCTACGAAATTATTGGTACCAGGGAAAGCGAAAGACGATATAGCGAAGAAGCCGAAGAATCCTACGAAGATGGGCATAATCTTGCCGAGGCCGGCATTGGTATAAATGTCCCTGCTGTGGGTCCGTTCATATACGACGCCAACGGAAAGAAAGAGTGCGCCCGTTGTGACACCGTGGTTGAGCATCTGAAGAAGGGCCCCCTGAAAACCGAAAAGGGTGAAGGAGAAGATACCAAGCGTAACAAACCCCATATGGGCGACACTCGAAAAGGCGATGAGTCGCTTCATGTCCGTCTGCGTAAGACAGACAAGACCTCCGTAAATGATACCGATTATGGAAAGGATGATGATATATGGCGCGAAATAGACGCTGGCCTTCGGAGCTATGGGCAGACAGAAACGGAGAAATCCGTATGTCCCCATTTTGAGCAGGACACTGGCGAGAAAGACACTGCCCGCTGTAGGAGCTTCCGTATGGGCGGCGGGCAACCAGGTGTGAAAGGGAAACATGGGCACCTTGATCGCAAAGGCGATGGCGAAAGCGAGGAAGACCCAGAACTGAAAAGGAAAACTGTAATCCCTGAACATGGCATCGGGGATAAAAAAGGTTCCCGTCGTCAGATAGACCGCAATAATTGCTACAAGGAGAAAGACGCTTCCAAAAAGGGTGTATATGAAAAATTTTACCGATGCATAGTCTTTGTTCGGGCCTCCCCAGATTGCGATGAGAAGGTACATTGGGATGAGCATCGCCTCCCAGAATATGTAAAAGAGTATGAAGTCGAGAGCACAGAAGACGCCAATCATCGCCGCTTCCATAACAAGGAGGCAAATCATGAACTCTTTGACCCGCTGCTCAATGGCAGTCCAGGAACAGAGCACGCATATGGGCATGAGAATCGTTGTCAGAAGGATGAGAAAAATCGTGATGCCGTCGATGCCGAGGACATAGGTGATATTATATGAAGGAATCCATTTATGAACCTCGGCGAACTGAAAGAGGCTGGAGGATGAATCAAAGTTTGGCAGAAGAACGAGCGACAGGGCAAATGTCACAATGCCTGATGCGAACGCAATGAACTTGACGGCTCTTTCGTTGCTGATAAAGAATAAGATGATCGTGCTGATGACAGGGATGAAGATGAGGGTGGACAGAATGGGAAAATTAAGGTGATTCATTGAAAGAAAGTGTTCCATCGTATATCCCTCACATGCCTTTCAGTACGAACCAGAGAACGAGGAAAAGGACGAACAGGGAGACTCCGATATAGGCCTGGATTCTTCCCGTTTGCAGCTTCTTGACAATGTCTCCGATGCATCGGACCGTGACAGCCGAGCCGTCAACGATGCCGTCTACAACATTTCTGTCGAAGGCGTTTGATAGGCGGGCATTGCCGAAGAGAAACCTGATTCCTGCTGTCCGGTATAGATCCCCCCAGAAACTATCAATCGGGGCGATGATCCGCGAATCGATCTGCATAAAGAGCCATGCTCCCTTTCTGTAAAACCAGTCGACATCGAGGTTCATCTTATCTTCGGGGGCGAGTTTTTTCACGAGAAGGAAGAAAATGAGCCCTGTAAACGAGAGTATCTGAAGCATCTCCGAGACATGAGAAAGAGTGTACGGATGGTATTCTGCGTTATAGGGAAGAAGCACGTAAAGGAGGTCGGGATAGACACCGATGGCGAAACAGAGAAGGGATGTAAGGCCCATGGCCCAGAGCATATTCTTCGGTGGTTCTTTTGCCTGGACCGGTTCCTCTTTCTCTTTTCCGAAGAACGCGAAGTAGGTGACTTTAAGACCGACGGAGAGAAACGTACCAATGCCGGCAAGGTTCATGAGTCCCATGAGATAGAGCCTGCCCTCCTGGTGGGCCGACGCCACGATCATCGATTTGCTGACGAATCCACTGAAGAACGGGAACCCAGAGATCGAGATCGCTCCGACGATGTAGAATATCATCGTGAGGGGCATGTACTTGTACAACCCGCCAAGCCGGGACAACTTGGCCGTTCCGGTAACGTAGAGAACTGCCCCTGTTCCCATGAAGAGGAGCGCTTTGTAGAGAATATGTGCAAAGGCGTGGGCACAGGCGCCGTTGAGCGCAAGGTCTGTTCCGATGCCGACACCGGCAACCATGTAGCCGACCTGGCTTATGATATGGTACGCCAGAACGCGTCGCATATCATTTTCGATGACGGCGTAGAAAACGCCGTAGACGGTCATGGCTGTGCCAAGAATGGCGAGGATGTCGAAGCCGGGAAAACCCCTGGCAAGTACGTAGACCGCAGTCTTTGTCGTAAAGGCGCACATGAATACCGCGCCCTCAACGGTGGCTTCGGGATAGGCGTCAGGGAGCCACGCATGGAGTGGGATGACTGCAGCGTTGAGTGCAAAACCGGCGAGGATGAGATACTCGGGGATGCCTGCTCCCGGAGGGAGAATCCTTTCGAAGGCCAAGCTTCCAGTCTTTCCGTAGTAGAGGATCATTCCCATGAAGAAGAGCAGCCCGCCGAAGACGTGGAGCAGAAGGTAGCGGTATCCGGCATCGGTTGACCGCTGCTGTTTGCGATACCAGATCAGAAAGACCGACGAGAAGGCCATGATCTCCCAGAAGATGAAAAGGGAGAGATAGTCTCCTGCGAAAAGGGCGCCCAGCGAACTCCCTACGTAAAAATTGCCAGCGATGTGGTGCCCATCATCCCCTCTGTGGAGGGCATAGAGGGCTCCGAGAAAGGCCATTATGACAAAGACCCAGGCGAAAACGAGACTCAGTTTGTCGACCCGGCCGAAGAGGACAGTGGTTCCGAGAAAATTGAAAGCCCCATAGAGGCCTTCGTGCATAAGGGCAACGTCGATGATCGCCAGAACAGGGATCAAAAGAAGGAACGCCTTCTTCGCCTTTCCTTTTATCAAAGGTAAAAGAAGACTCCCTGCGAAGAAGAAGATGGCCGGATGAACCCAGCTATTCATAATAATCCTCATTTTTAGAAAGAAAGAGGTGTGCGATACCCTTTCCTACTTTTATCATGATGAAACACCCAAGAGCCGTGAATGCAGCCCAATAGTCAGGTATCTTGTCGATGAGATAGTGGGCGTGTTCGGGGTGGCGGGGAAGTACGGCATCGAATACCAGCAAGGCAAGGAGGTAGACGATGAGCACATTCCTGAGCCCTTTGAGGTGGCGCTGCAGATAAGTAATGGATGATACGATAAAACTGCTCACGGCAGAATCCTCCCGATAAGCTGAGTAAAGAACTGGGGAAAGATACCTATGGCGATTGAAATGAGGGACGTGATGACAAGGGGAACAACCATTGTAGCCGGTGCTTCCTTGATATCCTTCCGGCTCCATCCGGGCTTTTTGCCCTGAAAAAAGGCCTTGTAGGTTATGGGTGCAAAATAGGCTGCATTGAGCAATGTGCTTGCCATGAGTACGATGAGAATCGGGATGTTATGAATGGCGAGAGCGCCATTGAGGAGGTACCACTTCGACACAAAGCCTGCTACGGGAGGTACGCCGATCATACTGAGAGACCCGATGGCGAACGCACCCATTGTGAAGGGCATGGCATAGCCGAGACCTGCCATGTTGCTGATCTTTTTGTTATGGGTTGCGACATAAATGGCTCCGGCACAGAAAAAGAGGGTGATTTTGCTGAAGCCGTGATTGACGATGTGGATAATCCCTCCTAAAACACCAGAGCTATCAAGGAGAGCAATACCAAGCACGATATAAGAGAGTTGGCTGACCGTCGAATAGGCGAGTCGTGCCTTCAGGTCATCCTTCGTGAGGGCGATGATCGATGCAACGAGAATCGTGAAAGAGACCACATATGCTGTAGCGATCCCGAGCCCCAGTTCGTTGAGCGTCACGACCCCAAATGTGGACAGCATAACCCGGGAGATGCAAAAGACGCCTGCCTTCACAACCGCTACGGCGTGAAGGAGTGCGCTGACCGGTGTCGGGGCGACCATGGCTGAAGGCAGCCAGTTATGGAGAGGCATAATGGCAGCTTTTGCAAATCCGCCGATAAAGAGTATGTACGTGACTGTGACCCAGACGCTGCTCGCATCCTTCGGAAAGACTCCGGTGGTCACCGTATCGGAAAAATCGAGGGTACCGGCCATAACGTATGTAAGAACGAGAGCGGGAAGGAGAAGCCCTTTTGACGTTCCCATGAGGTAGACCATATACTTCTTTGCACCTGCGTACCCCTCTTCATCCTGATGATGGGCAACGAGAGGATAGGTGAAGATTGTGATGATTTCATAGAACAGATAGAGCGAAAACAGGCTGCCCGAATATGATACGCCCTGGGCGCCGAGAATGGCGATGGCGAAACAGGCATAGTAGCGTGTTTGAGCGTGTTCGTTCAAAGACCTCATGTACCCGATGTTGTAGAATGTGGCGAAAATCCAAAGGAAAGACGACACGATACCGAATACGAGGGAGAGAGCGTCGACGCGGAAATTCAGATTTATTCCGGGAGCAATCGACGAGAGCGTGTAGAGTATGATCTTGCCCTCGAGGATCGGCGGCACCATGAAAGCGACGGAAATAAAGGTGAGCACTGCCCCTGCGACAGACCAAGACTCCCGAAGGTTCGGACGGCGCTTTGTCAGCATGATGAGCACCGTCGTGACGAGAACAATAATGATAGGGATAATAGGCCTGAAACTCTCGACGGTCATAACCTAATCCTTCAACTCCTTCATTTCTGAACCTTCTATTCTCTTCGTCCGTTTGAAAAGCAGGATGATTATTGCCAAAGCAATTGCCGTTTCCGCTGCTGCGATACCCATTATAAAGAGGGTGAAAACCATGCCGTACGCCTCATCAGGGGCAACAAAGCGATTAAGGGCGACGAAGTTGAGGCCGGCACCGTTCATGATGAGTTCAAGGGAGACGAGCATGCTTATCAGCGTTCTCCTGTAGACGAGGCCGAGTATGCCTGCTGCCAGAAGAAATACTGCCAGGAAGAGATAGATGGTAAGGTTGTTGTAGAGAACACCGGCGATCATTTTTCACCCCTCGACATAAGAGCCAGCATGACGCCTCCAATGATGCTGATAATAATAAGAAAGGAGATAAGCTCAAAAGGGAAGGTCATCTTGTCGAAGAAGAGCCGGCCAATCTCTTTTGTAGTCATTGTGAATGGCTGAACGGGTCCGTCTGTCCAGACTGTCCGGCAGAGGACGCCGGCGGTCAGAAAAAATGATGCCAGTGCTGTTACGGCGCCTGCGGCAAACTTGGCCGGTGTTGTCCATTCTTTGGGCCTCTTGGAGAAGGGCCCTGCCATCATTATGGCAAAGGCGATCAGGATCGATATCGCTCCTACGTAAATCAGTATCTGCATCATCGCTATGAAGGGGGCGTTCAGAAAAACATAGATGCCCGCAATGCCAAACATTGTCTGAACGAGACCGAGAAGGGAATAGATGAGCGATTTGGAAAGAACAGCGATAAGGGCTCCTGACAAGGTCATGAGGAGAATGACAAGAAAGACGAGATCACCGAGTATCATCATTGTGCCACCCTCTTCAGGTATTCTTTGAGAAGGTCATAGTGAAAATCTTCACGTGAATAGCCCGCTGGATTGAAGTCTGCTGAGAATGCCAGGGCGTCGACGGGGCAGATCTCGACACAGATGCCGCACTGACTGCAGGTAGTGAAGTCGAGTATGTATGCTGTGAGGGTTTTCTTCTTCTCCCCCTCTTTTTTCTCTCCATCAATGCGTTTAATTGCCCCCGAAGGGCAGCTCTTCTCGCACATGCCGCAGACGATGCACCGTGTCTTCTCCGGATTCTCGTCGTCGCCGACAAGCTTTGTGTGTCCCCGGAAGCTGGGAGATATATCAATGAGCTCCCGCGGGTACTGACACGTTATTACGGGACGGAAAAAGGCCTTTATAGTGACCCCGAGCCCGACGATCAGCGACACTGCACCCTTGATGATGGCGACTGGATTTGTCATAGTCATAGTTTGAGGATCCCTCCCGTGACGAGGAGATTGAGCAGCGAGACGGGGATCAAAAGCTTCCACGAAAGGTTGAGGAGCTGGTCAAAACGGACCCTTGGGAAAGTCCATCTGAACCAGAGGATAACAAAGATCAGAAAATAGGTCTTCAGAAAAAACCATACGATCCCCGGAAGAATGGGACCGAGGTAGCCGCCGAGGAAGAATGTTGTGGTGATGGAACAGATGATAAACATGCTAGTGTATTCGGCGAGGAAAAAGAGGGCAAACCGCATGCCTGAATATTCGGTGTGAAAACCTGCGACGAGTTCACTTTCCGCCTCAGGAAGATCGAAAGGCGTCCTGTTTGTTTCCGCAACACCTGCGACGAAAAAGACAAGAAAAGCTATCGGCTGATAGACGACATTCCAGAGCCCTCTCTGTGACTCAACGACGTCTTTCAGCGAGAGCGATCCGGCCATAAAGACGATGGCAAGCAGGGAAAGGAGAAGAGGTATTTCGTAGGCGATGTTCTGTGCTACGCTCCGTACTGACCCGATGAGGGAGTATTTGTTGTTCGATCCCCAGCCGGCGAGGAGGAGAGAGAGGACGGAGAGGGATCCGAAAGCCAGAACAACCAGTATGCCGACATTGATGTCTTTTACCTGAAGGAAGCCGTCAAAAGGGATGACAACGAAGGCTACGAGAACAGGAATGAAGATGAGGACAGGGGCGAGAAAGTAGAGTGGTTTCTCTACGTTCTGAGGTGTGAGGATCTCTTTTGAAATGAGCTTGATCGTGTCGGCTATAGGCTGGAGAAGACCTGAAGGGCCAACCTCTTTAGGTCCTATTCGTCTCTGCATCCGTCCGCTGACTTTCCGCTCGGCCCAGGTGAGGATAAGGGCGTTGACGACGACGATGGCGAGAACGCCGACGAGGCTTACCACCATCCGTATCGTCTCCCATCCCGTTATCGCTGCAATGTTATTAATAAGTTCGGTCATTGTCTGTCTATTCCTGTGTAAGGTTTCTCATTGTTTACATGCAAAACCTACAACGTAAAGCTCCCCGCGTTTCTGTCTACCGGTCTATTTCCGGCACAACGATATCGTAGCTCCCGAGAGTCGCGATGGCGTCAGCGATGAGTTCGCCTTTCACGAGCGAGGGGAATGTCATGAGGTTGGAGAACGATGGCACCCTCCATCTCATACGGTAGGGCTTGTCAGTCTCGTCGCTCACGACATAGACGCCTGTTTCGCCCCGTGACGATTCTACGGCGTGGTAGAGATCGCCTTTCGGCGGTTTCAGTTTTTTCGGAACCTTCTCTGCTTTAAAGGGTCCCGAAGGAAGCTGTGCGAGAGCCTGTTCCACGATGCGGAGGCTCATTTCCATCTCTGTCATCCGGACTGTGTAGCGATCCATGTTGTCACCAACAGTACCGGTGGGGATATCAAAGGAGACTTTATCGTAGGCTGCGTACGGCTCAGCCTTCCGTATGTCGAAGGGTATACCCGTGCTTCTCGCGAAGGGGCCGGAGCATCCGTACTTGGGTACGTTCCGTCTGTCAAAAACGCCGATCCCCTTCACGCGGTTGACGAAGATGACATTTCCGGTGATCAGCTTTTCGTAGACGGAAAAGCGCTCCCTCATCCGTTTGATGAAAGCCTTTGTCATATCGACAAACCTATCGTCGATATCTTTAAAGAGTCCCCCAAACCGGAAGTAGCAGTATGTAAGGCGCGACCCTGTGATGCTTTCGAGAATATCGAGAATCTGTTCCCTGTCATCGAAGGCATAGAGAAAAGGTGTTAAGGCGCCTATATCAGCAGGGAATGCTCCAAACCAGAGAAGGTGACTCGCAATCCTGTTCAGTTCGCAGGTGATCGTTCTCACAAACTGTGCCCTTTCCGGTACTTCAATGCCGCAGAGCTTCTCTACGGTCATGACGTGGGCCAGATTGAACATCAGTGCGCCGGGGTAATCCATACGGCCCGGGTTGGGAAGGAACTGGAGATAACTCCTGTTCTCTGCCATCTTCTCATGCATTCTGTGGAGATACCCCATGACCGGTTCGGCACTGAGCACATACTCGCCATCCATTTTGACGACAACCCGGAGAACGCCGTGCGTACTTGGGTGCTGCGGGCCGAGGTTGACAAAGAAAGCATCCTCTTCTTCCTCAGGTTTGAAAGAATTGAGCAATCGTTTTGCGTCGTCAGTGACGGGCACCGGCTTTCTGCGAAGGGGATAATAATCTATTCCATCGTGGAGGAAGAAATATGTCAGATTCTGATGTCCTTCAAAATAGATACCGTAAAATTCGTGTATCTCCCGTTCATACCACGAGGCCATAGGGTAGACATGAGAAATCGTCGGCGCAGAAGGCTTGTCCGGCTCCAGTTTGAGCATGACCTTCACACGGCACAGACGGGAATGGTTGTTGAAGAAGTATACAACTTCAAGGTAATCAACATAATCGACGCAACACATATCGGCCAGATAGAATGCCTTCGAATCAAAAAACCGCACGACATCGACGATGCTGCCCTTTTGTGTCTCAACGGCGAGATGATACCCGTTCTGATCGTATGACGACCTAGTGATATCAATACCGGCGAATGTATTCGTAAGATCGGCGAAGAGTGTCTCTACCATTTCTGTTCCGGCCCAGGGAAACGCCGTGTCCCCGTGATCTTTTGTTCGAGCTTCATGAGTCCCTCAAGAAAACCCTCCGGTCTCGGCGGGCATCCGGGTACATAGACATCAACAGGGATGAGTTTGTCGACGCCCTCGACGAGATTGTACTGGCCCTCAAAGACGAAAGGACCACCGGATATGGCGCAGTTGCCCATGGCAATGACCCATTTGGGTGAAGGCATCTGTTCGTAAAGGGTGATCACTGATGGTGCCATCTTCTTTGTGACGGTTCCTGTAACCATCATAAGGTCAGCCTGTCTGGGGCTTGGTCTGAAAACCTCAGCGCCGAAACGTGCGATGTCGAACCGGGCCATTGCAACGGCCATCATCTCGAGAGCACAGCAGGCGAGCCCGAAAGTTACGGGCCAGAGGGCATTGGCGCGGGCAAGGTTGAGAACCTTGTCCAGAACGGCAAAGTGTATTATAGGATCTTTCGTTTCCAGGTAAAGACTCCCTTTCCCCAGGCATAAACGATCGCAAGCCCGAGGATCAATACGAAAATAAGAATGGTATAAAATTCAAACGGCCTGTCACCCTTGCTGTATGCAAGGGCTGCAGGAAAGAGATAGAGAACATCCACATCAAAAGCGATAAAAATAAGAGCATATATATAATATGCAATGCTGTACCGTATCCATGCGCTGCCGTAAGGCTCTATGCCGCACTCATAGGTGGCAAGAACCTTCCCTCCCCGTGTCCGTGGTGCCAGGAAAAAGGAGATAACCACCGGGACTATCGTAAAAACGATCCCAACTATGGTGAAAATCAGAACGTAGGAAAACTCGACTAAAGTGTTCATGCAGGTAAATTATTTACGCTCAGTACCCTTCTTTTGTCAACAAAAATATTAATCGAGTTTACATTGTCTTTTGTGCATAAAAGGTTACCATTGGCCAAGGTAGTTTAGCATCGTGAACAGGCCTGGCATTCCTTTGTGTCTGTAGAAAAGAACGATGGGATCAGGTGCCGTTTCTGTTTTCAGGGATTGTCAGGTGGTACCATTCAGGGACCTGTTTTTACTACCCTGATACCTTCGGCCTGCTGGAGTCGTTTGATGAAGATCTCCCTTCGATCTGCAGGAACGATGATGTGGTATGTCCCTGGCGGGAGCCTGTACTTCCGGAGGTGAAGGTTGCTGTCCCGGAAGGATTTGTAGGGGAGATCCATAGCTTTTGAAAGGACATTGGTGTGAATCTCCTTTGTGGCTTCAATGGTGATCTCTGAGACCTTTGCTTCCCGGTAGAGCTCCCGTTCGTAAACGAGAATCCCGTATTTGTCAGGGTTCGTGATGATCTCTTTCAGTGCCATAACGCGAAAAACGTATCGCTCAGTCTCTTCAGGAAGATACATGTCAAAAAAGTCTCTGGTTCCCTGGTGTGAGATAACATCCCTGATTCTCTGGGCACCGGCGTTATAGGCGCCAAGGGCCAGAAACCAATCGTTGAACTCTCCATGGAGCCTCTTCAGATGAGCGATACCGGCGCGGGCCGCCTTTTTGAGGTGATAGCGCTCATCGACTGAACCGGTGATTGCGAGGCCTTCCCGTTTCCCTGTCTCCTCCATGAACTGCCACATTCCTGAAGCCCCTGCCCTGGAGACTGCCCGGGGGTTGAGATAGCTCTCTGTAATCACCACAAAGATGAGATCCGATGGCGCCTGGACCTTCTGAATCTCTTCGTTAATGACGGAATAGTATTTGAAATACCGTTTGACGAGTATCGTCATCAATCCCCGGTGTTCGGCAAACTGAAACAGTTCCCGCTCGAACCGTTCCCTTAGATCATCCCGGTACAAGGGTACTTTTTTGTCAAAAATGTAGAAGACCTCGGGAACGAGGTCTGAGCTGTATGGATCGGTTCCACGTTTTTCCGGCGCCCCTTTTCGCTGTTGGCCAGCCGTTTGGGACTGTCCGTCAACGGGGAGAAACAGTGCGACAATCACGAGGAGAACCGAAAGGGCATAGAGCAGGAGGCGAAAAGAACGGGAAGAGAAAGAATGCATGTCACCCCTCCTTGATAGTTCGTTGGAGGATGGCAATTCTGTTGGACATCCTTTCCATGAGACCCTTCACCTCGACCTGCATCGACGCAAAACTCTCATACTTCTTTCGGTAAAGAGTCTCGACCTCCTTTTTCCAGTAGTCGATGACTTCAGCCTCTCTTTTGTGGAGTTCAATTTCCAGCTTCCTTTTCAGATCACGTACGATCTTCTCGTTCATCTCCATATTCTTTCTCCTCTCTCTTTGTGACGATGTGCCGGTACACCATGATGACAACGAGCACGACAGCAAGAATGGCGGGAAGGACAAACCGCTCGTATCGTTTGATGTCCGACACAAAAATAGAAATAACATTGCCGAAAAAGTATCCCGCAAGACCGACGAGTATGCTCCAGATGGCTGCGCTCAGAGAACTGTACAGAAAAAAGGTCCTCTTCCGTATTTCTGTGCACCCGAGAAGAGAGAGGATAATTCCCCTCACGCCGACAAAGAACCGGACAAAAAATATAATATGATTTCCAAACCGCCGGATGATTCTGTTGGCAAGAGGGACCTTGCTCCGGAGAAACTCGAACCTGTCGATGAAATTCCTTCTCAAGAGCTTGCCGAGGAGAAAGAACGTACAGTCTCCTGCCAGGGTTCCTGCAAAAGCGATGGCAATAACCTTCTCAATCTCCATGTAGGCCAGTTTTGAGAATATCCCCCCTATGAGAACCGTTGTTTCACCCTCGAAGAATGTGCCGGCGAAAATGGCCAGATATCCGTATGTCGCTATGTGTGCTTCCATCGTGTAATGTTACTCATGTTGAAAGAGCGTGGTCAACATTGAAATCACTCGCCAAGAAGCTCTGCAGGCACGTTCCGTTTCTTTCGTTCACTCATTTTCATGAGGAAGATGCCTATCTCGAAAAGGATGTAGGTGGGAAGGGCCAGAAGCATCATGTTGTAGACATCGGGGGTAGGCGTGATGATGGCCGAACCGATGGCTATGAAGAGGACAGCAAACCGGCGTGTCTTGACGAGCGTCCGGGAATGGAGAATGCCTGTCTTTCCGAGAAGAAGAAGGATGATCGGGATTTCGAATGTGATGCTGAAAGCGAAGACCATGGCCGTACAGAAGGTAACGAACCTGTCAATCGATATGAGCGGTCTGATGGTATCCGTCCCAAAACTGAGCAGGAATGCTATACCCGAAGGGAGAACGATGAGACTACAGAAGACGCCGCCGAGATAGAAAAGGACAATGGCAAAAAAAACGAATGCCAGGCCTGCCCTGCGGCTCATGGGGAGAACCGGTTGAAACTCATACCAGACGAGGAAAAAGAGGACTGGGATGACAGTGAAGATCCCGGCGTAGAGAGCCAGTTCAACAGACGAGAAGAAAGCTTCCGGGAGGTTGAGATAGTATACCTTGACGTTCGTCGTTCTCAGAAGGAAGTGGAGAATCTGTTTTGCAAAGGCGAAGTTGACCGCTGCCGCCACGAATACGGCAATCAGACCTTTCCAAAGGAATCGCCGGCCCCCGATGAACGCTATCCGGATCGTTTCTCTTTCCATTGTGCCGAAGTCCTTGCGGTGCCTATGGATATGATGTATTTCAGGGCATCGTCAACGCCCATGTCGAGAAAGGAAAGTTCGCTGTCGGGAACCATGATGAGGTATCCCGATGTGGGATTCGGTGCCGTCGGGACAAAGACGGAACACATGGCCGGCAGGCTTGAAACCTGAATCCTGTCGACGACGAAGCCCAAGGCATATCGGCCCGGCGACGGGAACTGGACGAGAACAACATCTTTAAAGGACCGTTTTTTTTCTGAAGAAAACGCCTCCGTCATATCTTTGACGGAACTGTAGATACTCTTCACGAAGGGGATCCGGTGGAGAAGTCCTTCCCCAAAGATGATGAGCCGTGTTCCGAGGTAGTTGGAGGAAATAAGGCCGGCTACATATACAAAGACGATGAAGAGAACCACCCCTGTCCCCGGAAGATACCACTCTGTCCCGGAGATCTGGAAGGAGAGTCCCTTCATCAATGGCGCGGCAAGTCTGTCGGCGAAAGATATGACGGCATAGACGATATAGATGGTAACGAGAAGGGGAATGACCACAAGGAACCCTGTAATCAGTTTTGTTTTCAGGTGGCGCGTGAGCTTCATGATGATAACATCCTATCGACGATGGACCGTCTTGTCAACGAAGACTGTCGGGGGAGTAGACCGTGGGATCGGGTACGCGGGCCTCGAGAAAACCCTTTCTCCGAAGAATGCAACTGTCACAGAAGCCGCAGGCCTTCCCTTCCGGCGAAGGGTCGTAACAGCTATGGGTGAGGCTGAAATCGACGCCCAATCTCTGCCCTTCTGCAATAATCTCGGCCTTTGTAAGATGAATGAGGGGGGCCTGAATGGAAATCTTCAGACGTCCTTCAACGGCTGCTTCGATTGCGAGGTTAGCCATTTTTTCGAATGCAGCGATATATTCAGGACGGCAGTCAGGGTAGCCTGAATAGTCGATGCTGTTGGCGCCTATGAAGATATCGGGGGCTTCGAGTACCTCGGCGTATGCCAGGGCGTAGGACAGAAAGACCGTATTTCGTGCAGGAACGTAGGTGACAGGTATCCGTCCCGCCATCTCTCCCGGACTCCGGCCCTTCGGCACCGGTATGGTGTCCGTAAGCGCCGAATGGCCGGTAGATCTGAGGTCTATGTCAATAAATGAATGTTCGTCGGTTCCGATCTGGCGGGCAACGAGAACGGCGGCATCAAGTTCCCGGATATGGCGCTGGCCGTAACGGACGCTGATACAATGGGTGAAATAACCCCTTTCCCTTGCCAGGGCGAGCGTTGTCGCTGAATCGATACCTCCGCTGAGAAGGATAATGGCTCTTTTACGGGACATGGTCAGTCTGCGGGGATGTCAGTCGGAGATCAGGAGGGGATTAAACCGGGTCTCGTAATCGTAAACATCGCTCTGATCGCGCCGCTTCAAAAATCCTACCACCAGATAGGTGAGGGGGGTCGCCAGCACTTCGTAAAGGGATTTCACGATCCATTGGGCGAGAATCGCGAAGGCAAGGTGGCCAAGGGGTATCTGTCCTGCGAATGCGATGACCATAAAGACGATCGAATCGAGTCCCTCGCCGACAAAAGTAGATCCCGTCGTTCTCAGCCACAGCCATCTCCCCTTTGTGTGGATCTTCAGCTTTGCCAGAATGTAGGAATTGGAGAATTCTCCCACGAGGTAGGCGATGAACGAGGCCGCAAGAATACGGGGGCTGTAGCCGAGAATCCTCTCGAAAGCTGCCTGTCCGTCCCAGAAATGAGCAGCCGGGATTGCCTGGGCGACAATGATCGCCAGGACTGTGAGAAGATTACAGAAGAAGCCGAGCCATATCACGCGCCGGGCTTTCCTGTAACCGTACACTTCAGTGAGAATGTCACCGAAAATATAACTCACGGGGAAGATGATGATGCCCGCAGTGAGAACGATGCCCCTGATCTCAATAAGTTTGACGGCGATAATGTTTGATGCGATGAGGCAGGTTGTAAAAATCGCCGCTGTTGCCACAAACCAGTATGAATGGCCGTTTGTTTCTCTCTCACCTGTCATTGTTTACCGTTCTCTCCTTTATGGTCCCCTCCATTTACCTGCTCTTTTTCCCCGTACCGGTGTCAGCCAAACATGGCGTTGGCAAAATCACGGGCCTTGAAAGGAACGAGATCGTCTATGCCTTCCCCGGTGCCGATATACCGTATGGGAATCTCAAGCGACAGGGCAATGGGCAGAACAAAACCTCCCTTTGCCGTCCCGTCAAGCTTCGTGATGACGAGTCCCGTGATTCCGAGCATCTCGTTGAACTTGAGTGCCTGCTGTATGGCATTCTGGCCTGTTGTCGCATCAACGACGAGAAGCACTTCCTGAGGAGCGCCCTCCAACTCCTTGCCCACGACCCGTTTGATCTTCTTCATTTCTTCCATGAGATTGACCTTTGTATGGAGGCGTCCCGCCGAGTCGAGGATAAGAACGTCAGTTCCCCGTGCTTTTGCGGCCACAACGGCGTCGTAGGCCACAGCTGCAGGATCGGATCCCTCGGCGTGTTTTACCATTCCCGCATCCAGTCTTTGGGCCCAGACCTCGAGCTGTTCGATAGCGGCTGCCCTGAACGTATCGCAGGCACCGAGAAGGACCGACCGACCGGCATCTTTGTGGATCCGGGCCAGCTTTGCTATCGTTGTTGTTTTCCCCACGCCGTTCACGCCGAGAGTGAGAATAACGAAAGGCTTGTTTCCGTCGGGAACAAGAGGCTTTTCGACGGCGGCGAGAATCTCTTCCACCTCTTCTTTGATGGCTGCCTTGATATCATCGACGGTGGTGATTTTGCCCCGTTTCCACCGTGACCGCAATGCTTCCATGAGACGATCAGCTGTTTCTACGCCTGCGTCGGAGAGGAGGATCGCCTCTTCGATTTCATCGAAGGCGTCATCGTCGAGGGGCTTGCCCTGGATGATCCATTCAATGCGTGTCGTAAGCTGGTCGCGGGTCTTGGCGAGCGTGTTCCGTATCTTTTCAAAAAATCCCATATCTCTCCCTTCCCTTGGTCGCGCTAAAAAGTGCGGGAAAATCTGTCGTAGAAGCCAGTGTGAAATTTCTCATATTGTTCGACATCGTTCTCGTATGTTCTGATCTGGAGATCTATTGTGCTTTCCAGGAGGGGGAGGGGCATGTACTCCCCGCTAGCCATCGCAGCGACGTCGTCGATCGACATAAGGGGCTGGCATAACCGGTAATAATCGAGGTACGCCTTCAGCGCTTCTTTGCTCCCGGGCCTCTCTTCCTTTACGGCGATCAGGGCTGTGTATCCGACGATTCTCAGATGATACGTGCCATAGGCGTCGAACTGTCGTGCCCTGTCCAGGGCGTCGGCAGCGGATGCCGTATCGCCGAGTTTATAGAACGTGACGGCAAGAAATGCGTAACCACCGGCGGACGGAAATGCTTTGACGGCCGATTCAAAAACCCTTTGGGCCTCGGTGTAGTCGCTTTTCCGGAGGCTTTCCCGGCCTGCCAGGAAATCACTCAGATGCGTTTGGTATGGTGTTGCGCAACCGGCTGCCTGGAGGAACAGAACGGCTACGAGGCATCGGGCACATACGGTTTTCCGCAGACCTTGCATACACCCTCCTCGCTTACCACTCCAATGCATGTACCGTCGCTGCAGAGAATTCTCTCAGAAAAATCGGACGTCTCAGCTTCTGTCTCCCGTGCCGGGGCGGCAACGAGTCTGGCACCGCATCGGTAGCAGTATTCTCCGAGGGGGACAATCTCTGCTCCGCACCCTGAACATGCAACCATTGTGATCTCTTTTCCGCAATCTTCGCACCGCATAATCCGTCCTATCTTCCCCTGATGACCTTGGCGACCTTTCCGTCCTGAAATTCAACGTAGACGGTCTCCGTGTTGTTGGGAACGAGCTTCCATGAAGGTTTGTACGTCCACAAAATCGTACCGTCAGGCATGACGCTCACGATATCCGGCTCGCCGAGTGTTTTCTTTGTTTCTTCTTCGGTTTTTGAGAGGAGAGCGTTGGTGATCTCTTTTGCCCCCTCTTTTTTGCTGATCCAGGCGGTGGTCTTCTTTACGTACGTGCATGATGAGACGAGAAAAGAGGCGGCCAGAACTGCTGCCAGGAGAAGCGCAAGCCGGCTGCCGGCAGTTTTCAACAATTTTCGTGGAAAACATGTGTAAAAGCTGGAGATTCTGTTTTCTAACATTTTAATCTCATTATGGTTATGACGGTTTTGTTCATGAATAAAGAGCGAAAGACAACCGCTCTTCCCCGTTATATGTGCCGATCGTTGTTCTTTTGTTTCTGCGAGAGACATATGAACGTAAGGTACCACGAATTCCTCTTGATATCAACGGTTTGACTGATAGGGTTTTGCCGCGGCCTTTCTGAGCCGTTCCATCATGGCTCTCCCCAGGCCTTCTTCGGGGACCTTCTCGGCATATATGCAGTCGATGTCGAAATTATCCAATTCTATAAGGGCCGAGAAAAAACCTGCCGCCGCCTCCCTGAGATTTCCGGAAGCTGAAAGGATACGGAGATGGAGGGCCGGAACCGGTTGAGCCGGTCTTCTGAATGCGAGATAGGCAGAGCGGCGGTTCGCAATATCCTCGGGAGATTCGACGAGGAAGAGGGGTTTCCGGGGGGCGTAGTGATAGGGCAGCGCTCCCGGGGTCTGCAGGGGGTCGCCGGCGCTGTGGTGATACCGCTCCACCGCAGGCCAGACAGCCTGAAGCTCTTCCATTGTAATGCCTCCGTACCGGTGGATCCGGAGGGTCTCGTGAAAGACGGAGACGATCGTTGACTCGACACCGAAGGTCGTGTCTCCCCCGTCAAGGATGAGAGGTGCTCTGGTTCCGAACATTGCCTCCACAAACTGTGCCCTGGTCGGGCTTACGTATCCGAAGGGATTTGCGCTCGGCGCAGCAATGGGGCCACCAAAGGCATTAAGGAGGGCAAGGGCAACAGGATGAGATGGCATGCGGATACCCACTGTCGGAAGTCCCGCTGTAACGATACCGGGAATGACAGGCTTTTTGGGAACGATAACCGTGAGGGGTCCGGGCCAGAACCGTTTGGTCAGGAGTCGTACAAGAGGGGAAATCTCTCCGGCAAGATCGTCGAGGAGTTCTGCGTGACCGATGTGGACGATGAGTGGATCAAAACGGGGGCGGTCCTTCAGCGCAAAAATATCTGCAACGGCACGGGGGTTGAAGGCATCGCCTCCAAGACCATAGACCGTTTCCGTGGGAAAGGCTGCGAGCCCTCCCTGCCGGAGAACCTCCGCTGCCTGTGCGATGGAGGACGAAACAGATCCGTCAAGAATAGACATGGTACATTGTAAAGGGATGGTGCCGGGGAATCAAGGAGAGAATACAAGGGGGATTGAACAGTGATTGTTCTCCGGTGGACAGGGAGGTTCTCTTTTCAAGGGAGAGCGGCAAAAGATCGTGATCGGCCAGTTTTTGTGGTATTCTTCCGGGAGGACGTGACATGAATCTCTGTCTCCATATCTGCTGTGGACCCTGTGCCATCGTTCCCCTTGACGAACTGCTGAGGGAAGGCCACTATGTACGGGGCTATTTCTACAATCCCAACATTCACCCTTACCAGGAATTCGTCACCCGCCTGAGAACGGTGCAGGCATTCGCAGCCCTCACCACAATGCCCCTTGATGTTGACGAAACCTATGATCTCGAAATGTGTCTCAATGGCATGATGGGAAGAGAGGGGGATCGCTGTCTGGCCTGCTACCGGATGAGGCTCGAGAAGGCCTTTGTCCATGCGAAGGAGCAGGGCCTTGAAGGGTTGACATCAACGCTTCTGTACAGCCGGTACCAGCGTCACGACGATATCCGTGCCATAGGAGAGGAACTGGAAAAGACGTATGACCTTCCTTTTCTCTATCGCGATTTCCGGAAAGGATGGAACGATGGTATTCGAAAGTCGAAGGATCTGAAGATGTACCGGCAACAGTACTGCGGGTGTATCTTCAGCGAATACGAAAGGTATGGGGGGAAGGGATGACAGGGGCAGGAAAGATTCTCATCATTGCCGGCATTGTCCTGATTCTTCTGGGGCTGGTCTTTGTGTTTGGCGGCAGGATCCCTTTTCTCGGAAAGCTCCCGGGGGATATCGTAATCAGAAGGGAGCACTTCAGTTTTTATTTCCCCATCACCACGAGTATTGTCATCAGTGTCATTCTTTCCCTGCTCTTCTCGCTCTTCAGAAAATAGGCAAAGCGCTCCGCTACAGGCGAAAAAACAGGTGCGGGATGCCTATTTTTTTCCCATCTGATCGCGGGCATCCGTCAGCAAGTGTATCATCTCGTCAATGGTGTCGGGTGTGAGAGTGACGCCTTTTTTTGTCGGTATCCATTCCCCCTTGTCGTTTTCGAAATGGGTACGGATATCGATATACTCCCGTCCTTTGAATTCCTTTACTGCAACGATGATTCTGTCGCTTCCTTTTGTAATGACCCCGATCTCCATGACTCCTCCTCGCCGGAAAGATTTATTTCTCACATCGTTATCGCATACTTCGTTGCTTCCGTAAAGTGGATCGGGAGGGGGTCAAAGAAGGGAAAAACGAAACAAGACCCCGAAAACAGCGCTACGGGACGTAGTCGTAGAGACGGGGAATGGTCAGGAGAGGAGCGAAAAAGAGGCAAAACGGGCGGCACCGGAGACGGAATTAACTGTATTAACTTGATTATTTGCCAGAAAATTATAGAATAATAGTCGTATGAATGGCCATCAGCTTCGCGGTCTCGCCCGGGAGTTTTATAAATACCTGGATATCGAGAAGGCTTCCCCGCACAATACGAAACGAGCATACCGGAGCGACATCGAAGGATTCATTGACTTTGTCGAACGGAACGGAGAAGAAACGGTCGACCATGGCATGATTCGGGCTTATATTGGAGCGGTGTACAAGGATTTAAAGAAATCATCCCTCTCCCGGAAGGTTTCCTCTATCAAGGTCTTCTTCCGGTTTCTCAAAAAGAGAGGGTATCTTGCCGAGAATCCTGCTCTTGTGATCCGTAATCCCCGGGCTGAAAAACGTCTCCCCACGTTTTATACGATCGATGAAATGTTTCATTTCCTCGATTTTCTTCCCCGTGACGGATGGCTGAATCTCAGAAACAGAGCGATTTTTGAGCTTATGTATGCCACAGGCATGAGGGCACAGGAGGTTTTGGGTATCAATATGGGCGACCTTCATCTTGAAGGGATGTGGGTAAAGGTTACTGGAAAAGGAGACAAAGAGAGGATTCTTCCCTTTGGAGAAAAATCGAGGGAGGCCCTCTGTGAATATCTCGGAGCTACAGGGAGAAACGGACCGTCCGGCCGGGATGCCCCGCTGTTCACCAACGTCAGGGGGCTGAGGCTTTCATACAGAGGCCTGTTGAAGATAATGAAGAAGAATCAGTTAAAAGCGAGTCTTTTCAAAGATCTTGCCCTTCACGGCATCCGCCACTCTTTTGCAACCCACATGCTCGATAATGGTGCTGACCTCAGGAGCATCCAGGAACTCCTCGGTCATTCAAAGTTGTCCACAACGCAGAGGTATACCCATCTCTCCATGGATAAGCTCATGGAGGTTTACGACAAGTCTCACCCGAGAAGGTAAAATGAAATCCACGACAATCGTATGTGTACGACGTAAAGGGAGAGTTGCCATCGGTGGTGACGGCCAGGTCACGCTCAATGCAACCATAATGAAGCAAGGGGCCCGGAAGATCCGGAAAATCTATGGTGATAGGTGTCTTACGGGATTTGCAGGCGCTACGGCCGATGCCTTCACTCTTCTGGAACGGTTTGAAAAAAAACTGGAACAATATAACGGAAATCTTACCAGGGCGGCTGTTGAGTTGGCGAAGGACTGGCGAACCGACAGGATGCTCCGGAGGCTTGAGGCCCTTCTTATTGTTGCCGACAAGGATCAGACCCTCATTCTTTCAGGAACGGGAGATGTTATCGAGCCCGATGACGGAATAGCGGCCATCGGCTCGGGAGGTCCGTACGCCCAGGCGGCGGCTCGTGCCCTTCTTCGTCACACCGATCTCGATGCGCTGGAGATCGTGAAAGAGTCGATGGAGATTGCAGGGGAAATCTGTATATATACCAATGATCGCATCATTTGTGAGGAATTGTAATGAAGACGCTTACGCCAAAAGAGATTTCGGAAGAACTGAACCGGTTTATCATAGGCCAGGATAAGGCGAAAAAGGCAGTCTCCATCGCTCTCAGAAACAGGTGGAGGCGCCAGATGGTTCCTGCCGAGCTGAGGGATGAGATCGCACCGAAAAACATCATCATGATCGGTCCCACAGGTGTTGGAAAGACAGAGATCGCCAGGCGCCTCGCGAAACTGGCAAACTCTCCCTTTTTGAAGATCGAAGCGACGAAGTTCACTGAAGTGGGGTACGTAGGCCGGGATGTGGAATCGATGATCCGCGATCTTACCGAGTTGTCTGTCAATATGATCAAGCGGGAGGAGGAGAAGAAGGTTCTGTCAAAGGCCGAGGACCTTGCGGAGGAACGCATTCTCGATCTGCTCGTTCCAACGAAGAGGACAGTGCAGACGGAAGGCGAGGCTGTTCCCATCGAGAATACGCGGGAAAAGTTCAGGGCACTCTTCAAATCGGGGAAGCTCGATGATAAATCGGTAGAGCTTGAAGTGAGTGACAGGGCCATCCCTATCGTGGAAATCTTCTCGTCGGCGGGGATGGAAGAGATGGACATGCAGATCAAGGATATGCTTGGTAACATGCTTCCCAAGAAGACGAAAAGGCGGCGGATGAAGGTGAGGGAAGCCTACGAGCACCTGGTACAGGAAGAGGCAAAAAAACTGATCGACATGGACCGGGTTACAAAGGATGCCATCGAAAGGATTGAACAATCGGGGATCATATTTCTCGACGAAATCGACAAGATTGCAAGCCGTGATCACGGTCATGGCGTCGATGTCTCTCGGGAGGGCGTCCAGCGGGATATCCTTCCTATCGTCGAGGGGACGACGGTGACAACCAAGTACGGCATGGTACGAACGGACCACATCCTTTTTATCGCTGCCGGGGCGTTCCATATGTCGAAACCTTCTGACCTTATTCCTGAACTCCAGGGCCGGTTCCCTATTCGTGTCGAACTCGAGGCCCTGACAAAGAATGATTTTTTCCGGATACTGACGGAGCCCGACAATGCCCTGATCAAACAGTACAGGGCTCTTCTCGCGACGGAAGAGATCGATCTTGATTTCGAAAAAGAGGGTATCGAGGAGATAGCCGACATTGCCCAAAAAATCAACGAGATGGCCGAAAATATCGGTGCCAGAAGGCTCTATACGGTTATGGAACGGCTCCTCGAAGATATATCGTTCTCTGCGCCCGAAATGCGGGGGGAGAGAATCCCTATCACAAAAGCCTATGTGAAAGAGAAGCTCGGTGAGTTCCTGGAGAAGGACGATCTGAGCAGATACATACTGTGAGGATGGAATGCACCAGAAGATCGAAACAATACTCGAAACATTGCCGTACATAAAAAAGTTTGCAGGATCGACATTCGTTATCAAGTACGGCGGGGCGGCGATGGAAGAACAGCATCTGAAGAAAGAGTTTGCCCGGGATGTGGTTCTTCTCAAATATGTCGGTATTAATCCTGTCGTTATCCATGGAGGAGGTCCGATGATCGGACGGCTGCTCAAGGATCTGGCGATACCGACCCGGTTTGTCGATGGCCTCAGGGTTACAGACGAGAAGACGCTCGACGTGGTCGAAATGGTGCTTTCGGGTCTTGTCAACAAGGAGATTGTTAAAAATATCAACGATATGGGCGGAAAAGCGATAGGTCTTTCAGGAAAGGACGGACGGCTCCTCGTGGCCAAACAGGTCAAGAACAAGGAGATAGGTTTTGTCGGCGATATCGTGGGAGTAAACGGTTCGATCCTGAAAGAGATATCTCGGCAGGGATATATTCCCGTTGTTGCCCCCCTTGCTGACGGAGTGGACGGCAATTCGTACAATGTCAATGCGGACACGGCGGCAGGAAGCGTGGCGAAAGCCCTGAGAGCGGAAAAATTCATCCTTCTCACCGATGTGGAAGGGGTGCTCGATAAAAACGGTTCCCTTATATCGATGCTGAAACAATCACGTATCGGAGAGCTTCTCGACGAGAAGGTCATCTCCGGAGGAATGATACCGAAAGTCGAGTGTTGCGTTGATGCCCTCGACGGCGGTGTCCGTGAGACGCATATCGTTGACGGTCGTGTTCCCCACGCCCTGCTTCTCGAGGTCTTTACGGACTCGGGGGTGGGAACGGAAATTACAGGAGACTGAAGAATGCAGGATGAAGTGATCAGAAAAGCGCACCACTACATTGCCAACACATACAACCGGTATCCCGTCGTTGTGACAAAAGGGGAGGGATGCTGGATCTGGGATATGACCGGAAGGCGGTATCTCGATTTTCTGGCAGGGATTGCCGTCTGCAATCTCGGCCATGCGAGACAGGATATTGCTGACGCCATCGCCGTTCAGGCGCGGAAACTCTTTCATGTTTCGAACCTTTTCTATACGGAAATTCAGATCCGGGCAGCAGAACTTCTTGTCGAGCGGGCATTTGGAGACAAGGTCTTTTTCTGCAACAGTGGTGCCGAGGCAAACGAAGCTGCCATAAAGCTTGCCAGGCGATATTCATGGAAGAAATATGGCCCCGGCCGCCATGAGATCGTAGTCATGGAAAACTCTTTCCATGGCAGAACAGTGGCAACCCTTACCGCTACGGGACAGACAAAATTTCATGAGGGATTCGAGCCTCTTTTACCGGGATTCAGGTATGTGCCGTTCAACGATATCGACAGCCTGGAGAAAGGATTGTCGGAACAGACCTCCGCTGTGATGATCGAACTGATTCAGGCTGAGGGTGGCATCTACCTGGCTGATGTCGATTACATCAAAAAGGTCCGGGAATTAACGGCCGA
This sequence comes from uncultured Pseudomonadota bacterium, assembly GCA_964421445.1. Classification (GTDB taxonomy): domain Bacteria; phylum Desulfobacterota; class Syntrophorhabdia; order Syntrophorhabdales; family CAYQXL01; genus CAYQXL01. Next base: position 107,593 of record CAYQXL010000003.1, read on the forward strand.
GAGGGATATCCTTCTCATCGTAGACGAAGTGCAGACAGGCATGGGAAGAACCGGTAAACTCTTCGCCTACGAACATTTCGGTATTGCACCGGATGTCATGAGCCTTGCAAAGGCCTTGGGAAATGGATTTCCCGTAGGTGCCATGATTGCCACGGATAAGGTGGCCGGGGCGTTTGAGCCGGGAACGCACGCCTCTACGTTCGGAGGAAATCCTCTTGCCGCGGCCGCAGTGGTTGCCACTTTAAATGCAATGGCCGACGAGGATGTCCTCCGTACCTGTGTCGAGAGCGGGGCGTACCTGAGGGAACGGCTCGAGACCCTTCGGAAGAAATATTCCTTTATTGCCGAGATTCGCGGTATAGGCCTCATCTGGGGGATTGAACTGACCATCGACGGCGATGCCGTGCATAAGGAGTTTCTTTCTGAAGGTGTGATTCTCAATTGTACGAAGGGAAAGATCCTGAGGCTGGTCCCCCCTCTCGTGGTGAAGAGAGAGGAGATCGATCTTTTTATAGATGTCGCCGATAGAATATTCGGGAGGCACAGAGGGTGAAACGAGATTTTACCAAGCTCCTTGATCTGGAGAAAAGCGAAGCCGAGTATCTCCTCGAACGGACGAAGTTTCTCAAGAAGATGCACCGTGCAGGGAGTGAATACAAACCCCTCAAAGACAAGTCGCTTGCCATGATCTTTGAAAAAGCGTCGACCAGGACCAGGATTTCCTTCGAGGTCGGCATGAAACAGCTTGGAGGGCATGCGATCCTTCTCAATGCCGGCGAGACCCAAATAGGGAGGGGAGAGCCGATACAGGACACGGCGAGGGTGTTGAGCAGGTACGTCGACGGTATCATGATCCGGACCTTCTCCCAGGAACTGGTGGAAGAACTGGCAAGGTGGGCGGTGATACCGGTGATCAATGGTCTCACCGATCTCTATCACCCCTGTCAGATTCTTGCAGACCTTTTTACGATTGTTGAAAAGAAAGGAACGATGGAGGGGAGAAAGATTGCTTTCATCGGTGACGGCAACAATGTGGCAAACTCGTGGATCGAAAGCGCCATTCTTCTGGGGCTCGATTTTTCCATCGCTACCCCTGAAGGGTACGAACCGCCGGAGGAACTCATGGAAAGGGCCCGGCGGCAGGCAGGCCGCTTCCGTCATACCAACGACCCTCTCGAGGCGGCACGGGGTGCAGATGTCATCAATACGGATGTCTGGGTCAGCATGGGCATGGAAGAGGAAAAAGAGGATCGGAGAAGGATTTTTTCACGGTATGCAATCGACGAGGGTCTTATGGCGGTGGCTGCTCCGGATGCAATTGTCATGCACTGTCTCCCTGCTCACAGGAGCGAGGAAATTACAGAATCGGTATTTGAACGCTTTCAGGATGTCATTTTTACGCAGGCGGAAAACCGCTTGCATGCCCAGAAAGCTTTGCTTGAATGGCTGATCAAGACATAAACGGCCCCGATGATTGACAGAAGGGCCCATCTCTTTGGAGGATACACATGAAGAAGATCAAGAAAGTAGTCGTTGCCTATTCAGGCGGACTCGACACATCAATCATTGTTAAATGGTTGCGGGAAAAGTACGGTTGTGAGGTCGTTGCCTATGCTGCTGACGTGGGGCAGAAGGAAGAACTCGACGGTCTCGAGGAAAAAGCTCTCAAAACGGGAGCCTCAAAGGTTTACATAGAAGACCTTCGTGACGAGTTCGCCCGGGATTTCATATTCTTTGCTGTCAAGGCGAATGCCGTCTATGAAGGCTCGTATCTTATGGGGACGTCGATCGCCCGGCCCCTCATCGCCAAACGGCACATAGAAATAGCCCGGGCTGAAAAGGCCGATGCAGTCTGTCACGGATCAACAGGCAAAGGAAACGACCAGGTCAGGTTTGAACTGACCTATTATGCGTTCGAGCCGGATATTACGATCATTGCTCCATGGCGGGAATGGGATTTTACGTCGAGAGAGGAGCTTATTGACTATGCGAAAAAGCACGCGATACCCGTGCCGGTGACGAAAAAGAAACCCTACAGTATGGACAGAAACCTAATGCATATCAGTTATGAAGGGGGCATCCTTGAAGACCCTTGGTCGGAACCGGACGAACGTATGTTCCTCACCACCGTTTCTCCGGAGAAGGCGCCGAATAAACCGTCGTATGTTGAGATCGATTTCGAGGCAGGCATCCCCGTCCGGATAGACGGAAAAGCCATGTCCCCCTTTGAGATTGTCTCCTATCTCAACGACATCGGAGGAAAGAACGGTGTCGGCCGTGTCGACATCGTGGAGAACAGGTTTGTGGGGATGAAGTCGAGAGGGGTCTATGAAACGCCCGGCTCGACCATCCTTCACGTGGCCCACCGGGCCGTCGAATCGATCACCATGGACCGGGAAGTGATGCATCTGAGGGACAGTCTCATACCGCGCATATCGGAACTCATCTACTACGGTTTCTGGTATTCTCCCGAAATGGAGACACTCAGGGCTCTTGTAGATGAGTCTCAGAAGAACGTGACCGGAACGGCCCGGATAAAACTCTACAAAGGCAACTGCATTGTTGCCGGCCGAAAATCGGAGAACTCTCTCTACATGAAGGATTTTGCGACCTTTGATAAGGATGCCGTCTACAACCAGCAGGATGCAGGGGGATTCATCCGTCTCAACGCCCTCAGGCTCCGGATCAAAGCCCTGGGAGACAGGGAAAGACAGGCCGCGAAACGTTCCCGACGGGGAAAGAAATAAACCACCTCACCAGGAAAAAAGGAAGCGCCATGAATGTCTATGAACCGCATGCTGTCGAAACGAGATGGCAGGAAAAATGGGAGGAGCGCAAACCCTATCACGTCGGAGAGGATCAGGAAAAAGAGAAGCTCTATATCCTTGAGATGTTTCCCTATCCTTCCGGCAGGATCCACATGGGTCATGTCCGGAATTACTCGATAGGTGATGTTATCGCCCGGTACAAGAGAATGAAGGGCTTTAATGTCCTTCATCCCATGGGGTGGGATGCCTTTGGGATGCCTGCAGAAAATGCGGCCATTGAAAGGGGTGTTCATCCGGCAAAATGGACGGCCGAGAATATCGATTATATGCGAAAGCAGCTCAAGCGTCTCGGCTTCGGCTATGACTGGGACCGGGAGATTGCCACCTGTGATGTGGCCTATTACCGGTGGGAACAGTATGTTTTTCTTGAAATGTATAAAAAGGGTCTCGTTTACCGGAAGAGTTCGCCTGTAAACTATTGCGAAAAATGTCAGACCGTCCTCGCAAATGAACAGGTCGAGGGCGGCGCATGCTGGCGATGCGGCCGGGAGGTGGTCCAGAAAGAACTGACCCAGTGGTTTTTTGCCATTACCACCTATGCTGATGAGTTGCACGAATACTGCGACAGACTGCCCGGCTGGCCGGAAAAGGTCACGAGCATGCAGAAGAACTGGATTGGAAAGAGCTATGGTGTCGAGGTTGATTTCAGGCTTGATGATGGCTCGGCGCTGACGATCTTTACGACCCGTCCGGACACACTGTATGGTGTTACATTTATGGTTCTCGCCCCGGAACATCCTCTTGCCCTCACCCTCTCAACAGGGACGGAACAGGAGGAGGCGGTCCGGGCCTTTGTGGAAAAAGCGAAGTCTCAGGACCGTTCTTTTAGGGCAGAGCTGGCAGGGACAAAGGACGGGGTCTTTACCGGTCGATGGGCAACGAATCCCCTAACCGGCCAGAGGGCTCCTATTTTTGTGGGCAATTTTGTTCTCATGGAGTACGGGACGGGGGCGATCATGGCCGTGCCCGCCCATGACCAGCGGGATTTTGAGTTTGCCAAGACCTACGATCTTCCCATTATCATAACCATTATGCCGAAGGATACGGTCCTCGATCCGGCCACCATGGACTGTGCCTATGAAGGAGATGGAATCCTTGTCAATTCGGACATTTTCAACGGAAGAAAAAACAGGGAAGCGATGGACGGCATCATCGACTATCTTGAGTCACAGAGGATGGGAAAGAGAAAGCTCAACTATAGACTGAGAGACTGGGGCATCTCCCGCCAGCGCTACTGGGGAACACCCATCCCTGTTATCTATTGCGATACGTGCGGCACTGTCCCCGTTCCTGTCGACCAGTTGCCTGTAGAACTCCCGCTGGACGTGGACGTAACGGTTGTCGGGAGATCACCGCTCATCGACGACGAACGTTTCTGGCGTGTTGAGTGCCCGGTCTGCGGGGCACAGGCACGACGGGAGACAGACACGATGGATACGTTTGTCGAGTCATCATGGTATTTTCTGAAGTATACCTGCCCCGATTTCAATGACGGGCCTCTCGACAGAAAAAGGGTTGACTACTGGATGCCCGTTGATCAGTATATCGGTGGTGTCGAACACGCAGTCCTCCACCTCCTCTATTCCCGGTTCTTTAACAGGGTTCTCAATGAAATGGGCCTCGTCTCCGTAAGGGAGCCCTTTAAAAATCTTCTTACCCAGGGCATGGTTATCAAAGATGGCGCCAAGATGAGTAAATCGAAGGGGAATGTGGTTGATCCTGATTATCTGATCGAAAAATATGGAGCCGATACTGCCAGACTTTTCTGCCTCTTCGCGTCGCCGCCTGACAAGGATCTTGACTGGAATGACAAGGGGGTTGAAGGGAGCTTCAGGTTTCTTCAACGGATCTGGAGACTTGTGGTTGAGCGGATCGATATTCTTCGGGCCGTTGAGGGCACCATCGATACCTTTGCCGGCGACGATGATCTGAGGGTGCTTCTCTTCAAGTCACATAAGACAATCCGAAAGGTGACCGATGATATTGAACGGTTCCATCTCAATACGGCCATCTCCGGTGTCATGGAACTGGTCAACGGTATCTACAAGTTTCTCGAAATGAACCGGAACGACCCGGCGGCCCTCTCTCTTCTCAAAGGGTCCGTTGAAACTGTTCTGACCCTTTTATATCCCTTTGTCCCCCATGTTACGGAAGAACTGTGGTTTCTCCTCCACGATGGAAAGAGCGAGATTGCCTCACGTCCGTGGCCCCGATACCGTGACGAATATACACGGGAAGAGAAGGTTCTGATGGTTGTCACGATAAATGGAAAGGTCCGGGAGAAGATCGAGATGGACCGGGACATGGACGAAGAGGAACTGAAACGAACGATCTTTTCTCTCGAGAGAGTGCAAAAACACCTGGAGGGAAGGGCGGTCAGAAAAACAGTAGTCATTCCAAACAAGCTGATCAATATTGTGCTCGGGTAGGTAGACGATGAAAGTGTTTCAGAGGCTGTTTCGTTCTAACAATGTTCTCCGTTCCGGTTTTGCTGTCTGTCTTCTTGTTATCGTTCTCTGTTCAGTTTCGTCCTGCGGATACGAACTGGTCAAGGAAAAAGGTGTCTACAGTGGAGAGATTGGCTCCATCTCCGTTCCCGTCTTCAAGAACAAGACGTATGAGCCCCACATATCGATGTTCGTTACAGATGCCTTCACTCAGGAAGTAACAAAGATGGGCCTCTTTCAGGTGAACAAGGCCGATTCCCAGGCCTATGTAGACGGGACGATCAAGATCATCAGACTCAGCCCCTATACCTTGAGCAAATCAGGTCTTGTAACGGAAAAGAGGGTCGATCTCTATGTGGAGGTGGCCCTGATCAGAACCAATGGCGGGTTGATAAAGCGATGGAATTTCAGCGATTATGAGACGTATAGCGTTGAGAGTCTGAACTACGAAGAGTTCAACAAACAGAACGCGATACGAAAGGTAGCGGAAAGGCTTGCGCGGCGATTCAGCGCCGCCCTCCTTATGGAATATTAGCTTTCCTTTCCTGCCGCCGCCATTTTTTTTGAAAGGCGTGCGACTTTCCGTGCCGCCGCATTACGATGAATGACGCCTTTTGACGATGCACCGTAAATCTCTGAAACAGCCTTTCTGAAGAGATCCTGTTTCTGGTCCTGGTCTTCCAGGGAAAGGCCGGTTAATGCTTTTTTCAGAGCGGTCTTCATCGTAGATTTTATATGAGAATTCCTGAGCCTTCTCTGCTCGGCCTGCCTGGCTCTTTTGATCGCGGAAATATTTTTCTTCACGTCGTATCCTCCAGAAAACGATTGTCTATTTGTACCACTTGGCCCGGGAACGTGTCAATGGAAAAGACCAACACGGCAGTACGAGAATATTTAAAGAAGGGCCCTCTCATCCATGTCCACAGGTTCAGATACTTTTTCACAGAATACGAGCCCTTCGCAGTTTTTCCCGGTAATTTACTTTTTGCCTGCGCTTCGCTTAGAAGCCTTCAGCGGATTGATCTTCTGCTGCTCAGTCTTTTGGACCTTTGTTACATGTGAGGACATGGGACAGTTGCCTTTCTGCCATTTCTGTGCAGGGTAGGGAAAACTGGAGCAATATCTTCCTGTCTCAAACTCTATGATTCTCGTACAGCCCTCACAGTTCTCAATGACAGGATAACACTGGCCTCCATTGTGCGAGCACCCCGCTTTCTTCATGAACAAACACTCGGAACCCTTTTTGATCGTTTGGCAAATCATAACGGCATCACCTCCTGATGATTTTTAACGTACTTTTAAGCGCATAATTAAACTATATTTTTGACTTTGTGTCAAGACCTGTGGTAAGTATGATGAACTGTGGCAGGTGAGCAGGGTGTCATGCTTCGTCTGTCAGGCAAAAAGGCAATATTGTGTTGACTTGCGGGCAAGAATCCTTTATAAAATATTGCTTTTTGGCTACGTCCTATACTACAATTATGTCTTTGGCTGGTGTAGCTCAATCGGCAGAGCAGCTGATTTGTAATCAGCAGGTTGCGGGTTCGAGTCCCATCACCAGCTCCACGGAGAGGTTCCCGAGCGGCCAAAGGGGGCAGACTGTAAATCTGTTGGCGCAGTCCTTCGGAGGTTCGAACCCTCCCCTCTCCACCATATAACGCGATGAGTCTGGAGCGCCGCGTTCGGAACTGAGCGGAACGGTGGCATGTTCTGCTTTTTTTGAACAACCTGCGGGCTTCTGGCTCTGATGGAAACGACTACAGGCGGGAGTAGCTCAGTTGGTTAGAGCATCAGCCTTCCAAGCTGAGGGTCGCGGGTTCGAGTCCCGTTTCCCGCTCCAAAAGCCCGCGTAGCTCAGTCGGCAGAGCACTTCCTTGGTAAGGAAGTGGTCACCGGTTCAATTCCGGTCGTGGGCTCCATAATTATCATGACGGAGGCTCTCTATGGCTAAGAAAAAGTACGAAAGGACAAAACCCCATGTGAAC
>CAYQXL010000004.1:0-45212 GCA_964421445.1 uncultured Pseudomonadota bacterium
CGCCGAAGATGATCTCGCCCGGGTCTTTGAGCCCTATTACTCCACAAAAACCTCAGGTTTTGGCCTCGGGTTATCTATAACAAAACGGTTCGTCGAAGAACACGGCGGCACGATAAAAGCGGAAAGCATCCCCAACCACGGCACAACGATGAGGATTGAGGTACCACGGAATGAAGTGTGAAAAAGGCAGCGTTCTTGTTGTCGAAGACGACGGAAACCAGCGGAATATCATCACAATGATCCTGACAGGTGAAGGCTTCTCTGTCGAGACTGCAGAGAGAGGGAGCCAGGCCATCGAGCTTTTGAGGTCCACCTCTTTCGATGTCATCCTCACCGATCTGAGGCTCCCGGACATGGAGGGAACAGAGGTCTTGAGGCAGGCGAAAATGCTTGAGATCCCCTGTCATGTCATCATCATCACTGCCTTCGGCTCCATTGCGTCGGCAGTGGAAGCGACAAAACTGGGGGCCTTCTATTATCTTGAAAAACCACTGGAAAAAGACCAACTCCTCCTCGTCCTGAACAACGCCATGACCCAGATAAAACTCCTGAAAGACAACATTATGCTGAAGGATCAGCTCCTCGATAAATTCACCCTTGAGAACATCGTCGGAGCACATGGACGGATGGCGGAACTGTTCAAGATCGTCAGAAAGGTGGCGACGGCAAATTCGTCGGTTCTCATCTACGGCGAAAGTGGCACAGGCAAGGAACTTTTTGCCAAGAGTATCCATTTCAACAGCCCCCGGGGGGACCGACCCTTCTATGCAATAAACTGCGCCGCGATCCCCGAAACCCTCCTGGAGAGTGAACTCTTCGGGTACGAGAAAGGCGCCTTCACCGGCGCTGTCACGCGACATGCCGGCCTTTTTGAACAGGCCAACGGCAGCACCCTCTTCCTCGACGAAATCGGGGACCTCACCCTGGCGACCCAGGCCAAACTGCTGAGAGCCCTTCAGGAAAAGGAGATTCGCAGGCTGGGGGGGAAAGAAACAATGAAACTGGATGTCCGGATCATCTCGGCAACAAACAAACAGCTTTCCCAGGAGATTTCAAAAGGACGATTCCGGGAAGACCTCTACTACCGTCTGAACGTTATCGCATTCACCATCCCGCCCCTCAGGGAAAGGGTCACCGACATACCCCTTCTCATCGAGCACTTCCTGAAAAAATCCAATGACACTCAGAAAACCCGGAAGAGCCTCTCCACCGAAGCCCTCGCCGTGCTTATGCGGTACCCGTGGCCAGGGAACGTACGACAACTCGAATCGGTCATCGAACGGGCCTGCGTCATGTGCGAAGGAACGGTCGTTGAAACGGAGAATCTCCCTGACGAGGTAAAGTTTCCCGACACCACCCATCCCAGCCCTGACACACTCCGGTCTATCGCCACCACACTCATAGAGGCCAAGCTGACAGCCTCTGAATACCGTCTCTATCTCTACCTGAGAAACGTTGACGGAGGTGATACGATCGCCATGGAGGCCATGGACCCCAAAACGATCATGAAGGCTCTCGATATCAACAAGCAGACCTTCTATACGGCCATAACCCGCCTCAAGGATTCGGGACTCTACGACTACCGGGGCAGGATTGCCCGTCTCACGCAATCGCGGGGATAAGATCACACCGCCTCCCTAATCCCTTCATTCCCTACCACCGGACCGGATGGAGTAGTGGCCGGGAATATGCCCGGGGGAGGGTGGGGCGAGTCAACGGGTAGTGACCGGTCTGTCCGGAAAATTGGACAATGAGTCCGGAAAATTGGACTGCGCCGGAGAGAGTCCTGTCGATCTCCCCCTTCCTTACTCACGCCCTCCTCTGTAACATACCGAACATCCGGCCATTTCCTCTCCGCCGTTGCCATATCTTACTCTGGCATGCAATATGCATTGCTATAATCCAGCATGACAACAAAATTCATAATAAAGGAGGTGAAAAATAAAATGAAGAAAGCACTCATGATCGTTCTGGCACTGCTCATCAGCGTTGCCTTCGTCACAACCGTTTTTGCACAGGCGAAACCTGCAGAGAAACCGGCGGCAGCAGCAGCAGAGAAACCGGCAGCAGCAGCAGAGAAACCGGCCAAGGCGGCAGACAAGCCCGCAGCAGAAAAACCGGCCAAGGTTAAGGTTCAGAAGTTCGCCGGCGACGTCGCGAAGGTTGAAGGCACGATGGTTTCAGTGAAGACCAAGAAGGCCGAGAAGACTTTTGACGTCTCAGCAGCCAAGTTTGAAGGCTACAAGGACGCAACAGAGGTAAAGGCTGGCGACAAGGTTCTCGTGACATACACGGAAGCCGACGGCAAAGCAATGGCAAAGACTTTTAAGAAAGCCGGCGCAGCGAAGGCTACGAAGAAGGTCGAGCCTGCAAAGGCAGAGCCTGCGAAGCCCGCAGCAGAACCTGCGAAACCTGCAGAACCTGCAAAGAAGTAATGATCTTCAGGGGGGGCAACCCCCCTTCTTTTTCCCCACCACCACAACAATAACAGTTATCAAAAGGGCCTCCATGCAACACCTTTGCCCCTTTCGTCCTACCGGAGAGAGGCAACATGGACGTGATTCTTGCCCTGGCTTTTCGCCGCATAGAGGGCATCGTCGGCTCTCCTGATCAGGTCTTCGATCGTTGTATCGTCGCTCGAAGCAGAGGTAACACCGACACTTATGGAGGCTGTGATTCCTTCGAGGGAGGCATCGGCGGCGGCTTTCCTGATTCTCTCGGCAAGAACCAGACTCGTATCGAGATCTGTATTTGGTAAAACGACGAGGAACTCGTCACCTCCATACCGTCCCACAATATCATATTTTCTGATGCTCTTCCGGAGAGACGCCCCTATACCCCTGAGAACTTCATCGCCTGCAAGATGGCCGTACCCGTCATTGATCGCTTTCAGATTGTCAAGATCGAGCATAATGAGACCGAGGGGTGTGGTGAAACGGATGGTCCGCTCCATCTCTTCTTCCAGCCGGTCGAGGGTATGCCGCCTGTTAAACAGGCCGGTCAACGGATCGGTGATGGCCATCTGAACCATCATCTCTTCCGTCTTCTGATCGACAATCCAGAGAAAACCGAAGACCATCGTGAAGGCAAAGACAGTACTCGCGAGCATCACGATACCGTGGACGATACCGGCAGTCATCAAATCGTTGGTCTGTGGTCCCCCGAATGTGTACAGGGCTCTGGCAATCATCGTTGCCGCTATGAGAAAAAAGATGCCCCCTTCCGTCCTGTAGGCCCGCCTGAAGAGGGGGGGAGCTTTCCTGACGAGAAAACACCCTATCTGGATGGCAACGACCGACGACGAGAGGGTGAGGATTGCGATTCTCGCTGCCATGCTGTCGATGATATATGTAAAGTAAAGAAAGCCAGCGACATTGACCAGGGCTGATACAATACTGACCGGCTCGCCTGGTCGCTCGCCTTCGAATTTCCTCAGCCCCCGGTAGAGTAGAACAAGACAGACCACCAAGAGCGTGTTGGCCACGACGATCGAGAGAAAATCAGCGATCATTCCCCGGAGGGAGAGCAATCCGTAGGCGATACCGAGAACAAGAAAACCTGAACCCCAGCTTCCTATTCCCCGGACAGCCCGTTCGGTGCGACGGAAGAGAAAGAGGGTCGAAGACAGAAGAAAGCAGATACAGACACCCGTCACGATCAGGGTTCTGATGTCAAGATACATAGACATATGGCTTACCACACTTCCAGCCATTCTGTCTGTATCAAAGAATACGTCAGGCGATCACATCCCTTCACGAGATGGATTTAAGCAATCCCCGTTACAACCAGACAGGATCAGCTTCAATCCGGACGGTGCGGATATCATAGAGTTCCATAAGTCCTCTGATGTCACTGTCACGACCCATCTTTGCGATCATCCTCCACTTTCTTTTCTGCCGGCCATCAAAGAGAGGGCCAACGATTTCCGCTGACGGAACAACCTGGTGAAAGATACGTCTGATCTCGCGGGCCGTCTCTTCGCCTTTTGCAACTGTGGCAGCGTTAAACTCGATAAGGAAGACCCTGACAAAAGGAGGGAAACGGGCGGCTTCCCGTCTCTTTACCTCTTCCGCCATAAACCGGGGAAGATCTCCCAGGCCCGCCGGATCGATATTCGCCGTCCCATCGACAGAGACGACGACGTCCGGCCGTCCCAGAGCATCGACACAATCGGAAACAAGAAGACCGAGGGATTCAGTTGCCCGGTAACCTCCGAGATGGAGCATCTGTTCCCATCCAACCATGTAAAACCTGTCGGCTTTCATCCCGTACAGCCGCGAAAGGATCTTCGTACCAACAAGGACCGCCGGCCCTGTTTTCATGCCCTCTTCCATGGCCTTTCTGTCCCCTGCCCTGAGGATCTCGCCTGTAACGGTAAAGACAGGAACGGAAGGGAAAACCTCTTTCACCTTCTCTGCCACAAAGTCTGCTCCTCCATGAGAAAAGGCCATAAATGTGCCGCCACAGGACCGGCAGGTCTCATCGAACGGTGCCCGTACCCCGCAGCCATTACAGACTACCTCCTGTCTCTCCTTGTGAAAAACGACCGGCGCACCGCAGTGAGGGCAGAGAAAGGGCTTTTTACAGTCGAGGCACCTCAGGCGAAGGCCATATCCTTTTCTCGGCGTGTAGACAGCAATCCGCTCCCCTTTTTCAAGGGACTCTTTCATATCCCCGAGAAGGACCTGGCTGACCATCTCCCCGCCGATCCTCCCTCCGGCAACAGTGGTGACAGAGACAGGGTCCAAAGACGAAACCCCTGCCGTTTCCGTTACTGACAGCGCCCCTTCCTCGATCATCTTTCCCGCCTCCAGATCGCAGGCTGATCCTCCGAGGATGCAGTCGATACGACCCATCCGGGCCCTGGTGGAGGCTACGGTGACGGCGTTGAACCTGAATTCCAGCTCATGTTTGTAGTCATCCTCCGAATACCGCTCGACAACGATGAGCCGAAGATCGAAAACGGGCAGGAAGACACAGTTTTTGTTTCCGAATATGATATTACCTGAAGTCGTCCGGGCCCTGAAGAATGTCTCCATCCTCTGGCCCCGCCCGGCCGACGAGGTAAACCACCAGACCTTGTGCGGAAAGGCTCTTTTCATGGCCCCAAAGAGATACCGTCCGATGGTATCGTGATCAGGAACGAGAAACAGGACATTTCCACCGGACCGGACAGCAGAGGCGACCCTCTCCAGATAGTAGTCGAGCCGTTCATGAAAAGGGCCGATACAGAGTTCCCTCCCTCCGTTTCCCCTTTCCCCTGAACCACGGACCATAGGCTGAAAGAGCCCGTTCGTATAGATATCCCTCAATTCCAGGGCATTGTTGCGATAGTGGCGTGCAACCCAGAGCCACCCTTTCTCCCGGAGGGCCTTTTTCATCGACTGGCCGTGGACAATCCCCTGATCCCCGTCGGGTGCCCCGATCACAAGGTACCGCTCGGGATTCATCGCCGGTGGAAGGGCATATTTGAGAACAACGCCCGGGGGGGTTACATAATATTCCGATGCCCAGAGGACAAGATCAATCAGTTCGGGGGAGAGAAGAGGAAAGATATCAACGAGGGCTTCGACATTCTTGAGCCCCTCCCTGTCGCCCTCCCTGACGGCCGTAATGTAGCCTGTCATGATCCGGCGGTTCAGGGGGACGCGGACCCTCTGCCACAGTCGGGCAAAGTCACCGAGTTCTCCGGGGAGGGCGTAGGAGAAGGAGGTCCTCAGCGGTATGGGCAGGACTACATCGACGATCATGAAGAGAGGAGGGAATCTCTGAAATCGGATCCTTTCATGCGGCGGACTTTCTCAATCTCTCCCCCCAGTATCCTGCTGCCGATCTCCCGGAACGCTTCCGGCGCATCGGTGACAAAATACTCCGTTATCCCTTTCGATTTGGTCCTGAGCAGGTGTTTCGCCTCCAGCACCGCCCTGACTTCCTTCGCTGTCTCCCGTCCTGTATGGACAATCGAAACATCCGGTCCTACAACCTTCTGAATGACCTCCTGGAGGACAGGATAGTGGGTGCACCCCATGACCAGCACGTCGATCTCCTTCCCGGCAAAACCGCTGAGATATTTCTCCGCCATCAGGAGAGCCACCCTGTCCTGTTCAAGGCCCTCTTCAACAATGGGAACAAAAAGCGGGCAGGACTGGCCAAAGACGGCGATGGCCGGATCGATCTTCGTCATAGCCCTGACATAGGCATGGCTGTTGATCGTTCCCTTGGTCCCGATAACCCCCACCCGTTTCCGTGCCGTCTGTCTCGACGCTTCTCTGGCGCCGGCCTCGATAACGCCGATAACAGGAACGGGGAGCTTCTTTTTGATGATATTGAGCGACAGGGCTGACGATGTGTTGCAGGCTATGACAAGGAGTTTGATCCCTTTGGTCAGGAGAAAAAGGGCATTTTCCAGACTGTACTTCGTCACCGTATAGGCAGAACGGTTTCCATAGGGAAGGCGGGCCGTATCGCCGAGGTAAAGAAAGTGCTCATGAGGGAGAAGAGACCTCAGTTCCCGGAGGACCGTCAGTCCTCCCATACCTGAATCGAAGACACCGATGGAGAGGTTTTTCATTGTCAAAGACTAAGGGAACAAGGGGTAAATGTCAAGAAGATGGCGCCTGGAAGAAGGGGTACGATTTTTCTTGACATGCCCGGTGGTCTCAACCATGATGTGAAGTGGGTTGTTCTATGAGCTATATCCGTCTACTCACCGTAAGCGCCGCCATCTTGCTCTGTGCCGTCATCCCTTTCAGTGACGGCCGGGCGCAGTCGATCAAGGTGGCCGCCCTCTTCAACCTCACCGGCAACATGTCCTCCATCGATGGTCCGGCCCATAAGGGGGTACGGTTAGCGGTCAAACAGATCAACGACAAGGGGGGGGTGATCGACGGAAGAAAGATCGAGCTTGTCGCAGTCGATACCCAGTCAAACCTCCAAAAAACCGTCACGGCGGCCAGAGATATGGTCAGGTCAAAAGATATCGTTGGCGGCATCGGCTACAGCGACACGTCGTACGTACTCAAAGGGGCACCGTTTTTTCAGGATCAGGGCATCCCCTTCGTGACAACGGGAGCGACACTTCCTGAACTGCCCCGGCTCATCGGTGATTATCTCTTCATGACTGCCTTCGGCGATGATGCCCAGGCCTACGCTCTGGCCGATTATGCCTCCCGGCAACTCAAGGTAAAGACCTGCATCGTCTGGACCGACAAGACAACCGATTTTACCAGGGCTCTTTCGGGACATTTCAAGCGGCGGCTTGTGCAGAACAGCGGCAGAATCGTCTACGAGGACTTTTTCAGGAGCGGTGAAAAGGGTTTCGCGCCCCTCGTCAGTCGTCTCCGCAAGGTCTCCCCCCAGCCTGAGGCTCTCTTCATCGCTGCTGTTCCCGGTGATGCCGGACGGATCGTCAAAGAGGTTCGGCAGGCAGGAATCACGCTTCCCATCCTGAGCGGCGATGGTTTCGATACCCCTCTGATCGTCTCCGTTCCGGGAAAAGATCTGGCCGACAATCTCCACTTTTCAACACATCTTTTTCGGGGGGAAAAACGGCCTGAGGTTGGAGACTTTATGAATGCCTACAAAACGGAATACGGGAGCGAGCCGGAAAATGCTTTTGCAGCCCTCGGTTTCGATGCCATGCATATGCTCGCCGACGCCCTCCGCCGGTCGGGAAAACTGGACGGAGACTCTGTACGCAAAGCTTTGGGGGCAACGCAGATGTTCCGCGGTGTGACAGGAGATATTTCCTACATCCAGCCCTTCGCGCCTCCTGTGAAGCCCGTCGCAATCATTCAGGTGACGAAGGGAAACCTCAGGCTCGCTGACACGTGGAAACCTTAAACCCTCGGGAACAGGGCCGGACAGCCCCTCTTACTCGGGACGGGCGAGAAAACCGAGCATCCGCCGGACGTCTTTCATCGTTTCTTCGGCCATGATGCTGCATGCCCGGGCACCATCGCCGAGAACGTCAAGGACATAGGATGTGTCGTTCCTCAGGATCCGGGCTCTCTCCTGGATCGGTTCAAGTTCAGCAAAGAGGTACTCGAAAAGCATCTTCTTGCAATCGATACACCCTATCCCGGCAGTCCTGCACCCAGCAGCGACTTCATCAACCGTGTCCTCCGGTGAGAAAGCCCGGTGCATCGTGTAGATGTTGCAGATCTCAGGATCTCCCCGGTCGGTCCGTCGTACCCTGTTGACGTCGGTCACGGCGGTTCTCAGCTTATCCCACATGGAGGCCTTCTCTTCGAGAATGGCAACATAGTTGTTAAGACTTTTCGACATCTTGCTCTGACCGTCGACACCGAGTATCTTCGGAGCAGCAGAGAGAATCACCTGGGGTTCAGGGAAGAACTGTCCGAACCGGCTGTTGAACTTTCTCGCAACTTCCCGGCAGAGTTCAACGTGCTGGACCTGGTCTTCCCCCACAGGGACAAACCCTGCCTTATAGATGAGGATGTCCGCCGCCTGAAGAACTGGATATCCCATAAGGCCCATATTGATATTCGCCCGGTGGCTTCTCGATTTGTCCTTGAATTGGGTCATCCTCTCCAGTTCACCGATAGGAGTCACACAGTTGAAGATCCAGGCCAGTTCACAGTGCTGGACAACATGGGACTGGACAAAGATCCTGCACTTCTCCGGAGGCAACCCGGCAGCAAGGAGAACGAGGGCAGCATTGACGATACGGTCACTCATCTCCTGGACGGAATACTCGATGGTCAGGGCATGATAATCGACAACACAAAAAATACATTCATACCGATCTACCAGTTTTACCCACTGTCTGATGGCTCCCACGTAATTGCCGAGATGGATTTCTCCGGTAGGCTGGATTCCACTGAAAATACGACCCATAGCGATCCTCCCGATAAGACTGGTCTACTCTACACCAAAAAGCGTGCAAAATCAATGGAGAAAAGGCTTTGTGCCTTACCGGAGCCTCCTTTCGGCGGTCTCGGGACCGTGTTTATTTTTGTATACAAAATTCTTGACAAATATTTCCTCCGATTATATAAATGACACATGCATTTTGTATACAGTATCCAAGGGGGGTAACTATGGAGGATCATGAACTCTTTTCAAAGGTAACCGTTCTGTCTCTTGAACAGGCAACGGTACTGCCCTATCTCACGTACCGCCTCGCCCTTGACGGCGCCCAGGTGATCAGGATGGAGCACCCCGTTTACGGCGATCCGAACAGGCGAGTCGGCGAAAACAGGCTCAACGAAGACAGGATGTATACCTACTATCTCGCTATCAACTGCAGAAAAAAAGCCATCACCCTCGATCTCGGGACAGGGGAAGGAAAGGAGATTTTTGCACGGCTCCTCACCGACCTGAAGGTGGATGTCTTCGCCACAAACCAGTTGCCGAGAAATTACACAAAACTCGGCATCGATTATGAGACGGTCGCGTCGATCAAGAAGGACATCGTATGGGTCGGCCTCACAGGATTCGGCCCTGATAGCAACGAAGCCGCCTACGACCCGATCCTTCAGGCACGGGGGGGACTCATGGAGATGACCGGCGACAAGGACGGCTCACCGTATGTGCTCGGGATACCCCTTCCTGACATGGGCGCCAGCGAGCATGCCTACGGACTGATCATGAAAGCCCTTTTCAGAAAGGCTGTTACGGGCGAGGGAAGCAGGATCGATGTTTCCATGTTCCAGAGTACCGTTTCGTGGCTCACCGTACCTATCAATCAGACCAAATCCTTCGGCAAGACCATGACCAGGCGGGGAAATACGCATGAATTTTTCGCCCCTGTCAGCGTGTACAGAACCCTCGACGGCTATGTCTATATCGCCGTGGGCAATGACATTCAGTGGGAGCGAATGCTGAAAATCAAGGGATTCGAAGGCCTGTCGAACGAATCGTACAAACGGAACGAAGGACGAATCAGGGATGTGGACAGTCTGAACAAATCGATCGAAGCATGCACCTCAACATTCGCCACAAAGGAACTGATCGCTCTTTTTACCGACGCGACAATCCCGATTTCCAAGGTCAATTCAGTAAACGAAGTCATTGAGGATCCTCTTGTAAGGGACGAGATCCTCTCATCTACCGATGACAGAACGGGTACGACGATCTATCTCGCCCCTCCGCCCTACACGACAAGCCTCCTGAGGGCTTTGGGGCGGAAGCTGACATTCCCGCCCCGTTTCGGAGAACACAACGGAGAGATATACAACGATATTCTCGGATACACTCCGGAGACGACGGGAGAATGGGCATCTAAGGGAATAATCTGATGAATCAGAGGAGGTGAACACATTGGGTATAAAAGACTCTGTGGCCAGTCAGACACGTCACGGCGATATCAGGAAAGGAAGGTTTCTCAGGGAGCAGGTCTACAAGACACTGAAAAGTCTCATTCTCAATGAAAGTCTGGCACCGAACAAGAGACTCATTGAAGAAAAGCTCGCCAGCGATATGGGTACGAGCAGAACACCTGTACGGGAAGCAATACAAAAACTCGAAAAAGAAGGGCTTATCATAAAACTCCCGAGGGGGGGTTTTGCTGTCAGTGCCGTCACGAACGACGACATCGAGGAGGTGTTCGGCATCAGAAGCGTTCTCGAGGGATATGCCGGGTATCTGGCAACGCGGAAAGCGTCGGAAGAGGATATCCGCAGTCTCGAGGAGACGGTGGCGAAAGAAGAAGAATGTCTCAGGAAGAAGGACATAGAAGAGATCGTTCGTCTGAACACGGTTTTCCACGACATCCTCTACAAAGCAGCCAAGAGCGCCAAGCTTTACCGAATCATTAACGATCTCCGCGATTACATCTACCGGTACAGGATCATCATCTTCCGGTCCGAAGGAATAGCCGAGATCTCCATCGCCGACCACAAGGCAATGATCGGTCTCATGAAGGAGCGGCAGGCAAACCAGGTAGAGCGGCTGATACGGAAACATGTTACACGGGGTAAAACGCTTATAAAAAAACAGGTAAAACGGGAACAGACAAAACATGGATCTGGCCGAAAAAGTACTCCACGGGGATGAACGCAGTGCTTCACGACTCATCACCCTTATCGAAAACGGCGCGTCTGAAGGATACGATGCAGTGGCAGATCTTTTCCCCCGCACGGGAGACGGGTACAGCGTCGGCATAACCGGCACCCCGGGGGCAGGAAAAAGTACACTTGTCGACAAACTTGCAGTCTGTTTCAGTGAAGCAGGCCGCTCGGTAGGGATTATCGGTATCGATCCCACGAGCCCGGCAACGAGGGGCGCTCTCCTTGGGGACCGGATCCGGATGACCGGCGCCGAGAAAAGGGCCGGTATCTTCATCCGTTCCATGGCCCATCGAGGATATCCCGGAGGCATCGCGAAGGCTGCCCTCGGTGCGGTATATGTTCTTCAGGCCCTCGGCAAGGAGATCGTCTTCGTCGAAAGTGTCGGCGTGGGGCAGACGGACCTCGGTATTTCGGCAGTCTGCGACATGGTCATCACCGTATTCACACCCGACTACGGAGACGAGATCCAACTCATGAAAGCAGGGCTCATGGAGGTCGGCGACATCGTCGTCGTCAATAAAGGCGATTATGCGAGTTCATGTGATGTGGCTCAGCAGATCAGCCTGTTTCTCTCATCGCGGGGCCCGGAACATCTCCCTGTTCCCGTTCTTGTCGCCAATGCCCTTACAGGTGAGGGAACGGATGAGATCTGCCGGACAGTCGGCGATTACCACTCCCGGCTCCGGCTATCAGGAACAGAGGAGACGAAGCGGCGTGAAAAGAGACGGCTTCTCACCCTCTCTTTCCTGAAGGAGCTTTTGTGGAAGCAGATACTCACCTGCACCGAAGAACTCCCGGCTTTCCGGGAGATCATGAATGACCTGAACGAAGGGAAGATGGATCCGTACAGGGCGGCAGAGGCCCTCTCCCGGACGATCCGCATCGAGGGCCGGTGCTGACCGGAACGGCCAACACTCCCCTCCGGAGAACCTGTGAACGCATGACCGGGCCGTTCAACCGATCGGCCGACCAGGAGGGTGGATAGTGGATTTTTCCCTTTCTAAAAAAGAGAGCTTCTTCCGGGACCATGTGCGCCAGGCCATACGTTCCCTCGTCATTCCCGTAGCAACGAAAATAGACAGGGAAAACACCTTTCCCCGGCCCCTTTTTGAAGCGTTCGGAGAACTGGGGTACTACGGCTGCCGGTACCCCGAAGCGCTTGGGGGCATGGACGGCGACTGTCTCTCTTTTACGATCCTCGCTGAAGAGACCGCTTTCGCATCCGTCTCCTTCGCCGCGACCCTGACAATGCAATCCCTCATGGGGACAGACTTCATTTACCGTTACGGAACGGACGACCAAAAACAGATGTTTCTCGTACCGGCCATTCAGGGAAAAAAGGTGGGGACAATCGCTTTCACCGAGCCTGACTGCGGATCCGATCTGGGGGCAGTACAGACCAGGGCATTCGCCGACGAGACCGGATATACCCTTCGGGGCCGGAAGATGTGGATCACCAACGGCGATGTGGCCGATTTCGTCACCGTCGCTGCGACGGTCAACCCGGCACAGAGACTGAACGGCATCGCTTTCTTTCTCGTCGAGAAGGGAAGGCCCGGTTTTTCAACAGGCCAGAAAATCAACAAGATATCGGCCCGGGGCTCGAACACAGTGGAGCTGATCTTCGATGACTGTCATATCCCCCGGGAGAACCGTCTCGGTCCCGAAGGAAAAGGACCTGCACAACTTGAGGCCATCCTGAGCGAGATCAGAATCATGATAGCCGGACTTGCTGTCGGTCTGAGCCGGAGTGCCTTCGAAGAGGGATTGAGGTACGCCAGGGAGCGGAAGGCCTTCGGGAGAACGATCGGAAACTTTCAGCTCATCCAGGACAAAATAGCTCAGATGGAGATGCGTATCGAGGCGAGCCGCCTCCTCGCCTATCAGGCAGCATGGCTGAAGGACCGGGGGCATAAGGCCTCGAAGGAGGCGGCTGCGGCAAAACTCTTCGCAACGGAGACGGCAAGTTATGTGACCGATCAGGTAACACGGATTTTCGGTTCCTACGGCATAGCGGAAGAATACGCAGCCGAGAGGCTCTACCGGGACGCCCGGTTTCTGCTGTACGGAGGAGGAACATCGGAGATTCTTACAACGCTCATCGCCAGAGAATGCCTTGAGGGAGAAGGAAAAAAAGTGGGCTCAGGTCTTTGAGGCATGACGTCTGTGGAATACAGAAGGGAGGAATCGAATGAACGAGGGAGAGAGAATCAAGATTCTTATCGCCAAACCAGGTCTCGACGGTCATGACAGGGGGGCCAAGGTTGTCGCACAGGCGCTGAAAGATGCAGGTATGGAGGTCCTCTATACCGGTCTCCATAAAACGGTCGATCAGATCATCCGCATAGCGATCCAGGAGGATGTTGACTGTATCGGCCTCTCCATCATGACAGGAGCCCATGTTCCTATTACGCGGAAGCTCTTCGAAAAGATGAAGAACGAAGGGCTCGGTACGGTAAAGGTCTTTGTCGGCGGCGTCATTCCCTCCCGGGATATAGGGGAGTTGAAGGATTTAGGCGTTACGGCCGTCTTTCCCGGAGGCACCCCTCTTAGCGAAACGATCCGGGTTCTCAAAGAATCGATGGGAAGGTCTTAGGAGGTTACCATGGCAGTACCGAGATATGTGAAAGACGGGAAGGATCAGATAACCGATGTTATCCTTGAATCAGGAATCCATGTTAAACCGGTCTACGGACCTGACGACCTCAGGGCGGCAGGATTCTCCTACGAGACAGATCTCGCCGATCCGGGACAGTATCCCTACACCCGCGGTATCCACCCCCTCGGGTACCGGTCGCGGGCATGGACGACACGACAGTACACGGGATTTGGAACACCTGCCGAGACGAACGAACGGTTCAAGCTGATGATCTCTCACGGCCAGACGGGCCTCAACGTCGCCTTCGACCTTCCGACCCAGATGGGATACGACTCAGACGATCCGATGGCGGAAGGTGAAGTGGGGAGGGTGGGAATGGCTGTCGATACCCTCCGCGACTTTGAAATTGCCTTCAGGGACATCCGCCTCGACAAGATAGGCGCAGGTCTCACGATCAACGCCGTCGCCTCCATCATGCTCGCCATGTATCAGGCTGTGGGGGAAAAATACGGATACGACGGCACCATGATCTCGGCCACACCGCAGAACGACATTCTCAAAGAGATGGTCGGCCGGGGAGCGTGGATCTTTCCTGTCGAACCGGCGGTAAATCTCATCGGCGATACGATCGAATATTCGATGACCGCCTTGCCCAGAACAAACCCGGTCAGCGTCTGCGGCTACCACATAAGGGAATCGGGGGCTACACCGGCCCAGGAGATCGCCTTCGCCATCCTCATCGCCAATGCCTATATCGACAACGTTCTCGCGAGAGGCTATGACGTCGATGACTTCGCAGGACGTTTCTCTTTCAATCTCAACGTCTTCGGGAACATGTGGGAGCAGATCGCCAAGTTCAGGGCAGCCCGAAAACTCTGGGCCAGGAATCTCAAAGAGCGGTATGGGGCGAAGAAGCCCCAGAACCTCTTCCTCCGGGGGCTGTTTGGAGGCGGAGGATACGGACTCACGAAGGCTCAGCCTGAGAACAACATTATGCGGGGAGCCTACTATGCCCTTGTGGCTGCTCTTTCCGGGGCCCAGACCACAGCCCTCTGCAGCTACGACGAAGCATACACGATTCCCACTCCCCATTCGGCACTCCTCTCTCTGAGAACGCTCCAGCTTCTCATGGATGAAGTGGGCCTGAGGGACACGGTCGATCCCCTTGCCGGGAGCTACTTCATCGAAACATTGACCAAAGAGATGGAAGTAAAGATCGAGGAAGAGATGGAAAAGGTCAGCCAGTTGGGCGGTATCGTGAAGGCTGTCGCCACCGGTTACATCCAGCGTCTCGTTGCCCGCCAGGCCTATGAGGTCGAGAAGGGTCTCGAATCAGGAGAACTGCTGAAGGTCGGAGTCAACATTTACACCGAAGGAGACTCGATGGAAGTCGACCTTCATGAATACGCCTGGGAGTCGGCGGAAAAACAGATTGAATCGCTGAAGAGCGTCAAGAAGGAACGGTCTGAACGGGATGTGGCACAAACGCTGAGAGCCCTTGAGTCTGTGACACGGTCAGGAAAGAATGTCATGCCCTCTCTCGTCGAGTGCTGCAAGGCTTATGCAACGGTTGGGGAAATGACCGGTGTATTCCGCCAGATCTTCGGAGAGTTCCACGAACCGAGCCTGTTCTGATCGGTCCGTTCCGCATGTTGCAACCGCTTCCGTCCCTGCAGGGGCGTGAACGGTTTTCACAGGAGGGTTAGATGAGGGAGAAATGGTACCGGCTGGGATGCGATATCGGGGGAACTTTCACCGACTTTGTGCTTCTCAATGATCAGACAGGGGAGATTCAGACGGGCAAATGCCTCACAACGCCCCTCGATCCCTCTGATGCAGTCGAAGAGGGCATTCGTGCACTGGAAGCAACAACAGCCGATTTCGTCGGCAGTCTCGATGAACTGATCCATGGAACAACGCTCGTCATCAATTCGATCATCGAGCGGAAAGGAGCAAAGACCGGTCTCATCACGACAAAGGGTTTCAGGGATGTGCTCGAAATAGGCCGGGAGATCCGGTATGCGCCATACGACATATTCGCCGAATTTCCCACCCCCCTGATCCCCAGAAAGTACCGTATCGAGGTCGATGAGAGGATACGGAGCGATGGAAGCATACTCAAACCCCTCGACCGGTCCGACGGAGTGCGGGCGGTCCGGACCCTTCTGGAGATGGGTGTCGAGTCGATCGCCGTCTGCCTCATCAATTCCTTCGAAAATCCCTCGCATGAACTGATGCTCCAGTCAATCATCGAAGAGGAGGCGCCGGGGATCTCCACATCGATCTCGTACCACGTCCTTCCACAGATCAAAGAATACGAGCGGACAAGTACGACCGTCACCAATGCCTATGTCAAACCCCTCACAGGACGGTATCTCTCGAAGCTCTCCGACAGGCTCGGATCGATCGGATTCACAGGGAAACTCTTCATCATGCTTTCCAGCGGCGGCATCACATCCGTTGAAACGGCAGCCCGCTTTCCTGTCAGGATCATCGAGTCAGGACCCACGGCAGCAGTTATCGCCGGTCAGTATTACGGAAAACATTTCGCCATTTCCGAGATGTTCTGCTTCGATATGGGCGGGACAACGGCAAAATCGTGTCTCATCCAGAAAGGCGTTGCCGGCGTTGTGCCCACCTTTGAGGTGGGAAGGGTTCAGAGGTTCATGAAGGGAAGCGGCCTGACCATTCAGGTTCCCGTTGTCGACCTGATGGAGATCGGAGCGGGCGGGGGGAGCATCGCCAAAGTCGGCAAGCTCGGAACACTCCAGGTCGGCCCTGAGAGTTCCGGCGCCGCACCGGGACCGATCTGTTACGGCAGGGGTGGCACCGACCCCTGTGTTACCGATGCCGACCTCCTTCTTGGATATCTTGACGAGAACTACTTTCTCGGCGGCACCATGAAGCTCGACAAGGAAAGGGCGCGACGGGGCGTAGAGGAAAAGATCGCCGGCCCCTTGGGCGTCTCGTTCATCCAGGCGGTCTGGGGCATTCATGATCTCATCAATGAGACAATGGCGGCAGCGGCAAAGACACACATCGCTGAAAAGGGGGGAAATCCGAAGATCGTCACCATTACGGCCTTCGGAGGGGCCGGACCGGTTCACGCTTTCGGCCTGGCAAAAAAACTGGGGGCACCGCGGATGCTCATACCGCCCAATGCCGGAGTCGGTTCGGCCATGGGTTTCTTCACTGCACCCCGGGCATTCGATCTGCTGAGAAGCCACAAGGTCCCGCTCCGTAACGGAGATTTTGCCGACATTGAGAGGATCTTCGGCGATCTCGAGGCAGATGCGGCGACGATTCTCAAGAAAGAGGCCGCTGACGATACAATCCGTTTTCAGCGCTCCCTCGATATGCGTTTCGTCGGCCAGGGTTCAGAGATCAATATCCCTGTGGCCTCCGGTGATTTCACCACATTCGGCCGCGACGATATCCGGGGACTCTTCGATGACGTCTACAAAAGACTCTACGGCAGAACATATCCTGAATCGGAAGTGGAATTCATCAATTTCAAAATCCGGGCCAGCCTCCCTGAACGGCTTCTCCAGCTTCCAAAGCTGGAAGGACGGAAAGGACAGACCCTCGGCCAGGCGATCAAGGGGGAACGGCCCGCCTATTCTCCCGGCTCGGGAGACTTTATTCCCTTCACCGTCTACGACCGGTACAGGCTCTTCCCCGGCGCCCACTTCCATGGGCCGGCGATCATCGAGGAAAAAGAGTCGACCCTCATTGTGGGCGAGAACAGTACCGTTTCAATCGATGACTTCGGATTCATCTGGGTTGATCTGAAGGAGGTGGTATGATGGCACGGACCTTTGACCCCATAACACTCGAAATCCTCTGGCGACGGCTGATTTCGATCGTTGACGAAGCCGATTCGAGTGTGGCGAGAACGGCCTTTTCGAGTCTCCTCCGCGATGCCCATGACTATACCTGCATGTTTACCGACCGGAAAGGACGGGAACTTGCCCAGGGAAGTTTCGCCACTCCCGGTCAGTCCGGGGCCATGGCCCTCGGAATAAAAAATCTCGTCACCGCCTATCCCCTCGACCTCTACCAGCCGGGGGATGTCTTTATCACAAACGATCCCTGGGCCCTGGCGGGCCATCTGAACGATGTATGCGTCATGAGCCCCATCTATTACAAGGATGCCCTCGTAGCCTTTACAGCATGCGTCTTTCATCACTCTGACATCGGAGGAAGGGTTGCTTCGGACAATCATGACGTATTCGAGGAAGGGCTCTTCATCCCCTTCGTCAAGCTCTACTCAGGAGGCGTCCTCAACGAGTCTGTTCTCGACATGATCCGGTGGAACGTCAGAACACCTGACGAAGTGATCGGCGACATACGGTCCCAGATTGCAGCGAATCATGTCTGCGCCGAGAAGGTCTGCGACATGCTGAGAGAAAGCGGCCTCGAAAACCTTGACGATCTGGCAGACCAGGTTATCGGCCTCACAGAAAAGAGCATGCGTGAAGAGATCGGAAAGATCCCCGACGGCGCTTACAGGGCACAGGGAAGGATAGAACAGACAAAAGGACAGGACGACATCCTCATCAACGCCACCGTCGAGGTGAGAGGAAACGATATCATTGTTGACCTCGACGGCTCGTCAGGCCAGGTGAACTGGGGCGGCAACGTGGTCTACAACTTTACCTATGCCTACGTCTTCATGGCTGTCAAAAGCATGTTCGCCCCTGACATCCCGAACAATGACGGATGTGCCAGACCGATCCGCCTCATCGCTCCGGAAGGATCGGTTGTCAACTGCCGTTTTCCTGCAGCCGTGGCTGCACGGATGGGCGTCGGCCATTTTCTGACCGAGGTCATCTACCGCGCCCTCTCCGCTGTTCTTCCGGCACGGGTCATCGCGGCATCAGGTGGCACACCGGCGGCAATGAACGTCTTTTACGGAAAACGGGCTGACGGAAAACCGTGGCATTCGGTCATCATCAGAGGGGGAGGAATGGGGGCAGGAGCTGCGAACGACGGCAATTATGTCTACATCTTCCCTGCCAACGGAGCAAATACCCCTGTCGAGATATTTGAGAGCGATACACCGCTCATCGTTGAAAAGCGGGAGCTTCTCGCAGACTCAGGGGGTTCGGGCAGAATGAAAGGGGGCTTGGGGAAGAGAGAGGTCTTTCGCATCCCCGATGATGCCTATGGTCCCCTGCCTCCTGTCAATCTCGGAATTCAGGCAGGCCGGTATCTCTACCCTGCCGAAGGGCTTTTCGATGGAAGACCAGGTGCCAAAGCCCAATTTCTCGTCAACGGCATCCCCGGAAACCCCTACGGCCTGACCCAGCTCAACCGGGGTGACGTGATCACCATCGACGCTCCGGGAGGAGGGGGATACGGACACCCCGGGGATCGGGATCCGGACCTCGTGGCGGAGGACGTTCTCCAGGGATACGTCAGTATCATGAGGGCCAAAGAGGAGTATGGTGTCGTGATAAACCCTGAAACATTGACTGTTGACGCCGAAGCAACAGAGATCCTGAGAAAAAAAGGGCCTGCCTGAACCGGCGCCACAGGCATCGAAAGGAGGATAAGAACGTTATGGATGCTCGTTTTAGCGGAACGGCAGGAACACTGGAGGAACTATGGGCCCTCCAGCGTGAGGGACTCGTATGGACCGTCAATCACGTCTACAATAACTCACCATTTTACCGGCAGAGGTTCGACGAAGCAGGAGTCTCGCCGGACGCAATCACGTCACTGGACGATATACGAAAACTCCCCTTCACAACGAGCAAGGATCTCCAGGAAGGCTATCCCTTTCCTCTCCGGAGCGCACCGTTCGAAGACATTGTCCGGATTCACGCCTCCAGCGGGACCACGGGAAAACGGAAGGTCCTCTGCTACACGGCCCGGGATATCGATGACTGGGCAAACATGTTTGCCCGGTGTTACGAATACGCTGAGTGCACAAAGGAAGACCGGATTCAGATCGCCGTGGGATACGGCGTCTGGACGGCAGGATGGGGCTTCCAGAACGGCTGTGAACGATTCGGTGCCATGTCTGTCCCCATCGGTCCGGGGAACACGGAAATGCAACTCCAGTTTCTTCAGGATTTTCAGTCGACCGTCCTCTGCTGCACAGCCTCAATGGGTCTTCTCATGGCCGAGGAGATCGAAAAGAACGGCCTTAAGGACAGGATCGCCCTCAGGAAAATCATCTTCGGATCAGAACGGAGCAGTGACGCCATGAGGCGGAGAATCTCCGAACTGTCGGGCGTCCCCTACGAGGAACTCTACGACATCCCGGGACTGACCGAACTCTATGGCCCCGGAACAGGACTCGACTGCAGATTTCACACAGGAATCCACTACTGGGCTGACTATTACATCACCGAGATCCTCAACCCTGAAACGCTCGAACCTGTCGCCGCCGGCGAGGTCGGCGAGATGGTCGTCACAACGCTCCGGAAAGAAGCGGCTCCCCTCATACGTTACAGGACGAGAGATCTCACCCGTCTCATAGAGGGTGACTGTCCCTGCGGACGGCTCATGCCCCGGCATGACAGGATTCTTGGCAGGTCAGATGATATGTTCATCTTCCGGGCCGTCAATATCTATCCCAGTCACATCGACGAGATCCTCTCTGCGATCGAGGGAGTGGGTAGCGAATACCAGATCATCCTTTACCGGAAAGAGAAGAGCGGCAAAGACCACATGATTATCAAGGTTGAGCGCACCCAGGCCTGGCAGAAGGACAAAGAGCGGGATAAACAGGTCAGGAAGAACGTGGAACATGCCATAAAGAAGCAGGTTCTCGTCAGTTGCGATGTAGAGATGGTACCGTACGGCGAATTACCCCGTTCTGAACGAAAAACAAAACGGGTGTTCGATAATCGGGATTAAGAGACCGGAATCACGGTGAACGGGCCCGTTGTCGGATAACATCGCCCGGTCCGGCCGTTTCCGTGTCATCTTAGCAAAAAGGGGGTTAGCGTGAGCGTGTTCGACTATTTTAAACCTACCACAATCGACGAGGCCCTGAGCCTCATGGCCCGGCTCGATGAAGCCGCCTTCATTGCAGGCGGCACGGATGTGATGGTTCTCATGCGTCATGGCACGATGAGAACAAAAAACCTCATCTCTCTGAGGAACATCGACAGTCTCGCCTCCATCGACACATCCCTCGGTCTTCGGATCGGAAGCGGAACAACCCACAGCGCAATCCAGAGCCATCCCATCGTCCGTGAACGGTATTCGGCACTTTTCGACGCCGTATGCAGGATCGGTTCACGGCAGATCAGAAACGTCGCAACGATCGGAGGAAACATCTGCACTGCCGCACCATCGGCAGATACAGCCTGTCCCCTCCTCGTTCTCGATGCCGACGTATCGCTGGTCGGGCCGGAAGGCCCCCGGATTGTAAGGCTGGAGGACTTTTTTACGGGCCCGGGAAAGACGGTCCTCTCACAAGGTGAGATTCTGAAGGAGTTCATCATACCGGATTTCGGAAGAAATACGGGATCGGCCTACATCAAGCATACAAGGCGACAGGCCATGGAACTTCCCATTCTTGGTGTGGCAGCGAGAATCAATCTCATCTCCGATGAAGAAACGGCGCTCCGGTGCCGCGATGTGCTCTGTACAATTCAGACTATTTCCGAGGTTCTTCATCGCTTTGAGGACGAAGATCTCCGGTGCGGCGATGTGCGGATCGCCATGGGCGTTGTTGCGCCGAAACCGATCCGCGCCAGGAAAGCGGAAGATTTTCTCCGGGGCAAACGGCTGACTGCCGGGAATGTCGACGCTGCCGCGGCCATCGCCGTTACTGAAGCGTCGCCCCGCGACAGCGTCCGGGGAGAGGCATGGTACCGGAAAGAGATGATACAGGTCCTCGTCAGGCGATCGCTCATGAAAGCGATAGACCGGGTCATCCGCCCGGACGACACCATCTATCCTGAACGACTCTGGTGACAAGGAGAGAGCCATGAAAAGAGAGATTCGTTTTTTTCTTAATGGAGAAGAGATTCGGGGAGAAGTGGATCCGTCGTGGACCCTTCTTTATTTTCTCAGGGAAGTGCTCGAACTCACTGGAACGAAGGAAGGGTGCGGATACGGTGAGTGCGGTGCATGCACCGTTATCATCGATGGTGAAGCAGTCAACTCCTGTCTCTACCCTGTTCTCGAAACGGAGGGGCGTTCGGTCATAACGATTGAAGGGGTGGCGGGAAAAGACGGATCATTCCATCCCGTCCAGCAGGCCTTTATCGACTACGGCGCCGTCCAGTGCGGATTCTGCACACCGGGAATGATCATGTCAGCCAAAGCTCTTCTCGAAAAGAACCCCGCTCCGACGGAAGATGATGTGAAAGAGGCTATTGCCGGGAACCTCTGCCGGTGCACGGGGTATGTGAAGATCATCGAAGCTGTGACATCGCTGGCGAAAGGGAGGCAATAATGGAACAATTCCCCTCTGTCGGACAAAGAATTCCTAAAAAGGATGCTCCTCAAAAGGTTATCGGGAGCGCTCAGTACATCCAGGACATGAAACTGCCGGGAATGCTCTTCGGAAAGATTCTCTACAGTCCTCATCCTCATGCCCGGATCGTCAGTATCGACACATCACGGGCAGAGAAACTCGCCGGTGTGCGAGCCGTTCTTACCGGTGACAGGATACCGCCGTTCAAATTCGGTTTCATGAAAGACAATCCGCCTCTCAAATCGGGAAAAGTCCTCTCCACAAGGGACGAGGTGGCTGCCGTCGCCGCTGTCAGTCCTGACGTCGCCGCAGAGGCCCTCAGGCTTATCACCGTCGAGTACGAACCGTTACCGGGTCTCTTCACCCCTGCCGACGCCATGGAGTCCGGTGCGCCGATCCTCCATGAGGGGATGAAGTCAAACCTTCTGAAGCTCCCGTGGAAACTCGTTGCCGGCGATCTCGATGATGCAAAGAAACGATCAGCTTTCGTCGTTGAAGATACCTTTTCGACCCAGTGGGTTACCCACTGCTGTCTTGGCACGAGTGGATGTATCGCACACTTCGACACGAACAACAATCTTACCATGTACAGCAACACCCAGATTCCCTCCCTCGCCCAGAAGGACTATCTCGATGCCCTCACAGCCTTCGGAATGACAAACAGAAAGGTCCGTATCGTTCAGTCGATGATCGGCGGTGCTTTCGGGAGCAAGCTCGACACCTATGCCTACGAGTACATCGCCATTCTTCTCGCTCTTGCCACCCGAAAACCGGTCAAGATTGTCTTTTCCCGGGAGGAGGAATTTTTTGCCACCTCGCCCCGGCAGTGCACAATTACAAAGATTTCCCAGGGATGCACCGAAGACGGCATGCTGACCTTCAGAGAGATGGACATGATCCTCGACAACGGGGCATACACCTCCTGGGGCGCCACGACGCCGTCGGTTATGATGCTTCCCATTTCGTCGCTCTACCGGGTGCCGGCCATCAACTACAGAGCCCGGTGCGTCTTCACGAACAACACATACAGCCAGGCTATGAGAGGGTACGGAAATCCCCAGGCCACGTTCGCCATCGAGTCATCCCTCGACCAGCTCGCAGAGGCATCGGGAATGGATCCCTACGAGATGAGGCTGAAGAACTGCAACAGACCGGGAGACACAACGCCTCAGAATTTCAGGATCACGAGCTGCGGCATGAAGGAATGTATCGAAGAAGTGGCAACCCGGCTGAAGTGGAAGGAGAGAACCGACAGTCATGACGGACGTGGCGTCGGAATGGCATCACTGATCCATGTTGGCGGCGGCGCCCGGGTCTACAAGTCGGACGGGTGCGGAACGATCATCAAGATGGATGATTTCGGGAAGGTTGACGTCTTCACAGGTGCAACGGACATGGGTCAGGGATCGGAAACGGTCATCGCCCAGATCGTTGCCGAGACGCTCGGTCTCCCTGTTGATGACATCACCGTCGTTAACAATGATACAGACATCTGCCCGTGGGACGTAGGGGCCCATGCAAGCAGGACCACCTTCGTCGCAGGCAATGCGGCCCTGGGAGCGGCCAGGAAGATGAAGGACCAGATACTCGCCGTCGCATCAAAGGCACTCTCTGAGGAAAAGGAATATCTCGACCTGAAGGGTGGTCAGATCTTCTCCGTGAGGAACAGTGAAAAGACGATCTCTCTGACAAAAATCTTACGAACAGCCCATTATTCGTCAGGAGGGACGATGTTCATGTCCGAATACTTCTACGACCCTCCGAACGAAAACTTCGACAAGGATTTCAAGGGGAACCTTTCCGTCTCCTATGCATACGGCGCACACGGCGCTGAAGTCCATGTTGACAGAGAGACAGGCCAGGTAAGGATTCTCCGGTATATCGCTGCCCATGACGTTGGCAAGGCGATCAACCCGATGATGCTTGAAGGCCAGATTTACGGCGGCGGTCTTATGGGGATCGGATATGCACTGGGCGAAACAATGGTCTACGACAAGGGCCACCTGAAGAACGGCAATTTTCTCGATTACAAGGTCCTGACCGCCATGGATGTCCCCCCTGTCGAAGCTGTCATTGTGGAAACAGACGAACAGGACGGACCCTTCGGTGCCAAGGGAATTGGTGAACCGGGGCTTGTCCCGACAGCCCCCGCCCTGGCGAACGCCATCTATGATGCCGTAGGCGTCCGGATCAAAGACCTGCCCATCACACCGGAGAAGATACTCAGGGCCCTCAGAGAGAAGGACAGGAAAGAGACATAGAGGATTCTATATCAACAATCATACGGGGGGAACGGCAGGGCATACTGTTGTGCTGTTCCCCTCTTTAGCGACGCTTCGTGTCACCACGACCAGACCACCGAAGAAAAATCTTCTGTCATTGACGGCAAGAGCCGCAGCATCAAAGATGTCCTTCAGGCTCCGTTTCGTAAAATCTCTGAAGCAGGGCGGTTCGACACATCTCATCAGGGCCGAAACAAGAGCCGGCAAAGGTCTCGAGAATGTATTCAACTCGGCAATGACGATCCATCCCCCGGGGCGTACGACCCTTTTCATCTCTTTCACCGTGGTCACCGCTTCTGAAAAGGGCATCTCGTGGAGGGCAAGGACTATGACGGCGGCGCCAAAACGCCCGTCGCAGAAGGGGAGATGGGCCGAATCGGCCTCGACAAGAAGAACCGGCTTCCCCGGTTGGGTTTTTGACCTGCCCCGGACCAGCATCGCCCGGGAAAGATCGCACCCGATAGCTCTGAAACCAGCCTCCGACAGGAGGCGTACCTGGGTAGCCGTTCCGCATGCAACATCGAGAATATCGGACGTATGGAGAGGGAAGGAGGCGACGATGCTTTTCCGCAGCTTTCTGAACAGGGGCTCGATGAGAGGATAAAAAGGTGCGATTCCGAGGTAATGACGACGGAGTACAGACCTGTAGCCGTCACCGGTCAGGGTCCGGGCCTCCGGACAGAGGGAGAAAAAACAGGAAGGGTGATCACAGGTGCCAGCCGATCACCCTTCAGTCCGGCCATTTCTCCTGTAACTGATTTAAAGAGCTGACTTGCCGCTCCATTCACGCCAGTCCATGCCTGTCTTCTTTTCCCAGTCAGATTCGAAGGTATCATTGAAGAAATCATACAGCTTATCCATCATCCTTTTCCAGCCTGTGGCATGATCATACTTGAAGACATCCTCCAGAAACGGAACGATCTCCCCAAGTTTCTCCTTTGGCAGATATGCCCGTGCCTTCATGTCAAAGGATTTCTTGAGAGCGTCAGGACTGAGGGCATGGGCTGTAAGCATCACAACCTTCAGATTCTTTTTTACTGCGCTATCGAGAAGATCGAAACCCCTCACGCCCATAATGTCAAGAATAACAACATCGTATGTTTCCTGGTCCAGACGTTTCGACGCTTCTTCAAAGGTCGTTGCCTTGTCAAAGGTACACCGGGGACATGCGTCCAGTATTTCCTCTTGCAGAACCGACAATACGTCCGGTTCGTCATCTACTGCGAGAATTCTCTTACCATCCAGAACGGATTGACTCATTTTGTATCCTCCTTGGGACATTGTGGTTCAAAGGAAGGGATTCGGATTGTAAAGCAGGTTCCCTGCCCTTCCCCGCTGAAGACGGATATGGCACCGTCCATCGTTTCAATAAGAGTCTTTACACACGAAAGGCCGAAACCAAGACCTTTCTGAATATCAATCTCCGGCTTATCCTCGACGTGAAAAAAACGTTTAAAAATATAATCCTGCTTCTCCTTGGGTATTCCCGCTCCATCATCTTCAACAGTAATAATCAGGTCATCGTCGCCGGAAATCGTGATCTTGACATACTGTTTTCTGTATTTTAACGCATTGGAGATCAGATTTCTAATAATCTGTTCAACTTTTTTTGGATCGTGAAGAAATGGTTCCTTCCCGTATCGTCCCGTCACTTCGACATTCAGTCCGTACTGTGCGAGAAGATGGATGAATTCATCGTACGACCGGGCTGTTGCGAGAATATCGCCCTCCTCGGGATCGATGACCTCGATGGCTCCTGCGAGCGCTTCCCTCAGTATCTCGGCAATGGTGAAATATTCCCGCCGGAAGAGTTCTTCCTCCGCTCTGTAGACCTCAATCATCTCCTGGAGGAGGCGCTGGGCCTTGTTTGAATTTCTCAGCACGCGCTCCAGGGTTTTTCTCTGTTTTTCCGGTATCTCTCCATACCGGTCTCTCTTTTTCAGGAGGCCTTCCACGCTCGTCGACACGATGGACAGCGGTCCGGTGAGATCATGGATGATGAGATCAATGAGTGGGGCTTTCTCTTTCATATAAGGGTATCCTTTTTGTTTCCGGGAGCCTCACGGGCCTCCTCATGATTATATCCACCGGTCGTTTCGCCGGGGAAACGGAGGGAGAGTGTCGTTCCACCCGACGCCGCACAGTCATCACCGGTTGTACAGTAAGCACACAACTGTATGTCCCCGGGACAGGAGACAGCGTTTTCCTCCATGTATCCGCACCGTTTTGTCTCGATCGACAGGGAAAACCCGTACTTTTTCCCGTAGATCTTTGCAAGAAGAAGATCGAGTCCTTTGCCTCCGGCCCCAAAATCGTACGCTTTTTTGGAGCGATAGAGGTCAGTTCCGTCGACGTGAAAAAGACCATCAAAGATACCGGCAACATCAGGTTTCGATATGCCTATCCCCGAGTCACTGACGGCGATCAGGATCGTACTCTTCTCTTCACCTATCACAACCTCTATTGTACCGCCATCAGGCGTGTTTTCGACAGCATTTTTTAGTACCCCGTCTATAACGTCCGCCAGAACCGTTCGATCCATGACAATCGATCGGCTTTCATCCCCCTTCAGAAACAGGTCAACATTTCGCCTGCCCATGCGGGCTCGTGCCGTTCCTATCCTCTCCGACAAAAACGGATGAAGAACAATTGTCGTCAGGTCACGGACCTCTTCCGGCTGATGCTCTTCGACCCATTGTCTGACATCGTTCCATCCCCTTTCAACGCTATGGGGGAGCGGATGGTCCCTGCCTGTCCGGTGAAGGAGGTCCCCCATCTCCTTCATAACGGCCGCTGTTTCAGAATCATGGTAGGCCCTGAGGATCTTGTCCGATTCTCTCTGAATACGCTGAAGGCGACCGAGATAACGCTCCATGTCCTCAAAGAACGTTCCCTGTCCGCCGTCACACCCTTTTTTTTCCAGTCTCCGCTGAAGAATCTTGAGCGTCCCCTGAATCAGGGCCATGGGTGTTCTCAGTTCATGGGACAGGTGGTCCAATGCCTTCCCTTTTGCCCGGCCCAACCGTTCGGCCTCCTTCCGGGCTTCTTCCAGAGCCTCGATGCGGGCTTTCTGAAGGTGAGCCATTTCGACGAAGACCGCTACCTGATTCCCGAACATCTGGAGAAAGATCTCGTCTTCCGTGGAAAACCGGTCTGCTGCTCCCGTATCCATCACCTGGATCACACCCAAGGGCTGGGCTGAACGTCCGTAAAATGGCATACTGAGGAGCGTACCACCTGCCACATCCTCTCCGGGCACTGCTATCTCCCGGAAACGGCGGCTATCGTCCTCTCTCCCTATGTTGACTGTAACCCCGTTTTTGAGGCAGTGGCCTGCAATACCCTGATCCGCCGAAAAGCGGAGTTCTTCATGGTTATTATTGAGACTGACCTTGCTCCACAATTCATCGCGCCGGGAATCATACAGAAAGACCCTGAAGCCGTTGGCGTCCATCGTCTCTGCGGCCTTCTGTCCGATGGCGAGTATCATCTCGTCGAGGCGGAGATCGAGCCCGATCAGCCGCCCCAGATCAAGGAGCGACCGGAGTTTCCGTTCCGACTTGACAAGGGCTATTTCGCACTGGCCGTCTCTGTCCATTCCGCTCCGCCTTTCCTTTTCATCCATCCCGGTCACCGGGCGGGCCGACTGGGGGAAAACCACACAGTGAGACAGGGGGTCCGCACCACCTTGTCAACTCTTATTTATACCATAGTCGGCAAACTTCCTGAATAGCTTCCCCTTCACGGCCTGTCGTGGCGCCGGTCATACTGTTTGTGCTACAATAGCAGTCGCTTTGCAGGACAAAGGAGGACGATGCCATGAAACGATCGATCGGCCCACGGGCCATAGCCTTTCCGACACCCGTTTTCGTCATAGGAACCTATGATGAGAACGATGTTCCGAACGTCATGACCGCCGCCTGGACAGGAATCTGCTGTTCCGAACCCCCTTGTATCTCCGTCTCACTCCGGAAAGCCACATACACCTACAGCGGCCTATCCCTTCACAAGGCTTTTACCGTCAACGTTCCTTCGGAGAATCAGGTCCGGGAGGTCGATTTTTTTGGTGTCACCTCAGGCAGAAAAACGGACAAAATAGGTGATACACGATTCACCGCCGTCCCGGCCGAACATGTTCACGCCCCCTACCTCGACCAATTTCCCCTCATTCTCGAATGCCAGCTCATCCACACCCACGTACTCGGTCTTCACACCCTCTTCATCGGTGAAATCGTCGACCTTAAGGCGGAAGAATCGATCATTAACGACCAGGGGGTTCCGGACGTGGAAAAGATGCGACCCCTTGTCTATGCACCGGAGATCCGTAAGTATTATGGCCTCGGCCCTTGTCTCGGAAACGCCTTTTCCATGGGAAAAGCGCTCAGGAAACCCCGTCTTTCCTGATACCATACTTCTTCATCTTATATCGGAGCATCCTCTCGCTGATCCCTATTATTTCGGCTGCCTTCGTCTGAATCCACTGGGCTTTCGCGAGGGCTTCGACAATCATCTTCTTCTCCACCGACCCCACAACGCCCCTCATATCCCCTTCGGCCACCTGTTCCCTGTCTTCCCTGATTGCCGGGAGATCTTCCCTGCTGACATAGTCACCCCGTGTCAGCACAACCGCCCGCTCAATCATGTTTTCCAGTTCCCTGACGTTTCCCGGATAGTCGTGCTTCATGAGGAGATCCCTGGCCTCCCGGGTAAAACCTTTCACGTTCTTCCCGTGTAAATCGCTGAAACGCTTGACAAAACGGTCCATAAGAGGAGAAACATCCTCTTTTCGTTCCCTGAGAGGAGGAATCTGTATCGTGACCACATTGAGCCGGTAGTAGAGATCTTCCCGGAACCTCGCCGCCTTGACTTCTTCGTCCAGATTCTTGTTCGTCGCAACGACAATCCGGACATCGACCTTCACCGGATGAAGCCCCCCGAGCCTCTCCACTTCTTTCTCCTGTATCACCCTCAGGAGTTTTGACTGGATGATCGGTGACATGTCACCGATCTCATCGAGAAAGATCGTCCCTTTATTCGATGCTTCAAACTTTCCCAGCTTCCTCTGGTACGCGCCGGTGAAGGCTCCTTTCTCATAGCCGAACAGTTCGCTTTCGAGCAGGGTTTCAGGGATTGCAGCACAATTGACCTTGACAAAGGGCTGATCCTTCCGGTTGCTCAGTTCATGGATAAGATTGACCACAACTTCCTTTCCGACGCCGCTCTCGCCGAGAATGAGGCACGTTGAATCGGTCTGGGCAACCCTTACGATGAGGCTCGCCACTTCGTTCATCTTTTCGCTGGCATAAATGAAGTGCTCCGATTTTAACCTGTCTTTCAGCGTTTCCCTCAGGAGCCTGTTTTCCCTCACCAGATGTTTCTTCTCTTCGATCCGTTTCATCTTAAAGAGCAGATCATCGAGATCGATGGGTTTTGTGAGATACTCGGTAGCCCCTGCTTTCAGGGCACCGACGGCATTTTCAATGCTTCCGAAGGCCGTAATCATGATGACGTCAACCTCCGGATTGATCTCTTTGAATGATTTCAGCAGGGTGAGGCCATCCGTATCAGGAAGTCTGTAGTCGAGAAGGGCTATATCGATAGGTGCATCGAGAAAGATTCCCATCGCCTCTGTGCCGTCCCCGGCCATCTTCACCCCGTAGCCTTCCTTGACAAGGAGACCTCCCAGGAGCATTCGCTGTGTTGTCTCGTCCTCAACGATGAGAATGTTTGCCCGTTCCACTCGTACCCCCTCGTGTCTTCGTATCAACAATCATGTTCCGGCCTTCCCGTCCCCTCTCTCTTCCGCAGGATGACGGCAGGCAAGTGTAATGGCGAAAGAGGCGCCCTTTCCTTCCTCCGTCACAACCCGTATGTCGCCGCCGTGGTCCTTGGCGATCATGTAAGAAATGGGGAGACCAAGCCCCATGCCTTTATCCTTTGTCGTATAATGATAGTCAAAGATCAGGTGGAGAACGTCCTGACCGATACCTGGTCCCGAATCGGAAACAGTGATTCTGACCATCTTCCCTTCCATCTTCGATCGGATATTTATCGCTCCCTTCCGGCCGATTGCCTCGATCGCGTTGAGAAGAATATTATAGAATACCTGTTTGAGCCTTTCACGTTGACACTCGATGACGATCTCGCCATGGAGGTGAGAAATGAGAGAAATCTCCTGTGATTCTGCTCTCTCCCGAAGAAGAAGCATCACCTCATCAACGAGAACAACGAGATTCTCCGGAAGGAAGGGTGCATGGGACCGGGCGGAAAGGAGAAACTCTTCCACAATCCTGTCCACCCGCCCCAATTCCGATCGTATGACATCGACAAAAAGATCGTAGTCCCCTTTCCTTTCCGGTTCAGGGGAGAATTCCCTCTTCAGTCTCTGTACCGAAAGGCCGATGGCAT
This sequence comes from uncultured Pseudomonadota bacterium, assembly GCA_964421445.1. Taxonomy (GTDB): domain Bacteria; phylum Desulfobacterota; class Syntrophorhabdia; order Syntrophorhabdales; family CAYQXL01; genus CAYQXL01. The sequence goes on from CAYQXL010000004.1 coordinate 30,766, forward strand.
TCAGAGGGTTCTTGATTTCATGAGCCATGCCTGATGCAAGACGGCCAAGCGATATCAGACGTTCTTTAAGTTCCATCTCCTTTTCCAGGATCTGCATTCTCTTCTCGTATCGTCTGTGAAGAAGAAAGATGGCATAAACGCTGAAGCCGCCGGCTACGGCCAAAAAGAGAAGTATGGCCACAAAACTGATGCTTGTCCGTTGAATGACCTCCTGGACCCCTTTCCGGGAGAGGAGAATCTCGATCGCAAATCCCGGCATAAACCTTGTGTCCAGAGGTTTCTTAAGGACCATCACCATACCTTCCCGCTTCTCCTCGCTTACGGACAGATACTCGGTCCCCTTTTTGTCCAGGAGCCGTATCCCGACAACATTCAGACGTTTTTCCTCACTTTCAAGGATATCCCTGATGACAAAACGTTTTCGCAGCTCCTCGAGTTCACCGGTCACAAGTTTCACAAAAACGAAATGTTCTCCCGACCTGATACCCATGACCAGGGAACGGTCGTCAGCTCCGGGGAGTTTCAGAAAAAGGCTCTTCTCACCTGATACAAGGCGGGGGAGATGGGGCGCAAACGCAAACGCTTCCCCTTTCCTCGACAGAACCCTTCCCTGCCTGTCCACATATAGAACCCGGGAGAAGGGAAGCTCATCAAGGTTCGACGGAGACGCCTTGAGGGCCGTGGCATAGACATACTCGGTCACCGCTTCATCGTAAGCCATGATATTGAGAAAGCTCGGCGTGAGCAGAGGACCTGATTTTTCTACGAGCGTCAGGTATTCGAGGCTGAGATGGATCTCTTTGGAAATATTTCTGACGAGAATGTCCCCTTCATTCCGGAGAAGGTCATCGGCATTCTTCCTGATAATATGTATCTGAAAAAGACCAGCCAAAGAAATCAGGAGGAAAAGGACCCCGAAAATGAGGGAAGGAAATGTAACCGCCTTCCGGTTAATTCCCATATCCTCTGTGTCTGAACCGACGAATGGTCCGCTTGTTTTCTATATCACAGAACCGGTTATACCTTTCCCGCTGCCTTTCATTGAGAGATCTGACCACTTCCGACCGGTATTCTTTATACGCACTCCCTTTTGAGGCCTCGATCCCCTCCATCTCCCTTCTGAGGCGGCCGATTCGTTCCCTGTTCTGGTCTGAATTCCTCACCAGTTCCCGGAAGAGGGCTTTTCTGTTGAGCGATTCCCGCTGCAGTTGCCGCATTTCGTTCACATACCTTCTTTTCATCTCCTCCATTCTCAGCCTCTGGGGCTCCGTCAGGTCCAGTCCCTGCTCAAACTCAGAATACGAATCCTGAGCCTCCAGGGAAAGGGCTGGCGCAACAAGGAGTAGTGCAAAAAGAAGGCATCTGATCATGGATTGACCGGCACCCATGCTTTATGAGACGGCACCCACTGGCCATTGACCCATCGTCCCGGCACCGTGACCCACTCACCGGGAGGGACATCTCCCTGATCAGGAGAGGCACCGTAATTCGATCCGTAATTGGGATTTGAATTAGAGGAACGGCCGTAGGCCTGGTTCTGATCCATCGCATTTCCCACAAGAGCACCAATAAGCATGCCGCTACCGGCTCCGATGAGCGTTCCCGCTGTGTTCCCGCCTATCGCCTGACCTGCTATCGCTCCGAGGGCCCCTCCGATTGCCGCACCACCCTGTGTGTTGTACCGCTGGTAATCCGTTGCCGCGCAGGAAACGAAGAAGATTCCTGTCACAACTGTGAGCACCACGCCGATAATAACCCGTTTCATCCTCTTTCCTCCTGAGAGCGGAGGGGAAAGGGGCCTTCAAAGCCCCTTCCCCCTCAGACTATAGCGTTGATCCTGCCTTTTTGTCAACGATTCCGCGGAAGTTTGCCGGTCCAAATCCTCCGGCACCACACCCGCGGCCCATGCCATGCCCGCGGCCTCGGGGCATCTCGTTCCACTGTTTCAGTTGTTCAGGGGTCAGAATGCTTCGGGCAGCGACTTTCATCTCCGCCATCTTGTCCTGCATTCTCTTTCTCAGTTCATTCACTTCTTTCTGCTTTGCCAACAGAGCATTCTGATCGGTTTTCGGGTCGCTGTAGAGGTCCCGAAGCTCCCGTCTCGCCTGAAACATCTGGTATCGGGAATCCCTCGTGTCAGTCTGGAATTTTTCTCTCAACTGCCACATCCTGTCGGCCTGTTCTTTGGACAGATTGAGGTTTCCCAAACCGCCGGGGCCACCACCAAAACCGCCGATACAGTCACCGCATCCGCCCCTTCCGCCCATGCCTCCCGGCCCGAAAGCATATGCTGCCGTTACCAGTGCCAGGATACCAAGAACCATAACTGCTACAAAAACTTTTTTCATAATGCCTCCTTACTATATTCTTCTCTCAGGATGAAGCAATATCCATGCCATCGTAAAAAGCCTCAGATGGTAGTGATATTATTATGGTATAGGGAACCATACCCCTTCCGGGACATGGCGAGAGGAAGAAAATTGTCGAGGTGGCGGGCACACTCGACATATTTGTCGCTCACGGCTATGAAAGGCACGTGTCACGGGATAGTCGGGAGGACAGCAGGCACATTCGGCAAGCCATCCTGCCGCCCCCGGCGGAGAACTAACGGAGACCTGGGGTATGGACCCCGATTTTCCGGCGAGGAAGACAGACACGGTCATTCCTCACACGTCACGGAAGACGGCAAATCTCAGCTCTCGTCTCCCCGCGCCTTCCTGAGGACCTCAATAATCTGGGTCACAACACTCTCCCTGGCCCTCAGGGCATCACGGAATTCCTTTCTGTAGGTACCGACAATCTCGATTCTCAGATGGGTACCATAGTTCTCGAGGACATTCTGGAGAACCTTCGCCTCTTCGTCATTCAATTCGATCTGGACCATGGCATCCTCCTTTGTTTTTATTTCCTATCCTTTTCTTATCACAATCGGCCGAAAAAGCAAGGATCACCGCCGTCACCGGCGCCGGAGGTTCCGTTGACAAAGGTACAGGCAACCCTTATACTATACGTGATATTTTTCACGATACGAAGGAGGCCGTAATGGCACAGGCTGCTCAGAATTACAAGGGAAGTGACGACTACATCGCATCAAAGGCACTCATGGAGATTGTGAACGTGGCTATCGCCCTCGGCAAGCCACTCGTCATAAAAGGTGAACCGGGAACAGGAAAGACCCTCCTCGCTTTCAGTATCGCCAGGGCTCTCGAGAAGAAGCTCTATACATGGAATATCAAATCGACAACCAAGGCAAAAGATGGTCTGTATGTCTACGATACGGTTCAGCGACTCAATGACGCCCGGTTCAAAGACAAAGATATCTCGGACATCAGAAAATATATCAAGCAGGGCAAACTGGGGCAGGCTTTTATGGCCGATGAGAAGGTCGTTCTCCTCATCGATGAAATTGATAAGGCCGACATTGAGTTTCCCAACGACCTCCTCAATGAACTCGACCAGATGTCCTTCCATATCCCCGAACTGGACGAAGAGGTCTCGGCAAAGCACAGACCTATCGTTATCATTACCAGCAACTCGGAAAAGGAACTCCCTGACGCTTTCCTGAGACGGTGTATCTTTCACTACATCGAGTTCCCTGACGGCGAAATGATGGAACGGATCGTAAAGGTTCACTATCCTGACATCGAAATGAAACTGGTCAAGGAGGCCATCAAAAAATTCTACTGGATCAGGGAAGTTGATGGCCTGAGAAAAAAACCGTCGACAAGTGAACTCCTCGACTGGATCAAAGCCCTGACCCTCGGCGGAATTCATACGGAAAAGATCGCCGCCGAGATTCCCTTCATCGGTACCTTGCTGAAAAACGAGCAGGATACGGAACGGTTCATCAAGATTCAGTCAGGCCAGGGCGGCGGAGGCGGATTCGGCTTCAAGAGACGGTATTAATAATGTTCACTGATTTCTTCTTTCTCCTCCGTAAAAAGGGAATTCCTGTCTCTGTAACGGAGTGGATGTCATTTATGGAAGCCCTTCACGGAGGCCATTTTCAGTCGAGCCTCAACCACCTCTATTATGTGGGCCGGGCCTTCCTTGTAAAGAGCGAGGCATACTACGACCAGTTCGACCTTGCATTCCAGGAGTTTTTCGGTGGCATTGTCACCGAATCGGTCGATCTCGACAAGGTTATGGAATGGCTGGAGAACCCTCTTCACAGACTTCCAAAACTGAGCCCGGAAGAGATGGCTGAATTTCAGAAGCAGCTTGAAGAATTCCGGAAGCAACACGATCTTGACGAATTGATGCGTCAATTCAAGGAACGTCTCAAGGAGCAGACAGAACGCCACGACGGAGGAAAAAAATGGATCGGCACCGGCGGCACATCTCCCTTCGGTGCGTACGGACATCACCCGGGGGGCATCAGGGTCGGCGGTGAATCATGGATGCAGTCAGCTTCCAAGGTGGCCGGCGAGAGACGGTTCCGGAACTACAGAAACGACATCATCCTTGATACCCGTCAGATCAAGATGGCCCTGAAGAAGCTGAGAGAACTCAAGCGGGAAGGATCTCTCGAAGAACTCGACGTCGATGAAACGATCGACAAGACAGCGAAGGAAGGGGGAGAGATCGAACTCGTCTTCAACAGGTCCCGGGAGAACACGGTGCGGATTCTTCTCCTCATGGACACAGGGGGATCGATGCTGCCCTACACAGATCTCTGTGAACGGCTCTTTTCCGCTGCCACCCAGACAGACCATTTCAAAGACTTCAAATACTATTTCTTCCACAACTGCATCTATCAGGACATGTATGAAGATATGGCCAATTACAAACATTTTCCAACGGAAAAACTCTTTCAGACATATCACAAAGGATACAAAGTCTTCATCGTCGGCGATGCACGGATGGCCTATTCCGAACTGTTTGATATCAATGGCTGTATCGATTATTTCTATACGAACGACAAACCGGGCATCGAATGGATGCTCAAGATCAAGGAACATTTTCCCCATGCCGTCTGGCTCAACCCGACCCATAAAGCATACTGGAATCACTACACAGTCGACACGATCGGCAAAGTCTTCCCAATGTTCGAGTTGACCGTTGACGGTCTTAAGGACGCGATCAAGGCATTGACTGCCCGTCCAAAAAGGCCGGTTCTGAGCTGATCTCCTTCGTCGAAAACGGGAAAACAAATAAATCCTTAATTTCTTTTTTCAAATAACATATACTGTTCATGGGAAAGAGTACGATTCCTGCCTCGGAATGTGACCTGCCATTCACAGAGGACAAATTAACCGGTGCGCAGGCCTGCTCTGCACACGAAGCATACCGACACATGGGCGAGTGTGGCGGCGGGCATATCACTGTGGGGGGACACTATGACCGGCAACCCGGACCGCATATCACGACTGAAAAACTTCGGGCTCTTCAGGGATTTCAGTCCCGACGAGTTGAATGACCTGGCACAAGTCCTCCAGGAGAGGACATATCCTCCTTTTGCCATGATCGTCAAAGAGGGGACGATCGGAAACGAAATGTTCTTTATCAAGGACGGACGGGTCGATGTAAAAAAACGGGAAATATCGATAGGAATGGATCTTACCGTCGCCACCATGGAGAGCGGCGACTGCTTCGGCGAGATGTCCCTTCTTACCGACCGCCCCCGTTCAGCTACGGTTCAGGCAACGGAAAGCCTGGTGGAACTCATGGTCCTGCAGAAGCATGATTTCATGACGCTTCTCCATCGCCACCCCTTTATGTCCATACGACTCAACAAGGTCCTTGCCGAGCGGATTGAAGAGGTCACAACACAGAAAGGGGTCACCTTTGTTCCCCTGTCCAAGCTCAATCTCGACAGCACCCTTCTGAACCTCATTCCCTATCCGCTTATCACCCGGCACCATGTACTCCCCATCGCCTACTTCAACAACACCCTGACCCTCGGCATGGTAACCCCTCACGATATCCTCGCCCTCGACGAGGTAAGAAAGTTCGTCAAAGGCGTTGCCATAGAACCTGTTGCCATTTCAGACGGCGATCTCCAGAGATTCCTCAAGAATGACTTTTCCCGTCTGTCGGCGACGGATCCGAAGTCCGATGAAGGGCAGAAGAATAACACCGCAGACGAGATCAAAGGCGACAGAGGATATGATGCAGGCCGTATTCTCGACACCATCGATGCCATACAATCCGATATCCTCAAAGAGATAGAGATACGGGACGAACGGGAAGAGAACAGTTTTACCGACCTTCAGAAAGAGGCGCAGGGGGCTCCGATCATCCGGCTCACGAACAGTATCATCGCTCTTGCCCTCAAACGGGGAGCAAGCGACATCCACCTCGAACCCCTTGAAAAAGGTCTCCGTGTCAGGTGCCGCGTTGATGGCGTACTCCAGGAAGAACAGACACTTCCGAAACGGGCCCAACTCCCCCTGGTGAGCAGAATAAAAATCATATCAAAACTGGACATTACCGAACGACGTCTTCCCCAGGATGGACGGATTACCGTAAAACTCGATACGAAGTCGGTCGATTTCAGGGTTTCCACCATGCCAGCCAAATTCGGAGAGAAAGTGGCGATCAGAATCCTCGACAAGGGAGGGATCAGTTTCAACCTTGACAATTTTATTACCGACGGAGCGGTCCTTGCCACGGTCCGGGAGATGATCAAGCGGCCTTACGGGATCATTTATGTCACCGGCCCTACGGGCTCGGGAAAAACAACCACACTGTACAGCGCGCTCTCAGAACTGAACCGGCCGGAAGTCAACATCTCCACCATTGAAGACCCGATAGAGTACGACCTCGAAGGCATCAATCAGGTCCAGGTCAATCCCGATATCGGCCTCGATTTCGCCCGGGTCCTTCGGGCTTTCCTGAGGCAGGATCCAGACATCATTCTTTTGGGAGAGACACGGGATCAGGAGACAGCAAAGATTGCCGTCGAAGCGGCGCTGACGGGCCATCTTGTCTTCACGACCCTTCACGCCAATGACGCCTTCAGTACCTGTATCCGGCTCATTGAGATGGGGGTGGAGCCTTTCCTCATCGCAACATCGATTATCGGAGTTATTGCCCAGCGTCTCGTCCGGAGGATATGCGGCCGGTGCAGGGAGCCCTACACGCCTGACGGCGACACGATCCGGTACCTTGATCTGCCCCCGGGGTCACAGCTCTACCGGGGACGGGGATGCGAAGTGTGCGGATATTCAGGATACCAGGGAAGGGTGGGAATTTTTGAGGTCATGAAGGTGACCGAAGGGATCAGCCATCTCATTGCCCGGCAAAGCGACACCCAGGCCATCAGACGGGAGGCAGTCAAAGGAGGGATGAAGACCCTCAGAGATTACGCAAATACCCTTCTCCTCCAGGGACAGACAACTGTTGACGAAGTCTTGAGAACGGTGGCGATCCAGTATTGAAGAAGAGATCCCTCGTCAAATCCTATTCGACAACAATCTTCCTCCGCATCATCCTCGGCTTGGCAGCGTTTGCCCTTCTTTTCCTTATCTTCATCGTCTACCACGAGGGCGGCTGGCACAACATTCTTGACTTTTACCGGTATTTCTTCGATCCAAAAAAACTGCGATCCTTCATCATGTCTTTCGGGCCTTTTTCCGTGATCGTTTTTGTCGTCGTCCAGGCCCTCCAGGTTATCGTTGCTCCCATACCAGGCGAATTGACCGGGTTTGTCGGCGGTTTCCTGTATGGCAACTTCCTGGGATCAGTGCTTTCCACGGTAGGTCTCACAATCGGGTCGACAATCGCTTTCGGGTTAAGCCGGCGATATGGGTTGAGATATGTGGAAAAGATCGTCAAAAAACGGTATATCGACAAATTTAACTTCTTCGTTACCCACAAAGGCCTTCACATAGCCTTCATTCTCTTCCTCATTCCCGGGTTCCCGAAGGATTCTCTCTGCTACCTTCTCGGTCTCACGCATATAAAATTTGTCGACTTCCTCTTCATGAATCTTCTCGGCCGTTTTCCCGGAACCCTCATGCTTACACTCCAGGGCACAGCGGTCAAGAACGAGAACTACCGCGAGTTTCTTGTCCTTACATTGCTGGCCCTTATGTTGACGGTAGTCCTCTACCTGTTCCGTAACAGGATCGTTCACGCCCTGACCGGTCTTCTCCATCGGCTGTCACGTAAGAAAAAGGATGAGGAAGGCTAATCCGATACGATAGAAGGCGAAGAGATCGAATGAGTGCTTTTTGAGATAGGTGATAAGAAATTTGAGACTTAACAGACCAAAGACAAAGGCCGCCACCATTCCTGCCACATAGACGGAAAGACCCTCTCCTCCGACAGCAACATGGCGCATCTCGTAGAGTGCAGTACCGAGAATGATCGGGATCGAAAGAAGAAACGAGAAGTCAACGGCATCGGATCTTCTCAGTCCAAGGATGATGCCGGCCATGATCGTGATCCCGCTTCTCGACGTTCCGGGAATAAGGGCCAGGGCCTGGGCGCATCCGATCATCAGGACAACGGGGTAGGACATGGAAATCCTGCTTCCCGTCCTATGGATCCGTTCACCGACGATCATGACCAGGGACACGATGACCAGCATTACCACCGTAACGTTGGCGCTTCGCAGCATATTCTCGATGACATCCTTGAACACCAGACCTCCTGCTGCTGCAGGCACCGTTGCCACAATGAGCTTTGTAAGAAGACTGTTCTTAAAAAAACCCTCCCTGTAGTCTACCAGTCCTTCGAGGACGATCTGGACAAACCGTCCGCCGTACAGGGACAGTACGGCGATCAGCGTTCCCAGGTGAAGCATCACATCGTAGGTCAATTTGTTAACGTTATTCTGGTCGACGTGAAAGATGTGGGGTACAACGATAAGGTGAGCTGAACTGCTGACAGGAAGAAACTCGGTAACCCCCTGGATGGCGCCGAGAATCCCGCTCTCTATGAGCGTCAACTCAGTTCACCGGGAAGAAACCGGAATCCCACCTCAAGCTCGTCCGTATTGAGGGAATCAGGAATCGAGGGGAGCGGATCTACGCTGCGAAGGACGCGCATCACCGTCTCGTCATAGAGACGGTTCCCTGATCGTCTTTCCATGTTGACATCGACGATACGCCCGTCTTTCCGTATCCGTATGGTAACAATCGTCTCCAGGTTCTTCTTTTGCGACGACATTCCCGGCAAAGCCCATGCTGATTTGATCTTGTTCCAGACAGAGACGAGGTACCGTTCGGTGGCAGGATCAAGAGCCCTCCCTCCCTCACCTGAGCCGGACACCGGGAGTCCTCCCGGACCTGTTCCCCCTGCCCCGCCCCGGGACCCTGTCACATCGAGAGGGGCGGACCGTTTTCTCATCTCCCGTAACCTGTCTTCAAGGTGCGAGATGTCTTGCTTCGACGGAGCGGCTGTCGGTGTCTTTTCCACAACTCTCTTCTTCGAGAGGGAAACGCTCTTTTCCTCTTTTACAGGAAGCGGTTTCTGGGGAGGGGTCTTAACAGCCTTTGTCTCTTTCGCCGGAGAGGGTGGCGTCGGCTTCGGGGGAGCAGAATGCTTTTCCGGCACCGTACCCTTGCCCTCTCCCCCTGCCGGCTGACTGGTCAGTCCTCCGACAAGATTGACAGAATAGTAGGTAGAGATGGAAGGAGCCTTTCTTCTGCCACCGGGAAAGGTAAAACTGAAGGCACCGATGAGGACGATATGGACGGCCAATGATACAACGAGCATTCTGTACCAGGCTTCTTCTCTCATCGCTCTTCTAACGGTTTCGTCACAATGTTGATCTTATCGATTCCCGCTTCCCTGATTGTCCCCATGCATTGGACCACAAAACCGTAGGGGACATCCTTGTCGGCCCGGAGAAAAATCTCTTTGTCCTTCCTGTTGGCAAAGAGAAACTGGACAGCCGCTTTCAGATCTTTGCTGGCGATCTTTTTCTCATTGAGCACAAGCCCTTTGTCGCGGGTGATATTCAGTATCTGTGTCTCTTCCTTTGCAGGAAGGGGCCGGGCCGTCACCTTCGGTATGTCGATGTTCATCCCGTGCTGGAGCATAGGGGCAGTAATCATGAAAATGATGAGAAGGACAAGCATGATATCGACGAGAGGAACAACGTTGATTTCCGAAAGAGGCTCTTTTGATTCCCTGGAAAGCTTCATCGGTCAAGAATATTTAAAATGTAGAGGGCGGCATTATCCATCCTGGCCACAATACGCTTCAGTCTTCCATTGAAATAATTGTAGGCGAGAACAGCCGGTATGGCCGTTGCAAGACCGATCGCCGTTGCAATAAGCGCCTCGCTGATACCAGGCGCAACAACGGAAAGGCTGGTCGACCCCCTCAACCCGATTTCCCGGAATGAATCCATAATACCCCAGACTGTTCCAAAAAGACCAATAAAGGGTGCTGCGTTCGCCGTCGTTGCAAGAAAGGTCAGTCGCCGCTCGAGTCGGGACGATTCTTCGCTGATGGTGATTCTGAGGGCATTTTCAATGACAGGTATCGTTTCCGGTTCTACTCTGGGATTCTCTCTCTGCCGGGAACTGATCTCCTTGTACGTCGCGACGGCAAGCTTATAAAAAGGATTATCGGCACTGTCACGATACGTGGATATCAGTTTTTTGAATGATCCGACCTCCCGGACCTGTTTGAAGAACTGGTCTCCTGCCTTTTCAACGCTCTTGTACTGTCTGGCTTTGAGAAAGATGATGGCCCATGAGACGAGGGAAAAAATGAACAAAATCAGGATAACCGTCTTCGCCACCGGGCCTGCTGCCATGAGAAGACTCATGACACCGCCTGTATACATGTTTACCGTTGATAGCCCCATGGAAGAATTATAACGTAGTCACCGAGCCGTTGTAAAGTAAAACCCCCTGGGGGGGAACCCAGGGGGAAGGGGGGTTATTATGAGAAGCTTATGGAGGTGATTTGTCAGAGTAAAAACGCTATTTGTGAATTTATGCACCAGCACAGGGGGTGATTCGCCGTTTTGTTCCCTGTTTCTGCCTTACCAAAGGGAGAACTGAACCATCCCTGTTTGTTCTTCATGTTGTTATGTGAATTATTTAACATGATGTATCTATCATAAAAGATGATTGTTTATTTGTCAAGTAAAAAATGAAGACTTTTTTCAGCGTTCTGTTCCGGGCCTATTCGTCCTTCTTTGATGGCCCTTCGTCGCCGTTTTTCGGCCCCTTGCTTTTTTCCATGGCCTCTGATATTTCGGTAAGCCGCTTTTCTACGAAAAAATTGATTGTACCCTCGGGATACGTCTCATCTTCACCGCGCTCTCCGGCCTTCAGTCCTGTCAGGAGTTCGAGCCCCTCTTCCATCTTCTCGATCGCGTAGATCGTAAAGAGGCCATTCCCGACAGCTTCGACAATTTCATCCTTGAGAACGAGATTCTTTACATTTCTCCTGGGGAGAATGATTCCCTGTGACCCGTCGAGACCACGCATCTTGCAGAGATCGAAGAATCCTTCAATTTTTTCGTTCGCCCCCCCTATGGGCTGCACATCACCATTCTGGTCCATGGATCCCGTCACCGCAAACGACTGGCTGAGGGGAACGCCGGCGATGCTGCTGAGAAGTGCATAGAGCTCGGCACAGGTGGCGCTGTCCCCTTCCACCGTTTCGTAGAGCTGTTCAAAAGTGATCCATGCTGACAGGCTGATCGGTTTTGACCGGGCATATTTGCTGCCCAGATAGCTTGTGATGATGAGAATGGCTTTTTCGTGAATACGACCGCTCATCTTCGTTTCCCGTTCGATATTGACGATTCCCGCCCGTCCCGTATACGTTTTCGCCGTAATGCGGGATGGTTTGCCGAACCGGTAGTCACCGAGATCGAGAACAGCAAGGCCGTTCACCTGTCCAACCTTTGCTCCCCCCGTATCGACAATGAGGGTCCCTTCGAGCATCATTTCCCTCATCCGCTCTTCTATCCGGTTCACCCGGAGGGCTTTTTCGTTTACCGCCTTTCCCACATGTTCACGCTCCACGACAGGGCTGGAGGCTTTTTTTGCCCAGTAGTGGGCCTCCCGCACAAGATCCCCTATATCGCTGAACCGCGTGGAAAGCTTGTCCTGATGGTCTGCAAACCGCGCTCCGTATTCGACGATCTTTGCCACCGCCGTCCTGTGAAGGGGGAGGAGCCCCTCTTCCTTCTGCACCTGGGCAATATAGGCGGCATATTTATGGATATTCCCGTCGGTCCGTTCCATCCGGCTGTCAAAATCCGCTTTCACCTTGAAGAGATCCCGTGACTCTTCGTCGTAGTTGTAGAGCATGTAATAGAGGTAAGGACTCCCCATGATCACAACCTTGACGTTGAGCGGAATCGCCTCCGGCTTGAGCGCCGTTGTGCTCATCAGACGATACTGTTCAAGAATATCTTCAATCTTGATCTGCCGGTGCTTCAACGCTCTCTTGAGCCCGTCATAGGAGAAGGTATTCCTCAGCAGGTCAAGGGCATCGACAACAAGATAGCCTCCGTTGGCCTTATGGACCGAACCTGCCTTGATCTGGGAAAAATCGGTGACAGCCATGCCGTAGACCATCTTATACTCGATTCGGCCGAAGAGATTGAGGTAGGTCGGGTTGCTTTCAAAGACGACCGGCGCTCCCTTCTGATCACCGTTATTGACGATAACGTTCACGGCAAACCGGGTGAACGAGGGCTCCTGTTTGGGCATTTTCAGAAACGGCAGGGGCGCAGGAGCTTCTTCCGATGCGCGAAACTCATCTATATGGGAGAGGAGGTCGTCCTTTACATGATCGAGATAGGCGACAATCTTCTCATTCGTTCCGTATTTCGTCTTTAATCCATCGACAAGAGGATCGAGAATGTCGAGAACGATCATCCTGTCCAGTTTGTTGATCATGTCCCTGACCAGTTTCTCTGCTTCCCTCAGCACCCGGACGATATCGTTCAGTTTTTCCTGAAACGATTTTCCGATCTCTTCCAGTCGTTTCCGCTCCTTTTCATCGAGACCGTCGAATTCTTCCTTCGTCAGAAGTTCGCCGTTCTCTTTCAGGGGCACAACGAGAACGCCTGCCGGGGCCTTTCTCACGGCAAAACCCCTGGTTCTCGCCTCTTCGTCGAGCCGGGACAAGTATTCAGACTGCTTCTGCTGAAATTCGTCGAGAATTTTGCTCTTCTGGATCTCGTACTCCTTTGACTCGAAGGCCTTCGGAATCTCGGACCGGAGGATGGTAATAAACTCGTCCATCTCCCTCTGAAAGAGAGCCCCTTCTCCGGGACCGAGGGCAACGGCGAGGGGAACGTCAGGATCTTTGAAGTTATACACGTAGCACCAGTCGTTCGGAACCTGTTCCCCTGCAGCCTTGTCGGAAAGGAGGGCCATGATCGTCGTTCGCTTCCCTGTTCCGCTTTCACCGAGGGCAAAAATGTTGAACCCCATCGAATCCATGGTCAATCCGAAATCAAGGGCCCGGAGCGCTTTTTCCTGACCTATGGTACCATCGAAATTCTCCAGATCGGCTGTCGTATCAAATGGAAACAGATCAGGATCACAGGCTTTGAAAAGTTCAGCCGGACTCAACTTTGTAATCATTCAAACCTCCCCCGTTTCTATGCTCGTCTGTTCGTTCCATGAAATCCCGAAGACAGAACCACTATCATTATCTCCACCAGACCACCTATCTCATCCAGCTCCCGCCGGTTACACAGATCGTCTGGCCAGTGACATACTCCCCTTCGTCCGATACAAGAAAGAGTGCTGTGTTCGCAACATCCTGGGGCGTCCCTTTTCGTGGATAGGGGATATCCCTGTACATCCTGTCGATCTCATCATCAGGATAGATATGGGGAATAAACTCATTGAAAATAAAGCTTGGGGCTATCGTGTTTGCCGTTATGTGGTGCTCGGCCATCTCCATGGCCACACACCGCGTAAATGCCATGACGCCTGCTTTCGCCGCAGCATAGTGGGCGTGGCCTGCCTTGAGTCCCATATAGGCTGCCACAGAGGCCACGCTTACAATCCGTCCGTAACCCTGGCTGATCATGGCAGGGAGAACCGCCCTGGTGCAGTAAAAGCCCCCCCTCAGTGACGTATTGAGAACAAGGTCCCACATTTCATCGGTAATGTCGGTAACAGGAGAAGGTCTGTTCGTACCGGCATTATTGAAAAGAATATCGATTCTGCCGAACCTCGACAGGGTTGCGTCGATCACCTCGTCGACCTGCTTCCTCCGGGTCACATCGCAGGCCATACCCATCGTCTTAACACCCGAATCCCGCTCTATTTCCCGGGCAACAGCGAGTGCCCTCTCTCCGTGGGCGTCGGTCACCACAACAACCGCTCCTTCACGGGCGAACGTCCGGGCCGTTGTCTGGCCTATACCGGCGCCCGCAGCGGCCGTGAGGATGGCCACTCTGTCCTTCAGCTTCATCCCTCTCTCCTCCATTTCTCATATCATACAAAAACTGGTCGATTGACTCAAGGATAAAGGTTCTCTTCTTTAAAGAGGAAAAGCGGGGG
>CAYQXL010000004.1:45312-49829 GCA_964421445.1 uncultured Pseudomonadota bacterium
AGAGGAAAAGCGGGGGGGAAGAACTGGAGGCCGGGGCAGGTAACTGCCCGGGCCTCCCTGCTGACGATCTCTTCTATTTGAGGTATTTCTCCAGGGCTTGCTGATTGAACCCGCCAATTTTTGTGCCGTCTTCCAGAACAAAGAGGGGCGTACCGGAGATCTCCATCTCCTGGGCAGCCTTTATCTGCCGTTCAAGCTTCTTTTCCCCTTCGGCACACCTGTCCGCAGCGATATCCTTATCCGCCTTTGCCAGTTCGAGCGCAGAAGCAGGATCTTTTGAGCAGAGAATCCTGACGCTCTTCTCCTTTGATTTGGGATAGCTGTCAAGAGGAAAGAGGAAGACATACAACGTGAAATCCTTCTGGCCCTTCAGCCAGGTGAAGGCTTTGCGACAGTAAGGACAGTGGACATCGGTCACCATAACCAGCTTCTTTGTCCCCGATCCCTGCTTGATCTGGATGGCATCGTCGAGCCTGATCTTTGAGAAATCAATCTTGCTCACTTCCTGGAGCCGGTCCTGGGTGAGATTCTGCCGGGATTTATCGAAAATCCTCCCGAAGATGATATACTGGCCGTCCTTTGTTAGATAAAGAATGTTCTTTTTTCCACCTTTGTCAACAACCAGTTCATAGAGGCTTCCCAGGTCCCGTACCTCTTTCAGGTCGACCTTCGTCGACTCAAGATAGTCAGCAAGAACCTCCATTCCCTTCACCTTCTGAGCAAGATCCTGACCGTGAACAGGAAAAGACAGACCAATAAAAAACACCATAATCACCATACAGATCTGTTTCATGACATCTCTCCTTTTCTTCGGAGCACGCAGCTCTTCTTCGTTTTGCACCACATTTTCAGAAGACGGGGCAGACAGACCGCCGCCTTTCACCGTCCGCATTGCTGAGTCGATGGCTGTTCCCCGTTCGCCACGATCCTCTTTGGGACAGAGCCGGAATTCAAATCAAGGGACCAGAGGTCTGACCGGATTCCCTTTCCTTTCCTCCCTCCCGGCCTCTCGAAGATGATGCTTCGCCCATTATGGGTGAATACGGGATTGATACCGTCGCCCACCTTTCTCTTCGTTCCCTTGATGAGGTTGATGAGATAGATTGCCCCCACTCCCTGGTCCGGCGGTTGAGGAACATAGCAGACAAGATGAGTACCGTCCCGGTCAAACCGGGGCCTCATACACGGTCCCGCCTCACCGGGCATGAAGGGATACCGGAAGAACGGCTTTCCGTTCGCCTCGACGACCTCGATCTCTCCTGCCGTTTCACTGCTGTCAATAAAGGCTATATACCTTCCGTCTGACGAAAAGGCAGGAAACCCGAGCACCATATTTCCATCAATCAGTTCATCCTGCCTATTAACGAGAACGTACGATTTCAGTTTCAGAAGATCGATGGCCATAAGGGAGACTGTTCCGACCAGCATGACATCCTCGCCGGGCCAGTGGGATTTTGCCCCCGACAACCCTACAAAGGCGAGCGTCGAACCGTCAGGGGCAAAAGCGGGGAAGTCGGCACCATGAAGCCCTTTCATGGAAAAGCGTTTCTGAGTTGTCCCTGTTGACGTTCCGAGATAAAGATGGCAAAAACCCGTTGACTCGTCACAATTTGAAGCATAAGCTATCCACTCGCCATCGGCCGATATGGCAGGATTTCTGTCCAAACCGGACGTGGTCAGTCTCTTCTCCATTTTCCCCGTAACTTTGCTGATCCACACATTCCCGTCACGAATGAAGACCATCCTGTTGCATTCGCTTCGGGCTTCTGTCGAAAGACAGACAAGGAGAAAAAGGATCATGGCCATGATGGTGGCGAAACCCTTTTGCCCTGTAATGACCGTATGTTCTGAAGTACAGTGGGGATGTTGCATTGTCAGGCCTTTTATACCACAAAGCAACAGTGAATTCAAAAGAACAGGTCACTCCCCCGGAACCCCGTCCCTGGCATGCTTTTTTCTTTTCCAAAAAAGATGTATGGATTACACTATTAAAAATAGACTGCCCGGTCCTGAAGGTTCCGGGGGAGGAGATCCTATGCTGCGTAAAAGAATGGTGGAAAGACGAACATGGTGGTGTGCAGTGGTGGTGGCCGTCGTGCTGAGCGGATCTGCAGCCTTCTTCCCTTTGCCGGCCGCCTCGGCGAGTGATGCCCAGGACGCAGCTCAGCTTGTCGTCAAGGCAAATCTTACATTCCAGAACTTCATGACCGCCAGGGAGACGGAAGGCTTCAGGAATCTTATCGCTGACGCCCGTGGTGTCTTCATCGCTCCCCAGGTTCTTCGCGGTGCCTTTATCGTAGGGGCATCAGGCGGAAGTGGCGTCTTCTTCGCAAAAGATAGAGCGAAGGGCACATGGGCAGGCCCTGCATTCTATACGATCGGAGAGGCGAGTTTTGGTCTTCAGGCAGGGGGAGAGGCATCAGAGGTGATTCTTCTGGCCATGACGGACAGAGGGGTGACAGCGCTGCTCGGAAGCTCGGTCAAACTCGGTGCCGATGTCGGTATCGCCGTCGGACCGGTCGGCGTAGGTGCCGACGCATCAACGGCAAATCTCAGTGCAGATATCATTTCCTATTCGCGTTCAAAAGGGCTTTACGGCGGTCTTTCCCTTGAAGGTGCCGTAATCAAGGTGCGAAATGGCCTCAACCAGGGATACTACAAAAAGAAGGTGACACCAACGGACATTCTCGTCCGGAGAACCGTGCAGAACAAGCAGGCCTCAGGGCTTCGTAACGCCATAACCGCGGCATCGAAAAAATAGACAAAAGCCCGGGGCGCCGTCAATCGTTGGACGGACAGAAGAGGGACGAAAGGCTAAGGGCCTGTGGTTTCGTTCCTCTTTGCCCGGTGTTTCCACAGATCAAGCCAGACGATGTAGAGAATCCCGACTACCGATGTGACTGTGGCAGGTACGGCTGTCTTTTCATCGAAAAAAAAGAGTGCCAGCCCTCCGGCGAGACCATAATTCTTGAACGTCCCGAGGAGAAGGAGGCTGGTTGCCTTTTCCCGGCCCGTTCCCAGGACCTTCCCGCATATTCCAATGACCCATCCGAAACCAAAGGTACTGAGAAAAGCAAGACCGAGGACCGGCACAAGGGAGGAGGAGAAAGCAAGAAAGAGATCCCTGTTCAGTCCAACCATCGTATAGACAACGATGAAGAATGCCCAGTTTGTCAATGGTCCCTTGAGGGGTTCGATCTTTTTCGACAGGCCGGTGTAGATGAAAACCCTTGACAGGACAAGGGGGAGCACGATCAACTCAAAGAGTGTCGCCACAAGCTTCCATGGATTGACAAATTCCGACCCGAGAAGCCCGACAACGATGAGGGGCTGGATGAGAAGAGCCGCGAGGTACGCTCCCACGGTGCCGATGAGGGAAAGATTGTTATTACCGCCGAGAAAGAGTGTAAAGGGGATCACTGCAACGGCGGGAGGCACGGCGGCAAGGATGACAAAACCCCGATACAGGGCAGGATCGTCGATGAAGATGTAGTTGAGACCAAGGAGAAGGGATGCATGAAAAAGATAGTTCATCCCTATGCCTGCCAGAGAGGACCCGACGAGGCCTGTGGCGGACCGCAGGGAATCGCCTGTAATGGAAAGGGTGGAGATGACCATGATGATTCCCAGGGCGGGCATAACCGACCACGTCAGGTATGGCGCCCCGCCACCCCATACGAGCCCGGCAACGATGGCGAAAAGCATGACAAAATTCCGGTCGGAGAGAATGGCGCCTGCCTTCGCTATGATTCGTCCTTTTTCCAACACCCCTCATTATACTGCACTTTGCCCTTCCCTGAAACAGGAGACGATGCGAGCCGAAACGTATGGAATTTTCAGGGTATTTGTATTACGATGGAACGATACTATACCAGAAGACCGCTTCAGTGCAGAGGTTGGACCTGAAAGGAAAACGAAGATGAAAGGAAAAAGACTTGTGGTCCCCAAATGCAAGGGAACAGGATAATGGAGAACAGACGGACAACACCTCTGACGGCCCCCGCCCCGTCGGAATACTGGGAGTTCATAGCACCGATCACTGAGCTCTTTTACCTGTGGAAACCTGTCTTTCCCTATCTCGCATTCCATGTAATGGATAGCGTTACAGAGACCGGCGGTCACGTCGTCGAAGCAGGGCCTTTTTGCGGGATGACACCAAGCCTTCAGGCCCAGGGAATCGGAAGATCGTACAGCATCGCCCCTTTTCCCGCCAGCCTCAGCGGGCTCTACGAGAACGACGCAGCAAAAGAAGGCGTCACCGCTACCATCATCCCTCTGTCCGACGGAACACTGAATTCACTCCCGACGAACTATGCCGATCTTCTCATTGTCCGCGGCGCGTTTTTCTTCCCCTCTTTCTTTGATGTCGATCCCGCAGTCATCTTTCGGATCCTCAAGCCCCGGGGCGTTGCGTTTGCAGGTGGCGGATTCGGGAAATACACGCCCGATAACATGATAGAGACCATACGGGAACGATCAAAAACCCTCAATGACATGGTGGGCAAAGTGAGTATCGA
>CAYQXL010000004.1:49929-75158 GCA_964421445.1 uncultured Pseudomonadota bacterium
CCATACGGGAACGATCAAAAACCCTCAATGACATGGTGGGCAAAGTGAGTATCGAACCGGCAGAGCTTGTCGAACGGTGTGCCCGGGCCTCTCTGACAGAGATGTACGAAGTCTCGCGGGAGGGCGGGCTCTGGGTCATCATAAGAAAAGAATAACGGTGACACAGACCTGAAGCGGGGAGCACACTTCATCTCACCGCTCTCGACGGCAATCTCTCCATTCCCTTTATTAGAGCGCCGGTCTTTACGATCCTTTCTAAAATATCATGCTCTTCGGGACCGGCTCCCTGACATGCCTTTCTCTCACGAGCGGCGGAAGAAAGGACAACAGGAAGGCCGGCCTTCGTTAGTTGACAAGGCAGGTCCCATAGGATACGATTGAGGCGGGAGAAGGTTCCCATCAACGCTTCCCGGGGGATGCTGTGAGAGATCCGTCACAATCGGACCAGCCGTTTACACCAGAGGAAAAAGGCGGGGATACATCGGACAATAACCCCCTTCGCCGGACAGGACCAGGTGATGGGGCGGCACAGACTGAGACAGGCCCTCACTACAGTGATGAAGAATATCGGGAGATCTTCGAAAATTCTGTAGAAGGTTTTTTTCAGAGCACGCCGGCAGGACGGTTCATCCGCGTCAACCGGTCTCTGGCACGAATGTATGGGTATGATTCGCCCTTCCAGATGATCTCCGGGATCACCGACATCGGGTCTCAAACCTATGTTCACCGGGAAGACAGGGATACATTTGTACATCTTCTCGAAACAGAGGGGAAGATTGTGGGCTTCGAACATCAGGCATACCGGAGGGATGGAACGGTTTTCTGGACGTCGGTAACGGCACGGGCCGTCGGAGGCACCAACAGCCGGTCCCCCTACTTCGAAGGGACGATCGTCGATATTGACACCCGGAAAAAGGCGGAATTGCTCCTTTCCGATGCAAAGGAACAATATCAGACTCTTTTCGATACATCGACGAACGCCATTCTTATCCGTAACAGTGACGGTGTCATCACCATGGCAAACAGAGCCTGCCTCGACCTCCTCGGTGCACGGTCTGTAGATGATCTCAAGGGAAGGGCCTACCTTGATTTTGTCCACCCCGATGACAGATCGCTGTCACAGGAACGGGTTAGGGCCATTCTCACATCAGCCGAAAGGCGAGCGGGCAATCGATCGGAACAGATCGTCGTGCAACCGCGAGAACACCGGTTGGTGCGCACAGATGGCACAATTGTCGACGTCGAGTCAACGGGAAGCGCCTTCCACTACAAAGGTGCCATCTTTATCCAGGGCATTTTCCGTGACATCTCCGATAGAAAACAGGCCGAAAAGGCCTTGGTCGAGAGTGTCAACCGCCTTCGACGGGCCGTAAATACAACGATCCAGGTCCTCGTGCGGGCAGTCGAACAGCGGGATCCCTACACCGCCGGTCACCAGCGTCGGGTTACGGCGCTCGCCGAAGCTATCGCCGAAGCTGCAGGACTTCCTCCTGAAAAGGTTGAAGGCATCCGGATGGCAGCATATATTCACGATATCGGCAAACTCTCCGTACCATCGGAGATCCTCAGCAAACCAAGTGCTCTTTCAGAGATGGAATATTCACTCGTCAGGTTCCACGCCCGGCAGGGCTATGATATTCTCAGGGACATCGAATCGCCCTGGCCCCTCGCTGACATCGTCCATCAGCACCATGAAAGGATCGACGGATCGGGATACCCTCAGGGGCTTTCAGGTGACGAGATCCTCATCGAATCGCGCATTCTCGCCGTTGCCGATGTCGTCGAGTCGATGGTATCCCACCGGCCTTACAGGCCGGCTTTCGATATCGCCTACGCCCTCGACGAGATCACCAGCAACAGAGGTATCCTGTATGATCGGGAGATCGTCGACATCTGCGTAACACTCTTCCTGCAACAGGGGTTCGTCTTCGGGAACGAGAGTGAAACCGTCTGACAGTAGGTATTCCTTCAGAAAAGGATGCCTGCACGAAGGAGCTTGAGAATTTTTTCTCTTGCTTTCATCCCTGAATCTTGTTAGAAAATAACATATTTCACAAAGTGAAAAAACCACCTAAATATACGAAAATCCCTGAGGCCACAATACGGCGCCTCTCAAATTACCTGAAGTGTCTTGAAGATCTGGAGACAAAGAACGAAAAGGTTGTTTCGAGCGCGAGCATCGCCACGATCTGTAACGTGAATGCCGCCCAGGTCCGTAAGGATTTTGCCTATTTCGGTGAATTTGGCATCCGGGGAATGGGGTACAATGTCCGGGACCTGAAATATCACATCAAGGAGATTCTCGGAAGTAACCGGGAGTGGAGGATTGCCGTTGTCGGTATCGGAAACTTAGGGAGTGCCCTTCTCGTGTACAAGGATTTCCTGAAGGAAAACTACACCATTGTCGCAGCGTTCGACATCGATCCTGTCAAGGTCACAGGCCACATATCAGAGCGGATGGGAAAACCTGTGGAGATTCTTCACGTCGATATGCTGAAAGAGGTTGTTAAGACAAGGAATATAGAGATAGGCATCATTTCAACCCCTCCTACAGAGGCGCAAAAGGTTGCCGACCAACTCGTCCAGGCCAACATCAAGGGTATCCTGAATCTCTCCCCCTCGCCTGTCAGGGCCCCGGATCATATCAAGATCAGGAACCTCTTTTTCACGTCTGCCCTCGACAATCTTGTGTACTACCTCCCCAAATAAGGAGTAGTTATGTGGAAAGCGATGGAGAACATCGTCGGAATGTTCGTCTATTCTGCGGCTTATATTGTTATCGTCCTCGTCACGCTTAAGATTGTCGGCGCAACCCTCTCGCCACACTTCGAGAAGAAGATCGCTGAAGAAGGCAATACGGGCCTTGCGCTTATCTTTGCCTGCGTCTTTCTTGGTATAGCCATTCTTCTTGCCTCGGTGGTTCGCTGATGGGCACGATCTTTATCACAGGAACCGACACAGGCGTTGGAAAAACCCATATAGCAGCATGTCTCTCGGCATATCTCTCGGTCCGGAGAAAGAAGAATGTGGGGGTAATGAAACCCTTTGAAAGCGGACTGGCCCGCCAGGACAAGGACGAACTCCCCTGGGACGCCATCTGTCTGAAGGAGGCCTCGGCAAGCGATGATGATCTCAACATGATCAGTCCCTATACCTTCGGTGCACCCCTTGCCCCTGAGGTTGCAGCATATCTGGCCAACGTCACCATCGACATCAGCCTCATAGACACAATATATCGCAATATCGCCCAGAGACACGACGTTGTTGTCGTGGAAGGAGCCGGCGGGATTCTTGTTCCCATTGCCGATAGGTTTTTTTACATCGATCTCATCGAACGGTGGAAAGCTCCGGTGATCGTTGTTTCCCGTCTGGGTCTGGGGACGATCAATCATACCCTCCTTACCTGCCAGTATCTGAAGGCCCGGTCTGTCGATGTCATAGGTGTGATCCTGAACAACACGGAAGGTCTCGGCGATCTGGCAGCCCGGACGAACCCGGAGGTTCTCAAGAAATACCTCGAGGTTCCCATTCTCGGCATCTTTCCTCACCGGAAAAATCTCCTTGCGGGAAATGTTGACCGGGAACTCCTCGCCCGCATCTTCGAAGAAAACATCGATACGGGAAAGATACCTTTTTAAAGGGATGCCATGGCCGCCGCGAAAGCGGGCCGGGAACGTTCGATCATCTCCCGGCTCACACAGTAGGCAAGCCTGAAGAATCCCGCCCGCCCAAACCCTATACCGGGAACAGCGAGGATATGGTGTTTCTGCATGATTCTCACGAAGGCAATATCGTCGGGAATCGGTGACCGGGGGAAGATGTAGAAAGCCCCTTCAGGCTTCACGACCTCAATACCCGATTCAACGAGAATATCGTAGAGAAGATCCCGTTTTTCCTGGTAATCCATAATGTCGACACTGTTCCCCTGAAATTTACCCACAACCCTCTGCATCATGGCAGGAGCATTGATAAAACCGAGAATACGATTCGAGAAAATCAGTGCATCGATCAGCATCCTGACCCTGGCAATCTTCGGCGACACGGCAATATAACCGATCCGCTCGCCGGGGAGGGCCAGATCTTTCGAGTGGGACGTGATGGTGATGGTGTCGTCATAGATATTGAAAAGATCGGGGAATTCGGTGCCATTGTAGATAATCTTCCGGTATGCCTCGTCGGAAACGATGAAGATCCTCTGACCTTTCTGCTTCCTCTCTTCCAGGACCGCCGCCAACTCCTCCAGTTCCTTTCTCCCGTACACGACACCCGTAGGGTTATTGGGAGAATTGATGATGATCGCTTTTGTCTTCCGGGTAATGGCCTTCCTGATTGCATCAATGTCAAGCTGAAAGTCGTCCCCTGTCTCGACGAGCCGCATAAGACCGCCATGGTTTTCGATGTAGAAGCGGAACTCAACAAAATAGGGACATGGAACGATCACCTCATCGCCGGGGTCAAGGATCGACTTGAGTGTTACGTTGAGCCCTCCCGCCGAACCGACGGTCATGATGATATGGTCTTTGGTAAAGCCTATGCCCGTCTTTTCCGCGCTGAACCGGGCAATCTCCTCTCTTACCTCTTCATAGCCGCTGTTCGTCATATAGCGATGTTTTCCGGCAACATCGGAGCAGACAATCCGTATCAGTTCCTCCCTCAGTTCCCGCGGTGGTTCGGTGATAGGATTACCGAGGGTGAAATCAAAGATATTGCCCTCACCATACTTCTTTTTCAGCTTCTCCCCTTCTTCGAACATGGCCCTTATCCAGGAAGAAGCCTTCATAAGCTCTGTAATCCTGTGCGATATCGGCATAGCGTCTACCCCTTTCGTTGAATATATTTCTTTCCTATTCTTTCAAAGCCCTCGAGGGCGCCTTCGATCTTCTCCATCGGGACACAGTAAGCGATCCTGAAGTACCCCTCCTTGCCGAACCCCCTGCCGGGAACAACAAGTATCCTCTCCTCTTGCTGCAGGTCCCTGACGAAATCGAGTTCGTTCTCGACGGGCGACTTGGGAAACATGTAGAAGGCTCCCATAGGCTTGACACATTCAAATCCCGCCCGGTCGAGGACTCCATAGAGGAGGTCCCGCTTCTTCTCGTACTCCCGTATATCGACAGAGACACTCTGAAACTTTCCCACCGCCCGCTGGAAGAGAGCCGGCGCATTGACAAACCCCAGGGATCTGGCAGAGATCATCAGTCCTGACACGAGAAGGTCCGTCTGACGTATGTGGGGCGAGATGGCAATATACCCGATCCGCTCACCGGGAAGGGCGAGATCCTTCGAATGGCTTGTCACGGACAGGACAAGATCGTACATGGAAAAGAGGTTCGGCAGCCTGTCGCTTCCGTAAACGAGTTTTCTGTAGGCTTCGTCGGCGATGATGAATATCTCCTGTCCCTGGCGCCTTTTCTCATAGAGAAGAGCGGCGAGGTCGCGAAGTACATCATCCCTGTAAACCGTACCGGTCGGATTGTTGGGACTGTTCACAAGGATGGCTCTCGTCTTCTTTGTAATCGCCGCATCGATCTTTCCGATGTCGAGCTGAAAGTCGTCTGTTGTCTCGACGAGACGGAGAATACCACCGAAGTTCTGGATATAGTTCTTGAACTCCCAAAAAAAGGGATTCGGCACGATCACCTCATCCCCCCTGTTCAGCATCGTCTTGAGGAGAATATTGAGTCCTCCGGCACATCCTACGGACATGAAGACATGATTCGCAGAGAACGGAAGGCCAGTCTCTCCTGTGAGATAATCGGCCACCTGTTCCCGGACTATCCGGTATCCGTTGTTCTCCATATACCTGTGAAGCCCGGGGACAGGGTGAGTCAGCATATCCACCAGTTCGTCATGGAGAGCCTTCGGCGGTTCAACGTGAGGATTTCCGAGAGAAAAATCGAAGACATTCTCTTCACCCACCCTCTCTTTGAGCTTCATCCCCTCTTCAAACATCTTCCTGGTCCATCCTTCCTGCTCAGTGATCAGTCTCTTCATTTTGTTCGAAACAATCATAACCCCTCCTTCCAATAAAAAAGGCCATGGTCCGTACCATGGCCTCCGACTAAAAAGGCCATGGATTCTGCACCCATGGCCTTTTGCCGTTTCACAGCAAAGTTTTGCCCGGGTGCACGCTACTAAAGTAGTAAAAGTAATAAAATCCAAAAGACATCCGGGCTCTCATCATATTATTTACAATGTAGAGGAATTTTTTCATCGTGTCAACATAAATGAGAGCACCCCCTGGCATCTCATCTTCCTTGCCAGGTTCACCGGCAAGGGTATGGTGCTGTCGGGCGGAGCGAACAACATCCCCCGCAGTAGCTGTTTGGAGGAGGGCCCGCAGACAACGGCCGCGAAAGGAAGACAGGGAAATTGTCCTATGATTCAGCGGGAAAAATATGATATATTTTTGTATCTTACATTCCGGCACAGGTGAAAAAAGATGGTGTACAGGACGACGACATTCGCAGCCACGAGGATACGGTACACCGAGAAACGGTACACACCATTGTTTCCTGCTCCAGTAGCCCGCACTCATTTCAGACACCCTGTTCCATGAAGACCGCTCTCACCGTAGCAGGCTTCGACCCGTCATCCGGTGCCGGGACGAGTCGTGATCTCGATACGTTTTTTTCCCTCCGCGTCCATGGCCTCTCCATTCCGTCGTGTTTTGTCATCCAGGGGCCCCACGGCGTAACCTCGGTCCATCCCGTCAGCCCGGAGGTCATCAAAGGACAGATCCATGCACTGACGGACCATGAAGTGCCCGATGCGATCAAGATCGGTGTTCTGCTCGACGGCGCCATCCTGTCGTTCATCCGTCCGGTCATCGAAAATAAACCCTCCATTCCCGTGATCCTCGACCCTGTGATGAAAGCCAAAAACGGGGTGCCCCTCATGATCCCTGACGGTCTCGAAGCCCTGAAGGCCTTTATGCCCCTGATCACCATCCTCACGCCCAATACGGACGAAGCGGCCGTTCTCTGTGAGAGGCCCGTCAGAACGGTCAATGAGATGAAGGAGTGTGCCGACGCCCTCCTCAACAAGGGTCTCAAGGCCGTTGTTGTCAAGGGCGGGCATCTCGAGGGCAACCCCATCGATCTCTTCTTTGACGGAACAACCTTCATCGAATGGGAAAGACGGCGGATACGGTCCCGGGCGATCCACGGAACAGGCTGCACATTCTCATCCCTCCTCACAGCATATATGGCTCTCGGATATCCGATGAATGAAGCATTCACTGCTTCAGAGAAGCGGATGGACGAACTCCTTCACGGCGCCTATGATCTTTCGTCCGGCGGTTATGCCTACATCTCGTCCGCTGCCCGGGACCACCTGGCGGCAGAGCGATGGCGGGTGGCACAGGCACTGACCGATACGATGGTCCGGCTCAGTCTGCTCAATCCCGTCGAGTTCGTGCCCCAGGTCCGGATGAATATGGCGTTCGCTTTAGAAGGGGCACAGGGTATAGACGACGTAGCGGCATTTCCCGGACGGGTAGGTTGCCACGAAGGCCGTCTCTGCTTTCATGGCAGGCCTGAATTCGGGGCCTCTTCCTACGTGGCGACATCAATACTGGCTGTTATGGGCATCCATCCCTGGTTACGGGCCGGCGCTGCTCTCCGCCACGAACAGGCAACAATTGAAAAAGCCCGGAGCATGGGCCTCGCTGTTTCCCCTCTCCCCGGACACCCTGGGCAGGACGGAGGAAACAGAGACGACCTTGACCGGTTAAAAGATCGAATTCACCAGGTTCTTGCAAGCGCCCCGGAACCTCAGGATATCATATACGATACAGGCAGCCAGGGCAGGGAACCCATCATCCATCTCTTCGGGAGGGATCCCCACGAGGTGATTAATAAAATGGAGATGATCAGATCATGAAAAACCAACTCTTGGCAGCACGGGAAGGAAAAATAACGGACGAGATACGCGTCGTCGCCGGGAATGAAGGTATCGACCCGGAAGACCTGAGGCAGAACGTTGCTGACGGCAAAACAGCTATCCTCGCGAACAACCGACATGGAGGCTTCACACCCCGCGGCGTCGGAAAAGGGTGCAGCGTCAAAGTCAATGCAAATCTCGGCACGTCGCCGGAAAGGATCAATATCGACGACGAGTTGCTGAAGCTCAAGGTCGCTACGGACGCAGGAGCTGATGCGATCATGGATCTGAGTACGGGCGGTGACCTCGATGAGATCAGGAAGATCATCATCGATCATTCCTCCGTTCCCATAGGCACGGTGCCAATCTACCAGGCGGCCGTCGAGGCAGTGAAGAAAAGGAAGGCGATCACAAATCTTCTCGCCGATGATCTCTTCGATGTGATCGAGAGAAACGGTGAGTCTGGTGTCGACTTTATCACCGTCCACTGCGGCGTGACACGGAGTTCAATCGAGCGGCTGCGGAAACAGGGCCGGATCACCGATATCGTGAGCCGGGGCGGTGCATTCCTCACAGAATGGATGATCGTCAACAACAAGGAAAATCCTCTCTATGAACAATTCGACCGGTTGCTGGCGATTGCCAAGGCCTACGACATGACCTTGAGTCTCGGCGATGGTCTTCGGCCCGGCTGTACGGCAGACGCAACGGACAGGGGTCAGATTGAAGAGCTTATCATCCTCGGGGAACTCTGTGCCGAGGCTTTGAAATATGGTGTTCAGGTCATGATCGAAGGACCGGGACACGTCCCTCTCAATCTCATCGAGACAAACATCCTTCTCCAGAAGAAACTCTGTAACGATGCGCCCTTCTACGTTCTCGGACCGATCGTCACCGATATAGCTCCCGGCTATGACCACATCACGTCCGCCATCGGAGGAGCACTCGCCGCATTTTACGGTGCCGACTTCCTCTGCTATGTCACCCCCTCCGAGCACCTGGGACTTCCTACGCCGCAGGATGTAAGGGACGGGGTCATGACAACGAGGATAGCCGCTCATGCCGCTGACCTCGCCCGGGGCAACAGGAAGGCGATCGATCTCGACAAGACCATGTCCATATACCGGAAGGCGCTGGACTGGGAGGGACAGATCAAATGCGCCATCGATCCTGACAAGATCATCAATTTCCGGAAGGACCGTGATCTGAAAAGCGACGTCTGCAGCATGTGTGGTGAATTCTGCGCCATGAAGGTTGTGAAGGACTATCTCAAATCGTCATGATGACCGTCGGATCCTCCGGACCGACACCAGTCTTCACCGTTTCGAGCCTCACGTCCCGGATACGGCAGGTGGTGGCAGGACAGTTCAGGGACATTCTCGTCGAAGGGGAGATCTCGAACCAGAAGCTCTATCCCTCGGGCCATCTCTACTTCACGCTGAAGGATAGTTCTGCGGTGATCAGGGCAGTGATGTTCAATTTTTCCGCCACCCGGTTGCCCGATACCATAGAAGACGGCATAGCCGTTATCTGCCGTGGTCGGGTTGATGTCTACGAAAAACGGGGAGACTATCAGCTCATCGTCGATACGATTCACGTGAAAGGCCTCGGGCTTCTTCAGCTTAAATTCGAAGCCCTCAAGGACAAGCTGCTGAAAGAGGGCCTTTTCAGCAAAGAGCACAAACGCCCCCTTCCCTTCCTCCCCAGACGGATCGGTATCGTCACCTCTCCTGCAGGGGCGGCGATACGGGACATGCTCACCATCATTTCACGGAAGTCCGATGCTGTCGCCGTCATTCTCTATCCTGTCAAGGTCCAGGGCAACGAGGCATGCTACGAGATTGTTGAAGGGATCGAATATTTCAACAGGACCGGCGAAGTGGACATCATTATCACGGGACGGGGCGGTGGCTCACTTGAGGATCTCGCCCCCTTCAACGAAGAAATGGTAGCCCGGGCGATCTTCAGGTCGAAAATCCCCGTGGTGACAGGAATCGGACATGAAATCGATTATACCATCGCCGATTTCGTCGCCGATGTCCGGGCTCCGACACCAACGGCTGCAGCAGATAGCGCGATCAGGGACAAAGAAGACGTAGCGTCGTTCATCAAAGAACAGAAACAGCGCATTCACAAGGCTATGACTTCAATCATCGAACAGTACCGATTGCGGATGATGACCACTACCGTCGCTCTCAGAGAGAGGAAGGACCTTTTCACCACTTCCCGCATCTATCTCGACGACCTCCACGGAGGCCTGATTCATGGAACAACCCTCTTCCTCGCGGAACACAGGCATCGATTAAATAATTTGATCCAGCGGCTGAACGATCTCAATCCTGAAGGGATTCTGAAGAGGGGATACAGCATCACGATGCGAAAGGATACGGGGGAGATCCTCATCGATCCCCACGGAACAAAGACGGGCGAACACCTGGTCATAAAGCTGCACAAAGGAAACCTTGATGTCACCGTGACAGGGAAAAAAGGCCCGGAACATTGAAGTCTGACGGGCCATTGTCGCTAATCAACCGCAAAATATACCCGACCAGCATCGTTTCCGGAGAAGGGGTACCCGGCGGCATAAGAGCCAGCGAAGGACCGGGGGAAGGGTAGACCGCTGGGCTGTCAGATGTGATAAAACGGGCCGTTTACAGCAATATCGCCGGGCTTGTTACGGTGGTGGAGAAAGTGGATCGCATCAAGATCGACAAGATCACATCCTTCCCTCCCTGCTGCAAAATGTATCCCTGCCGAAAGGCCTGTCATCGTTTCAATCATGCACCCGACCATCACCTTCAATCCCGCCGCTTTTGCCCTGTCATAGATCTCCCCTGAACCGACGATCCCGCTCTTCGCTATCTTTATGTTCACACCATGGGCAAGACGTTCACCGATTACCCGGTCGAGGTCACCGGGGGAGAGAACCGTTTCGTCAAGAATGACAGGTACAGGGCTTCGCTCGCAGACGTCCTTCATGCCGGTAAAATCGGTCTTCCTGAGGGGTTGTTCGAAAAGCTCTATCGCTATTCCCTTTTTCTCAAGGTAGTCGGTCAGGGTAAAATATGCCGTGACCGTGAATCCCTGGTTACCATCAATCCGAACCACAGGAAATGGAACAGCGTCGTGCAGAATATCGTATACATACGCCAGAAAAGGAATATCCTCCGTGACACGACCGCTCAGTTTTATCTTAAATTTTCTGAATCCCTTTTCCGCTGCCGCCCTTATCCATCTGTTTACCGCCCGTCCCTCGGGAACAAAGGGAACGGTGATATCTGTTTCGATCGTTGAGTGCGCTCCGCCCCAATACCCATGTTCCGTTTTATTCTCCGACGCGAGAAAAGCACGAAAAAGGGCGACCTCGAGGCCTGAGATCGTCATGGGACACCGGGGATTCCTTCTCCGGAGTTTCCCTGTCCTGTTCTTCCAGTCACCGATCGTCATCCCCCGGAGGGCTGGCGTCACTGCACCAAGGGTAGCAGAAATGGTCTCTATCGTTTCGTAGGGAATAGCGTGGCTCGTAGGGATTTCACCGGTTCCTTTCGACCCGTCGGAAAGGATGACAGTGACATAAACGCTTCTGAGCAGTGCTTTTTTGCCGAGAGACGTTGCAAAGGTCGTCCGCAGCGGACGGTTTATCTCCCGAAAAAGAATTCTCTTTATAGTTGCCACAGAGGACAGGGCCTCCCGAATTCAACCCTTGACTCGCCCGCCCGCCGACCGGAACAGATGAATCGTTCGAGTGGAGATCCAAGCCTCTCTGAAAATGTCGTTCGCCTGACCACCTGACCGGTCTCAGGGGACTCGATCAGATCGTCGCCACCGCTATATATCATGACGTGGTCCATGTGACCGGGGGGATCACCTTTCGAGAGAAAGACAAGGTCGCCCGCTTCCAGGTCCCCGGCTTCCGCGGCCCCCACCCAAAGCCACTGGTCATGGGCATTTCTCGGAAGGTCGATCCCGTTCACCATGAAAACGAGATTGACGAGCCCTGAACAGTCAAGCCCCCGGGCAAAAGACCCCCTGTCATCACGGGACCGGCGGGCATCGGGGTCATCGGCACAGTCACCGGAAAGACTCCTGCCTCCCCAGAGATAGGGGACCCCCGTCAGACCGAGGGCCGTCTGACAGGCACCCTTCCGGAGGATAGAGCCATCTGTTCCGGCGAAATCCGCCAACCTCCGGAGATGGCCGGACAGGATGAAGCCTGCCGACCCGTCAGCAAGAACCACCGAAGCAAAGGATCCGTCATCACCAAAGGGGGAAAGGGCGAACTTCGTTCCCATAAGAACCCGGACACAAACCGGCGCCGACAGTGACGGAGCGCCATAGACCACTGTTTCCCGGACAATCACAACCACGTTCCATGGGAAGGTTTTCGGGGAAAAAGAGAGATCCTCCTGCCGCACCCATCCCCGGTAACCCTTCCACGCCCCTGACTCCGCATCAAAGAGATGCTGCTCAGGGGCTTCAATGAAGACCCACTCGTCCCGTCGGTCCAACTCGACGAGATGTTCATTATAAAAAAGCTGGGTTTCCCGGAGTTCACCGGACACCGGCGATGGCGGAGCATTTACCGGCTCGCGAAGTACATTCGCAATCGGGACCGTTACAACGAGGTCGGTCATGGAGGAAAGTTTTTTAGAAAGCAACGTCTCCGAACTGGAGACATCCCTTGAAGGAACCGTACCGGTCCCTGATCTCCTGAGGCTTCAGCATCCTGACCCTGTTCACCGAGAAATCCTCCACATTGAACGATGCCATAACAGACCCCATGACAATCGCCTGTTTGACACTCTCCGTTGCTGCGTCTCCCACATTGGCGAGATACCCCATCAAACCGCCGGCGAACGTGTCGCCTGCACCTGTGGGATCGAAAACCTCTTCGAGAGGATAGGCAGGGGCAAGAAAGATTTCTTCTCTCGTCATCATGAAAACGCCATATTCTCCCCTCTTGGCAATGATGCATCGGGGACCCATCTCGAGGAGCTGCCTCCCCGCTTTGATAAGACTGTATTCCTTGGTTATTTCCCTCAGTTCAGCTTCGTTGAAGACAAGCATATCGACCCTTTTCACGGCGTCCATGAGGGCATCCCGCTTGTTTTCGATCCAAAAATTCATCGTATCAAGGGCTATGACTGCAGAGGGCTTGACCTGCTCTATGACGTGAATCTGAAGCTCGGGATCTATATTGGCAAGAAAAACAAAATCAGCGTCCCTGCTCTCCTTCGGTACATGGGGCCGGTATTTCTCAATAACGTTCAGTTCGGTCCTGAGCGTCACCGCCTGGTTCAGATCGTATCCGTATCTTCCTTCCCATCGGAATGTCTTGCCCGTATGAACCTTGATACCCTTCAGATCTACGTTACGGTCCTTCAGATAGGCAATCTCATCTAAATCGAAATCATCGCCGACCGCTGCCACAAGGCCTACATCGGCAAAGAAACTGGCCGACCCCGCACAGTGAAGGGCCGACCCTCCGAGAACATTCTCCACTTTCCCGAAGGGTGTCTCAATCGAATCATAGGCAACAGTCCCGACGATGAGAAGCCGTGTCACGTTCCCATCTCCCAGGAAGCAAGATATTTTTTCTGTTCCGACGTCAGCTTGTCGATCCTGATGCCGAAGGATGCAAGTTTGAGTGCAGCGACATTGGCATCGATTTCAGATGGAACGGAATAGACCTTCTTTTCCAGATGTTTGCCTTTCTTCCACATATATTCCGATACAAGTGCCTGGTTGGCGAAACTCATATCCATAACTTCCGATGGATGGCCCTCAGCGGCCGCCAGATTGACGAGCCTTCCTTCGCCGAGGAGATAGATCTTCTTTCCGTCGCCGATGGTATATTCGTCCATCTGGCTCCTGATTTTTCTCTTCTTCGTCTTCATCGCCTCAAGGGCATCAATGTCAATCTCAACATTGAAGTGGCCTGAATTGGCAACAACCGCCCCGTCCTTCATCAAAACAAAGTGCTCTTTTCTCAGAACCCGGATATCTCCCGTTGCAGTGATGAAGATATCACCGATCTTTGCCGCCGACTTCATGTCCATTACATCGAAACCGTCCATCCGGGCCTCAAGGGCCCGCAGAGGATCGACCTCCGTTACAATGACCCTGGCGCTCAAGCCCCGGGCACGCATGGCAATTCCCTTTCCGCACCAGCCGTATCCGGCCACGACAAAGTTGGCGCCTGCGAAAAGAATATTCGTTGCCCGGAGGACACCGTCGATTGTGCTCTGCCCTGTTCCATACCGGTTGTCGAACATATGTTTCGTAAAGGCATCGTTAACGGCTACGATCGGAAAGCGAAGGAGATTCTGCTGCTCCATGCTCTTGAGCCGTATGACACCGGTTGTCGTCTCCTCCGACCCGCCGAGAACGCTCTCGACGACCTTCTTCCTCTCACCGTCTGAAAGACCATCGACCCATGTCCTCAATGCACCATGGAGGGCGTCGTATTTCTCAAAAGCGATCATGTGGAGGGCACCGACAAGATCGGCGCCATCGTCCATGGTGATGTTCGGCATAAAGGCAAGACACTTCATGATGTGGCTGTAGTACTGGGTATCGTTCTCGCCCTTGATGGCATAGGCGGGCACCTTGAAATGTTTTACGATCGACGCCGCCACATCATCCTGCGTGCTGAGAGGGTTTGAAGCACAGACTGCAACGTCTGCCCCGCCTTCTTTCAGCGTTCTCACCAGATTGGCCGTCTCTGTTGTCACGTGGAGACAACAGGCGATCCGGGCCCCTTTCAGGGGCTTCTCTTTCGCAAACCTTTCCCGTATAATCCGAAGGACAGGCATTCTCCTTTCGGCCCACTCTATTCTGTC
This sequence comes from uncultured Pseudomonadota bacterium, assembly GCA_964421445.1. Classification (GTDB taxonomy): domain Bacteria; phylum Desulfobacterota; class Syntrophorhabdia; order Syntrophorhabdales; family CAYQXL01; genus CAYQXL01. The sequence continues at coordinate 64,656 of CAYQXL010000004.1, forward strand.
AAAGCCCTCATCTGCAAGGGCCATGTCTTTTACATCACAGTCCATCCTCTTCCTCCACTCTATCGGTTATATGATACCTGCTTGTCGGAAAAATGTTTTACAGACCTGCCCGCTTCCGTATCTCGTCCACCATGTCGAGCTTTTCCCAGGTAAACCCCGGCTCGTTCCTCCCGAAATGGCCGCCGACAGCGGTTTTCCTGAAAACAGGTCGCAGAAGATCGAGCTTTTCAATGATCTTTCGCGGTCTCAGGTCGAACAGGTCCAGGACGATCTGAGAGATCTTTTCAGGGTCGATTCTCTCCGTTCCCATGGCATCGACAAAAACAGAGACAGGCTGGGCGATGCCGATTGTGTATGCTATCTGAAGCTCTATCTTTTCGGCCACCCCGGCTGCGACCAGATTCTTGGCAACATACCGTGCCATGTAGGAGGCGCTCCGGTCTACCTTTGACGGGTCTTTGCCTGAAAAGGCTCCACCGCCGTGTCCGCCTGCTCCGCCGTAAGTATCGACTATGATCTTCCGGCCTGTCATTCCACAGTCACCTTTCGGGCCTCCAACAACAAACCGGCCTGTCGAATTGATGAATATCTTCGTATTTCCGTCCATCATTGAGGCCGGAATAATCGGCTTGATAACCTTTTCCGTGATTCCATCCCTCAGATCGCTGATGCTTACATCGGGATTGTGCTGGGCCGCAACGACAACGGCATCGACCCTGACAGGTTTCCCGTCAACATACTCGATCGTCACCTGGCTCTTTCCGTCAGGCCTCAGAAAACCGAGGGTCCTGTCTTTCCTCACTTCCGCCAGTTTCTGCACCAGTTTATGGGCATAGATGATGGACATGGGCATATATTCTTCCGTCTCATCGCAGGCATAGCCAAACATGAGCCCCTGGTCGCCGGCACCCTGTTCGTGATCTTCCCGCTCGTTGACACCGAGGGCGATATCCGGTGACTGTTCATCTATGGCCGTAAGCACAGCACATGTCTCCCAGTCGAATCCCATGGACGAATCGTTGTATCCGATCTCTTTAACGGTCTGTCTCACGATCTCAGGAACATTGGCATAACAGCTTGTTGTTATTTCGCCGCCAACAAGGGCCAGGCCCGTCGTCACATATGTTTCACAGGCCACCCGCGCCTTGGTGTCCTGAGCGATAATCGCATCGAGCACAGCGTCTGAAATCTGATCGGCCACCTTATCAGGATGCCCTTCCGTAACAGATTCGGACGAAAAAAGATACCTCTTTATGCCCATCTTCCTACCTCCTCTCCTTGTCTATAATCTCGTGTTATTTCGATCCCTGAGTTTACCCAATTCAGGGGGAAACTTCAATGTGATTCGTACCTTCCCCGGTTCCGTTTTCCTGGTCCGGCGGCGGATGAAAATCTTCCGGAAATATGCGGGCCATCTCGGTTCTGAGGATAAACTCGGCTTTGTCGGCCGAATCCTGCAGCAAGATTTCGTCGAGCAGTTCCCGGCAATACCTGTGGTCAAGACCGCGGACGATCTTCTTCGCCCTGGGGATGGAGTATGGGTTCATGCTCAGCTCATCGAGCTCAAGCCCCATCAGGACAGGGACAAAGAGCGGCTCACCGGCCATCTCCCCGCAGACAGCGACGTCAATCCCACAGGCATGGGCATTGACTACAGTCTGACGTATCATCCTGAGGACCGCCGGATGAAGGGGTTTGTACAGATACGACACATATTCGTTCACCCGGTCTATGGCAAGGGCATACTGGATAAGATCGTTTGTGCCGATGCTGAAAAAGTCAACTTCAGGAGCAAGGATATCGCTGATCATGCATGTTGAAGGCACCTCGATCATAATGCCGATCTCAATGTCCCTGTTGTACGGGGCCTGCTCCCGGTCGAGTTGTGCCATGCACTCCCGTATCAGCGATTTTGCCTTCCGAACCTCCTCCAGCCCTGACACCATGGGAATGAGAATCTTCAGGGGTCCGTATGCACTCGCCCTGAGAATGCCGAGCAACTGGGCCTTGAACAACCCTGTTTCCCGTATGCAGAAACGGATCGCCCTGAGTCCCATGGCCGGATTCATCTCCGTGGGCATCTCGATCTGGGATGCGAATTTGTCCCCCCCTATATCGAGTGTCCTGATCGTCACGTACTGGAGGCTCCGGTTCTCGGCAAGATTCCTGTAAATGTGGAAGTGATCCTGCTCAGACGGCAGGGTCTTTCTCGAAAGATAGATATATTCGGTCCTGTAGAGACCGATACCGAGTGCTCCGTAACGCTCGACAATATTCGTCTCTGCAAGGAGCTCGATATTGGCGCCGATCTTCATGTGAAAACCGTCCCTCGTTTCAGCCTTGAGACGGGCAATCTTGAGAAACTCTTTTCTCTGATTCCCGATCTGCTGTTGCTTTACTGTATACTCACGGATCATCTCCCGGGACGGATTAACGATGACGATACCTGCATCGCCGTCGATGATGACGTCATCGCCGGTCGTGACGAGGCTCGTTATGTTCCCCGCACCGACAACAGCCGGTATTTCGAGTGCCCGGGCCACGATCGATGTATGGGACGTCCTCCCTCCCATGTCCGTGGCAAAGGCAGCGACCTTGTTCAGATTGAGCTGGATTGTATCCGCCGGAGAGAGGTCGTGAGATACGATGATCACCTTCCCCCGCAGTTCTGTGCCCCTGATCTCCGCAGGCTTGGCTTTTGCGAGGATCCGGGCCAGACGTTCATGAATATACTTGATCTCCTGTCCCCGCTCCCTCAGATAAGCATCTTCCACGTTTTCAAAGCTGGTCATAAACCGGGAAACAACCATGTCAAGGGCCCATTCGGCATTGACAAGATCCGCCCGGATGACATCGATGACAGCATTGACGAAAAAATCATCCTGAAGGATGAGGATATGGGCGTCGATGATATAGGTGTGTTTTCGTATGTCGGCATCAGGAATGGAGTTTTTTATGCTGGCCAACTGGTCGATGGCGATCGCGACAGCCCTTCTGAAGCGTTCGGTCTCTTCATCCACTCCGCCCTTCCTGATCGTTCTCTTCGTGACAAGGACATTTCCCCGTTCGAGGACAAAAGCCTTTCCGATCTCGATACCCGACGAGGCGGCAATACCTTTCAGCGTCTTACTCATGAAACAATTTTCCTCTACTCTTCATTGAATCCACCGTTGATCAAGCCACCGAGCTCATTGAAGGCTTCCTCCTCATCAGACCCCTCAATCTCAAGCATGATAGAGCTCCCCAGCGGACAGGCAAGCATCAGAAGCCCCATGATGCTCTTTCCGTTCACTCTGGTACCGTCCTTTTCCACCCAGACAGTCGATGCAAACTGACAGGCCTTCTTGACAAAGTATGCCGCCGGTCGTGCGTGGAGGCCCAGTCTGTTCTTTATCGTAAAAGTCCCTTCTTTCATGGCAGTTCAATCCTTCTTTCTGGCCTTTAAGACAACAGAAGCACGGTAGATGTTCTTCTGGCCATACTGGGCAATAAAATCGGCCAATTCATCGAGACCCCTCCCTTCCCGGTAGGTTACGAGCTTGATGAGCATGGGAAGGTTCGCTCCCGTCACCACCTCGACATTTCCCTCTTCAAGAAACGAGAGGCTGATGTTTGAAGGGGTACCGCCAAACATGTCCGTAAGGATCAGGATACCGTCTCCCGACGAGACGTTCTTGATGGCCTGGGCCACCCGTCCCTTTATCTTGTCCACATCCTCGTCAGGCATGATATCGACCGATGCAACCTGTTCCTGTTTACCCACGATCAGTTCCGTCGCCGCCACCATCTCATGAGCAAGGTGAAAATGTGCAACTACAACCAGTCCGACCATATTCTCCTCCTATCGCTCTATGTCCCTGTGGACAGCGTAGGCATTGTACCCCACCGAATCGAGGTGTTTCGCCAGTTCATTCACAATGAAGACAGACCGGTGTTTTCCGCCGGTACATCCGATACTGATGGTGAGGTAGCTCTTTCCCTCTTTTTCATACCGGGGCAGAAGAAACATGATGAAGTCGAGGAGCAGCCGGAAGTATGCCGGAAAGACCTCGCTGTTTCTCACGTAGTCTGCCACATCATCAGAAAGACCTGTCTTTTCCCTGAGAGATTCAATAAAAAACGGATTGGGCAGAAACCGCACATCCAGAGCCATGTCGCTTTCAAGGGGGATCCCGTAGGCATAGCCGAAGGACATAAGATTGATTTTCATCCGCCGGCCCGTCTCCCCGTAAGTGTTGATGACAAAACTTCTCAGTTCGTGGGTGGTGAGGTGGGATGTATCGATCACCTTGTCGGCAATGTTTCTGATCCACTTTACAAGATCCCGCTCCTCTCCCAGGGCTTCCTTGATATTCCGCGTCTCGATGAGAGGATGCATCCTCCGTGTCTCCTTGTAGCGCCGGAGAATCACATCGTCAGAACTTTCGAGAAAGACGAATTCACCGTGATAACGGTCCTTGACGATTTTGAGGACATCCTTCCCTTCGGAAAAAAATTCTTTTGACCGGACATCAACGACGAAGGCGCACCGGGCGACTTTGTCTCCCGCCTCCTGGTACACTTCGAGAAATTTCTGGAGAAGAACAATAGGCGAATTATCGACACAAAAGTAACCTATATCCTCGAGAGCCCGGAGAAAGGTTGATTTCCCCGAACCGGAAATACCGCTGACTACAAGAACTTTCACGACTCCTTTTTATCCTCCATCTTTTTTAACAGCCGATCCTCAAGCTCCTGGGCTGTATTGACACCACCCCTCTTCAGGATAAAGTTCCGGCAGGCCAGTTCGATGATAGCGGAAACATTGCGGCCGGAACTGATGGGGATGGTGATAAGGGGAAGGTTAACACCGAGAAGCTTGTACTTCTCTTCCTTTAATCCCACCCGCTCACATTCGACCTTGTCATCCCAGTCAACGAGTTCAATGACAAGATCGATCATCTTCTTCTCCATGACCGCCGAGACGCCGAAAAGTCGGCTCACATCGACAATGCCGACCCCTCTGACTTCGAGAAGATTCTTGATCATCTCTGGTGCAGAGCCATGGAGATCAAGAACGCCCATCTTCCTCACAAAGACAACATCGTCGACAACAAGCCTGTGACCACGCATGATGAGTTCCAAAGCATTTTCACTCTTGCCGATTCCCGGTCTCCCTATGATGAGGACTCCGACACCGAGGATGTCGATGAGAACGCCATGGACCACCGTTGACGGAGCGAGCTTGTCCTCGAGAAAGTTGGTGATCCGTTCGATAAAGAGAGAAGTGACCAGTTTCGTTCTGAGAACAGGGATCCCCTTTTTGTCCGTTTCCACAGCAAACTGGTCCGGCACCTTGAGACCTCTGGTTACGATAAAACAGACGACGTCGTTCCTGCAGAGTTCTTCGATAATACGCTGGCTGTCTTCGTCGGCGAGGGATCTCAGGTAGGTGATCTCCGTGTTGCCGAGAATCTGCACCCGGTGAGGGTGGAGGTATATCATCCGCCCCGTTATGACGAGTCCGAGCTTCTGAATCTTCTGATTATAGGCCTTCCTGCTGAGACCCGCTGCGCCGGAAACGAGCTCCAAGCCCAGGTCGTACTCAATGTCTCCAAGGAGTTCCTGTACTGTGATTCCTTTCATCTTTTTATCACTATATGTTACAGAATCTTCCTGTCTTCCGCAATGACCGTTTCGTAAATAGCATACTCATCGGGCAGGGTCAAAAGCTTCTTCCTGAAGGAAGAGTCTCTGAGAATTTTAGATATGCGGGAGAGAACCTTCAGATGAAGGCTCGCAGAGCCTTCCGGTGCCAAAAGGAGAAAAAATATATGGACAGGCTTCTCATCAACAGATTCAAAATCAATCCCCGCTTTTGACCGGCCGAAAACACAGAGGATACTGTCAATCGTCTTCAACTTGCCGTGAGGGATGGCGACGCCATCACCGATCCCTGTACTGCCAAGGTTCTCCCTGTCAAGAATGACCCGGAGCGCTTCGTCCCTATTCGGTATGAGGTTCTGGTCAGCAAGAGGACGGATGAGTTCAAGGAGAACGTCTCTCTTTGTCCGTGCGCACAGATCTGCGAGAACAGAGGACTTCTCCAGAATGTCCTCTAATTTCAAGCCGTCTTCCCGGACGTCTCGATGAGACTGAAGTTTCCGTCCCTCCGTTTATAGATGATACAGATTTCGTCGTTCTCTCTCTCCCTGAATACCATGAAATTGTCACCTGACGCCTCGAGCTGCATCGCCGCTTCTTCAGGATCCATGGGCTTGGCAACAATCTTCTTTGTGACGATGATACTGGGACCCGTTGCTTCAGCAGCATCAAAAGAAGGCTTCTGCTTGCCTTCCCGGTACTTCTTCACCTTCCCCCTGAACCGGATGAGACGGCGCTCGAGCTTGTCGAGAATCTTGTCGATGGCGGCATGCATATCATCCATCACTTCGTGAGCATTAATAACAACACCGTTCATGGTAAGCATGACATCGACCCTGTGCCGGTATTTCCTTTCGATCGAGAGAACCACATGAACATCGAGGGGTGTCTCGACATATTTCTGCAATTTTGAGATTTTTTCTTCGACATATTCCCTGATCTTTTCATCGTGGTCAACATGGCGAAAGCTGATTGTAATATCCATACGTCCTCCAGGGTGAAGTCTTGAGGTCGAAAAATTGACCGAAATGGATGTTAACAGATATATTTTGTCATGTCAATTCAATTAAGTTCAGACGTTATTGGCTTACCGCGCACCTGGAAGATGGCCGGTACACTGGGTTCGAAGATAGGCGAGAACCTCTGAAAGGTCATCAAAAAGAGGGTGATCCGTTCCTTCGTTCCAGGGACTCGTCAGCCCTGTACGGACCCGTGACATCCGTGCCGCCGTATCGAGGGTAAGGGGGCTGTCATCGACAACGGCCCAGCATGAATCGAAGAGGACGGTCTTGTCATGGCTCAGGTGGATCTCATCAAAGGAAAGATCGTACTTTTCGAGCCACCGTCTGGTTGCCTCGAGGGTCCCTTTCTCCCGGTGGCTCGCAATGACGATAAAGAAGTGATTCTCCCGAAGACGGAGAAGAAACTCCCTTGCTCCCGGATACGGTTCAAATCTGTCCTGTTCACCATGGATCGACCTGATAGTCTCGTACAGGACCTTTGACGAGAGATAGGACCGCCAAAAATTCCACTCCTTCCACTCTGACGGCGGCCGGATCTCAGGGTTGATCCTTCGGATCCTTTCATAGAGAACTGGGGCGAAATCCCAGAGTGTATTGTCGATGTCGACGATGATCCGCTGAGCCATTGTTCTCTATTATATACTATTCAAAAATGGTGGAAAAGGATTCTTCCTTACTGTTCGGGATACGCGCCCCCTTACTCGGAGAAGATCTGCGCCGAAAAAAGGAATATCTCCGTCTCTTTTTCCTTCCAGCATCGCGGCGACAGGCCTGACTTTCTGCAGGCCTGGGAGAGAAACTCGTCCCTGTTCCATCCATTTTCAACGGCAACCTGGGGAAGAAGCAGGCCCGACCGGCCCCCCTGAACAACGACGAGACCATGGCGCCCGACGTCGATGGCTGACAGATCACTGACAGGTTTCAGGGGAGAAAGAACAGAGATTTCGATTCGCAGATCCTTCACCTCATCCTTTCGGACAGGTGGGAACCGGGGGTCCCGGGAGGATGCGGCGACGGCCATGTCAGACAGGGCGGTGACAAGGGGCTTTACGCCTTCGATATACCCGATACATCCCCTTAATTCGCCTTTTTTTCTGACCGTGACAAAGAGCCCCCTCTTTTCACGTAACACCTTATCACGGGGATCAAAGGAGGGCAGAGGCCGGCCATCCACCGATGCTTCGATCGTCTTCCGGGCAAAGAGAAGAAGTTCTTGCTTCTGACTCTCGTTGAGATCACTTTTGTCACCAGGGACTGTCAGAACAGCGGAAAAATAACCTACAACCCTCGTTCTGTCGTTGGTCCGGTCGGCAGAGGTACCATAGGCGAGTATTGCCGGTTCTCCGCCGAGTTTCCGGGCAGCCATGAGAGATGGAATAACCGCCGGCGCACCACATAATTCATACGTTCCTTTTTCGATGCCTGCCACCAGTTCTTCAATCTTCATCGCCCCTATCGTTTTCATGGAAGCCCTGTCCATCTCCACGGCCTCTGCATACCGGTGAAAATGGGACATGTCCGTCGATACAACGATGACCGTGCCATCGGGATCCCGGTTCACCGCCCTTACAAGCAGGTCGGCCAGGCGCTTCATCCCTTTCGTATCCATCTGTCCCATGAGGACGGGGAGAATCCGGAAACTGCCGAGGACCGACTGGAGGAAAGGAAGCTGGACTTCAAGCGAATGTTCCTGCTGAAAAACGTTGGTGTCCAGATGGAGTGGTTCAGGACCCCGGGCAAGAAAACGGGCAAGGTCGTCATCAATAGGGACTGACCCCAGAGGGGTCTCCCATTTTCCCGACGGGTAGACCACTGCACCCGTAAATGCTGCCTGGTGGCTTGCCCCTATGAGTATGACCGTTCTGTATGCCCTGCCCTTGAGAAGATTGTATCCATACGCCGCAATCCTCCCGGAGTAGTCGTAACCTGCATGGGGAACAATGATCCCCAAGAGACGATCGGAAGGGACGCCCCTCGTCCCCGCCGTCTCGGTGAGATATCCCTCTACTACTGCCTGAAGCTGAGCCTTGTCCGCAGGGTAGAAGAGTCCTGCAAAGACGGCCTTCCTCCTGTCGTCCTCCGCCCCGGCGAAAGATACGGACAGAAAAACCAGAAACAGCGCCAACAGACCGACAGATTGCCATTGACCCTCTCTTCTCCCTGGTCTCATCCTCCGCCTCCCCTCACACCCCGGACCTGTCCCGCAGTCCAGAGGCCTGCTATTTTTGTGCCGCATGGATTGCCGCCGGTCCGGCCCGTCCTGAACCTCCCTCCGGCATAGGCTCCGGCACCCTCGGCGGCAATCCATGCGCCAAGGATCATGCCAAAGGAAAGTTCGTTCCATGAAAAGAGGATGAAGAGTTCCTTAAGGAGAACCGACTGGGCCACGATCCCGCCGAGACCGGGTGCGATGGTGATGACAGCGAAGTGGAACGGTCTTGTCGCCATTATCGTTCGACAGGGACCGGTGAAGGAGAGGATGGGCCGGACAGTTCTCCGATGAAAAGCCGGCACTAGGAACAGGGCAGGCAGGGCCGTCGGTCTGTCATCTTTTTCTCCCCTTTTTCCCCTCTCTCCTCTTCAGATAATCTTCCACCACCACAGTACCGAGATTCTCCGGTCGGACGTAGAAGACCCTGCCGAGATTCCGGCGTGCCAGGTGTGACGCGAAGGCCTTGAGATCAGGGGCATCATCGACCATGATCACATTGAGCGTCATCCCCCTGGAGGCATAGAGCGCCGCCTCTCCGGCAACCTTCCGGCAGGCGTCGGAAAATCCCACATACCGTCCGTCTTCCGTATTGGACAGGATATCGGTGACGAGGTAGGCCTGAATGTCGGCGCCGGCAGGTTTCGGTGAGAGCCGGAAACGCTTCAACGCCTCCCTGATGTCTGTCGTCCCACCGGCGAATGTAAGGTTCGGTATCTCCCAGTAACCAACCTGCCTCGCTCTTTCGGCAAACAGGTAGAGTTCGAGGCTGTCCCGTCTCCGCTTCCGAACAAGACCGGCGAGGGCCAGGGCGACATCCATGGCGGCATGGCGTTTCGGACCGGACATGCTCCCGCTTTCATCGACGATAAGACCGGTAGCGAGTCGTACCTCCGACAGGGTCTCTTTCACCTGGAGGTCCTCTGTATCAAAACAGATGGACGACCCGCCGGTTCCTTTCCTCTCCATAGCCTTCAGAAGGGTCGTCTCAGGATCGATGAGCCAGAACTCATCACCAAATTCATACGAACGGCGCAGGAGAGACTCGGTCACACCGAACCCCGCTTCTCCTGTTCCATTGACGCCGGCAACTGTACCGGTCACCTGCTCCAGTGTCTTTTCCAGGATATGCCGGGCAAGACGGCGGGAGCCATGGGGTGTGATCCGTATGAAACCGTTCTTCATATCGATGAGGTTTCTGTCAGCATAGCTGACGAGGACATCGTGGATGTCCTGCTCATCGGGAACGGCAGGACCAATCCCTGGCGAAGCGATGACCTCTTCCCTCTGCGCCCTCCCCGCCTCCCTGAGATACCGGTCCATGAGTTCTCCCCCCTCCCCTCCCGCCAAAAGACTTTCGAGGAGGTCCCGGGAGAGGGACTCCTTCCGTTCCCCGAAATCGGAACGGGCGGCTGTCCGGGACGCATCGTCTCTGGAGTGTCTCCTTCTGGCTTTCTCCGATGCGCGATTATAGAGGGACGGTGCCCCATGTCGGCACCGTTCAAGAAGGCCCCTGACGCTCCTGTCATCCATATGACTCAGTTCGTAGAGGATCTCATCCCTGTCATCCTTCTTCTTCAGACAGGCGGCACAGGGATCACCGGATATTCTATGATTATGACTTACTCG
>CAYQXL010000004.1:75258-76701 GCA_964421445.1 uncultured Pseudomonadota bacterium
TCTTCAGACAGGCGGCACAGGGATCACCGGATATTCTATGATTATGACTTACTCGCCCCAGGAGAGGGAACGGGGCCTGTATATGTCTGTCGTCCACCAGGCTGTATCCTGTTGACCATGAAAGGTCAGATTGAGAAGCAACTCAATAGCCGTTTCCACAGAGGTCTGGGCCTCTTCGTCGGCCGTTCCCGGTGTGCTGCCGCTGACGGAAGAATTATAACCGGCTTCGCCGACGATCCGGGCACCGAATCGTTCAAGAATAACGAGAGCTTCCCTGAGGACTCCCGGTCTTTCGGCAATATGGAAGGGCCACCGGTCTTTTCCAAGGACGGCGACAGCTTTGAGATCTTCGGTGATCCTGTCTCTCGGCCACAAGGCTTCCATCTGTTCAGAAAGCTCGCCGAGAGCCACAAAAAGAAGATCTTCCGATACATCATCGATCTTCCTGAACGTTTCTCCTGCATTCTCGAAATCGACAAAATCCTGACGGAGCGATACCCTTCCTCTCAGTGCGAGTTTCAACCCGTCGGCAATGTCCTTCAAGCCCACCGATCGCGCCCGTCTCATCTCCGCCGACGAGAGGGCATGGTCACCTGCCCGGACGGTTCCCCGTATGCTGGCGCTCCTGTCAAGCCACCGGCATCTGCGACTCTGCCGGACCGCCTTGTTGACGAGGGCAAGGGCCCACCACGGGACGAAGGGACGCCTCTCGATTCCCTGAGACAGGAACGAAAGGGACGCCATGTCGTCCTCATCCTGTCGCCGTCTTTTTCCTGCAGCCGATCGGCGGTCAAGAAGGATGCCAAGTTCCGTCGCTTCATCAGGGAGATCCATGTAGATCGTTTCAAGGCGGTCAAGAAGAGGCCGGGGAACCTCGTTGACATGGGAAAAACCGTCAGGGTTACCGGTGGCAAGGAGACAGAGGTCGAGGGGGTACTGCCACCCGTATTCCTCAAGGACAGCCCGCTTCTCCTGAAGAACGGGATGGAGGAGTACCTGCACCTTCGTCCGGATAGCGGGAAGTTCGTCAATAAAGAGAACACCCCTGTTCGCCCGGAATACACCGGTCCCGGTAAAAGACAAGGGGTCGGAAGGGCTCACACCGGAGGCTATGGCCTGGATATCCTTGAGACCAATGATCTTCGCCTCATTCGTATATTCGTTGCCCTGGATCCGGGAAAATCTCTCCTCTCCTTTTATCCACTCTATACCGAACTCTTTCACAGGATCGGAGCTTGCACCACAGCGGGGGCAAAGACGGCTCTTCGGCCACGTCGGATCATCGTTACAGGAACACCCGACTATTCTCGGCACAGGCATCAGGAGGCGGGCGATCGAACGGCCAAGCCGTGTCTTTCCCGTTCCTTCCTCCGAAATAAGGTAAGGATGGGCTCCCGACAGCAACGTTCTCACCACGTCGTCTTTGACCGGTTGTCTCCCCTG
>CAYQXL010000004.1:76801-84475 GCA_964421445.1 uncultured Pseudomonadota bacterium
AGACTCACCGTCTCCCGCTCCTGCCAGAATATGTCCCCAGGGATCGACAATCTGACTGTGACCGACAAACTGACGGCCCCTGTTCAACCCGGAACAGTTGGCCGACACAAGATAGGAAAGATTCTCCAGGGCTCGTACACGGGCAAAGAGAAGCCAGGGCTCGATGCGGGGGTAGGGCCAGGCCGCAGTAACAAGAAAACACTCCGCTCCTCTGTCGACCATGGCCCTGAACATCTCGGGAAACCGCAGGTCGTAACAGGTGGCAAGACCGAATTGGCCGAGATCCGTCGATATCACTGTTACCGAATCGCCCGCCGTCAGAATCTGTGCCTCATCCGATTCGAAGGTGAAAAGATGCATCTTCCTGTAGGACCCGACGACAACCCCTGTCCTGTCGATAAGAAAACTGGTGTTGTAATAGACTCCCCTGTCTTCTTCAACGATGCTCCCCGTGTGGATATAAGAGGAGAGATCCCTCGCCAGATCCTTGAGTGCTGACACCGTCGGTCCGTCCACGGTCTCGGCACTGTCCCTGTATCTGTCGAAACTCATGAATCCCACGTTCCACAGCTCAGGGAGAATCACCAGATCGGCGCCGCGGCAGGACCGGATGATCGGGATGGCATGATCGAGGGCCCTGTCCTTCGAACCCTCCATGACGTCAAGCTGTACGGCGGCAACACGCATCTCTCAGTCCGACCTGTTAAGATACGTGAGCGGTTTTACGTCGTAACCCAACCGGAGAGAATCGGAGAGGACGGGGCTATACAGCTCGACCTCGAAATGCTCGCCGAATATGAGTTCCCCCCCTGTTGTACCGATCGTTCCCGAGTAGATAATTGTCTTTTCCAGCGGCTCGTCCATCCGCGATTTCACGAACCGGATCAGGTCGTCAGCGGTAAGAATGGCCCCCAACGTCCCTTCCTGATAGAGAAGCCTTTCTCCGTTCCGCGTGACCCAGCTTCTCAGTTCAATATCATCCCAGTGGGGCGAGACGTCATCGAACCGCCACACTTCGTCCGATATGACGTTGGGGCAGATTGTTTTGGAGAGAGCGATACTGAAGGTTTCCAGGTTCCGGTCCGTATGGTCGCTTCCTGCGGCAACATAAATCTCCCCGTCTCCGACATAAAGGAGGACGAATTCAGCCTCTCCCGATGTCTCATAGCCTGCAACCTCAATGGACCGGTCGTGAGTGAGACTGGTCATCACAATGGGATAGAGAACGGGAATGGACGACGGTCCCGGGACACCATGTTTCTTCAACTCATCGATGTGCCACATGACGTCTTCCCTGTTTCTTCCCACATAGCCCGCATTGACCATCCTCTCTGCCGTAAACGTGAACGGCCTTTTCGCTCCTTTGCTTTTCAGAGAAAACTCCACCGTATCACCCTCCTGATCATCCTGCAGGCTGACTACCGCTTTATTCTACCATGCCTCCCGGCACCGTCAAGGCACCGGCGCAGACGCAAGGGACGCGCTGCAGCGACAGAGAAGACCGTCGACGACTAACGGTTTTCCCAGGGAGGACGGTTGGCCCCCGAGTCTTCCCTGTCAACCTCCTCCCGGAGTGACGGCTGCTCCTTTGAAACAGGGGCCTGTGTGCCCGACGGTGTGCCGTTCGTGGCGCACCCTCCACAGAAAAGGAGCACCGACATCGCCAGAACAAGACCAAGACAGCTCATACTCACCATTTTCATATGCCACCTCGCCGTTTCATCATGTATTTTCCATTGACCGGGCCAAAAGATTCCGCTAATCAGAGCACGCCATCCTTTGTCTGCATCAGGCGGCCAACCCCCTTATTCTACACCACCAACGCCATTATCGTACAAAGAATCATCGGGGATGCCTGTAAAAAGTCCGCTGTCACAGAGAGGACCGGTCGTCGTCATCCTCCGTTTCAAATTCGAAGAGCTCGCATCCTATCCCGCAGGGCCCGACAAAGAACATGAGCCTCATGATCCCCACCTCGGTCCGGCTGAATCCTGAGGGAGGAATCAGGTCTGAGACAGGATATCCCGCTTCGTCGAGTCTTTTCCTCCACCCCGGCAGGTCCGTCACCCGGAGGCAGATGTGGGGAATCCCGACCACGTGGCCGACAGGATGAACGGGAACATCGGGTCTGGGCAGGACATCCGGTTCGGTCAGGAGCTCGATAAACTGGTGCCCCCCGGCATGGAGAAGAGCCCGCTCCCCCGGCCCTACGGGTGCCCTCGGTACCCGCGTGACCAGGCGAAGTCCCATAATCTCCGTAAAAAACGTGACAGCTCTGTCGAGATCGTCAACCCACGTGCCTACATGGTGGATATTGATACACTTCATGACTCCTTCCTCCCTGACGATAGACGATCACCTTCTCACCTTGCCTGACCGGGACAGCCCGTCCCGCCACACCACGGCGAACTGCGGCAGATATCGATCACTTCCCTCAATTGGTGCAGGGAGGGGATCTTTGAGGCTGCCCGGTCCAGACCGCTGAATGCCGCAGGAATATGATCGAGAAAACGGGGCAGACCTTTTACGAGACCCAGAAACCCAAAGGCCCCGAGAGCCTGCATGAGACGCTGGACCGCCGCCTCGTCAAAGGAGGCGTCATTGTCGCCACCGATGACAGTCTTCCCTGTGAGGCCGGTGTATACCCCGAGAAGGTCGGCCATCGTGTCATCGTCGAATGCGACATAGGGATCGCAGAGGAGAGAGGCTATGTCATAAAGAGGATTTCCCCGGCGCATTCCCTGAAAGTCGATAAAAACAACGTCATCATCCAGGATCATGATATTCTGCGACTGAAAATCCCGGTGTACAAAGGATTGTTTCCCACTGGCAAGACGGACGGCAAGCTGGGAAAGTTCGTCCTCCAGAGCCTCGGTCATCGATCCAGGAAGATCTGTTTTACAGACATGTTTCACGAAATGTTCCATGAAATAATTCCTTTCCCAGCGGTAAAGATCAGGTCCGAACCCCTCCATCAGGGGCACCCCGGCCGATTCGATATCCCTCTCTCCGAGGCTGTGGAGCCGGTGAACGGCTCTGAGGGCCTTTTCATATAACCGGCGCCGCTCCTTCCATGGACGGTTTCGCTCAGACCAGAGATCCCTGGTGCCCAGGTCATCCATCAGTGCAAGGCACAGATCGTCCCGGTGGCCCCATATCCGGGGAACAGGCAGACCATTCTGAAGGAGAAACTGTGCGATGGGGACAAAATACCTGTTCTCCTGGCGGAGAGGATCGTAGTGAACGAGAATGGCCGAGCGTGCCGGAGACCATGTTGCCCGGAAATAGGTCCGGTCCGATCCCCGGGCTCCGAGAGGGGCGATCGTCACCTGCTCTGTCCTTGCGAGTCCGGCGGTTTCACGGACAAAGGCAATCATTCGTTCACCCGTCATATATCCCCCTGTGGCCGGGGAAATCGCCTCTCTCTCAACTGGTCGTATACCTCAGGAGAACCGATATCATACCAGTCTCCGTCATCGATGACAGCGCCGCGGATCGACCCCGGTTTTTCGACAATCCTCCTGAGAAAGACGTCGATAATAGATTCGGCCGCCCCTTTTTCAGTATATGCAAGGAGAGCCGTCTCCATCACATAGACACCGGTAAAGAGAAACCTCCCGACGCCAGGATTTCCAAGCCTCGTTCTCAGATCACATATATCGCCTGACGGGCCGAGACATACATTGAGCAGGGGACCGGTACTTCTGAGGGCAAGCGTCGCTTCAGGCCGCTCACGGTCGTGAGCCTCAATGAGGCCTTTCAGCGGGAGGTCAGTGAGAATGTCTCCGTTGTAACATACGATAGCCTCGTCGTCTTTCAGAAGATCTTCAATATTCTTCACACCTCCTCCTGTATCGAGAAGAACGGGCTCGTGACAGAACTCGATGGGAACCCCCCTCCAGGACTTATCGGGGAACACCTCCCCGTAGACCCATGGGCAATGGTGGGTATTGACAATGAAATGATCGACGCCTGCCTCCATGAGGTGATCCATGCCGTACGTAATGATCGGCCGGCCGCCGACAGGAAGAAGGGGCTTGGGACAGCGGGATGTGAGGGGACGAAGACGGACACCGAGCCCCGCTCCGAGAAGGAAGGCCGTTCTGAATCGCCTTTTTGTCACGATTGCCCCCCTGTCCGCCGAAGGTATCTCACGATGATCGCGCCTCGCTCAATAGACCTTTCCGATTGCTGTACCGGGAAAATAGTGACCAAGGATCGCCGGCGCGGCGAAACCCCTGTGGGCCATGGTCGCAGCGCCGATCTGACAGAGGCCGACTCCGTGGCCCCAGCCGGCGCCATGAAAGACAAACGCTTCCACATCGCCGTTACCCGCCTGTTCGGTCTCCACGACAAAAGCGCTGCTGTAGAGATGACTCGGCGAGAGCCATCGCCTGATCTCGAGTTCCTTGCCAACAATAACGGTCATCTTGGAACCGGTGATCTTCAGCCGTGAAATACGTCCCGACGGCCCCCTGGTGAGGGGAACGATCTCCCTGAGAATTCCGAAATCCTTTCCCGACCGTTTAAGGAGAATCTCCTCCAGGTTGGTCCGGTCGTACCTGACCGTCCAGCGAAAAAACGACTCTGTTTCCCGGTCAAAATCGGGAAGGATCGTTGCCAGCAGTGCCGTGTCCGTTGAATTGCAGTATGCCTCCGGCCGGGACCGAATCCAGGCCTCCGCCGTTTCTTCTGAAACAGCCGGTTTCCATGTTAATGGACCATCAGATACGCTGGTCAGATAGGGAACAATCTTTTCGTCCCAGGCTGTCCCGTATTCGTCTGTCATGCCTCCGCAGGCCTTCGAGTACCGGGCATCACAGATCGCACCGTCATAGAGGAGAACCATTCCCCTCGTCTCCCGGACAGCGGCACCGGCATTCCCAGACACAATTTTTGTGAGACCCTGGTACCGTTGACAGTGATCGTCGGCGCAGACATCATAGAGATCGTGGTCTTCCCTGTCGTACCACCGGACAACCTCGCCGCGACCGTCGCAGTCTCTTCCCTGTGACAAAGAGCGGTGACCTGCCGCCCCCCTGGATAGGAGGGCGGCGAGAAGCCAGCTTCGCGAGACGATTGCATGGGTCCGGAGAAATTCACAGGGTGCAGCACCGTTCATTTCAGACGAGACAACACTCTCAAGATACCGTTCAACAGGGATTTCGTTCACTACAGCCATCGTTCCTTCCGGCCGGGCAAGGAATATCAGGTGGCCCTGAAAAACCTGATCCTCCTCTCTCTCCCAGTGAAAATCGTTGCCGATCGTAACAGATGAAAGGCGGAATGATGAACCGGGAGAACCGTTCAGCCTGAGGGCATGACCGCTCCGCCGAACCATCCCGTCACCGGTCGTCACCATGATCTCCCTGTCCGACGACGTTGCCGAGAAGGGCCCCGGCGGAACCTCTGCCCCATCGAGATCAAACCTGCCGGTCAGCAAGCCTTTCACCGTTCTTTTGTGGTCCATGATCCCAACGGTTATATCTGGTTCTTTCATCATAGGGGCACTCTCTCCTGCCGTCACTGACGTGGTCCAGGTAAAATTACCACGTTTTCACAGCCCTTTGTCAACGGGGGTAGCCGCTACTCCCTGAAATCCCGGGGAACAGGGGCATATTCGCCCTGTTCCGGCCAGAATCTGTTTACCGGCAGACCACAGGTAACAATACCTCTTTTGCAAAGTTCGGAGCGCCACTCATATTTGAAAACGATCCGCTCAGCCGCTGTCGGTTCAGATTCGAACGTCACGACCCGGGACGGCGAATAGGTTGTCTCGCCGAATCCCGTTCCTGCCTGTTCGCTCTTCTTCGCCTCATCCCTGGCACCCATCCTCCCTCCCGAGGCCGATGGGGCCTGCGGCGAAGGAGCAGACTCCTTCATGGCCGACGGCTGGCGGTGCTGATGAATCACAGGGGGAGGAGTCTTTTCCCTGAAGACAGCTACGGCAATCGTTCCCATCGCCGACCCGTCGCTGAAGACCTTTTCGGCATATGAATCGGACGGTGACGTAAAATAGAACCTGTTGGTCCTGTCCATCGCCGTACGCCACCCTTCGAATGTATTGGTCTGTCTCGGTCCTATGATATACATCCGCTCATCTGATGCGAGCACAGATTTTGCACCGTTGATAATATTCCGTCCGTCAACGGCTACGACAACGCCGATGCGCCTGTTCGTCCGGTTTGCTATCTGGACCGAATACCGTTGGCCCTCGACCGCTTCGAGATAGAAGTACCGGCCGTCATGGCGGGCCGGTAACGATGTTCGATACCGGGCAAACTCCGTTCCCTGATCGGATAGTATCCGGACATCGACCCCAGGTCTGATGGGTTGGCGGGCACCAGCGACAACAGGGATCATCATAACCGCACAGAACAGAAACAGAAGACTTTTTCGCACCATCTCAGATCCTCCTCATGTAGTATGTCATGTATCCCTTAGACAGACAGGGCAAAAAAAAGTTCCCTTTCACACCGTTTTTTTCTGCTCACGACAAACGGCCAGGCCGCCGGCAGGGGCCTCTTATTTTCCTGTTTTTCTTCCACCCCCTGTGATATCATAGGCCCCATACGACCTTATATTTCTCCTGTTACAGACGATTCGTCTGGTCCTCCCCTCCCTTTCACACCTGTCAACAGAGATATGAGGAAAGAACACGACGAAGGAGTCCATCCATGGAAGAGGTAAAGGCAGGCGACACGGTCAAGATCCATTATACCGGTGCATTCGAGAATGGCGACATATTCGACAGTTCTGAAGAAGGGGAACCTTTTGAATTCACCGTCGGGGCCCAGATGGTTATCGACGGTTTCGACAAGGCGGTTCTCGGGATGAAAGAGGGCGAGACGAAGAGCGTCGTCATCAGGCCTGAAGACGGCTACGGGCTCCGGAGCGACGAGATGATCATCACCATCGAACGGTCCCGGATCCCTGCAGAGATCGCCCTTGACGTGGGAACCCGTTTAGGTGTCCGGTCCGATTCAGGTTTTGAGACAACGATGACCGTGGCTGATCTGAACGGCGATATGGTCACCCTCGACGGCAATCATCCTCTGGCCGGGCAGACCCTCGTCTTCACCCTGAGGATGATGGAGATCCACCGGGCCTGAGAGAGCGCCCACAGTACCCCGGAAGACAGACCCCATCCGAGGCTGACCGTGGATCACAAGCCGTTCATCAGATGCGGTGGAGAACAACGCTGTGATCACCGGTATCCATATACATTCTGTTTCCTTCAATCCTGAACCGGGAATTGATGACATAGTCCGGTTTATTGATAATGAGGGTTGAACCGACGATGCGGAACGTTTCCGTATCGCTCTCAACCTTGCCGTTGGGATAGGTGGTTGTCGTCGTCACCGTTCCGTTATCGTTGAAACGGGCCACGATGGACGTAAAGGCTTTCTTTGGTTTCGGCGTAACATTCGTGACCTTCCAGGCCGTGTTTGCGAGAGGCCGCATCTCTTCCGCCGTTGCTGTCCGTCTCTTCTTTGCATCATTCTTGTCCATTTCGTTACCGATAATATATCCGAGGCCTGTGCCCACACCGGCCCCTATCAATGTCCCCGCCGTGTTCCCGCCGATCGCCTGCCCGATGAGCGCACCGACACCTGCCCCTGAAAGCCCTCCGATCTGGGCTTTGTTCATGCTTTCACACCCCGTACCGCTTAC
>CAYQXL010000004.1:84575-99530 GCA_964421445.1 uncultured Pseudomonadota bacterium
AGTTGCGAAGTGACTATCCTGACTGCAAGCCCCGAAACGAGCATAGACTGATCCAGGGAAAAATACATTTCTATAAGGATATTGGTAGATGGAAGCAGAAAGATTTGAAGATTTAGCATTAGCAAAAGAGATGCGCAAAGCTGTTGCCGACATGGGTTTCGAAGAGATGACGCCGATCCAGGCAAAAACGATTCCGGTTATTCTTTCCGGACGGGATGTTATAGGGCAGGCACAGACAGGGACCGGCAAAACCCTCGCCTTCGGAATTCCTCTCATTGAAAAGATCAATCCCAAAATCAAGAAGCTCCAGGCCATCATTCTTTGTCCTACACGGGAACTGGCTATTCAGGTTTCAGAGGAATTGAAGAAGCTCCTTCGATATAAAAAAGATGTTTCTGTCCTTCCAATCTATGGAGGACAGCCGATAGACAGACAGATCAGGGCTCTGAGAAGCGGTGCCCATGTCGTTATCGGAACGCCTGGACGAACAATAGACCATATCAACCGCGGCACGATTCTCCTCGCCAACGTGAAGAGTGTCGTCCTCGATGAAGCTGACGAGATGCTCAACATGGGATTCATCGATGATGTGGAAACGATCCTCGAGACCGTACCGGAGGAACGGCAGATGCTTCTCTTTTCCGCCACCATGCCTCCGCCAATCCTTGATCTGACCCGGCGGTACCAGCGGGATCCTGCCCACATCAAGGTAGGACACAAACAGTTGACAGTCCCCAATGTGGAGCAGTTCTACTTTGAGGTCAAAGAGGGGATGAAACTCGACGTACTCAGCAGGCTCATCGACATGTACAATCTCAAGTCGTCCCTTGTGTTCTGCAACATGAAGAGGCGGGTCGATGAGGTGGTGATGCATCTCCAGGCCCGGGGATACATGGCCGAAGGGCTCCACGGGGATATGAGCCAGCCCCAGCGGGACAGGGCAATGGAGAAGTTCCGGAAGAACGCCACCGAGATCCTTGTGGCCACGGACGTAGCGGCACGGGGCATCGATGTGGACGACATCGAGGCTGTCTTCAATTATGACATACCTCAGGACGAAGAATATTATGTCCACCGCATAGGAAGAACAGCGAGGGCGGGCAAGAAAGGCCGGGCCTTCACGTTTGTCGTTGGACGGGAAATATATAAGCTCCGGGACATTCAGGCCTATGCAAATTCAAAGGTAACGCGCCGGCCGATTCCCTCACTCGCCGAGGTCCAGGAGATCAGGACCGATGCACTCCTTGACCGGGTGAGAAGCACGATCGGCGAGGCAGACCTCGTCAAGTACTCCCGGGCTGTCGAAGTTCTCCTTGAAGAGGACTACGCATCCCTTGACATTGCCGCCGCTCTCCTTAAACTTGTCATGAACGATGATGACAGGCCGACCATGGATGAGGCACCGCGGTGGAAACGGGGAGACCTGGAGAGACCTGCCCAGCTCACTATGAACGCAGGCCGGAATCAGAAGATACGGGCCGCTGACATCGTCGGTGCTATTGCAGGGGAAACAGGGATTCCGGGAAATCTTATCGGAAAGATCGAAATCTTTGACAAATACAGCCTTGTCGAAGTTCCTGAGGAATTCGCCCACGATATCGTGCAGGCGTTCCAGGGACGACGGGTAAATGGCAACAAGGTCAGTATGGACTTTGCGAACAAGAGGCGCAGCCATGGCCGGCAATAAAACACTGCCGTCACTGACGATAAAGGGCAAAACACTCCAGTGGCCCATCATACAGGGCGGGATGGGAATCGGCATATCCCTCTCACCGCTTGCCGGAGCCGTTGCCCGGGAAGGGGGCGCAGGGATTGTATCGAGCGCCTGCCTTGACAGGCTCGTTTCGAAGAGAACAGGGAGACAGTACACCACGACGGAAGCAGTTTGCGAAGAGATATCGATCGCCAAGTCCCAAGGCGGGATTGCCGGGATCAACATCATGGTGGCCCTTGCCCGTGATTACGAAGCATCGGTAAAGAGCGCAATCACTGCAAAAGCAGACATGATCATTTCCGGTGGTGGTCTTCCGGTCATGCTTCCTGCCATCGCCGACCCGGGCGATACGGCCCTGATCCCTATCGTTTCATCTCCGAGGGCTCTCGAACTGATCTGCAAGAAATGGGAGCGAAAAGGGTACAGACCTGATGCGGTCGTTCTGGAAGGACCTCTGGCAGGGGGCCACCTGGGATTCAGGTTCGAACAGATCGACCTCGAATCAAACAGACTGGAGAACCTCCTGGGACCTGTGAAAGAGATCGCCATTAAACACGGCGGTTTTCCCGTCATCGTTGCCGGCGGTATATACACCCACGAGGATATCGTCCGGTTCATCGCAATGGGGGCTGACGGCGTCCAGATGGGAACCCGTTTTCTCGCGACCGAAGAGAGCAGTGCTTCTCAGGACTACAAGCAAGCTGTGGTGAATGCAACAAAGCAGGACATTCTCGTCGCTCAGACGCCTGGATCCCCCTGCAGCATGCCGTTCATGGTGATAGGTAATTCACCCATGTTTCGTTCTGCCCTCGAAGGACTCAGGAAGCCCAAATGTGACAAGGGCTACATCCTCTCCAGAGACCCGGAAGGTAACTACACCCGGTGTGCTGCCAGAGAAGATAACAAAAGCTGGTTCTGCATCTGCAACGGACTGCTCAGTTCGGCAGGGTACAACCCCCTCTCGGAAGAACCGCTCTACACGGTCGGCGTGAACGGATACCGCGTCGACAGGGTTATGACCGTTCATGACCTCATGGATGAACTAACAGGACGAGCCCACGGCGTCAAGCCTCTTTAACCCTCAATCAGACCGGCGTCACCCCGTTAATCGGTTGCCGGCGCTCACGTGCCTCTCTCCCCGCCGCACTGAGAGATGGTCATACCCCCTCCTTTTCTCTTTAGTGCAGCTCTCCCGCTGATTGGCTCTCTGTCCCCTTATCCTTCGAAGCTCATGGTCTGAACCTGAATGCCCCCGATGTTTCTCAATGTTGATTCCATATCGGCAAGCGCCTTATCGTCACCGAAAAGTTCGAGAAGAATGAGGCCACTGGGGGCACAGAGATTTTCCGTCACTTCATGAAGCCCTATTCTGGTCTTGATGTTGCAGCCCCATTCTGTGAGAACCTTCTGGACCTGGGCCGCATTGTCGGCCCTGTTGGTAACCATGATACCCATAACACGCCGTTTTGCCATTTTCTTTCCCCCTTATTTGATTTCTCTGATAGACTGTCATGGTGACTGAGATGAATCGTAGGGAAAACATCTTCCTTTGTCAACAGCAAAGAGCCTCTTCGGCCTTCGCATTGACCCGGCGGCTGCTTCCCGATAAAAACCGGACAGGACCGGCGGGGTCGGTCGGAATGGCTTCACGTCCCCTCCTAAAGGCGTGGAGGGCCATCGCCCTTCTCTGTGTTCTCGTCCTCGTACTTCCGTTGGTCTGTCGCGCCCAGGCGGACACAATATACCGGGAAAACAATGCAGCCGTCGTTGTTGTTGTCGCTGTCGATGGAAAAGGAAATCCCATAGGTATGGGCAGTGGTTTTCTTGTCACCGGAAACGGAGCAATCGTGACAAACTATCATGTCATCAGCACCGCAGCAGCTGTCAAGGTTAGGTCGGGCCTCAAGATAATCGACGTGGAGGGTCTCCTCCACGTGGACACGGAAAACGATCTCGCCATTCTGAAGATCGGCGGGACAAACCATCCCAAAGTGCGACTGGGGGATGCCCGGAAGTTGAGCGTCGGTGAAAAACTCTATGCCATTGGAAGCCCCCAGGGTCTTGAAAACACGATTTCCGAAGGGATCCTGAGCGGTCTCAGAAAGATCGACGGCGCCAGGACACTCCTTCAGATGACGGCACCGATCTCTCCCGGTTCGAGCGGCGGCCCTGTCTTCAACAGTCGGGGAGAAGTGGTAGGTATCGCAACATTTCTCATCGCCGACACACAGAACCTCAATTTCGCCCTGCCCGTCTACCTCATTGAGGCCGGCCTCTCAAAGGAGATTCTCGTCGAACCCCAGGATGCCTGCAAGGTCGATTTTTCCGAAACAGCGGCCTGCTACTTCTTTCAGGGTCTTGCATATGGCACAACAGGCCAGCTCGACCGGGCAGCCAACGCTTTTGAACGTTCTCTGACCATCGACTCAAAGAAGACAGAAACCTACGTCAATCTCGCCGTTCTCTATGCCCGGGGCGGACGGTATCACGAAGCTCTGTCCACATTCAACGAGGCTCTGAAAACAGATCCCCGGAACTCGGACGCCCTGACGAAGCTGGGCGCCGTCTATATCCATCTGGGGCAACACGATGAGGCAACATCAGTTCTGAAGAGGGCGTTGGAGGTGAATCCTGACGATCCTGTGGCACATTACACGATTGCCGTTAATCTCGGGAGCCAGGGGCAGCTCAGCGAAGCTATCGACGCCGTCAGGGAATCGATCCGGCTTCAACCCAGGTCTGCCGATTCCCACGGTTATCTCGCCACCCTGTACACCGACAGGAAGATGTATCCCGAGGCTGCGGCAGCCTTCAAGGAGGCCATACGCATCAGTCCCGACGATCCGAGAATGCACTTCGGTCTTGGAAAGATTTATGCCGTCACAGGAGACAGGGTATCAGCACTTGAAGAATACAAGATCCTCCGAAAGTTGAAATCCGAATCGGCCGACACACTTTTTTCCCTGATTTACAAATAACATCGTCATCGTTGTCCGGTCCTCCGGCGATCATCAGGGCATATCGATCCATGACCCGTATGTCGCCGACGTATATACGGGAGCAAGGGGGTTGTGGGCCGACAGGCGATCCTTCACAGCCAGGACCGTGGAAGGGGCATCCGCGTGTTTCAGAAAAAGGGAATCATGGCCCACGCAGAGGCCGACAAGGATATTGAAGTCGGTCTGTGCATCATTCACCACAAGAGCCTGGAGAATGGGATTGCACATCACTTCGAAGTTCCCTATAAAGATCTTTTCCTCCTCCCTGATTCCCAGTTCCTCTTTCGGAATACCCCCTACCTTGCACGCCACCGAAACGACCTCGAACCCTTTCTTCCTGAAAACACCATCAATCACCGCAGCCTCCCGGGCGAGACCGATGCAGAAAACAAGGCCGAGTCTCGTATATCCCATCTTCCGGGCAAACTCCCACGTTTCCTGAATGCGCGGCTTGACGGGGTGCATAACATAGGGTCTCTGATCCCTCCCTCCATAACATTCACCTTCCTGAATCGACGCCTGGCGGGCGAACATCCCTGTAGCAGCCGTCCGGTACGCTTTGAGGGCATCGACAGAGAGTCTCTTTTTCGACATCGTGGGGCAGTTCTGAAAACTCTTCCCATCAGCGTTCATGCATATCCGCTCCCTCGGCGGGATATCGCACGCTGCGCACATGGCTTTACCGGTCTTTTTCATTACGGACCACCTCCAGAATATGTGATGAGACCCCTTTTGGCATCTGGGAAAAAGGAATCCGGCAAAAATCGACGGCAAGCCGGTACATCCCGGGAGACATGGGGCGGGGGAGGAAGACGGACAGAGACCGGGCTTCCTTTCTGTCACGGATAATGAGACAGTCGGGGCCATTACCTTCTTCCCCAAGCACCCCTTCGACGGTGACAGCGCCCTGCCCTTCCCGCACAAGCCGGACCCTCCGGTCAACACCGAAACCGAAGGTACTCACCGACGACAGGGAGAATGTCATCCGCTCACCGGCCACATAACGGTCATAATCGGTAGAAAGATAGATTTTACGGTTAAAATCGCTTTCCCCTGTCCCTGTTTTCGATGTTGCCGCCTGCCAGAAGCGCGGTCTTCCGGCATCGAGATGGATGGTCCGGCCGCCGTAATGACCAACTCCGCAACAGGCCTCGTGACGGATCATCTCCCAGAGGCCTTTCCCGTCGACACCGTCGATGTAGAAATCTATGGCCGTACCATCCATATGGGTGCTCGTCGAAGCCACATTGCCTCCTCCGTCTTTCAGTTTCGCGTTGTACGAAGGGCTTCTGTACCCTGACTGGAGGGAGATGGGCCTGCCAGGGGCAACACGATCGGAAAAATGGTCAAGGATGAAAAGGAGCCGGAGAGAGATATGTTCAACCGCTTCGCCGCCGGACAGGCCAAAGACCCTGTTGATCTCGCCGAGAGCATCCCTGTTGATGGATCCGTCATCACGAACAAGCCTGGTCTTGACCTCAGTACCATTCCGGGCATTCACGATGTGGAGGTACCCGTCCCCTGACCGGAAAAACCTAAAGCCTGGAGTATCGGCTGAACAGAACGCCCCGCCTGCCAGAGTCAGGAGAAGGGCAAGAATAACCACGGTAATATGAAGGAGTCGTTTTTTCACAAAAAAGGGTGACGGGCTCACGTTCGTCTTCCTCAATAGTCTAATCGTCCGGCGCCCTCTCTGCAAGCAGAAAGATTCCCCCATGACCGGCCCGATCATATCTTTACTCCTTCTGCCGGAGACGATATACTCTGTTCTCACACCGGACGAACGGTGAACAAATCAGGAACGGAGGACCGGATAATGAAGCGTATCCTCGTATCGGCATGTATCGTCCTTGGCATGGCCCTCTCCGTGTACGGGGCGCCCCTACCCCCTGTCACGGCGGTCAACCATCAGACAAAGGAGTGTAGTCACTTCTTCGCCGGGGACGAGTGTATGGATTGCAGCCCTCCCGAGGGGTGGATCGTCGTCGGTCCCGGGCAGAAAGGCACATGCCCCGGGGGGTACAGGGAGACAAAGGTCCGGGCCGTCTGCACGCCCTTTGAAGCGCCGTTCTGCTGCACAAAAGGCCATTCCGGCGCTCCGGGGAACTGCACAAACGTTGTCGTGAACAACGGGGAGAAAAAATGTGCATTTGTACGGGATATAGGGAAGTGTTCGAGTCTGCCGAGAGGGTGGGTCAAGCCCCCGGTCGACGACCCTGTCTGTCCGTCGTTCACATACAAATGGATAAAGACACACCTCGAATGTCCCGCCGGTACGGAAAAACCGGCCATCCGGTAAATGACGACCGTCGAAAGACCACGGGCCGGCCTGCGGAACAGTCGGATATTATAGTTCAGGAGGAATCATGAGCGGCATTTTCGGAATCGTATCAGACGGAAACTGTGCCGGCGAACTACTTTACGGCACTGACTATCATTCTCACATGGGCACCGAGTATGGAGGCATGGCTGTCCTCGGAGACCGTTTTTTTCGAAGCATTCACGACATTAGTAAATCGCAGTTCAAGTCGAAATTCTACGATGAGTACAAAAATATGTCGGGGAATATGGGGATCGGCGTCATCAGCGACCGTGACGCCCAGCCTCTGACGATCGGTTCCAAGTTCGGAACCTTTGCCATCGTCGCTGCCGGTCTGGTTGACAACACGGCTGAACTTGCGACCGAACTGCTGGAAGAAGGGGAAACCTTCAGCGAAATGTCGAGCGGCGGGACAAACGCCGTTGAACTTATCGCCAAGCTGATAACCCGGGGCAGAAGACTCGTAGAGGGAATCGAGGGCGTCTTCGACCGGATCAGCGGGTCAGCGTCAATTCTTCTTCTGAAGAAGGAGGGTATCTACGCCGTCAGGGACAGGTTCGGCAGGACACCCCTTGTCATCGGGAAAAAAGGGAATAATTATGCCGTTGCGACAGAGTCATCCTCCTTTCTCAATCTGGGATACCGGATCGACCGGTACCTCGAACCGGGCCAGATCGTCCGGATCAGCCCATCGGGCGTAGAAGACCAGTCGACGGGCAGACAATTCAGGAATCAGATCTGTTCGTTTCTCTGGATCTATACAGGGTATCCGGCATCAACATATGAGGGCATCAGCGTGGAAGTCGTCCGGGAACGGTGTGGGCGGTTCCTCGCCAAGAATGACAATGTCGCCGCTGATCTCGTGGCAGGGGTTCCTGACTCGGGAGTCGGCCATGCCATAGGGTATGCAATGGAGTCAGGTCTGCCGTATCGCAGACCTCTGGTCAAATATACCCCCGGATACGGGAGGAGTTACACGCCGCCGGCCCAGGAGATACGGGATCTCGTGGCAACGATGAAGCTGATCCCCGTAAAGGAGATCATAGCCGGGAACCGTATCGTACTCTGCGAGGATTCGATCGTCCGGGGAACACAGTTAAAAAACTACACGGCAAAAAAACTCTGGGAATCAGGGGCAAAGGAGGTTCACGTGAGGCCCGCCTGTCCCCCCCTCATGTTTCCCTGTAAATTCGCCCTCTCCACCCGATCGCTCGATGAACTGGCAGCCCGGCGGGCCATACGATCCCTTGAAGGAAAAGACCCTGAGGATGTGAGCGAATACCTCGACGAAACATCGGAGAAATACAGGAAGATGGTTTCGTGGATCGAAAAGGATATCGATGCCACAACGCTCCGGTTCCAGAAGATCGACAACATGATCGAAGCTATAGGACTTCCCCGGGAAACGTTGTGTCTCCACTGCTGGATCGGGGAGACCTTAACAGATCGCTGACCAGTCGGTCGTACCTTCCATCTTTTCTGCCAACGTACAGCCTCTAATCCAGGAACGACCTGAGCGTTCCTGGATTTGCACCCATTGCCGGGAAACGCTACAGCTTTACAACGTTCTTCGCGCTCTGCCCCTTGGGACCATCGGTAACTTCAAAGGTCACCTGATCACCTTCCGCAAGGGTCTTGAACCCGCTTCCCTCGATTGCACTGTAGTGGACAAAGATATCGGTGCCATCTTCTTTCGTAATAAATCCAAATCCTTTTGATTCATTAAACCACTTAACCGTCCCTTTCGCCATGTAAAGCCTCCTTGGATATGATTGGTGTTCTCAGATATGTCTCATGGAATTGTTACGGCGGCGTAAGTCTTGGCATGCTTCAATAAACAATACATCAGCAACTCTTTTTAATATATTGCACATTGTATGGGAAAAAGCAAACTGATTTCATAGCTTTTTTATTCCACCTCCATCGATTCAACCCAGATCACCTCGCAGGCCCCTGCTCCTGTATCATCGCGGGTCAGCGAGCTTCGCCACCGCCACCCGTCAGGGGAGAAGACTTCCACGAGAAAGCCACTGATTCGGACGATCTGTCCCCGCCTAAGAGACTTGAGCGCTTTTTCAATCTCCGGACGGGATGGTATCATGTGCATATTCGCCGTGTGGGACTGGACGACTTCCCTGGAGAGGACAGGAGAGTTCGTACTCCAGTAATAGAATCGGTTATCCTGGGCAAATTCGACATGCTTCAGATGAGTGCTGTCAGACATGGGACCCCAGCCAAGAACAAGGTCGACAGGTGAAAGATCCGTTTCCCTGCCGAACCAGTAACGTTTTTTGAGAATGACCCGGGCATGGATCGCAAAATGGGCAAGCGGTACAATCCGAAGATCCTTGTACCTTATTTCCCTTTCCGTGCCAGCGGCTCTCTGGAGGGGAGCACCGGGAACAAGTATGCCCGGAGGGCGTGCAACCTCCCGGTTCGCATACCAGTCGTATCCCGTTACGACGAGAATGATCGCAAGGATCCACAGAAGCTTTCTCACAATGCCTCCGAACCCCCGCCCGTCGTCTTTCTACGATGAAAATGATTGTTCTTCATTCCCCCTCATTCATATACGCACAAAACGAGACCTCTGTCCACATCTGTTCGTATCAGTGGCACCTCACCCTGCCGAAGAACACTGCCTACACCCTCTGTCTCTCCATGACCCCATTACCGGAAGCCCGGTCCACAACAGGGTGGTGACCATTCCTTCCGAACGACGGATCTGCCCTGACACTCATGAGGATGAACAGGCGCAGAAGCTCCGTCGGCAGCTAAGCGGTACAATTCAATTGTACCGGAGGCCAAAGTGGTTTACCATATAGTCACTCTGACAGAGCCTTCGGCCTTTGGAGGGGCAGTTGGAGAGAATTTCCCGCATTAAGCGCAGCGAAGCGAGGAACCACCGATGATCAGCGAAATCCAGAGAGCCCTCGGAGCGATCCGGACCAACCGTCCTCTGGTCCATAACATCACGAACTACGTGGTCATGAATTACACGGCCAATGCCCTTCTCGCCCTCGGAGCCTCACCGGTGATGGCTCATGCTCCCGAGGAAGTTGACGAAATGACTGCCCTTGCAGGCGCTCTCGTCGTGAACATCGGCACCCTCTCCACCCCATGGATCGACGCAATGGTCAGCGCCCTTCAAACCGCTTCCCGCCACCACATCCCCTCTGTTCTCGATCCTGTGGGAGCAGGCGCGACGGTCTTCAGAACCGAAACATCCCGCCGGTTGATCAAAGAAGGACAGATCACGGTCCTTCGGGGCAATGCATCGGAGATCATGGCCGTCTCTGGGCTCAGTATCCGGACAAAAGGGGTCGATTCCCTGGAGGCAACAGATTCAGCCCGGGCTGCGGCGGCAGAGTATGCACGGACATACGGCCTGGTGATCTCAGTAACGGGGGAGGAGGATTTCATCACCAACGGAACGGAAGCTCTGGCCATACAGAACGGCCATCCTCTGATGAGCCGCATCACCGGAACAGGATGCACAGCCACAGCCATTACAGGGGCATTCTGCGCTGTCTGCGACGATCCTCTCATCGCCTCTGCCGGAGCTCTCGTGACCCTCGGCATCGCAGGCGAACTCGCGGCACAGACAGACCCCGGGCCGGGAACCTTTGCCGCCCGCCTCCTCGATAGCCTTTATGCGATCGACGATGACCATCTTTTCAGGCTGTCACGAATAAAAAAGGTGCCGGTCAGATGAAAGCTCCTGTCGATTACAGCCTCTATCTGGTCACAGACCGCGGTCTTGCCGGAGCCAGGGACCTGGGAGGGATTATACGGGAGGCCGTATCGGGCGGGGTCACACTAATCCAGTTACGGGAGAAAAACATCACGACAGGGCAATTTCTCCGGGAGGCCATGGCCGTCAAGAATGTAACCGACAGCCTCAATATTCCGCTCATCATCAATGACAGGCTCGACATTGCACTCGCATGCAACGCCGCCGGCGTTCACCTCGGACAGGACGACATGAATTGCCGATTCGCCAGACGAATCGGCGGAACCGATATGATTATCGGCGTTTCGGTCAGCACGGTCAACGAAGCCTGCGAGGCCGTCGCTGATGGCGCCGACTATCTGGGCATAAGCCCCGTCTTTTCCACACCTACAAAGACAGACACACCGCCCGCCACAGGGCTCGACGGGATCAGAAGGATCAGAGAGGTCGTTTCTGTCCCCCTCATAGCTATCGGAGGTATAGATACAGAAAACACCAGAGATGTCATCATTGCCGGTGCCGACGGCATAGCTGTTGTATCAGCGATCATGGGAAGCCCCGATCCCTGCAGCGCTGCACACAGACTTTACTCGGCGGCAGCCGAATCCCTGCGACACACTAAGGAAAGAAAGGAGCGGTTTTTCATGGACGATAAGAAAAGCAAGGAAGAATTGTACGAAGAGGCGCGGCAGATGCATCACACCCTCGACGAGAAACTCATAGCGCTGGAACAGAAGCCTTACCTTACGGGCGATGAGGAGATCGAGATCAAACAATTGAAAAAGCAGAAGCTCTACTACAAAGACGAAATGGAACGTCTCAAGATGGAGATGGCCTCCCCGTAGAAAAATGCAATGTCGTACCGTTCACCGGGCAAACAGCATATGATCCGTCACAGGACAGAGGCCTTGTACCATCGGGCAGGAAGGCAGAAATAGTGTCAACGGGGAAGGTCTCAACCCGCACCAGCCTCTGCAATGGGCGCGAACCCGCCACAGTCTGACCGTACCTTTTCCGCAGGGACAGACTCTCACCGCCGGTTCCCGGTGAACGATCACCCTTTCGACGCTTTCTTCTCTTTCTTCGCCGCTTTCTTTTCCTTCAGCGATTTTGCCGGCTGCTTTTTTGTTTCCTTCTTTATATCACTGCTCTTTGCCATCGCTCCGCTCCATTGTAAGGTACTACTATTTTACACCGGATGGGCGCGATGCTCAACCCCTCTCTTTCATTGACACCGAACCGGCGGGAGTATAGAATGGGGCGTGCTGACAGTAGGACCGATTTCCCTGTCCCTTCCGCTGATTCTTGCCCCCATGGCCGGGGTCAGTGACCTCCCGTTCCGGCTTATCGCCAGGTCTTTAGGCGCCCCGTTCGCCTTCACCGAGATGATCGACGCAAAAGGACTCAACCACAGGGACAGACGGACAATCCATATGCTGTCATCGGGGCCCGCCGACCGACCTCTGGGTATTCAGCTCCTCGGCAACAATGACCGCGAGCTTATCGAGGCCGTCGGGACATTGAATACGTTCGACTTCGACCTTCTCGATTTCAATGCCGCCTGTCCCGCGCCGAAGGTGACCAGGAAAGGTCAGGGCGCCGCCCTTCTCCGGGACCCTGCAACGTTTTCCCGTCTGCTCCGCCTCATCACCGCCGAATCAGTGGTCCCGGTAACGGTAAAACTGCGAACAGGGTGGGACGAGAATTCGATCAATGCCAAAGAAATGGCGCTGAGGGCCGAAGACGCCGGTGTTGCGGCTATCTTCATCCACGGGAGAACGAAAGTTCAGGGATACGGCGGAAGAGTGGACCATGCGAGCATCAGGCTCGTTAAGGAGGCGGTCTCCATTCCCGTCATCGCCAGCGGCGACAATCTGTCTCCGCCGGCCATCAGAAAAACCTTCAGCGATACACTCTGCGATGGTGTGGCGATCGCCAGGGGTGCCCTTGGCAATCCGTGGATATTCCGGGAGACGGACCGTTTTCTCCGGGGCAGGTGGTGTAACGAACAGCCGGTCCTCGAAGAACGGATCGGGATCATGCGAAGCCATATAGCCCTCCTGGCGGACCACTATGGCGACTCACGGGCTGTGGGAATTTTTCACAAATTCTTCATCTGGTATACACGGGGTCTTTCCCGGTCCAAATCGCTCCGCGACAGAGCTTTCCGGTCCGATACGCTGGACGATCTCGTCGCCGTCGTCGACGAACTGGCCCTTCGCTATGACAGCAGCAGGCTACCGGAAACAGGGTTTTACGAAGGGTCTGACGGAATGGGATCCGGTGAATAAATGAAAGAAAACAGGAAAAGAGACTATGCCGCCGGTTTTGTGGCCCTTCGCCGTTCGAGATCTCCGAGAATCTGTTTCCTGAGTCTGATCGACTGGGGCGTGATCTCGACGAGTTCATCATCGTTGATATAGGCGATGCACTCTTCGAGGGTCATCCGGACATAGGGGGTCAGTATGACGGCATCATCAGAACCGGAGGCCCTCATGTTTGTCAGTTTCTTCCCCTTGGCAGGGTTGACGACAAGATCGATCTCCCGCGAATGCTCACCGATGATCTGACCTTCATAGACCTTCTCGGCCGGTCCGAGAAAGAGCCTGCCCCGTTCCTGAAGATTGAAGAGGGCATAGGCAACGGTCGTACATTCTTCCATGACGACGAGAACGCCTTTCGTTCTGTTCCGTATCTCCCCTGCAAACCGGTCAAAGCCAAGAAAAACATAGTTCATGACACCCATACCGCGGGTCTCAGTGAGAAACTCGGACCGGAATCCAAGCAATCCCCTCGTCGGTATCTTGTATCTGAGCCTTGCCATGCCGTTATCCTGCTTCATCTCGAGAAGGATACCCTTTCTCGCACCAAGATTTTCTATGACCCTGCCCACATAGTTTTCATCGACATCAACGGTCAGTTCTTCGTACGGTTCAAGCTTTCCTTCGTTCCCCTCGCGGTAGATAACCTGAGGCCGCGTCACCTGAAATTCGTACCCTTCCCTCCGCATCTTTTCAATGAGGATGGAGAGGTGGAGCTCCCCTCGCCCCGACACCCTGTACCCTGTCGATCCTTCTATTTCTTCTACAACGAGGGCGACGTCAGAGAGGGTTTCGCGGAAGAGCCGCTCCCTCAGGTGCCGTGACGTGACAAAACGGCCCTCACGGCCGTAAAAGGGTGAATCGTTGGGCACAAAATTCATCGAGACCGTCGGTGGATCGACGTTTATGCCGGGCAACGGGCAGGGGTTTTCGGGATCTGTCAGGGTCTCGCCGATAAATACCGACTCCATTCCTGCCACAGCGACGACCTCTCCTGTTTCCGCCCGCGGCGTCTCGACCTTCTGGGTACCCTGAAAACGATAGATCTTCGTAATCCGGGCAGGATAGGGTTCGCATGATTCTTTGGCAACTACCACATCCTTTTCAAGGGCCAGGACACCGGACGTAATCTTTCCAATGGCAAGGCGACCGAGAAAGGGTGAATAATCGAGAGAGCTGACGAGCATCTGGAGAGGGCCATCCGGATTGCCACATGGTGCAGGCACCGCCCCGACGATGAGCTCAAAGAGGGGCTCCATCGTTCCCTGGCGGCACGTTGCGTCCATAGTAGCATATCCGTCTTTCGCCGAGGCGTAGATGATGGGAAAATCGAGGATATGGTTTGGGGCATCGAGCTTGACAAAGAGGTCAAAGACTTCGTTCACCACCCAGTCGCACCGGGCAGCCGGTTTATCAACTTTGTTCACGACGACGATGACCGGAAGGGCGAGGGCGAGGGCTTTCTTCAGAACAAAATAGGTCTGGGGCATGGGGCCCTCAACAGCATCAACGAGGAGGAGAACACCATCGGCCATTCTGAGAACCCGTTCGACCTGACCACCGAAATCAGCGTGTCCCGGCGTATCGATGATATTGACGAGATGGTCACGGTACCGGAACGAACCGTTTTTGGAGGCTATGGTGATACCCCTTTCTCTCTCCAGATCCATGGAATCCATGAGCCTCTCTTCGACAACCTGGTTCTCCCGGAACATGCCGGATTGAGAGAAAAGCTGGTCAACGAGTGTCGTTTTCCCATGATCAACATGGGCAATAATGGCGATATTTCGTATCTTTTCCTGATTCATGCTTCCTTTTGACCCACTCCTGTCGGACTATTTTTAGAACGATGAACAGCGTGTGAAAGT
>CAYQXL010000005.1:0-13859 GCA_964421445.1 uncultured Pseudomonadota bacterium
AGTTTTTTGAGCTGTTCGCCATACCCTGCCCAGTCGCCCTGCCGCTGGAGCTCTTTCGCTTTTTCGAAAACACCCATCGCCTGTTTTGACAGGTCGGTTACAGAGGCCTTCTTTTCCGGAGCAGGCTGTGGTGTCTCGGGAGACTGGGTCGCCCTCCGCCCACCGAAGAGACGGACGAGGCACTGTTCAAGGGTCTCCTCCATGACGACCTCGTTTTCGTAGGCGACAATGACACGGCGCAGTTCGGGAAGTCCTCCCTTGTCCTCTGCAGCGAGATAGAGGGGCTGGATATAGAGAAGTGATGTCTCTACGGGTATGATGAGCAGCCGTCCCCTGATGACCTGCGAACCTCGCTGGCCCCAGAGGGTCAGTTGCTGGGAGATATACGAATCCTGGTCTATCCGCGCATCGATCTGCCGGGGACCGAAGACGAGCCTGTCCCGGGGAAAGGTATAGACCACGAGTTTCCCGTAATTTTCTCCATCACACCGGGCGGCAAACCAGGCCGCGAGATTGTCCCGTTTGGAAGGTGTGTAAGGGGTGAGGAGAACGTACTCTTCATTCTTCTGTTCAGGGAGCTTCATGATGAGGTAGTAGGGCTCCATCTGCTTTTCCCCGTGCACCGGTACTTCCCAGAGATCTTCCTTGTTATAGAAGACCTTGGCATCGTCCATGTGGTATGTTCCGTAGAGGGATGTCTGAACCTTGAAGAGGTCCTTGGGAAAGCGGATGTGTTCTCGCAGGTCCTGGGGCATCGCACTGAGTGGCTTGAACATTGTCGGAAAGATCGCGCTGTACACCTGAATGAAGGGATCCTTCACGTCGCTGATGTAGAACGACAGTGAACCGTTATAGGCGTCGACAACGGCTTTCACCGAATTCCTCATGTAGTTGACCCTGTTCTTGAGAGGTTTTGAGTACGGCAGCCGTGAGGAGACGGTGTATGCATCGATGATCCAGAAGAGCTTTCCCTCCTTTGAGAGAACGATGTAGGGGTCTGAATCGAGCATGAGAAAGGGTGCGATGGCCTGGACCCTCTGCGTTACGTCCCTGTTGTAGAGAATCTTGCTCTTCCCTGTGATGTCCGACGAGAGCACGATTTTTGCCGTCCGGAAAAAGGACGAAAAGACGACTTTTTTCAGAAATGAATCGAGATTCACCCCGCCTGAGCCTTTGTATGAACTGTATGTGTTTCCTTCTGACGTGGGGTAGCTGAACTCGGGAATCTTCGTGTTGGCGATGACGTAGTCTTCTGTCAGTTCGCCGTAATAGATCTCAGGCAGAGCGACCTTCACATCTGTCGACGAGGCCGGCGGAATATCCCGGATAATGAATTCAGGCAGTCCTTCCCGGGTGATCCGGTTGACGTAGCTCATGGCAACGCCGTTACCATGGGTGAAAACGAATTTTTCATTGATCCACGATTTGCTCGGAAGATCGCCGTAGGAGAGTTCCCGGGCAGAGAGCATGACCTGCCGGTACTGGCCGTTT
The DNA here is from genome assembly GCA_964421445.1 of uncultured Pseudomonadota bacterium. Classification (GTDB taxonomy): domain Bacteria; phylum Desulfobacterota; class Syntrophorhabdia; order Syntrophorhabdales; family CAYQXL01; genus CAYQXL01. The sequence continues at coordinate 1,492 of CAYQXL010000005.1, forward strand.
ATGGTGTACCGGTCGTCATCGACGTTGTTGAATTTGTAATATGTCCTGATCTGCTGAAGCTGACCGAATGTCTTGTAGAGGGGCTTCTCGTCCCAGAGCCTCACGTTGTTCATTGTCGGCTGGTTCTTCTGGAGATCCTTCGCGGTGAGGGTATAGGAGACATCGAAGGGCCGGACATCAACGTTCTGGAGATCGTATCCGAATCTCGTCAGTCTGATGTGGTGGTCGATGAAGGGTTTTTCCATGACGAGTTCATTCGGTGCCACGCGGATGTTCTGAAGAAGGGCCGGATAGATACCCAGTCCGACGACGGAGATGACGACGATTATTCCGATGGTGGAGAGGATCAGTTTGAGACGTCCTGCGAGGAGAGCTCCGGCGAAAACGAAGGCCGAGATCGTTGTCAGCGCCGCAAGAAGGCGGAGTATAACGAGCTTGGCGTGAACATCGGTGTATCCGGCGCCGACGATGACCGTATGGGACGAGTAGAGAAGTTCAAATGTGTCGAGATAGAACCCGAAAGCGATCTTCAGGAGGAAGAGCGCCCCCAGAACGGCGAGATGTTTTTTTGCGTTCCCGTTGATCGTAAAACCACTGCGGCTGATCATGAGGGCTCCGCGAAGGGCGTAGCTGACCGCTGAGGCAACAAGCGTGAGAAAGAGGAGAAAGCCTGCATAGCTGTTGGCTATTTCGAGTAAGGGCAGGGTGAAGAGATAGAATCCCAGGTCCTTTCCCAGGACAGGGTCTGTGAGCCCTGTGCCTACGCTGTGGTAAGCGACGAGGAGGTGCTGCCAGATACTCGTTCCCCATACGGCGGAAAAGAGTCCGATGACCACGGCCCCTGTGATCCCGACAGGCTTGAAAAAACGGTCGAAGGCGCGAAGATCGACGGAGACCCGCGTCTGGCCGAGAAACATGATGTCTACTGATGGAAGGGGCACGCGGAGGGTGAGGAGAATGTTGGCTGCAAGCCAGAGAAAGGCCACGATCCCCGAAACGAGACCGGCGGCGGCCTGAGCGGAGAAGATCGTTCCGAAGACCTGTCCGTAGCCGACTTCCGTGAAGAAGAGCCAGTTAACGTAGAGACCGACGAGTTTGGAGAAAAAGAGAAAAAAGATGACAATGAGTGCTATGGGAACGATTTTCCCAAAACGCCGGATCATATCCACCCCTTCTGTATACTGTTTTTCGCGGCTTTTTCCGGCCCGTTCCGGTCCCCGCGCTCTCTGATCTGCGGCCCTTTCCGCACTATTGTGAGAGTTTACCATGAAATACGAACCGCTGTGGATATTTCTTCCGTCTGGAACGTTCCTTGCCGGCACCTCCCTGTCGCCGGCGAAAAAGATTGAAATTTTTTCCTCCACGCGCTAAGAATTGTTCAAGGGGGGTGTGAGGAACGTGAAAACGAAGCGAAAAAAGGGCAGAAGTGCAGGTATATCGGATAAAGTGATACGGTTGCTTGAGGTATACAAGATGATCGCCATGGACCACTATCCGTCGGCACGGCAGATAGCCGACATGTTTCAGGTCTCCCAGAGGAGCGCCTACAGGTATCTGAAGATCATCGGGTCGATCGATCCGATCGAGAATGACCGGGAACATGGCGGCTACAGGTTTATAGGCGGTGACAGGTTCCGGAAGGTCTCCCTCGGGGAAGACGACCTTGTGACCCTCAGGGCTGTCGGCGAAGCATCATCGATCCTCGGCGTCGATCTTGCCGGGAGGTTCAGAAAGGTTGTGCAGAAGGTGACGACAGTGGCGAAAGAACCGCACCTCCCGGCAGGGACGATTCCCATAGCCGTCCGGGGGGCTGAGCCGGCGAAGATCGAAAGGTTCAGGGAGCATCTCGATATTGCATCCCGGGCTTTTGAAGAGCGCAGGTCCCTTGAGATCGTCTACCGGTCCCGGGGGAGGAAGGAGGCGTTGACGAGAATCGTCGATCCGTACGGTCTCGCGGAACACGAAGGGATGTGGTATCTTGTGGGCCTGTGTAATCTGAAAAAGGAGATCAGGACCTTTGCTTTTGACCGGATTTTCTCCTGTGTTCCAAAACAGTTCTTTCTCTTTCCCAAAACATTCAATCTCAATGATTATCTTGGCCAGACCTGGGGAATCCATTTCAGCAGGAAAGCAAGGGTGACCGTCAGATTTTCGGCAGCCATTGCCGATCTCATTGCACGGAAGGCCCGGTGGCATCCTTCGGAGAAAAGGACGACTCTGCCCACAGGCGATCTTGAGCTTGTTGTCACCCTTGCCGGCATCGTCGAATTCAAATCATGGATCTACTCATGGATTCCCCATGTTGAAATCGTAAGCCCCCGGTGGCTGAGAAAGAAGATGGAAGAGGATATGAGAAAGTCCCTCGAACACCACCGCGGCTGTAGCACACAGAGGCCTGCGGGCAAGGAGGAAGCGGTGAAATGATATCTGAGCGACCGGTCATTGTCTGTCCTCACTGTAAGCGTCAGATTCCCCTCGACGAGGCATTGAGTCACCAGGTCCGTGAAAAGCTTGAGGCGGAAATCAGGGAGGAATTGAAAGAGAAGGAGGAGGAGATTGCCGCGGTCAAGAGCCGCCTTGCTGCAAGCGGCGAAGAGATGGAGCGGCTGAAGGAGGAGGGCGCCCGGCGGCTTGACGAGTATAAACGCCAAGCAGCAGGCGAACTGACGGCGAAGATCGACGAGATGACCAGAAAGGTCCGGGATGAAGCGGAGCGAAAGGCGGCGGAGAAGGTTCTTACCGAGATGACCGATCTGAAAGGACAGATTGAAGAGAAGGCGAGACAGGTCGATGAGTTCAGGACTCAGGAGCTTGAATTGCGGAAAGAGAAGCGCCGGATCGAAGAAGAGAAGAAGAACCTCGCCATTGAAGTGGAACGGAAGATTGACGAGGAACGGCAGAAGATCAAGGCTGATGCCGAAAGAACCGTTCTTGACCAGCTCAGGCTGAAGGAGAAAGAGAAAGACAAGGTCATCGACGATCTCCGCCGGCAGATTGAGGATCTGAAACAGAGGGCCGAACAGTCGTCCCAGCAGTTGAAGGGGGAGGTTCTCGAACTCGAACTCGAAGAGATACTCAGAACGGGTTTTCCGGAGGATCTCATTGAACCAGTGCCCAAGGGGATCCGCGGTGCCGACGTGATCCAGAAGGTCTGTTACCGGGGTAATGTCTGCGGGTCCATCATGTGGGAATCGAAACGGACGAGAGCATGGAGCGACGGATGGATCGACAAGCTCAAGGAAGATCAGCGGCAGGCGAAGGCCGATCTGGCGGTCATCGTCTCTGTGACCCTGCCGAAGGGCATGACAGGTATCATCCAGATGAACGGTGTATGGGTTACGGACTTTACCCTCATCCATGGTCTCGCCCTCGCCCTCAGGGCCGGGCTCGTCGATCTTGCGGCGGTACGGCAGTCGGCTGTGGGAAAGGGCGCAAAGATGGAGATGCTCTACGAGTATCTTGCTGGCTCTGAATTCCGCCAGCATATTGAGGGGATTGTCGAGGCTTTCTCAACGATGCGAAGCGATCTTGATGCCGAAAAGAGGGCCATGGAAAAACTCTGGGCGAAACGGGAAAAACAGATTGAAAAGGTTGTACGGAATACAGGAAGAATGTACGGGAGTCTTCAGGGAATCATCGGGAGCACCCTCCCTGAACTCGATTCTCTCGGACTTGCGGCACTCGGGACGAGCGCCGGCGAATGAAAACAGGTCTTTCATCGCGCCGGTCCGCCCGGACACTATGAAGGAGGAATCAATTATGGCGGCAAAACAGTGGTCACAGGCACCGGATATGGTGATCGACAAGGACAAGACCTATATTGCGACAATCGATACGAAGAAAGGTGCTATTGAACTGGAACTTTACCCCCGGCATGCGCCGGTCACGGTGAACAACTTCGTCTTTCTCGCCCGGGAGGGATTCTATGACGGCGTTATTTTTCACCGGGTCATCGCTGACTTTGTGATTCAGGGTGGCGACCCGACAGGGACGGGACGGGGCGGTCCTGGATACCGTTTCGCCGACGAGACGGCAGGAAACCCCCTCATTCATGAGTCTGGAGCCATCTCTATGGCCAACGCAGGACCCAACACGAACGGGAGCCAGTTCTTTATAACCCACTCCCCCCAGCCTCACCTCAACGGCCGCCATACGGTCTTCGGAAAGGTTGTGAAGGGGAAGGATGTTGTCGATGCCATTGCCCAGGGTGATGTCATGGAAAAGGTGACGATCAGGGAAGCCTGAGGAAGGAGGCTGGACAGGTTCATGTGATGGCCCGTCCAGCCTCCTTTTTGTCTATTTCTTGTCGTACAGCCTCTTGACCCTCTCCAGGTCGCGCTGGGTCTTGAGGGCAAGCTGTTCGGCGGTCTGCTTCGATTCAATGGCCTGGGTGAACTGCCGCGAGAGTGTGAAATTGGCGATCCTCTGAATAAAGGGGATGCGCAGCCCGTTCGCCTTTCTCCCTCCTGCCCTGATGGATACAAACGACCACTGTTCGTATTTGTACCGTAGAAGGGAAGAGGAGAAAACACCTCCAGGAGAGGGTGATGGCGCCAATTTACTTTAAAAAGACCTGGGAGGTGGTATATATTTGTAGAATAATTCGGTCTATTCCAGAAGAGGTGAACCGTGAGGCATGACGAATACGAAGGTGTCATAGGGCTTGAAGTCCATGCCCACCTTCTCACAGAGACAAAGATCTTTTGCGGGTGCTCGACGAAGTTCGGCGCCGAACCGAACAGTCACACCTGTCCGACCTGCATGGGGCTGCCCGGCGCACTGCCCGTCCTCAACAGAAAGGTTGTCGAGTTTGCCATACGATCAGGGCTGGCGCTGAACTGTACGATCCAGAACGAGAATATCTTTGCCCGGAAGAACTACTACTACCCCGATCTCCCCAAGGGATATCAGATCTCCCAGTATGAAGAACCCATCTGTACCGACGGGTATATCGACATCTTCGTCAACGGTGGCACGAAGAGGATCAGGATCAAGAGAATCCACATGGAAGAAGATGCAGGGAAACTCGTTCATGAGAATACGATTGAGACGAGTACGTACAGTATGGTCGACTACAACCGGTCGAGCGTTGCCCTCCTTGAAATCGTCAGCGAGCCCGATATGCGGACGCCTGAAGAGGCAACGGCATATCTGAAGATGCTCCGGGATGTGATCGTCTTTCTTGAGATCTGTGACGGGAATATGGAGGAAGGGAGCTTCCGGTGCGATGCGAATGTGTCGGTCAGGAAGAAAGGCGTTGCCGAACTTGGTACGAGGGCCGAGCTGAAGAATCTCAACTCCTTCCGGTATATCGAGAGGGCTCTGGCCTTTGAGATCGAACGGCAGATCGAACTGATCGAACGGGGTGGTGCGGTTGTTCAGGAGACGCGGCTCTTCAATGTCGATGACGGCATGACGTATTCGATGCGGGGAAAGGAAGAAGCCCATGACTACCGATACTTTCCCGAACCGGATCTTCTGCCTCTGACGATCGACGAGGGCTGGATCGATGACATACGCCGGACGATGCCCGAACTCCCTGCCCAGCTCATGGAGCGGTTCATGAACGGATACGGTCTGCCGCGGTATGACGCCGAGATTCTTGTCTCCGATAAGGCCCTCGCAGCGTATTTCGAGGACGTGGTCCGGCTCTTCCCTGAACCGAAGACCGTCAGCAACTGGGTGATGACAGAATTGCTCAGGGAGCTGAACCGGACAGGGACCTCAGCAAAGGCGTCGCCGATCACGGCGGCCCACATGGCCGAACTTTTGGGACTCGTGAAGGATGGAACGATCAGTATCAAGATAGGAAAGGAGATCTTTTCCGATCTCTACGATACCGGTGCATCACCGAAAGGGCTCGTGAAGGAGAGAGGGCTCCTCCAGATCTCCGATGAGGATTCCATCGTCGCCATGATCGACGGCGTTCTCGAACGGTTCCCGAAAGAGGTGAACGATTTCAGGGAAGGAAAAGAGAAGCTCATGGGATTCTTTGTGGGCCAGGTGATGAAGGAAACCAAGGGGAAAGCGAACCCCCGGCTTCTCAACGAACTGCTCGTAAAGAGGTTAAAAGGCCTATGACAGATCATATCTACTGGAAAGACGGAGCGCTATATCTTCTCGATCAGAGGAAACTTCCCTTCAAAAGGGAGTATGTTGAGTGCAGAACCCTTGCCCAGACTGTCCGGGCCATAGCGAATATGACGATCCGGGGGGCGCCCCTCATCGGTATCGTTGCCGCCTACGGCGTTGTCCTCGGTCTCATGGAGATTGCCCGGAAAGGAAAGACGCCTGACGAGAGAGATTTCGGACGGGTATCGGAAAAACTGGCGAAGGCCCGGCCAACGGCGGTCAATCTTGCCTGGGCTCTGGGCCGGATGAAGGATGTTTTCGACGTTTCCCGGGGAGCAGCCACTATTGCCGATATTCTCCTTGACGAAGCGATCGCCATCCATGTTGAAGATATCGAGAACAACAGGATGCTCTCGCTCTACGGAGCCGAACTGATCGATGACGGCGATACGGTCCTGACGCACTGTAATGCCGGTGCCCTGGCCACCGGCGGTTATGGAACGGCTCTCGGCGTTTTGCGTGCTGCCGCCGAATCGGGGAAGAGGATCAAGGTCATCTGTACCGAAACGCGGCCGTACATGCAGGGAGCGAGACTCTCTGCATGGGAACTCTATCAGGAAGGGATCAACGTTGAAGTCGTTCCTGACAATCACGTCGGCTTTCTCTGTGACAACAAGGGCATTGACAAGATGATCGTCGGTGCCGACAGAATAGCCCTGAACGGTGACACGGCCAACAAGATCGGAACATATATGATTGCCCTCTGTGCCAGACGGTATAATCTTCCTTTTCTTGTGGCCGCCCCTGTCTCCAGTTTCGATCCCCGCATTCCGAACGGGACATATATCCAGATAGAAGAGCGAAGCGGCGACGAGGTAAAATCTATCAGGGGAGTGCCGATTATGGCGGACGAGATCCGGGCCCGGTACTTCTCTTTCGATGTGACACCGGCCCGGTATGTCAGTTCTTTTATCACGGAAAGAGGGATTATCGAGAAACCGTTCACGAAGTACATAAAGATGCTCTTTCGCTGACGGTACGATGGCTGTTGTCACCCTCCTGACGGACTTCGGGACACGTGATCCCTACGGGGGGATCATGAAAGGGGTCATCCTCTCCCTGTCGCCGGGGACGGTCATCGTTGACATATCCCACGAGGTCGAGGCCCATGATGTGAGAGAAGGGGCCTTTCTCATCCCTGAGTACTATCCCTATTTCCCGTCCGGGACGGTCCATGTGGCCGTGGTCGACCCGACCGTCGGCAGCAGGCGCAGGCCTATAGCGGTCGTCAAGGATGGCCATGTCTTTATCGGCCCTGACAATGGAATCTTTACCCTCCTTCTTACGCCCCCTTTCCAGGTCTATATGCTCGAAGAAATCCCCTTCCCCGGTGCCCGGATGAGCGCAACATTCCATGGACGGGATCTCTTTGCTCCTGCCGCCGCCCAGGTGGCCCGGGGGCTCGACCCGTCCCTCCTCGGTCCTCCCGTCTCTGACCCTGTTTTCCTCGATGGCATGAAGGCTGCCGTCCACGGGGATAGGCTCGTGGGAGAGGTCATCCGTTTCGACCGCTTTGGTAATGCCATTACGAACATCGACGGAGAAACGGTCCGGGCGTTCAGCGCCGGGAAGACGATCGGGATTTCTCTCGCAGGACTCCGTTTCCCAGGTCTTTCCAGGACATACTGCGACGGGGAAGTGACCTGTCTGGTCGGCAGTAACGGATATATCGAGTGCGCCCTTTACTGCGGGAACCTCAGGGCAACGTACGGGATAAAGAAAGGGGACAGGGTGACCGTTACGGCGGAAGCACCGGAAGGGCCGATCACCTGACCGCCGGCTCTCGCAAGGTGCTCCTCCGAAAGGTGCTACGTTTCTTTCGTTTTGTCAGGGATGTCGACCGATCTCGGTGACAGGGTGACTTCGCCCGTTTCAGTGATCTCGGCAGCAGTGCTTATACCAAGCTCCTTGAAGCGGCGGACCGATGGGAGGACCCGCGATTCAAAGGATCCGACGAGCCGGTTGAACGTCTCCGTCGATTTGCGGATCGTTCCGCCAAGTTCGTCAAGGTGGCGGGCGATGACCGACATTCTCTCGAAAAGTTCTTTCCCCAGAAGACTGATTTCCCGGGCGTTCTGCGTCAGCCGGTCCTGTTGCCAGCCGTAGGCGACAGCCTGGAGCAGGGCAATGAATGTTGTCGGTGTTGCGATGATGACCCGCTTTCTGATTCCGTCTTCGAGGAGGGACAGGTCGATGTCGAGGGCTGCGGCGAGGAATGATTCACCGGGAATAAAGAGGACGACGAACTCAGGGGACCGGGGGAACTGATTCCAGTACTCCTTCGACGAAAGGGCTGTCAGGTGGGCACGGATCTGGCGTGCATGGTGTTCGAGATGCTGTTGCCTCTGGTCTCCGTCTGTTTCGAGGGACTGGAGGTATGCTTCGAGGGAGACCTTCGAGTCGACAATGATCTCCCGTTCTGAGGGCAAATGGACAACCATGTCAGGTCTCAGGAGGCCCTCGTCCGTCGTCACCGGGACCTGCTCGGTGAAGTCGCAGTAGGCCGACATGCCCGACAGTTCTGCAACCCTCCGGAGTTGCATCTCACCCCACCGCCCCCGGACCTGAGGCCTCCGGAGTGCTGTGACGAGATTGGCCGTCTCTTTCTTCAGGTTCTCGCCCGTGGTGACGAGGGTCCGCAACTGTTCTCCGAGACTGCCAAAGGTCCTGAGGCGGTCGTCTTCCATCTTTTTGATCTGTCCCTCGTACCGGGCAAGGGTTTCGTGAAGGGGTTTGACCGCACCTTCTATGGCTGACTGGTGCTCGCTGATCGTTCCCTTTGCCCCTTCAACGAGTTTTCCGACATTCTCCGAGGCGAGTTTCAGGAATTCGTCGGTGCTTGTTTTGAGGGCTGTCATGGAGAGGGAGCGAAATGTGTCGGTCAGTTCGCTCTTCATCGTCTCCACGAGCCGTTTCTGCTCTTCCAGGTTCCGCCACGCTTCGTCATATCGTGTCAGAGCTTCCGTCTTTCGTTGCCGTTCCCTGTCGAGTTCTTCCCGGAGACGGCCTGTTTCCTCTCTGAGCCCGTCGCTTTGGCGCCGGTGTTCAGCGCTGAGCGTCTCCGCCGTCACGGCCCGTGTCTGCCATCTCTTCGTTACCCGGGAAAAGAAGACAAGAGCCGCTGCGAGGCCCAGCACAGCGCCGGACACAAAAACAACGGCAGTGATCAGATTCATCTCTGCTGTCACACCCACAGGATCGGTTCCCGTCTCATTCTTCCCGTGTTATGGCGATACGCCACTCTATTCCGTAGAGGCCTGCTGTTGTCCAGTTGACGATTTTGGAGACCACTTTCTCGTGGCCCCGGGCGAGGAATTCGTACCGGCCTCGTCCTTCCGGCGAGCGGGCCATCTGTCTGCCCGTTTCAATGAGGGAAGGATAGGGCACATAGAGAGGGTCGGTAAAGAGGAATCGTCCAATCTCTCCTGCATCCTGATCATAAAGGATGAGACCGTCGAGCTGCATGACCCATGCCTTTCCGGGCAGGTTCCGCATGGCAGGTCCAATGACGGAGGCGAGAAAGGACTCAGGTTTCAGGAGCATGCTTACAGACCCGATGAACCGGTTATCCGCTCCGACAACAGGATGCTGGATGGCGACAGCCTTCATGCCTTCCGCTGCTGTAAACACCTGGCTCATGACAGGCTTCCCCGTTGTCCGCAGACGGGCCACCTGATCCTGCATACTGACGTTGGTCTGTTCGAACCGTTTGTAATGTTCAGGTCTGATGGTTATCATCCGGCCCGCCGGATCGATGGCGGCACAGTCGATCGCCGAGGGATGGCGCAAGCAGAGCTGGTCGAGGGCCTTCTTTCCGTTGTCGCCTGTAATGCCCGACCGGGCGAGTTGCTTCGCTGTCCGGGAGAGATCCGTATCGATCACCTCGAAGGCCCGGATCAGTTCGGATTTCAATTTCATCAGAACCGGTGGTGCTTCGGGGGCCGCTGCGAAGCTCCCGGTCCAGGCGGAGACAACGAAGGTGATGGCGAAGAGAATGGCGGCACAACGGATTTTCATCGGGAAACCTCCCTTTCAGGTCTGAGACCGTGACCTTCGGGTCCTGCTAAGGGGCGACGGGGTACGGATCTCTGAAAGAGGGTACCACAGGAAGGCGGACAAGGCCAGGGGCAAAATATCGTGACGCCCCGGCCTGTCCGCAGAAAAAGGGGAAGTCCTATCCGTTCTGCCGGTAACCGGCCATGATCCCGGCGAGCCTGCCAGCATCGGTAACGGGCTCGTGGCAGGTGTTCTTCATACAAAGGGTCGCTGTGCCGTTTTGCGAACCGTACCGTATGACTGTATAGGGATAAGGGAGGGAGCGGATCTGCTCCGCCAGGTCCGACCGGAACGGCGCATCGATGGTCACGTCGGCGGTCATGAAAAAGAGATCGAGGGCAGAGAAGAAGTATCCGCCGTGAAGGCCCATGACCTGGGCATATCCGGCGAAACCGCGGAGAGCCTTTTCAGCATAGTCCCTGTATTCAGGACGGTCCACGATATGTGCCAGGCGGATGAGATTCCCGATGGAGACGGCATTGGCCGAAGGATGGGGGATATCCTCAACGCCTTTCAACCGGAGACCGATGACCGTATCTTCTGTGTCAAAAAACCCCGATCCCTCCCTGTCCCAGAAGAGATCGATGGAATGGCTCATGAAGGTGTCGGCCCGTTCGATCAACGATTGGTCCCCTGTTGCCTCGTAGGCCTCGATGAGGGCGTCGATGAGATAGGCGTAGTCGTCGAGCATGCCCCTGATGCCCTCGCAATGGAAGACCTCAGGTCCAAAGGAACGGGTATCGATAATCCGGGCCAGCGCTGCAAGGGCGGAAACCTTTGCGTCTTCACGGCCGAGACCACGCCATGCTTTCAGGAATGCGGCGATCATCATGCCGTTGAGGGACGTGTAGATCGCTTTGTCGACAAAGGGTTTTGTTCGTTGCTCCCGGAATGCGAGCAGTTTCTTTCTTCCCCTTTCGAGCATATCCCGTGCTTCCGGTGGTGTTATGCCGAGGTTTACAGCGACACGGTCGAGGGATGAACTGACGTAGAGGACATGTTTGGTCGCATCGTGGTGGACGATGCCGTGGTTGTTCAGGTAATAGGCTGAAAGGAGGTCCGATTCTTCCTTTGTCAGAACGGTGCGGAATTCATCCTCTGTCCAGGTGAAGTATCCTCCTTCGTCATCAGGGGTCACATCAGCATCCTGGCTGGCATAGAAGCCACCTTTTTCATCGGTGAGCTCTGCCGACACAAAGTCGATGATACCGAGGGCCGTCTCTCTGTAAAGAGGATCACCGAAGAGGGCAAAGGCCTGGACGTAGTTTCTCAGGAGCCAGGCGTTGTCGTCGGTCATCTTTTCGAAGTGGGGGACGATCCACAGGGGGTCCGTCGAATACCGGTGAAACCCTCCGGCGAGTTGATCGCAGAAACCGCCCTGAGCCATGGCCGTCAGTGTTTTTGTAAGCATCGACCGGAGCCCTTTGTCCCCTGAAAACCAATAGCGGGCCAGGAGAAATTCAAGAGAGCCGGACATGGGGAATTTGGGCGCTGATCCGAACCCTCCGTAGGTTCTGTCCTGGGCCTCGAGCATGACCGACAAAGCGTGGTCGATCATCGCCTCGTTTATGCTCCCCTGTCCCGGTGACGAGGGATTGATCATCTTCATCAGTTCGGTGCAGTGGTTCTCGACTTCGCTCCGTTTCTCCCTGTAGAGCTGGGCGATGGCAGTGAGCATCGTTATGAATGCCGGCTTTCCATGTTTTTCGTAGGGAGGAAAGTAGGTACCGCCGAAAAAGGGTCTTTTGTCGGGAGTGAGAAAGATCGACAGAGGCCAACCCCCTGCGACACCCATCCCTGCCAGGGCTCTCTGATACCTTCTGTCTATGTCCGGTCTTTCGTCCCGGTCCAGTTTGATGCTGACGTAGTGTTCATTCAATATCCGGGCCACCTCGTCATCATAGAACGATTCTTTTGCCATGACGTGGCACCAGTGGCACCAGACAGCTCCGGAGCTCAAAAAGACCGGCTTGTTCTCTTTCCGGGCCTTCTCGAAGGGCTCTGCTCCCCAGGGATACCAGTCTATCTTCTGGTCGGCGGCGTGCTGCAGGTATGACGATTTCTCAGCGGCAAGTCTGTTCATGATAGTTTACTCCCATCCTTTTTCTCAAAAATTCTGTGACCCTCATCGCCATTCAGGAAGGCAATGATTCCTGTTGATCTGCCATCGAGGCTCGTCC
>CAYQXL010000005.1:13959-46940 GCA_964421445.1 uncultured Pseudomonadota bacterium
CGGCGCCGGGAGAAAAAAGAGGGGCACCACCGACAGGATGGAATACGTCATTTTGGTGTCTCTCCTTCAGATGCAATGACTCTCTCGGTCTGTGCTACTGGCCGTGTGGTCTCTTCTACGGGAGTCTTCCCTCTGCAACCTTCCAGTTGATGTTCCTGAAAAATGCTTCGATGTATTCGGCCCTCTTCAATCCATAGTCCGTGAGAAAGGCGTGTTCAAAGACGTCCATGATCAGGATGGGGGTGAGGCCCGCCGGATGGCCCGTGTCATGTTCGTTGATCCAGAAGTTGATAAGCCTTCCGCTCTGTCTGTCTTCATAGAGGATGACCCAGCCGATTCCCCTCATCGCCCCTGTTGCCCTGAAATCTTTTTCCCAGGCTTCGTACGAGCCGAAGGTCTCTTTGAGTCTCGTGGCAAGCCTGCCTGCAGGGGGAAGAGGCTCTTTGCCGCCGAGGTTTTCAAAGTAGTATTCATGGAGCCTCATGCCATTGAACTCCCAGCCCAGCCGCCGCTTCAATTCGGCATATTCAGCCGTGGCTGTCTTCCCTTCCTTTGCCATGTGGGCGAGGGTGTCGAGAAGTTTGTTGGTATTGGCGACGTAGCCCTGGTACAGGGTAAAATGATTTTTGAGAAGGGTTTCGCTGAATCCTGCCATTCCAATCAGCCGTCCGTAGTCTTTTGCTGTATAGCTCATCGTCTGTCCTCCTGTGAGGGTCTTATCCCGGGCCACGACCTCTCCTGCAGCGAAAAGTAAGACTGCCCACAGAGAGAGGAGGGCGACCGTCGACATCAATCTGCTCCTTGTCATCTTTCACCCCCGGATATGGTATACAGGTCATACTAATACAGTTGTGCTGAATGTCAATCTATGCTGTTCCCGTTATGTGGCCGGCGGGGGAAAGGAGAACCGCCGGCGCCCGTGTCGGGCGACCTTGTGCAGGGAAGGGGGGAGGAGATGCCGGTGTTTTAAAGAGCCGGCGGCTGATAGGAGCAGTACGGTTCCTGCTGGAGAAAATCGCCTGTCTCTTCGAAGGCTCTGGCTCTGCATCCGCCGCAGATCTTCACATACCGGCAGCGACCGCACTTGCCCCGGTATGACGAAAGGGCCCGGAGATCCCGGAAAACAGGCGAGTCCTCCCAGACCTTCCTGATTCCTTCGGCCCGAACGTCACCTGAAGGAAGATCAAGGTATCCGCATGGTTGGGCAATACCCCGGTGGGAGATGAACATGAAGCTCTTTCCTGCAAGGCATCCGGCGCTCTTCGGCGTATCGCCCTGCTCCATGACAATCCGGTAGTAGTGGGGGGCGCAGGTCACCTTGATCTCGAAGGCCGTCCGCTTCTCCAGGTTGTAGAGCCATGTGAGCACGTCTTCGTACCGTTCAGTCGAGAGTTCCTTTCCCTTGAGGCCCTCCCCCCGCCCCACGGGGACGAGGAGAAAGACGTGCCATGCCACCGCTCCCATGGAGCGGACACGGTCGTATATGGCGCCCAGATGATCGCTGTTGAACTGGGTCACCGTCGTGTTGATCTGAAACGGGAGGCCTGTATCGTTGAGGATTGCGGCACCGTTCATGACAGCGGCGAATGAACCTTCTACGCCCCGGAACAGGTCATGACCCTCCCGGTCGTGACTGTCAAGGCTCATGCTGACCCGCCCGATCCCTCCCTCCTTCAGACGCCGGGCTGTCTCTCTGTCGAGAAATGTTCCGTTGACGGCGATGACGAGGCGGAGACCAATGGCTGTCCCGTGGTCGATAATGTCGAAGATATCCTTTCTCAGAAGGGGTTCGCCCCCTGTCAGGATGATCGTCGGCGAGGCAAAGGCCCTTATGTCGTCGAGAACCCGGACGATCTCTTCCGTCGAAAGTTCGTTCTCATAGGGCCCGAGGGAGGCTGAGGCCCGGCAGTGAAGGCAGGTGAGGTTGCAGTTTCTCGTCAGCTCCCAGGCCACCATCCGCAGCGGATGGGTCATGTCAGCCACGAAGCCAGATCCTTTGCGAAATAGGTGATGATGATATCGGCTCCTGCCCGCCTGATGGCCCCTATCGCTTCGAGAACGGTCCTTCTGTAATCGATAAGTCCCTTTTCGGCGGCGATAGTGATCATTGAATACTCGCCGCTGACGTTATAGGCGGCAAGGGGGACGGTGAACTCCCTCCGGGCCAGGGCCAGGATATCGAGGTAGAAGAGAGCGGGCTTGACCATGATGATATCGGCCCCTTCGTCGATATCGAGGGCGATCTCCCGCAGGGCTTCCCTCTGGTTGGGAGGGTCCATCTGGTAGCTCCTCCGGTCGCCGAACTGAGGGGCCGATTCGGCGGCTACCCGGAAAGGGCCGTACATGGCTGAGGCATATTTGGCGGCATAGCTCATGACAGGGACCGTTGTGAAACCGTTCGCATCGAGGATTTCCCTGATGGCTCTGACCCTGCCGTCCATCATGTCCGAAGGTGCGACCATGTCTGCTCCGGCCTGAGCGTGGGAGAGGGCCGCCTGCGCCAGAAGACGGACCGTTTCGTCGTTGTCGACATCGCCGTTTTTGAGGATGCCGCAGTGGCCGTGGCTCGTGTATTCGCACATGCAGACATCGGTAATGACGGCGATCCTGTCACCGAAACTCTCCTTGATCCGTCCCGTTGCCTGCTGGATAATGCCGTCGTCGGCGTAGGCCCCCCGGCCGTATTCATCCTTTTCTTCAGGGATACCGAAGAGAAGGATCGCCGGAATGGACCGGCCCGCGACGTCCTCACATTCCCTGAGCATCCCGTCGATGGAGAACTGAAAGATACCGGGCATGGACGGGATGGGAACCTTTTCGTCAGCCATCTCCTTGACGAACAGGGGATAGACGATATGGGAGAGGGACAGTTCAGTCTCGCGGATCATCGAACGGAACGTTTCGTTCTGCCGGAGACGCCGCGGCCGGTGCAGGGGAAAGGGTGTCACTGGCCCCCCTCTTCTGCGATCTCCTGGTCTGTCAGATAACACTGGGGATCGTCGCCCCAGACATCACCGCTCACCGCCTCGGCCCTGACCCTGAAATTTCCGCCGCAGATGCTGAGCCACCGGCACCGGGCACACCTGCCGCCGACGTATCGCTTCTTCTCCTTCAGCTTCGCCATGAGATCGTTTGTTGTATCGGTCCATATGGCGCTGAAGGGACGGGTCCGGACATTTCCGAAGGTGTAGTGCCTCCAGAATTGATCGGGATGAACGTTGCCCTCTTCGTCGACACATGCTATGCCGATACCTGACGCATTTCCTTCATTCATTTTGAGGAGTTCGAGAACCTCGCCTGCTCTCGCCGGATTTTCTCTCGCAAGCCTGAGATAGAGATAGGGCCCGTCAGCGTGGTTATCGACGGTAAGGACCTCGATCTCCTTCCCCCGGTCAAAGAACGTTTTCGTCCTGTCCATGATATAATCGACGGCACTGCGCTGCTCTTCGTGGGAAAGGTCCTCGTTCACAAGCGTCGAGCCCCTTCCTGCATAGACGAGGTGATAGAAGCAGACGCGCTCTATGTCCTCCCGGCCGATAAGATCAAAGACGGCGGGGATCTCGCTGTAATTCCCCCTGTGGATGGTGAAACGGAGACCTACCTTGATGCCTGCCTTCTTTGCGTTCCTGATGCCCTCCATGGCCTGGTTGAAAGCTCCCTTGACCCCCCGGAACCGGTCGTTGACGGGACCCATGCCGTCGAGACTGACGCCGATGTATGAGAGAGAGCACCGGGCGAAAATCCGGGCTTTCTCTTCCGTGATGAGCGTACCATTCGTAGAGATTACCGCTCTCATGCCTTTCTTGACGGCGTAGTCGATGAGTTCGGGGAGATCGGGACGGAGGACCGGTTCGCCGCCGGAAAAAAGGATCACCGGCACGCCGAAACGGGCGAGGTCGTCAATGAAGCCTTTTCCTTCTTCGGTCGTCAGTTCCTTTCCCTGAAAGTCTTCCCCTTCGGCCCGGGCGTAGCAGTGAATGCACCGCAGATTGCACCGTTTCGTCATATTCCAGACAACAACCGGTTTCTTGTCGACAGAGAACTGGAGGAGATGGGAGGGGAGGTCCTTTGAAAGCCGTCCGTACCTTAAGGGGTCCGATGCTTCCACGGCGCCACAGTAAAGTTTCGATATACCTATCATGCCGTTATTGTGAGCCTAACGCGACGAAAAGTCAATATCGGTGACCTGCCTCAATGAAACCGCTGCCGAGAACAGTCTCATTGTCATAAAAGACAGCGGCCTGTCCCGGTGTGACGGAAAAAGGAGGGCCCGCTGCCGTCACGATGCACCGGCCATCGCCGAGCGGAGCGACCCGGCATGGGTGACGACGGCCCGCTGCCCGGACCTTGACTTCGCAGAGGCGCTCACCGGTGAGTTTCTCAAGGGAGATCCAGTTCATCGTATGGACGAAGAACTCTTCCGACAGGCCTTCGTCCCGTGTACCCACCACGATACGATTCGATTCGGGGTCGATGGCCAGAACATAGAGAGGCTCGGGGGAGCCTCCGATACCCAACCCCTTTCGCTGGCCGACGGTATATTTAAAGATGCCCTCGTGTTGTCCGCGAATCTTTCCGTCCCTGCCGACGATCTCGCCGGGACGGCAGGCTTCCTTCCCGAACAGGACAGCGTAGCTTTCCGCTTCGATGAAATCCTGACTCTCAGGTTTGGCGGCAAAGGGGAGCAGCCCCCTGTCGGTGGCGAGACGCTTGACTTCCGATTTCAAAAGATCACCAAGGGGGAAAAGACTTTTTTTAAGCTGTTCCTGGGTGAGACGGCTCAGAAAGTACGACTGATCCTTCCTTCTGTCGCGACCTGCACGAAGAAGAACCCGGTCACCTGAAGGGTCGCGGGCAATTCGGGCGTAGTGGCCTGTGGCAAAGTAGTCGAAGCCGATTCCTCTTTCAAGAATGCTCTTCAGGAGGGCTCCGAATTTCATCCTCTGGTTGCAGACGACGCAGGGGTTTGGTGTTCTGCCGTGGATGTACTCGTCTCTGAAATAGGTGAGGACCTCGTCTTCATACTCATGGACGAGATCGATGGTGTGATGATCGATGCCGAGACGGCTGCATGCCTCCCGGGCAGCTTCTATGTCCTCTTCTTCGCCGGGACCGTAACACCCCTTTTTCTTTGACGAAAAACCCTTTTCTCCGCCCCAGATCTTCATCGTTACGCCGATGACATGGAATCCCCGATCCTTGAGGAGGAGGGCAGCGATGGTCGAATCTACTCCTCCGCTCATCCCTGCAAGTACCGTTATGTTCTTCATCGTAAGCCTTCTTGTCCTTTCTCAAATAGACCGGTGGAAAAGATGAACCGTACAGATTGTACCTTGTTTTGGACGGAAAAGGTAGACGTTGCAAATTGTCAATCATTATGCTACATTGTGGCAAAACGGGGCGTGGCGCAGCATGGTTTAGCGCGCTTGCCTTGGGAGCAAGAGGTCGCTGGTTCAAATCCAGTCGCCCCGATTTAGACTTCAGCCGGAGAAGGAAGCTTATGGAACTCTTAAAAGTCATGTCCGAAAGAAGGAGTGTCAGAACATACCTCCCTGATCCGGTTCCCGATGAGACAATAATTGAGATCCTCGAAGCAGGCCGAGCCGCTCCGTCATGGGCGAATACCCAGGTCTGCAGGTACATCGTCGTGAAAGATGGGACGGTCAAGGCCCACCTGCAAGAGGCCCTTGGTCCCTCCAATCCCGCCCGGGATGCAATGGTCCAGGCTCCCGTCATCATCTGCCTCTGTGCAAAACGGGGCGTTTCAGGGTTCAAGAAGGGAGCGCCTGTTACAGATAAGGGTGACTGGTTCATGTTCGATGCAGGGATCGCCATGGAGCATATCGTTCTCGCTGCCTGGAATTTCGGGCTTGGAACGGTCCATGTCGGATCCTTTGATGCTCCCCGGGCGGAAGAGGTTCTCCAAATTCCCGACGGATTCAGTATCGTTGCGATGACGCCCGTGGGGTATTTCACCGTAGCGCCCCCGCCTGTTCCGAGAAAGGCTCTGAAGGAACTCGTCAGTCTCGATCAGTACGGCAAAACATTCATAGAATAGGGCGAAGGAAGAGAAGACCCCTTCACCTCTGTCTCAGAAGAGGTTCTTGCAGCCCGTTTCCTTGATGGTTGCAGCGGCGAGGATACCGAAGACCGTGACGGCAAAACAGACGGCGAAGGCTTTCTGATAGGCCGCAAGAGGGTAGATCCGCACACCTGCCTCGATCGTGGCGTCCCAGTTTATATCGAGTATCTTTCCCATGACGATCTGAAGAATCGCACTGCCGATGAAACCGCCTGTATTCGCTGTTCCCATGGCGATCCCCGAGAGGGTGACGGGGTTGACCTCCTTCACACAGGCCATGGTGAGGACAAATCCCGAACCGCAGAATCCAAAAAGAAACATGAGGACGTAAAGCATCTCCTTCGGTGGCTTTCCTCCGTAGAGAACGGAGAAGAAAGACCAGACGATGGTGTACGAAACGGCCCACAGGATATAGGGCATCCGCCTGCGGCAGAAGACTCTGTCGGAGAGATGACCGAGGATCGGACACCCGGCAATCAGTCCTGCCGAAAGGACGACCATATAATTGGCCCCTTCCTGGACAGTCATCCCGTAGACCTGGGTGAGGTAGGGTATGCCCCAGAGTCCGGAGAAGGAGATGAGGGTCGAGTAGAAACAGAAAAACCCGAAGAATGGTGACCAGGTATACCTGTTTTTGACCACCAGGGCAAAGGCGGCAGGGATGGAGATCCGTTGTGCCTCGAACGATGCATGGTCCGGTGGCAGAGAGACCGGAGGGGCGAGAGGAGCGAGGTTGCAGTCGGACGGCCTGTTCCTTACAAAGATCCAGTTGATCCAGGCAAGCAGAACGGAGATAGCGCCGATGACGAGAAAGCTGGTCCGCCAGCCGAGCCGGTCGGTCATCATGGCGAGAGGTGTTGCAGCGGCGAGCCCCCCCAGTGCGCCGGCCGTCGTTGTCAGTCCCGCTATGAGGCCCATCTCGTTCGGCCGGAACCATTCGACGCAGACACGCATGACATTGACGAAGACGACGGAGACACCGATGCCTACAAGGATCCGGCCTCCGTAGCAGATGGGCAGCGATGGTGCCAGACCGAAGACGATTGTTCCGATTCCCATGATGATCGCTCCGGCGGTGACGGTTTTCCGGGGTCCCCAGGTGTCGGAGAGGATACCTGCCGGGACCTGCATCAGGGCATAAACGTAAAAATAGACAGAGGCAAGCCCTCCGAGGGAGAATCCGCTTGTTCCAAATGTCTTCATCAGGTCTTCCGCCATGACCGCCGGGGCCATGCGGTGAAAATACCCGACGCCGTACACGGAAATCAGTGCGGCCCAGATGATCCATCGTCGTCTCAGGGTGTGGGTGATGTCGCACGACATGGTCGTCTCCCGGAAAGGCGGGGGAAGCGTTGTGTCAGGCCGGTGTCCGGTCAAACCTCTATGCCGAGATAACGGATGAAGATGTCCTTCCGGTCTTTCAGCTTCTCTTTCTCCGAACTGAAGGCGATCTTTCCCTTCACCATGAAATAGACCTGATGGGCAAGAGCAAGGGCAAAAGCGACCCTCTCCTCAACGAGGAGGATCGTCATCCCCTCTTCATTCAGCCTCCTGATGATTTCCCTGAGGCTCTGGACAAAGAGCGGCATCAGTCCCGTCGTCGGTTCGTCAAGGATCAAAAGATCGGGGTTCTTCAGAATAGCCCGGGAAATGGCAACGGCCTGCTGCTCGCCTCCGCTCAGCAAGCCTGCCTGCTGATTCAGGCGTCCCTTGATGTTGGGAAAGAGCTCGAAGACCCTCTCGAGGGTGAAGGGACCACCCTTGCCGAGCATACCGGTCTTCAGGTTCTCCATGACCGTCATTTTGGGAAAGAGATGTCTTCCCTGGGGAACGTAGCCCAGCCCGAGGCGGGAAATCTTGAACGGTTCCAGACCGGCGATGTCCGTACCTTTGAAGATGATTTTTCCCGATTGTGGCGTGACAAATCCCATGATCGTGTTGAGGGTTGTTGTCTTTCCCACGCCGTTTCTGCCGAGGAGGGAGACGACTTCCCCTTGCCGGACCTCCAGGGAGGTTCCCTGAAGGATATGGCTCTTGTCGTAGTAGGTATTCACCTCTTCCAGTCTCAGAAGCGGGTTCACTCTGTGTCTCCCAGGTAGATTCGCTGTACTTCTTCGTTCTTTCCTATCTCTTCACAGTTTCCCTGTGCGAGAACCTTGCCGAAACTGAGGACGGTGATATTGTGGCAGACCCGGAGGATAATATCGATGTTATGCTCGATGAGAACGACAGACATCCTTTCAGAGAGCCGTTCCACGAGTTCCACGATTCCGTCGGCCTCTTTCGGGCCCACACCCTGGGTCGGTTCATCGAGGAGGATGATGCTCGGATCGGTGCTGAGGGCCATGGCAATCTCGAGAACCTTCTGGTCGCCGTAGGAGAGGTTGGATGCCAATTCGTCCATCTTGTCCGTGAGACCGACGAGGTCGATCAACTCGATCGCTTTCTGCGCTGTTTCGCCTTTCCTGTGCGTACTGCCGAAAAAGAGTCGCAGAGGATGAATGGCCCGGGAATTGACGCCCACCCACACACAGTCGTAGACGGTCATCTCGGGAAATATGAAGGTGAGCTGGAATGTCCTGCTCAGTCCTCTCCGGCATATTGTATGGGGGGGAAGGCCGGTGATATCCCTACCATTCAGGAGAACCTGCCCCGAGGAAGGTTTCAGGTCGCCGGTGATGAGGTTGAAAAATGTTGTCTTTCCCGCCCCGTTCGGCCCGATGATCCCTTTGACCTCCCTCTGTCCGACGGTGAAATCGACGCCTTCGACGGCTGCCAGACCGCCGAACCTTTTGGATAGCTGTCTGACCTCAAGAAGTCTGTCCTGTCTTTCCATCACTTGCCTGCCGGTAGCTTGCTCACGATGTACCCCACAAAACCCTTTCTGGATACGCGGAGAATGATGAGAATGAGAATGCCGAAGAGAAGAAGGTAGTGGGTGAACCAGGTACTCACATAATACTGGAAGAGCGACATTAGCGCCACACCTGTCCATGACCCGGCGAGGGTTCCCAGACCGCCCACCAGTCCCCAGACGATGGGGAGTATGGACCAGTAGAAGCTGAAGTAGTCTGCTGATGTATACCGGAGCGTGATGGCATAGAGGGCTCCTGATAGTGCGGCGAACATGCCTGAGAGAACAAAGGCGATCAGTTTGTAACGGGTGACGTTATAGCCAAGGAAGAGAGCCCGTTTCTCGTTTTCCCTGATGGAGAGGAATATCTTCCCCAGGGGGGCATTTACGATCCGGTGGAGAATAAGGTACGAGACGGCGAGGAAGAGGAGGATGAAGTAGTATCCCGTATACTGATTGTAGAGATCGAGTTCGACAAAGCCCAGTGACAGAGGCTTGAGAGAGAAGGTCAGACCGTCGTCTCCGCCGGTCAGGGAGGTCATGTCCATGGCGAGGAGATGAAAGACGGCAGAGATGATCGCCGTAACGATAACGAAATAGGCCTGACTCAACCGGACGCAGATGAGACCGAGGAGAACGCCGAGCACAAGACCCGTTGCTGTTCCCATGAAGATTGCAGGAATAACGCCCAGTTTCCACGAAAGGATGGAGAGGACGGCGCCGTAGGCACCGGCACCGAAAAAGATCGAATGGCCGAGGCTGCACTGATCTGTATACCCGAGGCAGAGATCATACCCCATTGCAAAGATGGAGAAGATCATGATCTGGACGACGAGTGATCTGGCCCCACTGGGAAGGACGGCTCCGAGAATGGCAAGAAGAACCAGGAATGCGACGGCGTAATAGGTGAGATACGGTCTTCTCGTTTCCATAGAGCGACTCCTACCGCTGGGCCTCCCCGAAGAGTCCCCGGGGTCTGATGATGAGTACGATGATCATGACGACGAATATTGCCGCTTTTGACTGAGTGGGCGTGAGAACGGCCGACAGGACGCCTTCGAAGGCGCTCAGGGAGAGGGCGGCGACGAGTGTTCCTGCGAGACTGCCCAGCCCTCCGATAATGACGACAATAAACGAGAGGAGGACCACGTCATTTCCCATGAGGTACGATACCTGGGTGATCGGTGCGGCGAGAACACCGCCGATGGCTGCGAGAACGCTTCCGAGAACAAAGGTGGAAACGAGAACCCTGTTGACGTTGATCCCCATGGCACTTGCCATATTTCTGTCCTGAATCGATGCCCGGACGAGGATCCCGAAAGATGTGCGGTAGAGGAAGAACCAGATTGCAATAAGTATTGCGATGGAGATCGCTGCTATGAGGATCCGGTATCCTTCGTACGAAACACCGAAGAGATTGAAGGACCAGGCGATGGGGTTGGTCATCTTCTGGGGGATTCCGCCGTAGGTGGCCAGGGCGATTTGCTGAACGATAAAAGAGATGCCCACCGTGGCGATCATCGTGACCGATGGATGGCCCTCGTAGGGGCGGAGGATATACCGCTCCACAGGCGCCGCCAGAACGGCGATGATGAGGGGCGCGACGATAAGTCCTATCCAGAAATTTCCCATCATCGATCCGAGGTAGAAGGCGATGACGGCACCGAGCATGTAAATGTCGCCGTGGGCCATGTTGACGATTCCCATGACCCCGAAGATGAGGGAGAGTCCGAGGGCGATGAGGGCGATGATGAGTCCCCAGACAAGTCCGTTGACGAGAAGGAAAAGAACGGTGGTTGCCGATTCAGACATGCGCTCTGTCCTCTGAGTTCTCCTCTCTAAAATGATTCTTTCGAATGGTCTGCCAAAGGCGCGTATGTGGCGTCTTCCACAGGGATCCGTGCAACGACCTTCAGCGTTCCCTTGACGACCTGCTCGACGTAGAGACCGACGAGGGCGAGGTGGTCTTCAGCCCGGATCTTTATCGTGCCCTGGGGAAACTCGACGCTCTCCTTGAACTCGATCCCCTCGAGGGCTTTCACGAATTTCCCGTTATCCTTCCTGTCCTGCCACCCGCTCTTTTCGATACCGGCCTTGATCAGGTACATCGTCTGCCACATGGACCAGTTGTACGCGAGCACGAGTCGGGTCCCTGTCTTTGTCTCCACACCTTCCGGGTCAACACCGATGATGTCACGGAAAGCCTTGTTGGTTTTTGTGTTGAGTCCGTCGAGACGGGTGGGGTAGGGGGTGACAACGTACATGCCCTCTGCTGCAGGCCCGAGTTTCTTGATATCCTGGGCCGACAGAACGTAGACGCCGCCGAGCTTTTTGATGTCGGGACGGACGGCGTGGAGGTCGCGAACAAAGGAGAGGAAATCCGATCCGAAATTGGCGAAATAGACGGCGTCAGCGTCTTTGGGAATCTTTCCCTTCAGGTAGGGAAGCCAGTCGCTTGTTCCGAGGGGTACCCTGATGGATGCAAGAACCTGTCCGCCGTTCTCGGTGATGTACTTTGAGAAATCCTGTTCATTCGACCACCCCCAGGCATAGTTGACCACGACGGTGACCCATTTCTTTCCGATGTTTTTGATGGCGTATTTGGCCGCACCTTTCATCTCCGAACGGACCGATGTACAGGGCTGAAATACGTACCGGTTTCCCTTTTCACCGGAGATCTCTGTTGCACCGCCGGAAGGGAAGTAGGGTATTTTGAGCTCTTTCGCAATGGGAGCGCAGGCTACGGCAACGCCCGAACTGTTCGAGTCGACGACGAAATCGACGCCCGATGTCTCAACGAGCTTCCGGAACTTGAGTGCCCCGACAGAAGGCTTGCTTTCCGTATCCTCAACGAAGACCTCCACCTGCCGCCCGCCGATGCCGCCTGACTTGTTGATCCGGTCCGCAGCGGCGCGGATGACCTTTTCATGGGAATAGCCGTATGCCGCAAGTCCGCCGGTCTTGTCGGCGACGACGCCGATCTTTATGGGCCCCTTTTTGGCCTGACCGAAAACATACCCCGCAAAACCTAGCGAAACGACGCACGTGAGGGCGATGGCAACGATGATCCAGCGTTTCATGATTGGTCCTCCTCCTGGGTGGTTTACCGTACCTTTGTTAAATGGCATTTAAATTATTAAATAATACTTAAAGCAAGTCAAGAAAAAAACCTCCTCTTTTACCCTGTCCTCAACGAGTCTACAATGTACATACGAGCTGCCCTGATGGCAGGCAGGACGCCTCCCGCAAACCCCATGATCAGGGAAAAACTGAGAGCCTGAACAACGATGCCCGGAGAGAGTGTGAATGAGAAGGCGAGTTCTGAGAATGTCTGGAAATTGACCGTCGATATGGAGATGAACTGCATGAACGATGCAAAGAATAGTCCTGCTCCCCCACCGAGGAGTCCGAGGAGGAGGGATTCCATGAGAAACGCTGTGAGGATGCTCGTCCGCTGAAAACCGAGGGCCCTCAGTGTTCCGATCTCCCTCGTTCGTGTTGCGACGGAGGCGTACATGGTGATCATGGCACCGATCATGGCGCCCAACGAAAAAATGATTGTCAGGGATACGCCGAGGATCCGGAGGAATTTGGCGAGCATTTCCGACTGTTCAGCATAGTACCGTGTCTCCCGTTTTGCCTCGAGGGTCAGCCGGGGATCTCCTTCGATCCGTCCTTTGACCGCATCGAAGAGGTTCGGGTCCTGGAGTTTGAATACGATCGACGAATAGACGGGCCGTCGGAAGGACTGCATCAACTGGTCTGCGTCACCCCATATCTCCGAGCTGAATCCAGTGTTGCCGCCGTCGAAGATGCCGACGATCGTCCAGTCCCTCATGCCGAAGCGAAGCGCGTCACCGAGATTTGCGGTCTGAAATCGCTTCACGATACTCGTTCCGGCCATAATCTCCGTTGAGCCGGGCCGGGGCATCCGTCCTTCGACGAGTTTCACCTGAGGCCGGAGTTTCACCGACAGGGGGGTGATACCACGAATCGTCACGTTCGATGCCTGGTCGCCGCCACGCTTCTGGAGCGTAATGAGGACGACAACCTCTTTGGCGACGAGTTTCCGTCCCGTCGAATCGAAAGCGATAAGAGGATCTGTCTCGACGATGGCGGCCTGGTTCCGTTCGATTCCGCTCTGAACCTCAGAGGCCGCCGATTTCCGTATGACTACCACATTGTCGTACGAACCTGTTTCAACGAGCGTCTTCTGGAGACCCTGGGCGAGCATGAGGATGGCGCTGAAGACAAAGACGACGAGAGCCATGCCCGACGCCGTAAGGACCGTGGTGAGGCGCCGGGCCCAGAGATTGCGGAAGCTGTAGGAGAACGGTATCTTCATTATCCGATACTGCGGAGGCCGTCGGCGATACTGATCTTGACGGCTCTGTATGTGGGCACGACAGCGGAGAGGAGACCGACGGCGAGAGAGAAGACGAGATCGAGATAAAGGGTGTTCATGTCAACGGAGAAGACGGGGAAATAGTTCCCCATGGCCTTACCGAAGGCATGGGCAATGGGGAATGTGGCCATAATGCCTGCGGTGCACCCGAGCATCGTGATGACCAGCGACTCGCCAAATATGAGTCCGCCGATCCTGAAAGCGCCAAACCCGAGGGTCTTGAAGACGGCATACTCACCGATCCGTTCCCGTGACGTCATGGCCATCGTGTTGGCGACGACGGCGAGAATGATGATGATGACGACGAAGGAAACGAGACGGATCGCTGTTATGATCGCATCGGACATGGAGACGAAGCTCATCTGAAAAGCTTTTTCCGTCTCTGTGAGTGTTTCAGCGAGGGAGTTCTTGAAGATCCTGTCGACGTTCCCTGCGATGGAAGCGGCGAGGGCGGGATTCTGTACGGAAACCATGTAGAATCCAACCTGATCAGCCCGTGCGGGCGTCGTCTTCTTGACTGTTTCGTTCAGGTAATCCCAGTGAAAAAAGAACTGACTCTCATCAGTGCTCTCCGTTCTTCCCGTATAGATGCCCCGCATGATGAACTCCCAGTTCCCCGGAAAGATCGTTCCTTTGAGTGTCACAATATCGCCTATTTTCCAGCCGAAACGGGATGCCAGCTTTTTGCCGGCGACAAAGGCTTTCCGGTCCCGGAGAAAAGCTGTTTTCTGGGCCTCGTCGAGGATGTATTCGGGATAGAGGTCGAGATAGCTTTTCGGCTCGATGGCGAAATTGGCAAAGAAGTTCTTTTCATCGACATAGATACCGCCGAACCAGTTTCCGTAGGAGACGACCGAAATACCCTCGACCTGGCGGATCTTTTCTTTGTAGGAGAAAGGGAGGGAGAAGATGAGCGATATGGCGTTTCTTGTCACGAGACGGTTGGCGGAAGATGCCTCGACCCCTGCGTACCAGGCGCTGATAACGGTCTGAAGGAGACCGAAGGCGAGGATGGCGATGGTGATGCTGAGAATCGTCAGTGCCGTTCTCAGCTTGTGGCGAAAGGCATTCTTAAAGAGAATCTTGAGTATATACATTGTTCAGGACGCCTTTATCAAGATGCCTGATGAAATGGGCTTTCTTCGCGGCCCGGGGATCGTGAGTCACCATGATGACCGTCTTTCCCGATTCAGTGTTGAGCCGGTCCATAAGGTCCATGATCTCTTCTGCAGAGATCCGGTCCAGATCGCCTGTCGGTTCGTCGGCGACGAGGATCGTGGGGTCTGTGACGATCGCCCTGGCGATAGCTACACGCTGCTGCTGCCCGCCGGAGAGCTGACCCGGTGAATGGTCCATCCTGTCCAGGAGATTGACCACGGCGAGCGCCGTTTCCACGTGCTCCTTCCGTTCGGCCCGGGAAAGGGATGTGAGCAGGAGAGGGAGTTCGACATTTTCGAAAGCTGTGAGAACGGGGATCAGGTTATAGAACTGGAAGACGAATCCCACGTGGGTTGCTCTCCACCGGGCCAGTTCGGTCTCGGAAAGGCCGGTGATCTCTGTTCCTGCGACGGTGATCGTACCACCGTCGACCTTGTCGATACCGGCGATAAGATTGAGGAGGGTGCTCTTCCCCGACCCTGAAGGGCCCATGAGAGCGAGAAACTCTCCTTCGCCGATATCGAAGGTGATATCGTGAAGAACGGGTACGAGTTGGGAACCTCTGCGATAGGCTTTTGAGACGTTCCGGATTTCGACGATCGGCGGGCTCTGGTCCACTATTTTTCTATCAGTTTGACGGGAGAACCGGATTTCAGGGTTCTCGGAGGATTGAGAACGACCCTCTCCCCTGTTGTGAGACCTTCGGTGATTTCAATAAAGTCACCGAGAACAGAGCCTGTGACAACGGTCGTTTCGTACGCACGGTTCTCTCTGATGACAAAAGCCTTCTTTGTGCCGTTCCGTTCGGTGAGTGCCTTCGGGTTGACCGCTGTCCGCGGTCTTTCGTCGTCCTTGGAGACAGGCCGTGAAAGAAAGGCCACCTTGGCGCTCATTTCGGGAAGAACACGGCCGTCTCTGTCGAGAAAGCGGACTTTTACCATCACCGAAGCCTTTGTTCTGTCAGCGGTAGGAACAACCATGTGAATCTCTCCCTTCAGCCGTGTGTCAGGAAGAGCGTCGAGTTGTATCTCCACAGGCTGACCAACCTTGATCAGTCTGATGTTCGACTCTGACACGTCCGCCTCGACCTGGAGGGAATCCATATCAGCGATGGTGACGACAGCAGCCTTTGCATTGGCGGCGGCGCCGATCGGGGTGACAATATCGCCGATATCGGCATTCTTTGTGAGAACAACGCTGTCAAAAGGGGCGCGGATCAGCGAATATTCAAGGCCGACCTCTGCTTCCCGGAGACCTGCCGACGATGCTTTCAGGGCCGAATCGGCTGCTGCTACGGCAGCCTGCGCCTTCCTGAAGCGGGCTTCCGCCGCATCGAATGACGCTTTTGTCGTGAACTCGCGGGCGAGGAGGTTCTTCTCTCTTCTGAATGATTCACCGGCATCGTAGAGCTCAGCGCGGGCGGTTTCAGCGTTCGCCCGCGCCACTTCGACGTTGGCGCCGGCCCTGTTTTTTTGAGCCTGGAGATCATCGTTTTCGAGCCGTGCAACGATCTGACCCTTCTTTACCCGACTCCCTTCTTCGACGAAGAGAGCGACGAGCCTCCCGGTGATCTTTGATGCCACGGCCGCTTTGCGCTGGGGAACGACATACCCGCTCGCATTAAGGAGGGTAAACGTCTGGGACGGATAGACCTTAACAACGGACGCCCCGTCTACTTTTGCGGAAACACGGAAAAAACCTGTTGCCGTAAGAATGAGAAGGATAATGATTATCGCTGCTCCCAGGGCCATAAAGAGCTTTTTCCTCTTTTTTTGCGGTCTCTCCCTTGCCCCTGATTTGTCAATTGCCAGTTTTTTAAGGTCACTGTCGCTCATGATCCATATCCTCTTCGACGAGAACTCCAGTCTTCTGGTAAGCTTAAGTGCGGACCACGAGACTGTCAACACAAATCTGCCGGGGAGATACAAGCCTGTCATCAGGACTGTCCGTCACGTGACCTCATCCTGTTTTTTCGGGGTCCGCTCGGCGAGAACGGCTCTGGAAGGTCAGGGCTTTTTTTGGACAGGAGGCCACACATAAGCCGCATTTGAGACAGTCGCCTCTCCGTGGGAGAACGGGGGATTCTTTGAGGTCCGACGGATTGAGGTTCATGGGACAGATCCTGTCGCACGACAGACATGAAACGCAGGCCGCTCTGTCCATCGTCAGTGGTTTTCTGTTTTTTCCGACAATACCCGACAGGAACCCGATCGGACAGACCGTACACCACGAACGCTGGTGAAACGGGAGGGCGAGCAGAACAGCGGCTATCGTTGTGATTGTCAGCAGAATCACGAAGAAATGTCCTATGGCAGACCAGTCAGGCCACAGGCGGATGATCTGGGTTGCGAGCATGATCATGAGAAAGGAGAGAACGGCAAGCCGGAACGGGACAGTCCGCATGATTGCAGGAATCGGCTTTCCGGGACTTAATGTTTTTAAAAAGGAGTCGGCAAAGGCGCCCCGGGGGCAGAACCAGTCACACCATTTCCGTCCCTGGAAGAGCCCGTAGCCGATCCCGCCGATCATACAAAGGGGGATAAAATACCCGAGAAGGGGAAAGAGCCAGGCCAGACCAAGGAGAATGACGAAGAGGGATCCGAAGATGTACTGCTTTACAAGCCGTCTCTTCTTTATCATGGTTAACGGTGCCTTCACGGTCATCTTTCTTCTCCTTGTACATTAAGTTAGAAATATTGCAACAATAGGATAAAAAATATTAGGTATCTCTACATCTCCTCTTCAGAGATCGTCCTCATCGTTCTCGAAACGGCTTCCCGTTGTTTCAGCAGCTCTATCAGGATATCCCGCATGATCGTGCAGGCTTCGATAATCTTCCGGTGGGTTATGCTGTAATATACCGTTGTTCCCTCTTTCCTCGTCCGGACAATGCCCTGCTGGCGGAGGAGGGAGAGGTGCTGTGAAACATTCGCTTTGCTGATGCCCAGGGCTTCTGTGATCCGACCCACAGAGAGTTCGCCGTTCTTGAGCAAGGTAAGGATCTGAAGACGCTTCGGATTGGCCAGGGCAGCGCATACCTGAGCCTGAAACTCAAAGACAGCAAACTCGTCAAGCCGATCGCCCAACGGCGACTCCGTCGGATCAGTGACGGAAGAATGTTCATTGTTGCGAATCATATTAATTATATAGACCACCAGACGGACCGTGTCAAGGAAATGCTGCCGGCTCACTGATTTCACGGCCTTTTTCCCACATTTTGTGGTAGATTAGTGCAATGTTGCCATGGTTTGTAAGGTTCGATGCCTCGGTCAACCTGCAACGGTATGAAACGGACATGGAGAGGTGACACTATGAAGAGGATTTTACTTATACTGTGTGGAGCGCTGATAAGCCTCGCCTTTGTCTCAGGCATCGGTTTTGCCGCTGACCCCATAGGTGTTGTGGTCGAAAAAGCCGAGGGAGGGTCGGGCAATGCCCCGTGCCAGTACTGCGGCCGCCTCGTCAGACCCGGATCGGTCCACCGTGACGCCGATATCATTATGGAGGATGTTCTGAAAGAGGTTCTCAGGGAGAAAGGCATACCCTATACAGAAGAGAAGGACTATGTCAGATATATCCAGGTATCCGTATACCGGTTTGACGAGCGGAAGGGCGGAAATTTTGCCGTTGAAAAACCGGCGTCCGTAGGATTTCATATGCACCTCATGGAGGGAAAGGTCGTAGGAAGGACCTTTGAATTCGATGAAACGCAGAAGCCTCTGCTCAACAATCTGCTCGAGTTCGGCAAATTCGTCAATCGGGGAGCGAAGTGGGTGACGGCAAAACAACTGGCTAAAGAGGGGCTCGAAAAAGGGGTTAACTCGTTCAGCGATCTGCTTGAGGTCGATACGTTCAAGGAGGTTCTGAAAAATTGAAAGCACTCTTCGCAATGGACCTCATCGGCGCTAAGGCTGTCCGTCTCCAGAAGGGGGATTTTTCAAAGGTCACCGTTTACAGTGATGACCCTCCGGCAAAGATACGGGCTATGGTCGCCGAAGGAGCGCAGGATTTCCACATCATTGACCTCGACGGAGCGAGAACGGGAGAGCCTGTTCACCGTGATCTTATCGGGAAGATCCGTGCCGCTGTTCCGGGATACATGGAGGTGGGAGGCGGCATCAGAACGGCCGGGGATATCGAGGCGTATACGGCGGCAGGGGTGAATGGTATCATCGTCGGTACGAAGCCCCTGGAGGACGACCGTTTCTTTGCGAACCTTCAGACATACGGGAACATAGTTCTTGGCGTTGACCTCCATGAGGGCAAGGTGATGGTCCGGGGCTGGAAGAATGCTGCGGAAAAAAGCATGGAAGAAATTCTGTCCACTGCCGAACAGACGGGGATCATGGCCATACTCTGTACCAGCATCTCTCGTGACGGCATGCTCAGTGGTCCTGATTACGAAGCGCTCCGGCTGGTCATGAGCCGGACGAGTCTCCCTGTTATTGCGAGCGGCGGGGTGACGACGATCGATGATGTGAAACGCTGCAAGGACCTTGGTTCGTGGGCGGTCATTCTCGGAAAGGCCGTCTATGAGGGACTTATAGATATCGGGGAGGCGGTCTCGTATGCTGACTAAGCGGATCATTCCCTGTCTCGACGTAATGGAGGGGCGGGTGGTGAAGGGGATCAACTTTGTCAATCTCCAGGATGCCGGCGATCCCGTCGACAATGCCCGGGTCTACGAGGACCAGATGGCCGATGAACTCTGTTTCCTCGATATCACTGCATCTCATGAAAAACGGCGGACGATTGTCGATGTAGTCGAGCGTGTCTCCCATGCTGTTTTCATGCCCCTTACCGTAGGAGGGGGAGTGAAGTCCCTCGAAGACATCAGGGAAATCCTTCTCGCCGGTGCCGATAAGGTGACGGTGAACACAACAGCCGTGGAGAACCCCGATTTTGTCCGCGAGTCGAGCGAGACCTTTGGCAGTCAGTGCATCTGTATTGCCATCGATGCAAAACGGAGGGCCGGAGGGTTCGAAGTCTATACGTACGGCGGCCGGAAACCGACGGGAATCGATGCCATTGAGTGGGCGAGACAGGTCGAAGGACTCGGCGCCGGAGAGATCCTCCTGACGAGCATGGACAGAGACGGGACAAAGGCAGGGTTCGATATCGAACTGACACGGCGGATTTCCGAATCGGTGTCCATCCCTGTCATCGCATCGGGCGGTGTCGGGACGCTGGAACATCTGTATGAAGGTCTTGTGGATGCCCAGGCCGACGCTGTGCTGGCGGCGTCGATCTTCCACTATAAGGAGTACAGCATCGTCGAAGCCAAGAAGTATCTCCGGGAACGGGGCGTGAACGTCAGGCTCTAAGGGAACGGCAAAACAGGGCCTCCGTGAAATACAGGAAGGAAGAGTCAGGGTGAGATATGGAAAAGATCAACTGGGATGAACGGGGAATTATTCCCGTTGTTGTGCAGGACCACGAAACAAGGGATGTTGTCATGCTTGCCTATATGAATGAGGAGGCCTTCAATCTGACCGTCAGGACGGGAACGATGCACTACTACTCCCGGTCACGGAAGACACTGTGGCTGAAAGGTGAAACATCCGGCCACACGCAGAAGGTAAAGAATCTCTATCTCGATTGCGATAACGATGCAATCCTTGCCGTTGTCGACCAGAAGGTCGCCGCCTGTCATACGGGGTACTGGAGTTGTTTTTACCGTGTTCTCGACGGAACGTGGAAAGTGGTCGGCAGGAAAGTCTTTGATGAAAAAGAGGTCTATAAATAAGAGAAGGGCCGGGAATGTCCCCGTGAGAGGGGAAGGCGCCAGTCTCCGCTGCAAAAAGGGTGGCAGGATCATTACGTGCTTCCTCTCAGCCTGTTACACGGGGTATCTCCCCTTTATGCCCGGTACCTTCGGGTCGGCATTTGCATCGGTCCTCGTCTTTCTCTTTCCTGTCTTTTTCCGGTCTCTCCCGGCAGTTATTGTCCTGATCGTTCTCCTCACCGCCGCCGCCGTGGCTGCTTTTGACCTGGCCGGACTGAGAGGAACGGACCCGGGATGGGTTGTTGTCGATGAAGTGATCGGATCGTTTGTGGCGGTGGCAGGCCATCGCCTGTCGCTCTTTACCGTTATAGGAGGGTTTATTCTCTTCCGGATCTTCGACATTCTCAAACCCTTTCCCGTAAAACACGCCGAAAGACTTCCCGGTGGATACGGTGTCGTCGCTGACGATATCGTCGCCGGCATCTATGCAAGTATCTTCCTCTTTGCCGGAGAGTATACCTTGGGGTGATTGAACAGGAAATAGGTGTGATCCTCCGGCGTCGCTCCGCCACGGTTGCGACGGCCGAGTCATGTACGGGAGGGCTGATCGCCGACAGATTGACCGACATTGCCGGGGCATCGGACTATTTCATGGCGGGAGCCGTAACGTACAGCAACGAATCGAAAGAGCGCTGCCTTGGTGTTCCCGGAGATCTCATCGCCCATTTCGGTGCGGTGAGCAAAGAAGTTGCAGAAGCGATGGCCCGCGGTGTCCGCCAGAGACTGAGCGTCGACTTCAGCGTTGCCGTCACGGGGATTGCCGGACCGACGGGCGGAAGTCCTGCGAAACCGGTGGGAACGGTCTATATCGCTGTCTCGGGACCGGCCGGAACGGTTGTCCGTCACTTTCTCTTTTCCGGTGCCCGGACCGACATCAAGATGCAGACCTCGGAAAAGGCGCTGCAGATGCTTCGCACCTATCTGGAGGGGATGGACCGGTGAGAGCGTTCATTGCATTTGAGGTTTCGAAAGAGATAAAGACCTATCTCCAGTCCCTCTCGGGATCGATGTCGTCGAAGGTGGAAGGGGTAAAATGGGTCAAACAGGACGGCATGCACCTGACCCTCAAATTCTTTGGCGAGATCGAAACAGCCCGGGCCATGGCGTTCAGGGACCTGCTTTCCGGCCTCGGAGGCCTGTACGGCCCCGTCCGTGCAAGCCTCCGTAACATCGATGCTTTCCCGGACAGACGAAGAGCCCGGGTGGTTGTTATGACGCTGGAAAAAGGGGTTGACATCCTGAGGGTCATATTCAATGATATAGAGGAAAAGCTCTCGGTGGCGGGGATTGAGCGGGAGGGGAGGTCGTTTACCCCCCATTTTACCCTCGGAAGAAAAAGGCAGCCTGGCCCCCTCCTCGAGAAAGATATTCCCGTGGTGGAAAAAAAGGAATTTGAACTGAACAGAATCGTCCTTTTTGCGAGCAGACTGACGCAGGAAGGGGCAGTCTATACCCCCCAGTGGGAAATAATTCTCGGAGGTCGTGATGGGTAAGGATGACAACAAAGGGAAAGCCCTTGATATGGCTGTTTCTCACATTGAAAAGCTCTTCGGCAAAGGGGCCATCATGCGTCTCGGTGAGAAGCCCATCGAGGCTGTTCCCGTGGTATCGACAGGCTCCCTCTCTCTTGATATAGCCCTCGGTGTCGGTGGTGTTCCCAAGGGGCGGGTCATCGAGATATATGGTCCTGAAGCGTCAGGAAAGACGACGCTCGCTCTCCATGTTGCCGCAGAAACCCAGAAGGCCGGCGGTGTTGCGGCGTTTATCGATGCCGAGCACGCCCTCGATGTTCTCTATGCCCGCAATATCGGCGTCAACACTGAGGAACTGCTCATCTCTCAGCCTGATACGGGCGAACAGGCCCTCGATATTGCAGAGATCCTCGTCAGGAGCGGCGGCGTTGATCTCGTCGTTATCGACTCGGTGGCGGCCCTTGTGCCGAAAGCGGAGATCGAGGGAGAGATGGGAGATGCCCACATGGGTCTTCAGGCCCGGCTCATGTCCCAGGCTCTCCGGAAGCTGACAGCGACCATAAGCAAATCGATGACCATGGTGATTTTCATCAACCAGATACGGCAGAAGATCGGCATTGTCTTCGGCAATCCCGAAACGACGACAGGGGGAAATGCATTGAAGTTTTATGCATCCGTCCGCCTCGATATACGGAGAATCCAGGCCATCAAGGACGGCCAGGAGATTGTCGGCAGCAGGACGCGGGTGAAGGTGGTAAAGAACAAGATGGCCCCTCCCTTCAAAGAGGTTGAGTTCGATATCGTCTTCGGGAAGGGGATCTCCCGGGTCGGTGAGATCGTCGACATCGGTGTTGAACAGAATATCATCGAGAAAACAGGGCCGTGGTATGCGTATAATGAGATGCGAATAGGCCAGGGCAGGGAGAATGCAAAAGAGTTTA
The DNA here is from genome assembly GCA_964421445.1 of uncultured Pseudomonadota bacterium. Lineage (GTDB taxonomy): Bacteria > Desulfobacterota > Syntrophorhabdia > Syntrophorhabdales > CAYQXL01 > CAYQXL01. Next base: position 36,657 of record CAYQXL010000005.1, read on the forward strand.
TGACAACCCACCCTGATATTGCCCAGGAGATTATGGGCAAGATTCGGGAAAATTTCAATGCAAAGAAAGGTGAATAAGTGCGTTCGACAGAGATTCGACAAAAATTCCTCGATTTCTTTTCCGGCAACGATCATACAATCGTATCGAGTTCATCGCTCGTTCCCGAGAAGGATCCGAGCCTTCTTTTTGTTAATGCCGGCATGGTCCAGTTCAAGAACACGTTTCTCGGGATCGAGAAAAGGGAGTATCCGAGGGCAACATCGTGCCAGAAGTGTGTCAGGGCCGGCGGAAAACACAACGATCTTGAAAATATTGGCAGGACCCTCAGACATCACACATTCTTCGAGATGCTCGGCAACTTCTCCTTTGGCAACTATTTTAAGGCTGAGGCCATCGGATATGCCTGGGAGTTTTTGCGGCGCGATCTGAGCCTGGACAAAGAGAGACTCTGGATAACCGTATTCGAGAAAGATGACGAAGCGGAAGCGTTGTGGAAAAAAGCCGGTGTCAGTGCCGACCGGATCGTCCGTCTCGGCGAGAAGGACAATTTCTGGTCCATGGGCGACGAAGGTCCCTGCGGACCGTGCTCGGAAATCCTCTATGACCTTGGACCGCATGTGGGCTGCAAGACGCCCGATTGCAAAGTAGGATGTGACTGCGACCGGTATCTCGAAATATGGAATCTCGTCTTCATGGAGTACGAGCGTTCGCGGGACGGGACGATGACGAAACTCCCGAAACCATCCATAGACACGGGTATGGGGCTTGAACGGATCACATCCGTTCTTCAGGGGAAGATCGGCAGTTACGAGACGGACCTCTTTCTCCCTCTCATCGAGCGGCTCGAAGATATCGCCCGATGCGCCTATGGCGAGGACGAGAAGACTGACATAGCCATGCGTGTCATCGTGGACCATGTGCGGGGATCGTCGTTTATTATCAACGACGGTGTCCTCCCGTCGAAAGACGGGAGAGGATATGTGCTGCGGCGGATCATCCGCAGGGCTCTCAGATACGGGAAGAAGATCGGCATCGACCGTGAGTTTCTCTACGACCTTTCATCCGTTGTCGTTGATGTCATGGATTCGGTCTATCCCGAGATCCGGCAGAATCATCCCTATATCGTGAGGGTGCTCAAGGGAGAGGAAGAACGGTTCATGGAGACCCTGAACGTCGGTATGCGCCTCTACGATGAAATGGCCGGAGAGATACGATCGAAAAATGGCCGGGTGATTCCCGGAGATCTCGTATACAAGCTCTACGATACTTACGGATTCCCCCTCGATCTGACCGAGGAGATGGCTGAGGAAGACGGTCTTGTAATCGACGCCGAAGGTTTTGAACGGGCTCTCGAAGAGCAGAAGACACGATCCAGAACAGGATCGAGGATCAAAGGCGAAGGGTGGTCGGAAGGCCACGTCGCCATTCTCAAAGGTGACATACGGAATGAATTCGTTGGATATCACCGTCTCGATTCAGCGTCCCAGATTGCGGCGATCGTAAAGGACGAGGTGATGGTTGACCGGTTGAACACAGGGGAGACGGGGGAGATTTTTGTCCACCAGACACCCTTCTATGGCGAGAGCGGCGGTCAGGTCGGTGACGAGGGAGCGGTTCTCGGCCCCCGGGGCCGTGGAACGATCAGCGATGTGATGAAGGTGAAAGATGATCTTTTTTCCCACCGGGTCGTTGTGGAAGAAGGCGAACTGGCTGTCGGCGACAGCGTAGAGCTTACGGTTGACGTGGAAAAGCGGAAGGGTGTGTCGCGAAACCATACGGCAACCCATCTCCTCCAGTATGCCTTGCGGACGGTCCTCGGGAGTCATGTGAAACAGTCGGGCTCACTTGTTGAGAAGGACCGGCTCCGGTTCGATTTTACCCATTTCCAGAGCCTCTCCGATGAAGAGATTGATCGTGTCGAAGAGATTGTCAACGACAAAATCATGGAATGCAATGCCGTCGAAACAGACGTGAAGAACAGGGATGATGCAATCCGGAGCGGAGCGACAGCTCTTTTTGAAGAGAAGTACGGTGATACGGTGCGCGTTGTCCAGATCTGCGATTTCAGCACCGAACTCTGCGGTGGTACCCACGTCAGAAATACAGGGGAAATCGGCAGCTTTGCCATTATCACCGAAGTTTCCCTGGCATATGGTGTCCGGAGAATCGAAGCGGTAACGGGCAGGGCGGCTCTTGAGTACCGGAAAAAACTTGAGCGGACGATCAGAAATATTGCGAAATCGACAAGCACCGAACTGGACAAGATCGAGGATAAGGTTGACCATATTCTTCGGGACCTCCAGCAGAAGCAGAAGGAATTGGAGAAACTGAAAGGCGAGATGGCCAAAAGCGATATCGACGATGCCATCGGAAAAGCGCCTGAGCGTAATGGGGTCAGGATTGTGACCCTTCTCATGCCTGAGGCATCAGCCGACCAGCTTCGGAAGGCGACTGACGTGATCCGGAGCAAGGTAGACCGCTGTGTTGCGGCCGTGGCGAGTGCGTCCGGTGAAAAAGGGATGATTATTGTGGCGGTGAGCAAGGATGTCCAACAGGCACATCCGGCAGGTGGAATTGTAAAACGGCTGGCTGAGAAATTCGGCGCAAAAGGCGGTGGTGGACCGCAGATAGCCCAGGGTGGTTTGCCGGCTCATACCCTTCAGGATGCACTCCGGTTGATAACCGAGTGGGACTATTCCTGATGCCGGCCGAGGGGGAGTTATGCAGGACTACACAGGATATTTCAGGACAGTGAGTCTCTTTTCCGCTCTCAGCGAAGAACAGCTCAAGGTTGTTTCCCGTATAGCCCGTATCAACCGGTACCGGAAGAACCATACTGTCATCGAAGAAGGGGAGGTCAGGGATGCCCTCTACATCCTCCTCAGGGGACGGGCCAAGGTCTGCCTCTACGATGACACGGGAAAGGAGTATGTTGTCGATGTAATCGAACAGGGCGGCTTTTTCGGTGAGCTCTCGCTCTTTGATGAACTGTCGGGTTTTGTGAATGTGACGACCATCGAAGAGACAGAGCTCCTGATGATACGGCGCCGGGATTTTATCGATCTGCTCATGGACAATGCGGCCTTCACCATCAGTGTACTGAAGGCTCTCACCCGGCGGCTGAGGGCGGCGAACGAGAAACTGAAGGGGCTCGCGTTCTCGAATGTCGAAGAGAGAATTCTAAAGTATCTCCAGGAAGTCGGTGAACAGAGAGGGGCCAAGGTCAAGGATCGCCTTATTATTGAACGGGGACCTACGCAGGTCGAGATTGCCAATTATGTTGGATGTTCACGGGAGACTGTGTCCCGGATGCTCAAGAGTCTGACGAGCAAAGGAAAGATCACGGTCCTCAAGCGTCAGTATACACTCCGGCCCGTTTATGAATCGTAACGGCGGACGAGGGAAAATATATTTTATGAGGATGAGACATGGCGAGGAAAGCCGCTGAAACGATAGTCGACCGGAAAGAACAGGAATTGAAGATCCTTCACGAGGTTGCGAAGGATATCAGCAGCAATCTGCCCATCAACGATCTTCTCAAAAGAATTGTCGATATGGTAATGGAGTTCACCGGTGCCGACTCGTGTCTTATCTATCTCTATGACAAACAGAACCACGACGTCGTTCTCGCCGCCACAAACGAACCGAGACAGAAGATGCTCGGCAAGGTCAAGCTGAAACTGGGGGAAGGGGTGACAGGGTGGGTCGCAAAAGAGAAGAAGCCTGTAGCCCTTTCCGCGGAGGCATACAAGGACAAACGTTTCAAAACCTTCACATCCCTCGATGACACGAAGTACGAAGCCTTTCTGTCGGTCCCCATTCTCTCCCGGGATGAGATCATCGGCGTCATGAATGTCAGGAACCTGGAGAAGCACGAGTACCCGAAGCATAAGATCGAACTGCTCTTCACCGTTTCCCGGTATCTCGGCAGTGCCATTCAGAACGGTATCATCTACGATGACATCAACAGAAAAGCCAAGCGGCTCGACCTTCTTTCGGAAATCTCACGAACGATCGTCTCCGATCACTATCTGAAAGAGATTCTCCAGTTGATCGTGACAATGACGGCAAATGTGATGGGTTCAAAGATCTGCTCCATCATGCTTCTCGACGAGAAGAACAACGAGCTTATTATCGCTGCCACCCAGAGCCTCAGCGAAGAGTATGTGATGAAGCCGGGCCTCAAGGTCGGTCAATCGGTCAGCGGCCGTGTCGTCCAGGAGAAACGACCCATTCATGTTTCCGATGTGACGAAGGAGCCGGCATACACCTATCCCGATGTGGCGAAAAAAGAAGGGATCGTGTCACTGCTCTCTGTTCCGATGATGATCAAGGACCGGGTGATCGGCGTTATCAACAGCTATACGCAGAGCGAACACAATTTTACAAAGGAAGAGATCAGCATTCTTCAGGCGGTGGCGAACCAGGCTGCTGTTGCCATCGAAAATACCAATCTCAGCCAGGAGATCCTGACGGCCCGGGAAGCCCTCGAATCGAGAAAGCTTGTCGAACGGGCAAAAGGGATTCTCATGAGGGAACTGGGGGTCTCTGAGGACGAGGCGTATAAAAAGATCCACAAAAAATCGATGGATATGCGGAAATCGATGAAGGAAGTGGCCGAGGCCCTTATTCTCGCTTTTGACTTCAGGAAAAAGGCTTGACAACGAAGGGAGCCGGTTATACAATAAAATCGAACTCTTAAAGGACATTGGTGTCTTTTAGCAACGTGTGCTAAAAGCCTTACGGGAAGAGACTGAGGCGTCTGATTACCAGGGCTGGTAATGTGGCGCCTTTTTTTTATGCGAGAGGATGATATGGACGGAATGATACGGATCGGGATTGCCCAGATAAATTGCACTGTTGGAGACCTGAAGGGGAACGGGAAGAAGATTGTCGAATATGCGAGGAAGGCCTGCGACTCTGGCGTCGATATCGTTGCCTTTCCCGAACTGACCGTGACAGGATATCCCCCGGAAGATCTTCTTCTCAAGCCTCAGTTTGTGACGGACAATCTGGCGGCCCTTGGGGAAGCTGCGGAACAGATTGGAAAGATCGTGGCTGTTGTCGGGTTTGTTGACCGGAAGGGCTCTCAGATTTTCAACGGTGCTGCGGTAATCCAGAACGGCAAGGTTCGGGCGGTCTATCACAAGATGCTTCTCCCCAACTACGGTGTCTTCGATGAAAAAAGGTATTTTTACAAAGGGTCGAAGCCCCTCATCGTCCAGTACGGTCCAGTCCGTTTCGGAGTCAATATCTGCGAGGACATCTGGTTCGACGAAGGACCGACGCTCAGCCAGGCCGAACGGGGTGCCAGACTGATCATCAATATCAATGCGTCACCCTTTCATGCCGGAAAAATGAAGGTTCGGGAACGGGTTGTCCGCAAACAGGCCCGATCAGGAGGGGTTTTCCTCTGCTATGCCAATCTTGTCGGAGGACAGGATGAGCTTGTCTTTGACGGCCGGAGCTTCATCGTCGATTCCGATGGACAGGTGATCGGCCGCGCATCGGCGTTCAGTGAGGATCTTTTGATGGTCGATATCCCGAGAGAGGATCTGACCGTTCCGGGATACGGGCGGACTGTTGATGTCGATGACGGTGAGACGAATCTTGTCCGCATTCCCGGGAAACCGGAGGCGGTCCATGAGAGGGAGAAGATCTCCGGACGGCGGGTGAAGAGCCTCCGGCCGGTGCAGGAGGTCTACGAAGCTCTCGTTCTCGGGCTCAGGGACTATGTGACGAAGAATGGCTTCAGGAGGATCGTCCTCGGTCTGAGCGGCGGAATCGACTCGGCCCTTGTGGCTGCCCTGGCAGCCGACGCTCTTGGGAAAGAGAATGTCCTCTGTGTCTTTATGCCGTCGAGGTACACGTCTGTCGAGTCTGAGGAGGATTCGAGGGACCTGGCGGCGAACCTCGGGGTGGAGATGATGACCATTCCCATCGATCCCATCTGTCAGTCCTATTTCGAGGCCTTCGACATCATTTTTGCAGGGATGAAACAGGACACGACAGAGGAGAATATTCAGGCCCGGATACGGGGAAACCTTCTCATGGCCATTTCGAATAAATTCGGCTGGCTGGTCCTGACAACAGGAAACAAATCGGAAATGAGCGTCGGGTATGCGACGCTCTACGGCGATATGGCCGGTGGTTTTGCCGTCATAAAGGATGTGCCCAAAACCCTCGTCTATAGTCTGTGCCGGTACAGGAACAGCATCACGGCCGTCATACCGGAACGGATCATCACGAAAGAACCGACGGCGGAACTGAAGCCCGATCAGAAGGATACGGACTCCCTTCCGCCCTATGAGATTCTCGATGGCGTGCTGAGGTCCTACGTCGAAGAAGATAAGAGCGCCGGTGCAATAATCGCTTCTGGAAGGGAGGCTTCAACGGTCGACCGGGTGATACGGATGGTCGAGGTGAGTGAATACAAGAGGCGCCAGTCGCCGCCGGGGATAAAGATTACGCCGAAAGCCTTTGGCCGGGACAGGAGAATGCCGATCACGAATAAATACCGGGGATAGAATGTCGTTTGAAGGGCTTGTGGGACGAATCTCACCCACACTGAAGAAAATTGCGAGGAAGCTGAATGGTCACCATACGTTTTTCAGCGATGAGGACCTCTATCAGGAGGCGATTATCCATCTCTGGATCAGCTTCAACAAGGGGACGATACTCGACAAGACAGACAGCTATATTCTCCAGGGATGCTACTTCCATCTTCGCAACTATCTGAGGACGGTTCTCGACCCCGTCTCCTTCGTCAGTCTCAATGCACCCCTCGGTGAGGACGGGGTGAGCCTCGAAGAGTATCTTCCTCTCGAAGATACGAACTATTTTGAGTACATCATGAGCAAGGTCGACATGGATACGCTCGAAACGAATCACCTGACGCCCCGGGAGTGCGAGATACTTCACCTCTTCATCGAGGGCATGTCGATGAGGGAGATCGGGAGCAAGCTCGGTATTTCCCACATGATGGTCTGGAAGATACGAAACAGGATCAAAGACAAATATGAGAAGTTTACCGGTGAGGTGAGGCAGGCGAGTTGACAAAAAAGCCGGTCTTTTACTTGTAGACTGTATTCCGGGGAACGGAATTCACACAACGTTGTGTAAGGTAACGATGGCGTTCTGAAGAGGGAACGCCGTTTTTGTTTGTGTCGTGTGACGAAGGCGTCGCAGGCCCATGAAGGGTCTGGCGGCGCCTTTTTATTTTCTCATTTCAGGAGGTGTATCATGAGTAGGTCTCGAGTGTGGTGTGTGGTTGTTTTACTGGTATTTGCCGTTATCTGGGCCCCTTGCGGTCATGCGGCGGAAGAGGGAGATCCCCGGGACGGGAAGGTCGCCGAAAGCGGTGCCCAGGAGAAGAAGGAGGAAGCGAAAGTAACGGGAAGCGGTTCGATAGGATTATTCAACAAATACATCTTCCGTGGGTACGAACTGAGCAAGGGGAGCCTTGTTGTTCAGCCAGCCCTCTCGGCCTCGTACAAAGGGTTTACGGTCACCTACTGGGGAAACATCGATACCGATGCCAGGGACACCCAGTCCTATTTTCCCTCGTCCTATGGCAAGGAGGGCAAAAAGTGGTTCAACGAAACGGATCTGACGGTGAGCTATACCTATACATTCAACAAAGTCGCCCTGACCTTCGGGTATATTTACTACAACACCAAATATGCTGAAGAGACGGAAGAGCTATTCCTCGGCGCGGCCCTGGATGTGATCACCAAACCGTCTCTTACGATTTACCAGGACATCACATCCTACCCCGGGACTTATGTGAACCTGGCCTTTGCCCATTCCTTTGATCTCATGAAAGAGAAAGGGATCACCCTCGACCTCGGGGCGTCGGCAGGATACTTTCACGGGAGCGGAAAATACTGGAAGACATATCAGCCTGCTACAGGCGGATACACGGGTAAAAAATACAGTGGTCTCCATGACGGCATGGTAAAAGCCGGCCTGACGATCCCTGTGACCAAGGCATTTATGGTACAGCCCGTCGTTCAGTATTGGTTTCCTCTCTCCGGCGATGCGAAGAAAAAGTATGGTCCTGTTTCATACAACCCGAACGGGTATCTCGCCGATAACGTTGTTTACGGTGCGACATTCACCTATAGCTTCTAAATCCCTCCCCCTGCGGGCCGGTGATGTCGGGCCGGTCCGCCCCCCCCTTCTCTTTCTTCCAGTGCCCTGCAGACGACGCCTTATCGTTCCTTTTGTCCCTCAAATGTATTCCCGCGTTTGTCCTTCGGCCAGGAGAAGGCCGTAAAAGCGCGTGCGCCCTTATTCATGGGCTTCGGGAGCCGTCAGCGATGCAGGACGACCGCTCTGGCCGGCGATGGTCCATATGGCCGAAGGTCATCAGTGTCTGGCCGGGCATGGTCTCTTCCTGCAGAAGGTTATACAATAAGGTTCGATTCTCGCTCCATGGCAGATCTCCCTTGCGCTACACGAGGAGACATATGGTATGTTTATATATGTCCTATGTCGGCATATTAGGGGGAATCACCGAGTGGCCGGTCTTAATCGGTGTGAAGGGACAATGATACGTAATGATCGCAGCAAATGTCTATGGAGGCGACTATGATCTGCAAGAAATGTGCGGCAACGATGCCTGATACGGCGAAATTCTGTCCGAAGTGCGGGGTCAGGACAGAAGAGGCGGCCAATCGTCCCACCGGGTCTCCAATGAAGGTCTGTCCCCGGTGTGGGGCGGAAAACCCGGAAGATGCAAAGTTCTGTCGTGCCGACGGGTACAATTTCCATCAAGAACCGCCCTCCGGGGGCTCAGGAGCGGCCACCGGTGCGGCAGGCCAGGTGGCTCCTGAAAGCGGATCGTCACCGAAGACCGGCGAGATCATCATCGACGACACTGCCTGGCCTCCTCCCCGAGGCGGGGACAAGAGTCCGCAGGCGAAAGGTTCTGTCCCGCCATCCTCAGGGCCCCGGAGATCGTCGAAAAGGGTCGTCTCGATCGTGGCCATAATAGTTGTGGTGCTTCTTCTCGGAGCAGGGGGGTATGTCTATTTTTCGGGATATTTTGCCGTCAAGCCCGAGAAGTTTCAGGTCCTGCTCACCAATGAAATCCAGACAAAGGCGGCAGCCGTATCTGCTGCTGTTGACGGAAACTGGGTTGTTACCCTCACAGGGGCCATTCAGAACGAGGGGCAGCGGGAAGAGGTGGTCAAGGCCGTCAAGGCTCACAAGGAGGTAAAGGACGTTGTCGATCAGATGACGGTCAAGAAGGGAGCGATTGATATTCAGTTTGACATCAACCAGGAACTCGCTGACGGAGGACTGGCAACGGTACAGGCGATGGTGGACGAAAATATGATCGTCACCCTGACCGGATTTGTCTCCACGAAAGAGGCCAGGGACAAGGCTGTTGAGTTGGCGAGGAAGAACAAGGATGTGAAGGATGTTGTCGATAAGACGGCCATTCAGGACGAAGGGGCTTCTTCCCCCGCTGAACCGGGCCCGGCCCAGCCTGCGGGACCAGTGGCAGGCCCTCCACCTGGAGGCCAGGGGGACTATGACCCGGCAAAGCTGGAGGGAGAGATCAACAGGGAACTCAGAAATGCCGGCCTCGGCAATGTGACCGCTGCAGTTGACAGCAAACGCGTGGTAACGCTGAAAGGTTCCGTTCGGAGCGGCAAGGACAAACAGCGGGCCCTCGGCATAGCGCGGGGATTCCCCGGCGTTCAGGGGGTCAAGGACATGGTTTTTACCATAGCAACCACGAGATGAAAAGAAAGGAGAACACGAGGTGACGATGAGAACAGTTTCCATAATTGTGTTCGTTGTATCCCTGGCTCTTCTGGCAGGGTGTGCAGGGACAAAAGGGCCTGGTGGAAGCCCGGCAGGGCCGGCAGCGGTGAGACCTGACGGCGACCTGAGAGATGAGGCGATCGCCCGGTACGGCTACGGGGGACCGAAAGACCAGATCTTTGTTGATCAGCCGACGATCACGCCGGCCGAGGTGAAACGGGGGGCGAGAATGACCCAGGAGTTCAGCTTTGCTGTTCTCTCGTCAGACAGGGACAGGGAATTCAGGGTACTGGAAGTCATCAATCTCTCGGGAAAGAAAATGTCCATGGAACTCTCCCGGAAAACGGTGAAGCGGAAACAGGCTGTAATCACGTCGTCCTTGAATTTTGTTATACCGAAAGACCTCCCGTACGGCGATTATACCCTCATCACAAGCATAGAGGCGAAAGGAACGGAGAAAAAGACGGTGAGTGCGGGGTTTAAGGTCGTACGATAGGCCGCCTCAGG
>CAYQXL010000005.1:47040-93098 GCA_964421445.1 uncultured Pseudomonadota bacterium
GTAGCGCCTGATGGGCTGAAAAAAGGCAAAGGGAAGAGGGAGGTAAGGATGTTTTGCGAGAAATGCGGTACGAAAAACATGAAGGACAGTCAATTCTGTGTCGGTTGCGGAGAACGGCTCGCGGCAGCACCAGGCCCCCGGCCCAGGGCAAAGAGGCCGGCAAGGAAAAACGCTGCCATCGTCGTACCGGTAATTCTCGTTGTTGTGGTGCTCGGGGTCTATCTCGCCCTTTCTCGGTCTGATTTTGCCCTGAGTATAAAATCTTTTGTTGGGATCGGAACGGGAGGGAAAGGGGGAATCTCTGACACGTCAGGTCTCTATCCTGTGAAACAAGGGGAAAAGTGGGGATATATCGACAGATCGGGGAAGATAATTGTCAATCCCCAGTTTGACGGAGCCTGGTCCTTTACGGAAGGGTTTGCCGGGGTCAATATCGGCGGCAAGTGGGGATATATCGATACATCAGGAAAATTTGTCATCAATCCTCAATTTGATCTCATCGGTACCTTCGCCCAGGGCTTTGCCCGTATCTCGTCTGGTGGTTCATGGGGCTATATCGACAGATCGGGAAAGATCATCATCAATCCCCAGTTTGAGGGAGCAGGCAGCTTCTCCGAAGGCCTTGCCCGTATCGTCACCGCCGGCAAGGGGGGCTACATCGATACGTCGGGAAAGATCATCATCAATCCCCAGTTTGACGAAGCATGGTCTTTTGCAGAAGGCCTTGCTGTCGTCCGGGTGGGAGGGAAGTGCGGTTTCATCGACCGGTCGGGAAAGTACATTATCAGCCCTCAATTTGATGTTGCCGGCGGTTTTTCCGAAGGCCTCGCCGCTGTCAATGTTGGAGGGAAGTGCGGTTTCATCGACCGATCGGGAAAATATGTCGTCAATCCCCAGTTCGACTCTGTCGCTGGTTTTTCCGAAGGCCTCGCCTCTGTCGATATAGGGGGAAAGTGGGGCTATATCGACAAATCGGGAAAGATCATCATCAATCCCCAGTTTGAGGGAGCAGGCAGCTTCTCCGAAGGCCTGGCCCGTGTCTTCGCCGGCGGCAAGTGGGGGTTTATCGACCGGTCGGGACGGTACGTCATCAATCCCCAGTTCGACGAGGTTCGTGATTTCAGAAAAGGTCTTGCACCCGTACGAATTGACGATAAGTGGGGCTATATCGACACATCAGGAAAGATGGTCTGGAATCCGGCATGACCACTATCCCTGCCTTGGTTGCTCCGTCTCTTCAGGCGAGACAGGTCGAGGCCGGCCGGACCCGTCGGGGAGCTCCGTCTCTGTTCCGTTCGAGAAAATCGAGAATCGTCCGGGTATAGTCATGGGGACGCTGGTCGTATGTGTTGTGGCCGCATCGCGGAAAGACGGCCAGTTCACCGTTCGGCAGGTGGCGGTAGAAGGCGAAGGCCTGTTCTACGTCGAAGATGGCGCTCCGGTCAGGGTAGACGATGAGTGTCGGACAGGTGACGGCAGGAAGGACAGGGCGGAGGTCGAAGAACCCCTGACCGTATTCACCACCGTACCGGGCAAAGTGGTTGTACGCCGCTTCTGCGTTCGACCCGTGCCATTCGACCATCTTTGCCTGAAGGTCCGGTGATAGTCTGTCGAACCTGTCGACGAATTTTTGTCTGTTCAGGTCCACCATGGATACGTCGCTGTAACACTGGGTGCTGGCGGTCGTCAACGTCCTGACATCGTCGGGATAGGTGACGGTGTAGTCGATTCCCACAACACCCCCTTCACACTGTCCCACAATATGGAATCTGCCGATGCCCAGCATATCCTTCACCGCTCGTAGCTCGTCAACAGCCTGGCGGCGGAAATGATCGCTCTCATAAAGCTCCCAGAAACCGTCACCCTGCTCAGACTCTCCGTAGCCCCTGCGGTCGTACATGACGATACGGTACCCTTCAAGGACGAATCGGGGATAGATATTCTTCCATATTTTGCTGCATCCGAATCCGTGATGGAGAAAGATGATAACGTCCCCTTCCCCGTGAACTTCATAGCAGATGCGGTGACCGTTGATCATTTCGAAGGGCATGTCACACTCCTCAAGGATTCTGTTGTCGGCGAAGCGCCGCAGGGAACCATTCTTACGGTAATCTGCTGCCGAGCCGTTCTTCTGTAACCTTTTGACGGGTTTTGCATCGTTTCAGGAGTTCTATTGTTTCTTTGTAGTGGGCGCTGATGGATTCACTTGTCATCGATCTGAGAACCTCGAGATCCCGGACCCTGAATTCGCGCTCAAGGCTCAGATACGCCCTGTGATCGGGGCTGATCCAAAAATAGAGGTACTCGTAGGTGTCCTGTTCCGGAGTCGGTGATATCCTTCGCAGTAAATCGCTATGCTGAACCTGTGCGTAGTGTGGATTATCGAAACTCATGACGTACCCTTCCTGTGTCAGCCATTCAGGGTATGAATCAAGTAATTCGGCGGCAACCTGGTTTTCGATCAGTAGTCGGGCACCTTTTTTTGTGCTTTCCAAACCCATCGCCCGTGCGAGGGTGTCGTCCTGGGGGAGCCGTTTCTCATAGTTCTCAAAGGTGAGGCGGGGTTCAAATTGAAGCCTTCCTTTCACAATCGCTCCACGTAACAGGAGTCCTTTATACAGGAGCCGGGCATAGACGGAATGGAGCTGTTCGAGGGCGGTATGGAGATCATCACCATAGAAGAGAAGGCTGTCGCTGAACATGGCTACGGTAGCATGATCGTTCTGGCGGCAGTAGTCTGACAGACTTTCAAAGGTAATATCGTAGAATTGATTCAGTTTTTCCTTGGCTACCGTTGGGTTGAGCCGGTAATAGCCTGAAATACCGAGTAAATCGCCGTAATACGTAAAATCCATGTAGCTTTTCTCCTCTTGTATACGTATATCACAGTAATCAGGCCCCGGGCAAGGCAGTGGAGGGACGTGTTTAACGTTTCGCCGGGCCTGTTCTGTCTTCGGGGTGAGGCGTGGCGCCTATGGAAGGTATCAGGTGAACCCCGGTCATGTCTGTAAGCCCCGGGGGTATGTCAAGGGTACCTTGAAGAGACCGTTTGGTGGTATGATAGATGCACGGAAAGCAGGAAGACCGCCGGGGCGCATTCGGTTTTTGCAATCGTGAGAGATGACCAATCGTACCTCTTGATGGCTTTTTTGACGGTACCCTGGATAGGAAGTGATCCGTTTTTGGTGGAGTGGTACCTGGCTACAAGGGGGTGGAATGGTGATAACAGACAGGAATGACGGGGAGTGATTTTTGGATATAGTGCTACACAGCGTACAAGTACCCGTTGAGAAAGATGGAATCGATGAATACATGAGAGTCGCCGCAGAACGTCTTAATGTGAGCAAGGGAAGGCTGACGTTCAGGAAGATGCTGGACAAATCACTCGATTCGAACAGCTTCGATCAGTTCTACTATCGAGTATCGATAGTTGTCGGTATCCCTGGTGATTGTGCCACTGCCGGGAAGTTCCCCCTGTATCACGAAACAATAGCGGCAGATGGCGGAACAACCACTGTCTTAGGGGACACAGGGGTGCCGGGCGAACATTCAGAGTACAATGCCTCGGGGTATGCACAGTCCGGGCGACCACCATACAGGGAAGAGAGGCCGGTTGTCGTCGGTTTTGGCCCTGCGGGCATGTTCGCCGCCCTCGAACTCATTGAACACGGGCTTATGCCCGTCATCTTTGAACGGGGCAAGAGGATAGACGACCGTTCCAGGGATGTCCAACGGTTTATTCTGGACCGGGAACTGGACCCTGAATCGAATATCCAGTTTGGTGAAGGTGGCGCCGGTTCATATTCTGACGGCAAGCTCTTCTCGAGAGTCAACAATTCTGCTTATGCCAACAAAGTTTTGGAGACGTTCATCAGATTCGGTGCGCCAGAGGAGATCAGATACGTGCGAAAACCCCACGTGGGAACCGATGTCTTATGCGGAATTGTGAAAAACATCAGGAACTATCTCCTCGAAAGGGGCGGCGAGATACACTATGGCTCAAGAATGACCGATATACTCATATCCGGCGGGAAGATCAGGGGTATAGTGATAAACGGTGAGATTGAGCACCACGCTTCGATTGTGTATCTTGCCATAGGACATTCTGCGAGAGATACGTTTAAGATGATTCATGGAAGAGGTGTTGTTGGCGAACAAAAACCCGTCTCTGTTGGTGTGAGAATAGAACATCCCGTTACGGTCATCAATCTTATGCGGTATGGCGACAAATACAAGGATTTCAAAGGTATTGGCGCTGCGGGCTATTCTCTCACATACACCGACCGGAACGGTGGGAGGGGTGTATACACGTTCTGCATGTGCCCCGGAGGTGAGGTTATAAATGCTTCGTCGGAAAACGGGATGACGGTCGTCAACGGCATGAGTTATTCGTCAAGATCTTCGGCCTATTCCAATGCGGCGATTGTTGTTACCTGCCACAGGTCTGATTATGGATCAGACGATCCGCTGGCAGGCATTGAATTTCAGAAACGGATAGAACGAAAGACCTTTGAGGCAGGGGGAGGCAGTTGGAGGGTCCCGGCCCAGAATCTTGTCGATTTTCTTGATGGGACAACATCCCGCCGTCTGAACAGCAATTCGTATAAAATGGGCGCCACCGCCGCAGACATGAGAGAGATTTTCCCCGTGTTTGTATCGGAGGCACTCACAACGGCATTCAAAAAATGGAAGCTCGACTATCCGCTCTTTGTATCCGATCATGCGATATTGTTGGGTGCGGAAACAAGGACCTCCTCTCCGGTGCGTTTCACACGGAATGGAGCCTGCGAATCGGTAAGTGTGAAAAACCTGTATCCCATAGGAGAAGGCTCGGGGTATGCCGGCGGCATAACAAGTTCGGCCATCGATGCCATAAAAGCTGTGGAGAAGAGTCTCTGCGGTATGGGAAGGCACAAAAAAGTTCAAGGAAGGGGGTTGTCATGATCACGGCGATCCTCTATATGGTGCTTTTCATTCTTTGCATAGGTGTCGCTGTAATGACTATCGCGGCGCTTGTGGCATGGAAATGGAAGGCTTTCTTTTCAATACTTCTCATGGCAACAGTGGCAGCCTGTGCATACTGGTCGCCTCTTGCGGTGAATCAGTGGAAGTTTTCCGCACTTCATCAAAAAGAACGGTGGAGGATCATATACAGCCCCGATCTTTCGCCGAACCCCTTAACCGAACTGCGATTTCTCCGTAGCGATGCAATTGTTTTGGCCGAGAAAAATCTCAGTTTCCGCAATCCTTCCCTGTCACCGGACGGACAGAGAATTGCTTTCTCTCTGTCCGGAGGTTCGGCGCCTCTATCGTCGGGTATAGGCATAACACATGTAAATGGACGGGGATTCGAAAGACTCGCGCTTCCCGGGTTGAAGTCCGAAGGTATTTCGTGGTCTCCGGACGGCCGGAAACTGGCTTTCTGGGCAGGGCGCAATGCGGACACAGAAAGCATGGACCTCTATCTGTATGATTTTAACGAAATGAAAGCCCGGTGTCTTCTGAAAAAAGCAACGTCGTACGGCACGCATTACACCCTCTCGTGGTCTCCTGACAGCGAGAGACTTGTCTTTGCCTCCCTTGACGGATATGTGTCAGTTATGAACCTGCGGTCAGGGAGTGTGAGAAAAATAATCAGGGGTGATGCTCCCTCGTGGTCCCCTGACGGAACAACAATCATGTACCGCGAGGGGGTTCCTTATTCTAAAATGGTCAACGAGAGACTCATGTATTATGCTGTTGATCCGGAGGGGAAGGGGAGAAGATTCATCTTTGACGGCGGCTCGGAAAAGTGGGATACGGGCGAGGTGACCCAACCCGTTGTGTGGTCCCCTGACAGCAATTATATTCTCTATTTCAAAACCTACGACCCGTTCTTCGACACCAACTGTTCGAAAGTCTATATCATGGATGTCCATCAAAACAAAAAATACCTTGTCACGAAGAACAAACATATTCAGGGGTGTTCCTGGGGACAAAGGAAAGAGTCCGGGAGCGGTGATCTATGAAAGGAAAGGGGCCTTCCCTGTCGGTGACCGCGGGCCCGGAGGAGGGGGGTGGTCGCGAAGTCTGTGAATAGAAAAAAAGAAAAAAGTGCGGGGTTTACAAAACATTCCTTCCGTTACTTGTATAGCTAACTCACGGTAACGTGAGCAAACACGACGAAGTGTATTAACAACGGCGTTCTTGGAAAGAAGAGCGCCGTTTTTGTTTTGTGCTTCAGGCAGGACAAAGGCGTCTTGATTCCATTGCAGGGTCAGGACGCCTTTTTTGTTTCAAAAATCCTTTGGTGGAGGTGTTCGATGAAACGATGTGTGATGTCTCTCATTCTTGTTGTGGTACTTCTCGGACTAGGTGTGGCGATGGCGCAGGAGGCTCCGGCTCCCTCTGGTGCGCCGGGAGTGGTCGTGCAGGCGCCAGCCCCGCCGGCGAAAAACGATCCCGGAGACACGGCGTGGGTTCTCGTTTCCACAGCCCTCGTCATGCTTATGACGCCAGGCCTTGCATTGTTTTACGGAGGCATGGTGGGGAGAAAGAATATTCTCGGTGTCCTCATGCAATGTTTTACCCTGCTCTGTGCCATCAGTGTCCAGTGGGTACTTGTCGGATACAGTCTATCGTTTGCGCCGGGAAAAGGTTTCTGGGGAGGCCTTGAATGGGTGGGACTGAGAGGCGTCGGCCTTACTCCCTACGCCGACTATGCCGCCACGATCCCGCATCAGCTTTTCATGATGTTTCAGGCCATGTTCGCCGTCATCACGCCGGCCCTTATCATCGGGGCTTTTGCCGAAAGGATGCGCTTTTCCGCTTTCTTTGTCTTCATGATGCTCTGGGCCACCTTTGTCTATGATCCTGTGGCTCACTGGGTCTGGGGCGTAGGCGGCTGGCTGAAGGAACTGGGGGCTCTCGATTTTGCCGGAGGCACCGTTGTTCATATCAACGCCGGTATCGCTGCCCTGATGATAGCCATCTTCATCGGTAAAAGAAAGGGTGGAAGCAAGGCCATTCTTCCCCACAACCTGCCTTTAACCCTTCTGGGCACGGCACTCCTCTGGTTCGGATGGTTCGGGTTCAATGCAGGGAGTTCTCTCGGTGCCAACGAGCTTGCCGTCAATGCCTTTGTTGTAACGAATACGGCAGCCGGTGCCGCAGGACTTGCCTGGGCGCTCATCGACTGGCTCTTTCACGGGAAGCCGACGGCCCTCGGTACGGCAACGGGAGCCGTTGCAGGCCTCGTCGCCATAACACCGGCAGCGGGATATGTGAGTGCCCTCTCGGCCATCGCCATCGGTGTTTCTGTCAGCGTCTTCTGCTACATAGCGGTGACATGGTTGAAACCGAAATTCGGCTATGACGACGCTCTCGATGTTTTTGGTGTTCACTGCGTGGGCGGTATCTGGGGCGCTCTGGCAACAGGCCTCTTTGCCTCGAAAGCCATAAATCCTGCCGGTGCTGACGGGCTTTTTTTCGGCAATCCGAAACAGTTTGTCATTCAGCTCATTGCCGTGGCCGTGACAGCAGCCTACAGCTTCGGCGCAAGTCTCATCCTCTATAAGATCGTTGACTGGATCTTCACCATGAGGGTGAGCGAAAAAGAAGAGATCATCGGTCTCGACCTGACACAGCACCAGGAAAGTGCCTATACAATATTGGAGTAAAGGAGGAACGCCATGAAACTGATTATTGCAATTATCAAACCCGACCGTCTTGAAGCAGTGAAGCAGGAACTCTACAAAGCGGATGTCAACCTGATTACGGTTTCCGAAGTGCTCGGCCATGGCCGGCAGATGGGTGTGACGGAGGTTTACCGAGGTGTGAAGGAGATGGGTAACCTCCTCAGGAAGATCCGGCTCGAAATAGCGGTGAACGAAAGTTTTGTGGAACCGACAATCAACGCTATTGTCAAAGGTGCCCAGACCGGTGATATCGGAGATGGAAAAATATTTGTCCTCGATCTGGCTGAGTGTATCAGGATACGGACAGAAGAAAGGGGCGGAGGTGCCATCGGATGACCAAAGGGGCGTAATCGTTGACAGAAAAGGGAGGCCGTGGTATATTTGTGACACAGGTATTTTCTGCCTGGTCATCTGGTGAACCGTACATCGATGTACGGCCTCTCTTTTGCCCCTCACCGTTTCCGAGGGATGCAAAATCCGCCGAACGAAGTTGTTCACATAAAATAAGAGGTATGGCTGACATCAGCCTGCTGTCGGTGGAGGAGTGATAATGGTACTGGAGAGAGATGAAGCCGGGATTTTTTCACTAAATGAAGACTGCCGGACTTTCGAGGGAGAGCGGTACGACGGGAGCCGTAACAACGGCTCTGTAGCATGCCGCCTCATCGTCACTCTCCAGCGGATTCTCGACGATACAGAGTCCGAGTGGGACAGGGACCATGGTTCGCCGGGAATCAAGGATAGATTCGGTGCACTTCGGGATTACATGGAGAACCTGCGGGACTGGTGCACATGAGAGAGACAATGGCTCCTCCCCGGTAGACTTGGCCGGCAGGGGTCGTGGAGAGGATGGTATCAATGGAAAAGAAGATCATCATCATCCAGCATGCAGAGAGTGAAGGACCGGGCGTGATCGCCGAATTCTTTGCCCGTCAGAACTGGGCTTTCGAGATCTGCGACCTCAGCAGGGGTGAACGACTCCCGGGAAATTTTGACGAAATCGGTGCCGTCATATCCCTCGGCGGGCCCATGAACGTTTATGATGAGACCGACCACCCTTTTCTTGAGGATGAGGACAGGTTTATTATCAGAACAATCGTTGAAGAGATTCCCTTTCTTGGTGTCTGCCTCGGTGCCCAGCTCCTTGCCAAATCGTGTGCGGCGAATGTCGGACGGGCATCGATGAGGGAGATAGGCTGGTACAATGCGTCTCTCACCGGCGAAGGGAGGAAGGATATCCTTTTCCGTGATATACCGGGGCACTTTCCCGTTTTTCAGTGGCACGAAGATACCTTTGATGTTCCTGAAAAAGGTGTTCTTCTGGCTGGCGGTACGCCCTGTGCCCATCAGGCATTCCGGGTGGGACAGAATGCCTACGGTCTCCAGTTTCATTTTGAGGTCACACGGGATATGATTAAGACATGGTGCGAAAGCGGCATGATTGACGGTGTGCCCGATGATCTGGTCACAGGGTTCGATGATGTGAGGGAGCAGTTTGAAAATGTGGGTGCTCATCTCCTGACAAATTTCAAGAGCCTTGTTGAATCGTCGGTCAGGATGAGAAGGGTCATCCATATGTTCGTTGAAGACGAAACATCGGTGAGAAAGAAGAGGCCGATCCTCTGGTGGGTGAAGGAACGTCGAAGCCTGGCCCTCGGAGCACATTGACGGCCACTCTGTGGCAGGATGGCAACCGTGCAAAACTATGTTCT
Source organism: uncultured Pseudomonadota bacterium (assembly GCA_964421445.1). Lineage (GTDB taxonomy): Bacteria > Desulfobacterota > Syntrophorhabdia > Syntrophorhabdales > CAYQXL01 > CAYQXL01. The sequence continues at coordinate 56,429 of CAYQXL010000005.1, forward strand.
TTTGAGGTGAAAGATGTGCAGACTTGTGGCGATCACGTCGTCTGAGTATTTCAATCCCATCGAGAATGTCCTTGCGCTCGACACGATGCGGGAAGGTCACGACGGATCAGGGATGGGTCTTATCCTGAAGAACCTGGGCGGAGAATTTGAAGATCTGAAGGACTGTCCTGTTCTGTCCGGGATTTGTACAAACAAAGGGCTTGGCTCTCTGGACCAGTTCATGTCGCGCCAGGGATTCAAACTCAAACACGAATGGCGGCCCAGCATCAAGGCCAATCGGGGCATCAGGAGGCGGGACCACTATTTTGCCAAGATCTATGACTACCCCGATCCTGTTGTGGATAAACCTTTTTCCGAAAAGGAAGATCTCCTCCTGAGAACCCGTCTTGCCCTGAGAACCATGGGTGAAAACGATGGGTCGATCCACGTCTTTTCATTTTATCCCGATGTTTTCACGATGAAAGAGGTAGGAGAACCTATGCAGCTTGCCGAGTTTTTCAGTCTGAGTGATTCTCGGCTGAAGGCGCGGATCGTCTTCGCACAGGGGCGGCAGAATACGAATTACGACATCAACCTCTATGCCTGCCACCCGTTCTTTCTCCAGGGGTTCGGCTCCATGACCAACGGTGAAAATACGGCTTTTGTTCCTATCCGCGAGTATCTCATCGGCCGGGGCTTTGAGGGGTATGTAGGGTACAACAGCGATAGCGAAGTTTTTGCCCATATCCTTCATTTTGTCGTCCGCCAGCTCGGTTATCCGATCCATTATTACAAAGACATCATCACGCCTCTGGCCGACGGAGAGGCGGAGAGGCGAGAAGATGGAGAAGTCCTCCGTCTTCTCAGGGCATCATTGAGGCCTCTCTGCATAGACGGGCCGAATATGGTCATTGCCTTTACGCCGGACGGGACCTGCTTCATGGTCCATGATGCGAAGAAACTCCGTCCCGGTGTAGTCGGCGGTGTGAAAGGCAAGGTTGTTCTCGTGTCCGAAGAATGCGGGCTTGACAGCGTCATCCCCCGCCGTGACCGTTCGCAGGATATCTTTCCCATGAAGTACGAGATGGTTATCGTCCCTCAGGGAGCGGAGGAGGTAAGGGTATGGAACCAGCTTCAGGGTTGGACCACAATTATGAACTGACGGTCCGCGATTTTCCCTATATCGTAAGGTGGAGGGATGACCGGTGCAAACGGTGCGGCCGGTGTACTGCCGTCTGCCCCACCTTTGCCATAGAACCGACCGTTGCCCTCAAGCGGGAAGTTGTTTCTGAAGGGCCGTCGCCGGAACCGAGGCTCATCCGTAAGATTGTGACGACCATAAGGCAGTCCACGAATATCGAAAGACACTGTACGGGGTGTGGAACCTGTACGCTTGTCTGTCCGAACGAGGCGATCGAACCTCAGTTCAACCCTCAGCACAAGTTTATTTTTTTCAAAAATGTGGGAGGGTATCCGTACCGGAGGGGCGGACGGCGGAATGATCCCGGCCAGTCGACCCTGGACAGGCTCAAATTCACCCGCATATCGATGCTCACCGATCCCGCTCTTGACGCTGGACGCCACGAGTTCAGGATACGGACTTATCTCGGACGGATCCTTCCCCCTCAGGATCTCCCTCTCCGCTGCGAAAACGGGAAACTTGAGGTGGACCGGTCGTCGGAGCTTTTTGTGCCGCCGGTCCGGGAGATCTATCCTGTCATGATCGGCAGCATGTCGATTGGCGCACTTTCTCCCACGATGTGGGAGGGGCTTGCCATGGGTGTCACCTACCTCAATGAGGTTGAAAAGATGCCTGTTGTCATGGCGTCCGGTGAAGGGGGTATGCCCCCGAGACTTCTAAAATCCCGGTTCATCAGGTACTTTATCCTCCAGATAGCATCAGGCTACTTCGGGTGGGACGAGATCGTCAGGGCTATCTCCCAGATGGTCGAGGACCCCTGTGCCATCGAGATCAAGTACGGTCAGGGTGCGAAACCCGGTGATGGTGGCCTTCTCATGGCTGACAAGGTTCTCAGACTCATCGCCGAAATCAGGGGTGTGCCGATGGGTGTCGATCTCCCGTCGCCTCCGACACACCAGACGAAGTATTCGATCGAAGAATCGGTAGGAAAGATGATCCAGGCCATGTCGATGGCCTGGGGATTCAGGGTGCCTGTCTTCCCGAAGATTTCGGGAACGAGGACGGCGAAAGCGGTACTCAACAATCTGATAAGAAATCCCTATGCTGCAGCTCTGTCGATCGACGGAGAAGACGGGGGGACAGGAGCGGCATACGGTGTATCGCTCGACAAGATGGGTCATCCGATTGCATCAAATATCCGCGATTGTTACCTTGACCTGACCCGTCAGGGAAGACAGAATGAATTACCCCTCATCGCTGCCGGCGGGGTGGGAAAGAAAGGTAATCTCGCTGCGAACGCAGCGGCCCTTTTTATGCTCGGTGCCTCGGCGGTCTCTGTGGGTAAATATATCATGCAGGCTGCAGCAGGCTGTTTCGGTGACGAACAGAACCGGTGCAATGTCTGCAATCTTGGTAAATGTCCCCGGGGGATTACGACGCAGGACCCGCGACTCTATCGCAGGCTCGATCCCGACAAGGTTGCCGAAAGGGTTGTCGAAGTCTTCAGGTCGATAGATGTGGAACTCAAGAAGGTTTTTGCTCCTCTCGGACGGAGCACCGATCTCCCCATCGGTATGGCTGACGCCCTCGGCTGTGATGACCCTGGTATAGCCGACCGTCTCCAGATCGGATACGTCTGTTGAGAGGCAGAAAAAGGAGCGACCGGGAGGAGGAACGGTCCGTGACAGGCAAGAGGAGCGTGACGATCGGAACTGCTGAAGCGAATGAGATCAAAGAGAGCGTGACGGACTATGTCGAAAATCATATACGGTAATATCGGTGGCAAAAGAATAGACTCCCGCGTACTGGATGTGGAGATCCGGGAAGCGATAAGACAGGGGGCACGGGACCTCCATGTCATTGCCGACGGCCAGCACGGCATAGGGGGCCGTCTGTGGGGGTTCACCGAACCACTCACCATCAGGGTCGAAGGCCCGGTCGGTCAGAGGCTTGGTGGAATGGGTATCTTCGGGACATCGATTGTTGTTAGCGGCAGTGCCTCTGACGATGTAGGATGGCTCAACTGCGGTGCCCACATTACCGTCCTTGGTGATGTCACGAATGGAGCCCATAACGCTGCAGCCCAGGGTAAGCTCTATGTTCAGGGTTCAGGCGGGGCCCGGTGCGACACGATGACGAAGCACAATCCCAGGTTTGCCGCACCTGAGTCGTGGTATTTCCGCGATGTGGGGGATACGTTTGCCGAGTTCAAGGCCGGTGGCGTCTCTGTCGTCTGCGGCATCAATCCACGGAACAGGGCCAATATACTCGGATACAGACCGTGTGTGGGGATGGTGGGTGGCGTTGTCTACTTCAGGGGCTCCATGGAGGGGTTCAGCGAAAAGGACGTCAAGCTCCTTGATCTGACGGCCCAGGATTGGCAGTGGCTCACAGAGAATCTCCCATCCTACCTCAGAAACATAGACCGGTTCGGGTACCTCGACGAGTTGGTCGAGAAAGGGGAGAAATGGCGGAAACTGATTCCCTATACGCCCCAGGAGAGGGCTCAACGCAAGACCTTTTCTGTGTCCCTTTCCGACTTCCGGATCATGTCCTGGGAGAAGGAGGTGGGCAAAGGCGGTCTCTTTGCCGACTACCTGAGCCATGAGGCCACGCTTCTTCCGTATGTGACGACCGGTGCTGACCGGCGGTTCATCCCTCTGTGGGCGAACGATGTCTACCTGCCTCCCTGCGAGTACAATTGCCCCAGTGGTATACCGACATGGGAGCGGACCCGGCGCATCCGCAGCGGAGATCTGAAGGGAGCCCTTGAACTGGTTCTTCTCTACAGTCCTCTGCCGGCGACGGTTTGCGGCGAGGTCTGTGCCCATCTCTGCATGGATGGATGTACGAGAGCAAAGATCGACAAGCCGGTGAACACGGAAGAATTCGGGAAAGCGAGTCTCGAGATTCCGTCGCCTCCCCGGGCCGGAAAGACGGGTAGGAAGGTTGCCGTCATCGGTGCAGGTGCGGGAGGTCTTTCAACGGCGTGGCAGCTTTATCTGAAAGGTCATGACGTTGATATCTATGAGGCTGAGGAGAAGATCGGAGGAAAGCTCGAGTATTTCATACCAAAAACCAGGCTGCCTCAACGGGTCCTGAAGGGAGAGCTGAAAAGGTTTAATGTACCAGGTCTGATGTTGCGGACAGGCGAGCCGGTAGATAGAGACCGTTTCGAAGCAATTTGCAGGGAGTATGATGCTGTTGTTGTCGCTGTAGGCACCCACAGGCCGAGGGGGATGAGCTTTGAAGGTTCGGCATCGTCGGTCACGGCCTATGACTTTCTCAAAAGGGCGAATACGGGAAAGGCCCGGTCGCTCAGGGGAAAGGATGTCCTGATTCTCGGAGCGGGGAATGTGGGTATGGATGTGGCGACGGAAGCGTACCGCCTCGGCGCCGTCCAGGTCACAGCGGTCGATATCCAGAAACCGGCGGCTTTCGGAAAGGAACTGGAGCTCGCCCGATCTCTGGGAACCCGGATTCTCTGGCCTCTGTTTGTCGACCGGTATGTCAGGAAGGAGAGAAGGGCATACTTCAAAGACGGCTCATCGATCGATGCCGATGTTGTAATCGTTGCGATCGGGGACGAACCGGCGACAGACTTCCTCCCGCCCTCTGTCCATACAGGCAGGGACGGTTCCATTGTTGCCGATGAAGCAGGTCATACGTCCGATCCGAAGATCTTTGCCATTGGAGATGTTGTAAGCCCCGGTCTCGTGACCCACGCCATCGGTCAGGGACGGAAGGCTGCAGAGGCTGTTCATGCGCTGCTTTCCGGGATCTCCTACTACAGGCCTGCCCCGAAGCCCGTCATTCCCCGTGACCGCATTAAAACGGCCTATTACGAGTCCTGTCAGACCACCACCCCTGTTACACTCCAGACCGAATCAAACCGGTGTCTGTCCTGTGCCGTGTGCAGAGACTGTCACATGTGTGAAGCGACCTGCTACTACGGCGCCATCTCCCGGAGTGAGGCCCCCGACGGTTCGTGGAGGTACGATGTCAACGCCGACCTCTGCATCGGATGCGGCTTTTGTGCCGGCATCTGTCCCTGCGGCGTCTGGGAGATGGTGGAAAACACGTAGTCCCTCTTTTCCCTTACACCGTCGGTTTCCTTCATCTCAGCCCTGTCACTTGCGTTGGGTTTGAGTGCTGTGGTAATCTTCGGCACGTAAACACCGGGCAGTCAAATCTCATGGAGGAACAGAAGAATGAATAACCGGTACGTCGATGTAACGGATGATGTACGTCAAATGTTGGAAGAGGTGAGAGATAAGTATTTCCCCGAACTGGTCAACGCCAAGATTGCACTCTTTTTTGATATGAAACACAGAAAATCGGGCGGTCAGATGGTTCTGGGACGAATTCTGCGGCCGAACGACCTGATCCGGTATCTTACGGCAGACGAACGGGAGGCCCCGGAGGGCTGTGATTACATTATAACGCTCGACAAGGTGTGCTGGGATCATATACATAAACTCGACAGAATCCGTCTTCTCCGGCATGAGTTGCGGCACACGTACTTTGACATCGAAGCTACGAGTCCTTATAAGCTTCAAAACCACACGATCAATGATTTTCACGAAGAGGTCGAGCTGAATAAAGATGATCCCCGGTGGATGGAAAAGGCCGCATCCCTGACCGAGAGTATTTACGAGCAGCAGAAAGAGGAACGAGAGGAAAAGAAGTCGAAAAAGAAGAGGTAAAGGCCCGGAGGCCTCAATCAAAAAGGGCACAGGAAAGGAAGAATCTCCCCTTCTGTGCCCTTTTCATCTCTGTCGCAAAAACTACATCAACACCAGGAACGAACTCCCCGTCGCCGGTGCTGTCCTGTTCTCAGAGTTTTACGACGTTCTGTGCGCTCTGACCCTTCGGTCCGTCGACGACTTCAAAGGATACGGCATCCCCTTCGGAGAGGGTTTTGAAACCATTCCCCTGAATCGCTGAATAGTGGACAAAGACATCGCCCCCATCATCCTTCGTGATAAACCCAAATCCCTTTGACTCGTTGAACCACTTTACGGTTCCCTTTGGCATGTAAAACCTCCTTAAGAAAATTGAGGATTACGGATGTGTGTTATGAGGATGCTACAAAAGAAAAACCTTTGTGACCGCTAATAACTGCTACGTCCGCCCTTTGCCCGTAGTATCTCACATTATTTTTGAAAAAGCAAATACTTGGTACCACGAAAATGACAGGGGCAAATTTTTTTTGGAGAAAAAATGGGGTGCCTTACGAGACCTGAGCGAGGCCGAGAACGTCCATCATCGAATAGATACCCGGTGTCTGTTTGTGGAGCCATTTTGCGGCCACCAAAGCTCCCTGTGCGAAATTGTCCCTTGTGAAAGCCCGGTGGGTGACCTCGAGACGCTCTCCTGTCCCGGCGAATATAACTGTGTGTTCGCCAACGACATCCCCGCCGCGGAGGCTCATGACGCCTAATTCGTTGTCGTTTCGGGCGCCGGTCACTCCTTCGCGACCGAAAACGTCTTGCCACGGCCTGTGAGGCTGACCCTCTTTTACCATATCCCTCAGGCGCAGCGCTGTTCCGCTCGGGGCATCCTTCTTCCATTTATGGTGCATCTCAACGATCTCAGTATCGAATGAACTGCCGAGGGTTGCCGACAACCTCCGGACTATGTCGAACATGACGTTGACGCCGATGCTCATATTGGGCGAATGAACGATCCGCGCTCCTGGTCCGTTCTCTATTGTTGCCCTTATATCCGGTGTCAGGCCTGTTGTCCCGATAACCATTGCCTTTCCTTCTGCCTGTGCCAGGGCAAAATGAAGGGCTGTTGCCGCGGGAGAGGTGAAATCGATTATGACGTCAGCACGGTGAAATGCCTCTGCAGGGTCGGACGAAACGGATATATCCGGCGAATCGGGTCCCACGAGGTCTCTCAGGGACTTTCCGCAGGCAGGATGACCGGCCTCTTCCGTCGCCCCTACGACAAGAATATCAGGGTCGTCACAGGCGAGCTTCACGATCGCCGATCCCATTTTACCCGCTGCCCCTGTAACGGTGATCTTTGTCATGGACTTTACCTCCCGTGGCTCTCAGACAAGGCTGTACTCGGCAAGGATTTTCCTCAATGCCGCCGCATTCCCGTCAGACATGGGACAGAGCGGCAATCTGTACTCCCGTGCAATAAAACCCATCTGGGCGAGGGCTTCCTTCACCGGTATGGGATTGGTTTCGATGAACATGGCCTGCATCAGTTGGGTGAGACCGGTGTGGATATCCCGGGCCTTTTCTATCTCTTTTTCAACGATGAACGTCCGGAAGAGGTCCTTCATCGGCCGGATCACGATATTGCTGAGGACCGAGATAACCCCCGTTGCCCCTACAGACATCATCGGAAGGAAAAGGTTGTCGTCACCGGAAAGTATGGCTAATTGTCCCTTTGTCAGTCGCCAGATATCGGAAACCTGTGCCAGCGAACCTGATGCCTCTTTAATGCCTACGATAGTCGGAATTTGTGCCAGCCGGGCCACCGTTTCAGGCAGCATGTTAACCCCTGTTCTTCCGGGAATATTGTACAGAATGAGGGGGATATCCACATCTTCGGCTATCTTTTTGAAATGGCGGTAGAGGCCCTCCTGCGTGGGGCGATTGTAGTAGGGTGTCGTGAGGAGACAACCCGTTGCGCCCAGTTCTTTTGCCCTTCCTGTCAGTTCGATTGCCTCGTCAGTGCTGTTTGACCCCGTTCCCGCTACTACGGGGACAGATCCTCCTGCAAACCGGACGGCGAGCCTTATGACACGGTCATGCTCCTCGTAGGAAAGCGTTGATGCCTCGCCGGTCGTGCCACAGGGAACAATGCCGTCGATACCTTCGTTCAGTTGAAACCGGATGAGTCTCTCGAGAGCCTCCTCGTCAACATGTCCGTCTCGAAATGGCGTCACAAGAGCCGTATATATCCCCTTGAACTCCATAGGTACTCTCCTTTCTTTTTTGTTAGAGAAGGGCTTCTCCGTTCAACACGGCGGTGTAGATAATCCGTGTATCGCCTTCCAGATACACGTTTTCTTCGATATAGACCTTCAGTGTTTCGCCGCCCTTCGTCACAATGGTGACAGGGCTTTTCCCCAACCCCTTGTGTTTCAGGATTGCTCCCGATGCAACTGCCCCCGTTCCGCAGGCGTAGGTTTCTCCTTCCACACCCCGTTCGTATGTTCTGATCTTGGCTGTTCTGTCGTTGACGACCTGAACGAAATCGACATTGGAACCTTTCTCACCGAACGCCTTGTGGAATCTGATGCTCCGCCCCAGTTCCTCGACAAGTACCCGGTCAACGTCATCGACGAGAACGACGGCGTGGGGAACACCGGTGTTCACGCTGCTGATGAATATCTCCCTGTTTTCGAGCTGGATGGGGTAGTCGAGTTTCAGATCGGTGGGCTGAGTCAACTGGAGTTTGACTTTCGATCCCGCCACCTCCGCCCGGATGAGGCCTGCCAGCGTCGTAAAGACCATACTTGATCCGGCGATGCCCTTTACATAGGCATATCGCGCCGCACAGCGGCCGCCGTTTCCGCACATCTCCGCTTCCGAACCGTCAGCATTGAAGAATCTCCAGGAAAAATCGACATTCTCGCCTTTTTCGATGAGGATGAGGCCATCGGATCCCACAGAATGATTCCGCCTGCAGACTTTCGTGACAAAACTTTTTATGTCCGGAAAGGCCCCGGTGACTCTTTCGTCTCTGTTGTCGAGAAGAATAAAATCGTTTCCGCTCGCACTCATTTTGTAAAACTCAAGTTCCATTGTCATTCAACCCTCTAGAAAGTCTGGAATCGTTTCACCCCGTGTCAGGTCACGGTAGGTTTCCCGTTTTCTGACAACGAAGAAGTGTTCTCCTTTTACAAGGACTTCTGCCACCCGTCTCCGGGCGTTGTAGTTTGACGACATGGAGAAGCCGTAGGCCCCTGCGCCTTTGATCGCCAGGAGGTCGCCCTGGTTCATGACAGGCATCTCTCTGTCTTTTGCAAGGAAATCGCCCGATTCACATATGGGCCCCACAACATCGACCGTCACCTGTCGTTCCCTCCCTGACCGGACAGAAAGGATTTCATGGTAGGCGTTGTACAGCGAAGGCCGCACAAGGTCGTTCATAGCGCCGTCAACGATGTAGAATGTTTTTTCAGGGCTCTGTTTGACGTAGAGGAGCCGGGTGACAAAGACACCGCTGTTGCCGACGAGAACGCGGCCCGGTTCGAGAATCACTGTGAGGTCTGTGCCGGCCAGTTCGCGGGCCACAACAGAGGCGTACTCGTCTGGGTGCGGCGGCAGTTCATCCTTATATGTTATACCGAGTCCTCCACCGATATCGAGATATGTGATGTCGATCGATTCGGTCCGGAGTCCTTCAGTCATCGATTTAAGGGAGTGGACCGCTTCCCGGAATGGACCGACTTCGAGGATCTGTGATCCGATATGGGAGGAGATGCCCACAGGTTCGAGGAACGGGTCCTGACGGGCCTTCATGTAGAGCCTCATGGCGTCGTCCCAGAGAACGCCGAACTTATTCTTCTTCATTCCCGTCGTAATATAGGGATGGGTCTTTGCGTCGATCTGGGGATTGACCCTGATCGAGAGTGGGACCGTTCGTTTCATCCTCTTTCCTATGCGGCTGATGGCATCGACTTCCTGCTCCGATTCGGCATTGATCATGAGGATGTTCGATTTAATGGCGTATGTGAGTTCATCATCTTTCTTTCCGACACCGGAAAAGACGATCTTTTTTGGTTGAATACCTGCTGTCAGGGCTTTATGGAGCTCACCTCCCGACACGATATCCGCTCCTCCCCCCAGCCGGCTTATGGACCGGATGATAGCGAGGCTCGAGTTCGCCTTGCACGAATAACAAACGAGATGGGAAACACCTGCAAAGGCTCTGTCAAAAACGGTGAAATGGCGTTCCAGGGTTCCGTAACTGTACAGATAGAACGGAGTCCCTGCTGACCGGGCTATCTCCGTCACCGGTACGTCTTCACAATACAACTCACCGTCTCTGTAATTAAAAAAGTCCATAGGTCACTCTTTTCTCAACAGGATGACTGCCTCGCGGGACGGATCACTTTCGTTTCCCGACATATCGATGGCAGTGACGTAGTATGCCACATACCGTACGTTGGGCACAAGTCTGTCGAAGAAAACCTCCTCCTTGAGAGGGTCTTTGTTCAGTTTTTCCTTCTGTTCGCCAACAATCCGGTAAAGATTAAATCCAAGTATATCTTCCGGTGCTTCTGCCTCCCAGGACACGGTCACTCCTCCCTGGGGAGCCTTGACCGCGCGAACAGAGTGAGGTGCCGGCGGAGGGAGATTGTCAGCAGGAACAGCCTCTGCCCGAACCCCTTCACCTTCCCTCCAGACGCCTTCCTCCCGGATCGTTTTCCTTACCTCGTAGATATACTTTTTTCCGTTTTCCAGACCGGCATCGGTAAAGAGGGTGACAGTGACCGGTTTGTCATTGAGGGCGAAGAGGGGATAGGTTGTCCCTTCCAGGCGGTACACATTGTAATAGTATCCTTTTTCAGGTGTCCAGGACAGCTCGATCATTCCGTCGCTGCCGATTGCCTTGACACCCGTTGGAGGGGCAGGGGGTTTTTTCCAGGTCACCGCAAGGGCATTTGACGCATTACCCCGCGTTCCTTTCGTCGTGTACGGGTAGACCTGGTAGATGTACTTGTATCCGTCAGCCAGATCTTCGTCGAAGATATAGAGTTTCCCGCCAACGATCGTGTATCCTTTTTCCTCATCAAGGCGGACATCCTTGAAGAGTTCAAATGCTCCAATGCAGGTGTTGCAGTTCTTGTATACCTTGAAACCTCCGAGGTCCGTGATCGGTGTGCCGTCCTGATTCTTCTGGGGAACGGAGAAGGAGAGGAAAAGGACGCCGTCCTTCACCTGACCGGAGAAGTCGGATATTCCCGCCGGAACGGCCCGGCCGAGGGGCACTGGATTGCCCTTCTTCCCGCATGCCTGAAAGGTGAAGAGAAGGAGGAGGCTACAAAGTAAGATAACGTTTCGCTTCATCTATTGCTCCTCTAATCCCGTCAAAGGATGCCGCCCCTTCAGTTCTTCTGTTTTCCAGAATGTGACGGGGATCGATATACTCGAAAACATCGGTATCAAAATAATCGGACAGGGCCTTCATGTCTGCAAGGGAAAGATGGGAAAAACGTTTATCCGTCTCTTCGCAGAACCGGACGAGCCTCCCTACAACATGGTGGGCCTCGCGAAAAGGAAGCCCCTTCAGGACGAGATACTCGGCCATCTCGGTAGCCGGTATGAAACTGTCATAGACGGCCTTTTCCATGGCCGGTCCGTTGATCGTAAGCCCTGTGATCGCAAGGTCCAGGATCTGGAGGACGTCTCTGACCGTCTCGATGGCATGAAACAAGGGCTCCTTGTCTTCCTGAAGATCTCTGTCGTAGGTGAGGGGAAGCCCCTTCAGAAGGGTCAGGAGGCTGACGAGATCACCGATGACCCGGGCCGATTTTCCCCTGGTCAGTTCGAGGGAATCGGGGTTCTTTTTGTGGGGCATGAGACTGCTTCCTGTACAGAGCTGGTCGGGAAGGGAGAGGAAGGAAAACTCCTGCGTCGAGAAGATGATGAAGTCTTCAGCCAGCCTGCTGGCATGGATCATGATCATGGTCGCCGAGAAAACGGCTTCCAGCACGAAATCCCGGTCAGAAACGGCGTCCATGCTGTTGTCTGTCATGGAGCTGAAACCGAGTTCTTTCCGGACAAATTCCCTGTTCAGCGGAAGGGTTGATCCTGCCATGGCTCCACTTCCCAGGGGGCAGACGTCGGCGACGGCGACAGCCTGTCTCACCCGCTGGAGGTCTCTCCGGAACATGGCGAAGTATGCCATGAGATAATGGCCGAATGTAGTGACCTGGGCCTGCTGGAGATGGGTGTAACCGGGCATGATGACCTGGGCTTCCTTCTCGGCCCTCCCGACGATCCCTGTCAGGAGGCGGCGGAGAAGCTCGTCGACGCCTGCCAGTTCACTCTTGACGTAGAGACGCATATCGAGGGACACCTGATCGTTTCGGCTCCGTCCCGTGTGGAGTTTCTTTCCTGCATCGCCGGTCTTTTCGATGAGACGGGCCTCAATGTTCATATGGATATCTTCGTTGGCCAGGGAGAAGGTGAACGTGCCGTCTTCGATCTCCTGTTCAATCTCATCGAGGCCGTGCAGTATGCTCTCTTCTTCCCCGGCAGAGAGAATCCCTGCATTCTTCAGCATCCGTGCCTGAGCCCGCGACCCTTCGATGTCATAGGAAGAAAGGAGTCTGTCGAACTGGATGGATGCACTGAAACGCTCCATCAGAGGATCCGTTCCCTGTGAAAATCTTCCGTCCCACGCTTTTTTCATCGTTCACCAAAGATGGCAGTTCCCACTCTGACCATCGTTGCTCCTTCTTCGATAGCAATCTCAAAATCGCCGGACATACCCATGGAAAGCTCCTTCATCTGAAGGGAAAACTCGCCGTTCATTATCCCGAGGATCTCCCTGAGACGTCTGAAAAACGGTCTCGATCTTTCAGGGTCATCACTGTACGGCGCCATCGTCATGAGGCCCGAAGGCCTGACGTTCGGGAGAGAGGCCGTCTTCTCCAGAACCCGCCGTAATCCATCGATCGTTGTGCCGTGCTTCGTGGACTCTCCGGAAAGATTCAGTTCGAAGAGCACGTTCACCGGTATGCCGAAACGGTCGACAGCTTCTGCAATCTCCTGCCGGTCCACCGAGTGGACCCAGGCAAAATACTTAGGGATATATTTTACCTTATTCGATTGGATATGGCCAATCATGTGCCATGTGGCACCATGTCCGATTGCTTCGATCTTCGACCGCGCTTCCTGAAAGTAATTCTCGCCGAAATCTGTAACCCCGAGGTCTATGGCTGCTTTGATTCGGGAAACATCGACGCCCTTCGTGACACCGATCAGCTTGACGTCGTCAACTGACCGTCGGGCCCGGAGACATGCCCGGCCGATGGTCTCCCGTACGGCGAGGAGCGGTCCTTCAAGGGGGTTCACGAGAGAACGCCCAGCGACAGCAGGGCTTCTGCGACTTCGCAGGCTGGCAGTCCCACCACGTTGGTGTACGATCCTTTGATTTCCTTTACCATATAGCCACCCCTGCCCTGGACGGCATATGACCCGGCCTTGTCAAGAGGTTCAGTGGTCTTTATGTACTGCATGATCTCTTCATCAGAAAGATCCTTGACGAAGACCCTTGTTTCCACTACATCCTGAAAGGTTATGTTCGTTGCGACCTTCAGGATGCAGTATCCTGTGATGACCCGGTGCCACTTGCCCCGGAGAAGCCGGAGCGTTTCAAGGGCGTCATTTTCGTTGCGAGGTTTACCGAGGACCCGGTTTTTGTAGACCACCACCGTATCTGCGCCGATCACCCAGCGGTCAGGAAAGTGGGTGCCGACCTTGAATGCTTTTTCGTATGCGACCCGCCGGACATAACTCCGGGGCGCTTCGCTCTTGAGCCGCGTTTCGTCCACATCAGGGGGCACGACAGCGAAAGAAATCCCCAGGAGCCGGAGGATGTCGACCCGCCGGGTCGATTCGCTGGCAAGTATGATTGAGTCGCCTTCTCGTACATGAAACATCTTATTCACCTTTGGATAGAAAAACTATATGATATTTTCGCACATTTCAAGGGAAATGTGGCAGAAGGGAAGACGAGACCAACAGGGGAGGAGCACAGATGGACGACGAACGAATGGTGATGATCGTCACAACCGCCGACAACAGACAGTTCATTGATGGAATGGTCGCGCGGCTCGTAGAGATGAGGCTTGTTGCCTGTGCCCAGGTATCAGGACCGGTTACGAGCACATACTGGTGGAGAGGGAGGATCGAGGAAACGGAGGAATGGGTCTGCACGATGAAGACAAGGGCATCGTTATATGCCGATGTTGAGGCACAGATCAGGGCTGATCATCCCTACGAAGTTCCTGAAATCATTTGTCTTGATATAGAAACAGCCCTTCCTGAGTATTATCTTTGGGTGATGCGCGAAACTGAATTGAAATAATTGAGATTTTCCGATTCAGTACGAGCCCAAATCTCTCCTTGACAATTAATGGGCAGCTTTTTATAATCTGTGAAATTTTTCATAATCAAATTGGAGGAGTTATGTGGGATAGCTTAAGCCTGAAGGAAGTCGTGCATTGTGCAAACGATCCTTTCCCGTCGATACGAACGTGGGCGAAGGATACCGGAAGGAAGGTAATTGGAAGCACCCCCGCTGACGTGCCCGAAGAGGTCGTGTATGCCTTTGGCTTCTTGCCGGTGACGATCCTCGGAACACACAAACCCCTGAAGAAGGCTCCCGTCCATCTGCCGGACAACGCCTGTTCTCTGGCGAGGAGCAATCTCGAGCTTGCTCTCACCTACGAAGGGGATCTCTTCGCCGGTTTTGTGCTCCCGCAGGTCTGTGATACGACCCAGCACCTCTCCGACATCTGGCGCATCAATTTTCCCGGAAGGTTTGTAGAGTGTTACCTTGCGCCGCGCCAGGCGGACAGACCGAGTGCACGGTACTGGGTTAAAGAGGAGATTGAAAGACTTATCGATTCCCTGAGCCAGTGGTCGGGAAAGAAGATTACCGACGGGGACCTGGAAAGGGCCATTGAAGTTCACAATGAAAACAAGAAGTTACTGAAAGAAATCTACGATTTCAAGAAAGAGAATCCCCTGGCTGTTACGAACAAAGAACTCTTTTCAATGATAAAACTTTCCCAGCAGGTCGATAAAGAGGAATTCAACAAGTCGCTTAAGAAAATCAAGGATGAATTGAAACCGGGAAAGGCGGAGGGTTTTACCAATGTCATTCTTGTGGGCATAACGTGTGATCCCCCCGAACTCTACGATCTTTTTGAAGAGATCAAACTGAATGTTGTTGGTGACTCGCTTGTTGACGGGACGCGATATCTCCAGGGTGTTGTTCCGAAAAACGGTGCACCAATAGAATCACTGACGGAACGCCACTTCACGCGGGGCTTCTTCTCGCCGATTCATGACGATGTCTACAAAAACTTTGAACAGACAAAAAACCTGTACAAGACGTCCGGTGCAGAGGCTATCGTCTACATCCACATCGAATTCTGCGAATCTCAGGAATACGACCTGCCTGACCTGAAAGGGATGATTAAAAAGGAAGGTATCCCGATGCACGTTCTTCACACCGAATATCAGACCCTGTCTCTTTCCCATGTACGGACGAGACTTCAGGCATTCTTTGAATCATTAAAAGGGGGCTCCTTATGAGCGAACAGAAATTGACGTCCAAGCAGCTTTCAAAGAAGATTACCGATGAATACATGGAAGAGGCTTTCCATGCCCACGACCTGGGTAAGAACATCGTGTACTCCACAGCCATTTCGCCGATTGAAATTTTTGTGGCTCACGATATTATTCCCATCTATCCCGAGAACCACGCCGTTGCCAATCTGACGGCCAAAAAAGGCTCGGAGCTCTGCACCATCACGGAGAATCTCGGGTACACGAGTCATCTGTGCGCCTACGCCCGGAGCGATCTTGCCTATCGTGAGTCAGGCATCACCGTTACGAAAGGCATTCCCGACCCTGATATGTTTATTGCCTGCAATGCCCAGTGCTTCACGCTGACCAAATGGTTTCAGGTTCTTTCGAGACGGGGCAATATACCCATGTTCGTCTATGACACGCCGGAGTATATCAATAACAAGAAGGCAAGAGAGGAGATCAAGAAATACTGTGTCGTCCAGTTGAAAGAACTGATCAGTTGGATCGAGCAGGTGACGAAACGGAAATTCGATTATGACCGCTTGAGAGAGGTCATGAAATATTCCGCAGCATCCAGTATCCTCTACCGTAAATTTCTTGATATGGCCCAGTACAAGCCGTCTCCGATCAGCATTTTTGATGCTCTTATCGGTATGGCTATCGCTGTCTACCGGAGAGGTACCCAGGAGTGTGTCGATTATTATCAGACGCTTGTCGATGAGAATCAGGCAAAGGTAGAACAGGGGATCGGTGTCCTTCCCAAAGAAAAGGAGAAATACCGCCTCTACTGGGAAAATCTTCCGGTCTGGTTCAAATTCACCGACCACGCAAAGCTCCTTGGTTCTTACGGTGGCGTGATTCTCACGTCACTCTATGTTCATGCCTGGAGTTTTGAGTTTGACCTCAATCAGGACCCTCTCGAAACGATGGCCGAGAATTATGTCAATCGTTTCTCCAACTCCACCATCGAAGACAGGGCCGATATGGCTACCGATCTTTTCAAGAAATATGACATGAACGGAATGATAATGTTCATGAACAGGAGCTGCAAGGCCGTTTCGTTTGCCGTTCCCACACTGAAAGACGTTCTCACGAAGCGCACGGGCATCCCTGCTCTCGTGTTCGAGAGTGACATGGGTGACCAGAGATTCTACTCCGAGGCTCAGGTGCGGACCCGGATCGAAGCGTACTTCGAGACCCTCGACAGGCTTCAGGCGGATCAGCCGGCTGCCTGATCTCCACAGGCTATGAAAAAACCCCGGAACAAAACGGTGTTCCGGGGTTTTTTATTCTCTGTGATGGCCGATGGTGGTGGCGCAGAAAGGCGACAGGGGTGGGGCGGTTCTGTGATCTTCTTTTTCCGGCAGTGACGGAAATCATGGATGTTTCGGTGAAAACATCTTATAATCATCGTCTATGGGAACCGATAATGCCGTTTTTCTTGAGATTCTCGAATGGTTCGATGAATCGGGAACGGAGATGGTCCACCGCATCCCCGAAGGAGGATCGGGGGAGATAAAGTACGGGGCGCAGCTTGTCGTCAGAGAGAGTCAGGCGGCGGTCTTTTTCTACAAAGGCAGGGCGCTGGACGTTTTTGGTCCTGGCAGGCATACCCTGACAACGGCGAACATTCCCATCCTTACCAAGATTCTGAGTCTTCCCTGGGCCATGAAGAGCCCGTTACGGGCGGAAGTCTACTTCGTCAATATGAAGGTCTTCGCGGGAGTGAAATGGGGCACAAGCGAGCCCGTGGCATTCCGGGACGGAGAACTGGGCCTCATCAGGCTCAGGGCCTTCGGTATTCTGAACATCCAGGTTGTCCAGCCCGTCCTTTTCATCAACAGCCTTGTCGGGACCCAGGGCATCTACACCACCGAACAGATAGAGCGGTATCTCGGGAGCGTTGTTGTCTCCCGGTTCAACGATTATCTCGGCGAACACCTGGAGAGTATCATCAGTCTTCCCGGTACCTACGATGATATGGCTTCGGGGCTTTTAACGGAGCTTCAGAAGGATTTTGCCCAGTTCGGCCTTGCCTTGCCTCAGCTTTACATCAGTTCCATAACACCGCCTCTGGAGGTACAGAAAGCGATCGATGACAAGAGCAAGCTTGGCATTTTCGACGATCTTAACAAGCTTCTCCGGCTGAAAGCGGCGATGGCCATGGAAAAGGCCTCTGAGAACCAGACAGAGGCGGGATCGGGGTTCGGCATGGGGCTCGGTTTTATGATGCCTGCCATGTTCGGTAATGCCATGAAAACCGATGATTCACTACCAACGGGGCCGGAGGAGGTGCACTGTCCCGACTGCAGACTTCCCGTTCCCCGTGAGGGGAAGTTTTGCCCTCACTGCGGACACCAGATCGTTGTCTTTCAGCGATGCCGGAGTTGTGGAAAGAACGCTCCCCCCAATGCCCGCTACTGTCCTGCCTGCGGACGGGAGATGAATGAGCCCCTTTCAGCAAAACGGTGCAACGGGTGCGGTGCCGATAATCTTGTCCAGGCACTGTTCTGTAACCAGTGTGGCTCTAAACTCCCATAGAAACTGGAAGGTCGAGTATGAGTGTCCTCAGTGCGGGGCGCCGGCCGATCTCGATGAAACCACCCTCTTTTTCCGGTGCCCTTTCTGCAAAACAAAACTCATCTTCGCTCCATCAGACTATTTCCGGTATTACCTTGCTCCTCTCCGCGACCTGAAAGGAGAGCTTTACTATCTGCCTTATTGGCGCATACGGGGAACGCTCTTTTCCTGTCACGGGACCGAGGTGCAAAACCGTCTCCTCGACGCTACCATCTGTGCCTGTGACGGGTTCAATGGTGCCGAGAGCCTCGGTCTGAAACCGAGAACCATGGCTCTCCGGTTTGTCCATCCTGCCGTAGAGGGTCGTTTTGTCGACCCTGTGCTCCCCCTGTCCGGGGCCATCGAGAGGATGGAAGAACGTTTTGCGAGAGCAGGGGTGCCCCTGAGGGGTGAAGGGACTCTCTACGAGACCTTTCTCGGGGAAAGGGTGAGCCTTATTTTTAGCCCGGTCTTTCTCGACAGGGGACGATTCTGTGATGGTGTGACAGGGGAGGTGGGGACTGAGTCGACGGGGCCCCTTTGGTCTTCGGCAGGGAAGGAAGAGAAAGGGAAAATGACTATCATGGCTGCTCTCTGTCCTGAATGCGGATGGGAGTTGTCAGGGGAGAGTGACAGTACCGTTCTTCTCTGCCGGCGGTGCAGAAAAGGGTGGCAGACGGAAGGGAAAGATCTTGCGCCGGTCACCGTTCTGACGGGCGGAAAGAGAGAAGGAGAGTCACTCTATCTCCCTTTCTGGATGTTTCGGGGAAATGTGACACCAGCAGGAATCGGGTCCTATGGAGATCTTGCCCGGTTTGCCAACCTTCCCCGGGTTGTTCCGAGAGAATGGGACGAACGGCCTCTTTCGCTCTGGTTTCCGGCCTTCAGGGTCCGTGCCGATCTCTTGGTAAGACTGGGAAAACTGGTGACCCTGAGGACCGAGACGAACGAGTTCGTCGATGACCTTCCGGAGAGAGGCCTCTATCCCGTTACCCTTCCCCGTCATGAAGCAGCCGAATCGCTGAAGATCGTTATCGCAGAACTCGCAGGCGTCAAGAAGAGGTTCTTTCCCCTCCTGGCTCAGACGGAAGTCGTTATTTTATCCTGCAACCTTGTAATGCTCCCATTCAGGGAGCAGGGCGACGAGCTTGTCGGCGGCGATTCAATGATCAGCATTCCGAAAAATGCCATTCTCTACGGCCGGAACCTCTGAGGGCAGAAAGACGTGTTCTTCATTGCCTGATCCCCCCCGGCCCTTCTCCTCTCCTTCCTGCGACCCCCTTCCAATCCCGCTTTTCTCCTCATTTCTCCCGGCAAAGCCGGTGCCGAAGACCGAAGGGACAGGATGGACCTCAGTCGCGGTGTGCGGCGAATGTCTCCTGAAGAAACAGAGATGCGACGAGAGACAGGATATTGATTACCAGAAAGACACCGAGGGCCTGACGGTATCCCTGAGGCAGGTAATGGCCCCCTGTTTTTCCTGATAGATCGAGAATTGACCCGATGAGGGGTTGAAACGTGAGGCCGCCGAAGAACGAAAAAAGGTTTGCTGTTCCGATCGATGTTCCTGCCATGCTCACAGGGAAGAGTTCTTTTGCCGACGTGAAGACGACGGTTACAATGGCGCTTGTTGTGATACCCATGACAAAAAAGATGGCATAAAAAAAGGCGATGGCCATACGGTCAAAGACTACGGTCATGGTTATCCAGGCACAGACGTTGACCAGTGAAGCGCCGATTATGACCTTTTTCCGGCTCTCCAGCACCCTGTCTGAAAGCCACCCCAGAAATGGTCCGCCGAATATCATGCCGACAGCGAGCATGGACAGGATGCTGCCGGCCCGGGGCTTGGAAAGGGCGAAGGTGTCGATGAGGAACGGTCCTGCCCAGAGCCCGAAGAAAGCGAAGAGTGTTCCCTGGGCAAAAAAGAGCCAGATCGCGAGAGGCCAGAAATGGCCTGACCCAAAAACCCGGAAGATCCCGGAGACAAGCGAAGGATTCGCGGCAGGTGCGGGTGAGCCGGAGGCGGATAGGGCCCGGCTGTCCTCTTCCGGTATGTCACGAACGACAGACCATGTCAGCCCTGCGAGGATAAGGCTCGCCCCGCCCATCCCGAGAAATGTCGATCGCCACCCGAAGGCTTCTGTGACAAAAGCGAGGGGCGTTGAAGCCGAGAACCATCCTATGCCTCCCACAGCCATGAGAAGACCCGAAATCCTCGCGTATTCCCTGCCGGAAAACCACAGAGCCAGCGTTTTCAGGGATGCAACAAAGGTGGCGGATACACCGAATCCCACGAGGATCCGGGCGAATGTGGCGAACCCGAACGTCGGGGCGACGGCGAAGAGCAGGGCTCCTGTGGCAGCGACGAGAGTGAAGAGAGTAACGGTCTTACGGGTTCCCCAGGAGTCGGAGAGGAGCCCGACGGGGATCTGCATGACAGCATAGGAATAAAAATACCCCGAGGCAAGAACACCCAATGCCGTGCCGCTGATGTGAAATGTTGTGATCAGCTCCGGCGCAACGACAGCGGGACAGACACGGTGAAAGTAGACGACGAGATATTGGACCGCAAGGACCCAGAACAGGGGCCACCGCCTGTTACTCTTCACGGTCTTTCGCTCGCCTCTCAGCCTTTTCGGGCTTCGACGAGACAATCCATCCGGTCTCCCGATCTGAGGAGCAGTATTTCTGAAAAACCTGCCTCTTCAAGATCCTTCCGGACCTCTCCGAAGGTGTATGTATCGCCTCCCTGGGTGTTGACAAGCATGTTGATGGCAAAAAGGGCGCCGGACGAAGGACGGGTCCTCGATTCGTCCATGATGTGATCCCGGATCAGCAGGACCCCTCCGGGAGGAAGGGCTTTGTAGATCTTTTTGTAGAGGCTGATGTTTTCTTTCATGCTGTTCTGGTGAATGATGGCGGAGAGAAGCACGATGTCGGCCCCTTGGGGAAGTTCATCGTCATAGAAGTCTCCCCCGACGCAGCGGACCCTCTCTGAGAGTCCCTCGGCGGCTATCCTCTCTTCTGCCATAGGGATCACTTCCGCCAGATCGAAGAGGATGGCCTTCAGTGCGGGATTCTTCTTGAGAAAGGCCACGGCGTAAGTCCCCGAGGCTCCTCCGAGATCAAGCAGGCAGGTGAATCGTTCGGTATTATAGAAATCGGCTATTTCTCCCGACAATTTCCTGGCTATGACGTGCATGGCGCCGATGAAGGCTTTCCAATCCCTGTCGGTAAACGAGAGACCCTGTTTGCCACTCTTCGTCGAATCCTTCCGGAGAATGGCTGTCAGGTCACCCCACCGGTCCCACAGGTTATTCATGTGAAGAATGACAGGGAGAATGGTTTCAGGGTGTTCCGACGAGAGCAGGGCACCTGTGGTTGTTGTCCGGTAGTGGTCGGCCTCCTTCATCACAAGGCCGAAGGATATAAGGGAATCAAGGATGCGGGTGGTGCCTCTTTCGTCCAGGTGAAGTCGTTTTGCAAGGTCCCGTGCTGTACTGGGACCGCGGTGGAGCAATGTAAAAAAATCGAGTTCCGCCGCTGTGAGGATAACGCGGCTCTTCATGAATCCCCTTACGTCGGCGAACAATATTTCCTGATCCATTGTAACCCCCTTGTCTCATACAGAATCTTGCTTCAGATGGTTCAACCGGGTATTACGACTGATAGCGCCTTCGGGGATCGAAAAAATCCCGCAACCCTTCACCGAGGAGGTTGTACCCCATGACAGTGAGAAAGATTGCCAGGCCCGGATACAGGCTGAGCCACCATGCCACTTCAATATTGTCTTTTGCCTGGGTGAGAATGTTGCCCCAGCTTGGAGTCGGAGGTTGCACCCCGATTCCAAGGAAACTTAATGCTGATTCAGTCAGAATGGCTCCCCCTATCCCCAGTGTGGCGACGACATAGACCGGTGAGAGGGCGTTGGGGAGAATGTGACTGAATATGATCTTCAGCTCGGGGAGCCCTATTGCTTTGGCTGCAAGAATGAATTCCTTGTTCTTGATGCTCAGAATCTCTGCCCGGACCAGCCGGGCGATGCCCATCCAGTTGGTGAGACCGATGACAATCATGATATTCCAAATACTCGGTTCAAGGAGGGCAATGACGGCGAGAATGAGAAAAAAGGTGGGAAAACACATCATGAGATCGACAAACCTCATGATGATTTCGTCGGTCATTCCGCCGTAGTACCCCGATACGGCACCGAGTATGAGGCCAATAAGGGTTGCGATTCCCACCGATACGAAGCCGACGAGAAGGGAGATCCGGCTTCCGTAGATGACCCGTGAGAATACATCCCTTCCCAGAGTGTCCGTGCCGAAGGGATGAGTCAGCGATGGCGGCGCGAGTATATTCTTCAGATTCGGCTCAGCAGGATTGTGGGGTGATATGAGCGGCGCGAGGACGGCGCAGAAAAACATGGGAACAAGAATGATCGCGCCGACAAGAACAAGATGATGCCGCAGGAGGCGCTTCAGTATCAGTGTCACAGAGAGGCTCTCATCATGACGTTGTGTCTGCTCCCCAGTCCTCGGTTTTGTTCTCTTTATAACACCGCCGGCATATCCTTTCAACAGTTATTTGTCTGTGATCTCAGAGGTTTTCAGGGGGCTTCAGTTGATTTATGGGGCCCTCCCTGTTAGAATAGGATGTGATTTCCCTCGTCAAAGAGCGCCTGAAGGCCTATTCTCCCAGATCGATAGTCTGTGCCGAGACCATTTCTGCCGGTGTCATGATCCCGCTCTTCGAGA
Source organism: uncultured Pseudomonadota bacterium (assembly GCA_964421445.1). Lineage (GTDB taxonomy): Bacteria > Desulfobacterota > Syntrophorhabdia > Syntrophorhabdales > CAYQXL01 > CAYQXL01. The sequence goes on from CAYQXL010000005.1 coordinate 79,171, forward strand.
CGGAAGGAGAGATCTTTGTTGTCCTCACCCGGCGAGCCTGCTCGGTCAAGATTCACAAAGGCGAGGTCTCCTTTCCCGGAGGGATGTATGAACCTGAGGATGGTGATCTCAGGACGACGGCGCTCCGGGAATGCAATGAGGAGATCGGTGTCAGGGAAGAGGACGTGGAGATCATCGGTCGTCTCGACGACATGTATACGCTCACAGGATTCGTCATCGCCCCCTATGTGGGGACGATTCCCTTTCCCTATGATTTTAAACTGAATAGCAGCGAAGTTGCTTACCTGATTCATCTGCCTCTCAATTTTCTCCTCGAAACTGAGCCGGTCATAGAGACAGCCCGTCACGACGGGAAGGTTCAGCATGTTCCCTCCCTCTATTTTGAAGGTGACCGTATCTGGGGTGCTACCTGCCGTATTCTCCTCACGCTGAGGGATATTATTGGAAGAGAGAAAATTTAACCTCAAGGTTCTCATTATCCTCTCCTTGGGGCATCTGATCACCGACATCTACCAGGGTGCCCTCCCTGTTGTCCTGCCCTTTCTGAAGGACAAACTCTCCCTCACGTACACGATGACGGGCATGATCCTCATGACCTCCAATTTTACATCGTCCGTACTGCAACCACTCTTCGGTTTCTATTCGGACAAGAAAGAAAAAGCGATTCTCCTGCCTCTCGGTGTCTTCTGCGCAGGGTTCGGATTTTCTCTCATTGCCCTTCCATCGAGTTTTATCCCTGTCCTCTGTCTCGTTACCCTGAGCGGTCTCGGAATTGCCGCCTACCACCCCGAAGGGTACAAAACAGCCCACTTCTTCACAGGCGAACGGTCGGTGACAGGCATGTCTGTATTTTCCGTCGGAGGTAATCTCGGTTTTTCAGTGGGGCCGATTGTCTCTATCTACCTCATTCAATATCTCGGCCTGTCATCGCTGCCGCTCATGATGACATTTTCCCTTCTCTTTACCATTCTGATTGTCTCGTACCGGAAGACTATCGCTATACCCGCAGACTACAGCGCCCGGAAAAATGCCGACCTGACGGTGAAGATTCGCGGTGCGGGGCTTTCGCTGGCCATGCTTATCGGTATTGTCATTATGCGGACCTGGACCCAGATGGGTCTTATGACATATATCCCTTTCTATTACATCACGCACCTGAAGGGTGACCCCCTCTTTGCCGGCAAACTTGTCTTTACCTATCTTGCCTGCGGTGCAGTGGGAACACTCGCAGGAGCACCCTTTGCCGACCGGTGGGGCCACCGGCGTTTCCTGCGGCTCAGTCTTTTTCTCGCCACCGTCGTTCTTCCGGCCATGTTTTTTGTGAAAGGCCCCTGGCTCTTCCTTGTTCTCGGGATTCAGGGATTTCTCCTTGTTTCAACGTTTTCCGTCACCATTGTTATGGCTCAGAAACTCCTTCCCCACAGGCTCGGTGTCGCCTCCGGTCTCATGGTGGGTTTTGCCATCGGGTCAGGGGGCATCGGCGTCACTCTTCTCGGGTTGGTGGCCGACAATTTTGGGGTCCCTGCGGCCCTCGAATCGATCATCGTTCTTCCATTCTTTGGTTTTGTTCTCAGTCTCATATTACGATACAGGGGGTGATTGCATGAAACCTGTCGTCAGCATTGTAGGTCGTCCGAATGTCGGCAAGTCGACTCTTTTCAACAGGATTCTCGGGTACAGAAAGGCCATTACGGAAGATACTCCCGGCATTACCAGGGACAGGAACTACGGTGAGTTCGAGTATGGCCGGAAACGGTGTATCCTTGTCGATACTGGGGGGTTTGAGCCTGCGGCAGACGAGGGATATTTCCCTCTGATCAACAGACAGATCGGGATTTCCATGGACGAATCGGCGGCGATTATCTTTGTTCTCGATGCCGTTGATGGCCTTTTGCCTCAGGACATGGAAATCACCCGGCTCCTTCGGCGGTACGAGCGACCGCTCTTTTTCGTTGTGAACAAGGTCGATTCGCTGAAGAGAGAAGCCCTGGTGAATGACTTCTATGCCCTTGGCGTCGACCGGCTCTATATGGTCAGTGCCGCCCATGGCATTGGTGTCTACGATTTTCTCGATGATCTCATTGGCGAACTCGACAGGCAGGGTCTCTTTCAGGATGACGAGGGGGACGACGGAGAGTCCCGTGACAGCCGGACAGAGTCGGAGGAGAGGAAAGAGAGGTCGGATATGAGGGTCGCCTTTACAGGGAGGCCGAACACGGGCAAGTCGTCCCTCACGAATCGTCTTCTGGGGCTCGAGAGGATGATTGTCAGTGATGTGCCGGGGACGACGCGCGATGCCATCGATTCGAACCTCGAATACAAAGGCCGGAAAATCGTCCTCATTGATACGGCAGGGTTGCGCCGGAAGGGCCGGATCTCTGAGCGAATCGAGGAATACTCGGTCTCCAGTGCCATCAAGAGCGTTGAGAGATCGGACGTGGTCAACCTTATCATCGATGGACATGAAGGTGCCAGACATCAGGAGGCGGCCATCGCCCATCTCGTTGAAACAAGGGGACGGGGGCTCTGTCTTGTTGTGAACAAGTGGGATCTTGTGTCCCGGACTGTGAGTGCCGACGAATATGTCAGGCTTCTCAGGGAGCGGATGCCGAACGCCTCCCACGCACCGATTCTCTTTGTCTCGGCCCTGACGGGTCAGAATGTAGAGGCAATCCTCGACGAGGATCTGAAGATCTTTGTCCAGTTTCAGCGGCGCATATCCACAGGGAGGCTCAACGGCGCCCTCGAAAAGATTCTTGCCCGGAACACGATTCCGACTCATAAGGGCAGGGAGGTCAAGATATTTTACGGGAACCAGGCCAAGACAGAGCCGCCGACCTTTGTCTTCTTTTCCAATCAGCCTCAAGCGATCCCTGAGCATTATAAACGATACCTGGAGAATTCGCTCCGCGATGTATTCGGATTCGCTGGCGTTCCTCTCCGTCTCTTCTTTAAACGGAAATAGGGAAGACACTCTTTCGGCAGAGCGAAAGGGCGCCATGGACAGATGCTTTTGATCTTTCTCCCCGTCTCTTTTCCGTGACCTGACAGATGAGGCCGCTTACGTTAGCCGTAAAGATCCTTTTCCGACGCAAACGGCCTGTGGCGTGGGATTTATCGATTGCAAACAGGATATAGTGACGCTATGATGTATTAATACAGGTACCGGCAGTCAATCGGTTCAACGGGCCGGCAGAGATAGGTAGTCGTATTTCATGCGGGGGAGGTTAGGGTGATGAAGGTGAAGATAGGCGTTCTTACCGGCGGCGGCGATTGTCCGGGCTTGAATGGAGCGGTCAAATGGGTGACAAAAAGTGCCCTTGACCCGAAACTGGGGGGGAAACGGTCAGTCTCTTTTGAGGTCGTGGGCATTGTTGACGGATGGAAGGGGCTTGTGGAAGTCGATCCTGATGACCCGAAGAGCTGCGAACGTCACCTGCTCCATCTCGATGAAGAACGGGTGCGGACCTGGGACCGTTACGGTGGAACGAACCTCGGAACGTCACGGACCAATCCGTTCAATCCGAAGAATGACCGTTCGGACAAGGTGATAGAAACGATCAGGAAACTGGGGATCGATGTTGTTGTCGCCCTCGGAGGGGAGGACACACTCGGTGTCGCGTACAAACTTCACAAACTCGGTGTGAAGACGGTCGGTATTCCGAAAACGATCGACAACGACCTCGTAGGGACGGAATATTCCCTTGGATTCGATACAGCGGTCAATGTGATCATGGAGGAGATAGACAGGCTGAGAACAACGGCAGGGTCCCATGGCCGGATCTTTGTGGTGGAGACGATGGGGCGCCATGCGGGGTGGCTTGCCCTCCGCGGGGGGGAGTGCAGCGGCGCGTACATCATTCTCATCCCTGAATACCAGTTCGATATGAATCAGGTGTGCGAACTGCTCCGTGAACGGAAGGGGAGGGAGATCAACTATTCAATCATCGTTGTTTCCGAGGGAGCCAAGGCTGTCGGTCAGGAGGAATTTCTCAAGAATTGCAAGATTGACGACTTTGGCCATCCGTCTCTCGGAGGCATTGCGAGCCATGTGGCAGGTCAGATCGAAGAACTGACCGGTTTTGAAGCGAGGCCTCTCGTTTTGAGCCATCTCCAGCGAGGCGGGTCGCCGTCGGCTTACGACCGTCTCATGGCCCGGTGGTTCGGTATCGCCGCAGTCGATATGATTGTCAACGAAGATTTTGGAAGGATGGTAAGCGTTCTGAGGGGAGAGATCACGAGCGTGCCGATGAAAGAGATCATCAACAGGCTGAAGCTCGTCGATGTTGATAAGGATTACGATACGGAGCGGTATAACGGTCGCAGACTGATACTCTAGCCCGTTCTTCAGCGTTGTTGCCTGTCCCCCCCCCTTGTGCAGGTACGGTCATAGTATGAACCTGCTTACGGCGCGGGAAAGCGACGAGAGGTTTTTTCCCGGCGGGCGAAGATGAGCCGTTTTATCGCCCGAATGCCCTTGACAGAACAGGAATCCCTTCTATAATAGACGAAAGATTGTGGTGAGGAGGGGACGCCGGTGAAAAAGTTTGGGGTTGTGGTGTGTATGATTGTTCTCTGTGGCCTCATCGGTGCCGGCCTGACGGGTGGCAAGAATCTCCCTGCCGCCAATCCTCATGTAAAGGTTACCTGGAAAGGCCCCGCCACCTGTCTCCAGTGTCATACTGAGGAGGCGAATGACAATTTCTATTCTGTCCACTACCAGTGGAAGGGTGAGGCGAAGTACCTCAACAACGGCGCTCCTTTTCAGGGAAAGAACGCCGGCTCGATCAATGCATACTGCATCAACATTACGGGGAACTGGAATGACTGCAGCACCTGCCACATAGGTCTCGGAAAGAAACCTTCCACTGTGCCCTCCCGCCTTCAATTAGCGAACATCGACTGTCTCGTCTGCCACCAGAAGGAATACAGGCGGGTCCGCACACCAACCGGTCCCGCGGTAATGGTGCCTGATAAGGAAACTATGACGATCACCATGAACCAGGCGGTGCAGACAGTTCATCAGCCGGTCCGTCAGAATTGCCTTCAATGTCACTCCCGCGCCGGCGGCGGGGACAGTTACAAGCGGGGCGACCTGACGATGGCCCATGCCGCAACGACGGACCGGACCTTTGATGTTCACATGGCGACAACAGGAGCCAATCTCCAGTGCCAGGGATGCCATACGTTTCAAAAACACCGGGTCTCAGGCAGGGGGAGTGATCTGAGGCCGACGGACCTTGATATTCCCATGTCCTGCTCTACGGTTACATGCCATCCGAACCAGTCGACCGGGGAGGGTCACAAGGGGAACGAGGAGATCACAAAACATGTGGCCCGTGTTGCCTGCCAAACCTGTCATATACCCCTCTACGGAAAGAATGCCGCTGATACGCTCGCCACGGAAGCGACGGAGTACCACAGAACGTGGGCGGAAAGTCAGCAGGCTGGGACGAAGTATCATCCGCTCCTCTTTCTCGCAAATGACGTGAAACCGGTCTACAGGTTCTGGAACCGGTATAGTTGGGTCTATAATCTTTTCGACAAGGCTGTCATTGACCAGGAAACGGGTCACTATGCCATATCCCGGCCCGTTGGTACGATCACCGACAGGGACAGCAAGCTCTACCCCTTCAAATACAAGACCGCTGAACAACCTTTCGCAACAAACAAGGGAACGCTCGTTGCCCTGGATACGTCCGTCTATTTCCGGACAGGAGACCCGGTGGCAGCAACAAAATCAGGCCTGAAAAACATGGGGTACTCACCGGCCGAGCCTTTTATCTGGGTGAAAACGGATGAATACCAGATGCTCAACCATGAGGTTATGCCCCGGGAAAGGGCTCTGAAGTGTGCCGACTGTCACGGAACGACCAAACAGATCAACCTGAAGACCCTCGGTTACGGCCTCAAGGCAGAGGAAGCATCGCTCTGTATCGAGTGTCACAAACGGAAATCGGGTGATTTTGCCGAGATTCACGAGAAGCATGTGAAAGACAAAAAGTACGATTGTTCCCGATGTCACCTGTTCTCAAGGCCGGAGCGCAATCTCGGCGGGTGACGTTAGTCGCCCCGGTTGCCATGCCGGTCCTTGTGTTCCGCTTTAGTCCTCCTGCCTTGTAAGTGAACACTACTGACCCAGTTGAGATGCCGAAAATACAGTCAATGAGGGAATAACCTCAGGGAGCCTGGCGCGGTCATTTGTGGTATAATGGCGTCGATGGCGGGAAAGATCTCTGATCTCATTGTATCGCGGCGAATACGGCGCATAGGAAGAGGCACCATACTCGGAATATGCGTCGGCATCATGTCAGGGCTGGGCGGCATCGTTTTCAATTTTATGATCGAGAAGGGAACGGAGTGGTTTACGGGGGACCTTGTCGCCTTCGTGTCGCCAGGGGGTGCGGATACAACGTTTCTCGGTTTTCCCCTGGCGAGATGGATGATGCTCTGGATCCCTGCCCTGGGAGGGCTTCTGTCGGGATTTCTGGTCTTCACCTTTGCCCCTGAGGCAGAGGGGCACGGAACGGATGCCATGATCGACAGTTTTCACCGGAAAAAAGGCATTGTTCGGGCCCGTGTACCTGTCATCAAGACCATTGCTTCGGCGATCACCATCGGTTCGGGAGGGTCGGCGGGAAAAGAGGGGCCGATAGCCCAGATCGGGTCGGGATTCGGTTCTGTTCTTGCGTCGGTGCTCAAGTTGAGCGATGGGGAGAGACGAATGCTCCTCCTCGCAGGGGCAGCCGGTGGGATAGGCGCCATCTTCAAGGCTCCTTTGGGGGCAGCGCTCTTTGCTGCCGAGGTCTTATACAGCAGGGAAGATTTTGAGTTCGAGGCGATCATCCCCTGCATACTTTCATCCATTGTGGGATTTACGGTCTTTACGGTCTATGACGGAACAGGGACCATTTTTCAGATCCCCCCCTTCACCCTTGCCACCCCTGCACAACTCCCGTTCTATGCTGCCCTTGGGTGTCTGTCGGCCTGTGTCGGCTACATATACATAAAGATATTCTACGGTATGAGGGATCGGGTCTTCCGGCCGCTCCCCGTTCCCCGTTGGATCAAACCTGCCCTGGGAGGACTCGTACTCGGTGTTCTGGCGTTCTTCCTTCCTGAAGTTCTCGGGGGAGGATATAAATGGATTCAGGCCGCCATCGACGGACAGGTCGCCATCGGTCTTATGGCTGCCCTCGTTCTGGGGAAGATCCTCTCCACGTCGTTTACGATCAGTTCAGGAGGAAGTGGCGGTGTCTTTGCACCATCTCTCTATATCGGATCGATGGTCGGCGGATTTTTTGGCGCATCGTCCAGCCGGCTCTTTCCGCTCATCGTTACCGAACCTGCGGCGTTTGTTCTCGTGGGGATGGGGGGGTTTTTCGCCGGTGTTGCAAAGACACCGATCGCGGCGCTTATAATGGTTGCGGAAATGACGGGAGGCTATAGTCTCATCCTTCCCATGATGATTGTGTCGGCTATCTCCTACCTCCTTCTCGGGCGAATATCACTCTATGAAAAACAGGTGCCGACCCGTGTCGATTCTCCTGCACACCTCGGTGATTATGCCGTTGACATCATGGATCGTCTCCTGGTGAGAGATGCCCTTGTCCGGGGGAGACCTGTCCGGACAATTCGTGAAGACATGGAGTTTGAGCCCATGCTCGAAGTCATGGTCGACTCCGATCAGCAGGATTTTCCCGTTGTCGACGGCGACGGAAATCTGACTGGTGTTCTCTCCCTCACGGACTTGAGGGAGGTAATGGCCGACAAGACCCTCCATCAATCCCTCCTCGCCAGGGACATAGCGGTGACCGGTGTTGCGGCGCTGACGATGGAAGATTCCCTCAGTGATGCGCTGAAACAGATGGCTGAATGGGACGTCCGGGAACTGCCTGTGGTAAGTCCTGGCGATACCAGGAGGGTTATCTCGGTCATCAGCAGAAAAGACATAACGAGAACATACAGCGAGGCGATGGCCCGGTCGCGAGGAAAGAGGAAATAGGGCCAGGTGAGCGGTATTTTTCCGATTATTTCTTGAAAAAACGAACGGAACGGCGTATAGAAATCGCACTGTGAAGATTGACTTCCATACCCACATCTATCCTGATCACGTGGCCCTCCAGACGGTTGAAGCCGTTCGGCGGCGTGCCGGGATTGATGCCTATTCGGACGGTACACTGGAGGGGTTGAAACGATCGATGGCAGGGGCGGGGATCGATCTGTCCGTCGTGGCCGCCGTGGCGACAAAGCCCGAACAGGTTCCGTCCATCCAGCGATGGTTGGGAACGATCCGGCAACGGGGCATCGAAGCACTGGCCGCCATGCATCCCGCTAACCCCTTGAGTTCCGTCGAGATGAGAATGCTCAGGCAGGAAGGGTTTCGTGGTTTCAAGTTTCACCCCGACTATCAGGATTTCTTTGTCGACGATCGCCGGATGTTTCCGCTCTACGAGGCCGTGGCCGGGGAAGGCATGTTCATTCTCTTCCATGCCGGCGTGGATCGGGGACTTCCCTATCCGGTCCATGGAACGGCGAAACGGCTTGCTGCCGTTCACAAGGCTGTTCCCGAGCTCTGCATGATTGCCGCCCACCTGGGAGGGGAAGAGGCATGGGAGGAAACGACGGAATATCTGCTGGGGCAAGACATCTATCTGGACACGTCGTTTGTGCTCCGTAAGATTCCTGCCACATTCCGGGAACGGTTCCTCCGGGAGCATCCGACGGAGCGCCTGCTGTTTGCATCGGACAGCCCGTGGACCGACCAGGGCGAAGAGCTTCGGTTTCTTCTCGCATTGCCTTATCTCACGGAGAGCGACAAGGAGATGATCTGTTTTTCCAATGCTGCCCGGCTTTTGGGTATGGAGACGGGAGAGGGGGACATTCCCGAAAACTCAGAGAAAAGGGGGGTCTGAATAAGTCATGGGGGAGACGTCCGTCGGTAATTCAGTTGGAGGACAGATATGGCTACGAGAACGCCATGGACGTCTGTCATCTGATGGAATTCTTAATAAAAATGTCTCTGGATGGATGCAAACCATACATAAGGAATGGGGGCAAGGGATCGCCGAAAAAGCGGGCCCGGTGAACTCGTCGGTAGAGGACCGGAGAAATGATGAATAAGGCGATCATTATCGGTGCCAGTTCGGGGATAGGCCGCGAATTGGCCAAAATCCTGTCGCAGAACGGGTATGTTGTCGGTGTCATGGCGAGGCGGGTTCATCTGTTGGATGAACTGCGACGTGAAGCAGACCAGGTAACCTTTGTTCAGCACATCGATGTGGCTGATCCCGAATCGGCGATGCCCATTCTGGGAAAGCTCGTAGAAGAAATGAACGGTGTTGATCTTGTCGTCATCAGCGCCGGCACGGGAGATATCAACGAGAGTCTCAGTTGGCCCCTGGAAAACGAAACGATAAAGACGAACGTTACCGGGTTTGCCGCTCTCGTCAATGTTGCCATGGATCACTTCATCGGGAAGGGATCAGGACATCTTGTCAACATTTCCTCCATAGCTGCCCTGCGGGGGGGCAGGGAATCTCCGGCCTATAATGCCTCAAAGGCCTTCGAGTCCAATTACCTGGAAGGTCTTCGGCAGAAGGTGACGAAATTGGGATTGCCGATCACCGTGACCGACATAAAGCCAGGGTTTGTGAAGACCGCAATGGCGAAGGGAGAGGGCATCTTTTGGGCCGCCGAGCCGGTCACGGCTGCCGAGCAGATATACCGTGCCATCAAGCGAAAAAAACCGAGTTCCTATATTACGCGACGGTGGGTGCTGGTTGCATGGCTGATAAGGCTGTTGCCCCGGTTCATGTATGAAAGAATGTGATTTCGATGACGCTTAAAGGTTACGAAATGGACAAAACGTTGGAGCGCACGATCGTAATCTCTGGTGCATGGGTTTCAATTTCCCTTTTTATCTACGTGATCTTAAGCGAGAATGTATTTCCTTTTCTGGGGTTGGTGTTTCCGAGGGTACCATCATGGCCCATTGTAAAAATATCCTCTGCATTCCTGTCGGCATTCGCCTGTTTCTGGTATTTCAGCGGCCTGAAAGTTGCCATGATCGGCTCAGTGGCAATGATGGCGATGGCCTGGATACTGGAATTTCTGGCGGGGCACCTTGGATTTTTCGGGGGAACATACACCTACTCGGGAACGTTTCCAGGTTTGTCGATTGGGGGAACTCCCCTCATGCTCGGCCCGCAGCATTTTGCCTACTATTTCTTCATGTCTTATTTCATTTCAAATCTTCTGGTTGACGGTGCGCCGGTCTCTTCGGCAACGGGCTCGTGGAAGAGGTCATTGTTTGTTTCATTTGTTGCAAGCATCATTGTCGCCGGTATAGACATGATGGCAGATCCAACGCAGGTGAATGTGTATCATCTGTGGGAATGGAAACGTCCTTCGGCATATTACAACATTCCCTACGAAAACTATCTCGGTTATATTGTGGTGTACACGATACTCTTGTTTGTATGTAAACTCATGGAACGGAAGATGGTTGCCAGACCCATCGGTTCGATTTATACGTCCGTTGCTTTTATTCCCATAGTGATGCATTGTACCAGATTCGTTGAATACTCTTCTTCGGGACTGGGCGGGATAGGGTTGATTGGCTGCTTCACGATGTTGTTTCCCTCTATTCTGGCCTTTGGCAGGTTGGTTGATTTTCGAAGACCGGAGGAACGGCCGTAGGGAGGGCGTCTTTCACTATTTCAGTTTCAGGACGGATATGACAGGAAAACGTCAGGGATGTGGCTCGTCGGGTGGAGTTCTTGATGAAGAACGGGAAATCAGGGCGACGAGTCGTGGGATCGGATCGGCAAAGAGCGGTGCCTCCATCCCGGTGAGTTCCGTGTCGGCGCTCGAACCGGTTACTCAAAGAAAGAGAAGGGGGTTGTGTCAATGTCCTGGATTTATCTGATACTTGCGGGCCTGTTCGAGATCGGCTGGCCCATTGGTCTGAAGATGGCTCAGCAGGAGCAGACCCGCATAACGGGAATCGTTGTTGCCGTAGTCTTCATGACAATCAGCGGTCTTTTGCTCTGGCTTGCCCAGAAGGCAGTCCCGATGGGCACCGCCTATGCTATCTGGACAGGGATCGGTGCTGCAGGAACCTTTCTTGTCGGTGTCCTTGTCTACGGTGATCCGGCCACGTTTGTGCGGTACATCGGCGTTGCATTAATTGTCGCCGGTGTAGCTACATTGAAAATAGCGCACTGAAAAACAGCTCCACAATGTTTCTCAGCGCCCCTCATGCCAGATGGTGGACGTGCTGGCCGGCCTGTCGCACCACTCCACGCTTGATCAGCCACACAAGGTGGGGGGAATGGGCTCTTGTTCTCCGACCGAGTCTCCAATGGTGACGGCGTCGGTCTTGGCGCAAAGGATGGCGGGTCGGAAAGAGGTGCCCGAGAGGGGTCAGGCCTCCCGTGTCGGGAAAGCCTGGGGTATCCGGTCGATCGGTAGGGACGATTTTACCGCATGACGAAGGTGTCGAAGACAATCAGTGAACCGTCATCGGTGATACATTTTTCCGTTGCCGTCACCGTCTGCGATTCCTCGTCGACAGTGACGACCAGAAATCCGGGCATTATGTCCCGTTTGTGGATCTTCTTCGTGGGGAAGACGGTGGTGAGCGATCTGTCCACTTCTTTCGGCTTATAGGTGAAGGGCGTTGCCCCGCCGTTGCCCTGGACGATCTGGTAGACGGAATCCCGTTTTCCGCGGGTGTAGAAGTGTTCATGAGAAGCGATGTAGGCGACGACCCTGTTCTGGACCATGAGGCGCCAGAACTGATCGCGGACAGCGGGTACATTGAAGAGCTGGAATTCTGACTCATCGCTCGATTGTGTTACGTGGAATGCAGGGCTGTGGCCGAATACAAAGACGAAGGGCCGGGTGTTTTCTTTCAGTTGTCTGGTGATCCAGGGAAGGTTGATCGTTACATCGGTCCCCGTACTGCCGACATACTGATCGGTGACGACGAAGAAGGCCGACCTGTAGGGAAAGCTGTACGTCAGGCCTTTGGCGTCGTCAGGGCCGTTCTGAGGCATGGTCGATGCGAATATTTCATTGAATGTCCTGATTAAATCGGGGACACCACCGCTTCGAACCTCGCCGCCGAACTCGTGATTTCCCCGGACGATATAGAGGGGGATCGCTGCTTCCCTGATCGGCGTGGTGGCCTTGAGCCAGTTCAGGAACATGGCCTTGTAGTTGCCGTGGAGAAAACTCTTCTTGTTCGTCCAGTACCCGTTGACCATGTCTCCGTTGAAGACGACGAGGTCGGGCCGCTCATTGGCGATGAACCGGGCCAGTTGGGGCAGAACGGCGCTGATACCCCTGTCCGTTGCTTTTGTGTCGTCCCTCGTATCGCCAAAGACAACAAAGGTCCATTTCTTCCCTGTCGTTCCCTGGGCCCATCCCTCACCGGCGAAGGCGGAGAAGAAAAGAGCGAGGCAGACGGAGACGGCAACGATAATACGCAGAGTGACGGTGTGTCTCTTGTGCATTGGTAACCCCCAAATTATCATAATTCCTTCACGGTGACCAGCCCACCTGAGACTACTTGAGGATGGGTTGGGGAAGAGCGTCGAGAATTGTGTCGGCCCTGCGGCGGTCCTCTTCGAGCTTCTGTGCTGCCGCAACGAGAAAGGTCCTGATCGCGGGATCTTTGGCCGTTGTCACGGCCGATCTGGACATTTTAATCTCGGCGGCGAGATCGTCGACCGTCATGCTCACGTATTCCCTGTCGATTTCGGCACCCCGCTGTGCAGCCATGTATGCCAGGGTGTTTTCCTGGGTCTGACTGAGCCGGCCCGAAAGGCTGATGCCCTTCTTCCCTGCGAGAGAGGCGATTTCTTCGGCCATGGATCTGTACCTGTTGATCATCTGTGCGGCAAAATCGCGGACAGCCTTCGATGATGCCCGGGCAGCGGCGATCTTTCCCGACTCCATCTTCCAGAGAGAGGCGAGGGCCAACGTCTGCAGCGCCGCCTCCTCGCTGACCGCATCTTTCGTTCCGCCGACCTGTGCCATGAGGCAGACGGCGAAGAGAAGGGATACAACGGTACCGATCAGGGCGACTCTTTTTTTGTGGACACGACTCATTGTTGCTCCTTGGTTTTTTGCCTGCAGGACCTGTCGTCCCGTTTCAGGGTTTTTCCGAATGGCTTCTGTGGCGAAGCCATGACTCGCGGTAGTTCTTTGCCAACCCGACAGACCTGATAATGACAAGATCTTCGGCATTCGATTCTTCCCCGGCCCGGCTGAACGAAAAGGATCCCGTGGTCACTGTCTGGCTGTCGACTATGAGAATTGTGCTCCGGGCAAGGATGTGCGCCCCGTCGAGAAAGACCGGTATCCCTGCATTGGCAAGGATGACAGCAGGTGTCATGCCCTCAGCTCGCTCCGATCTGTCCAGGATGATTTCAACCTTGACGCCTCTGGAATGGGCGTCGAGGAGGGCCTTCACGATCGGTTGGGACGAGAGGGTGAATGCCTGAACAAGGACCTCTTTTTGAGCGGAGCCGATGAGCCGTACCACTGCATCCGTTGCGCCGCCTCCGGGGCTGAAGTAGACTTCGACGTCAGCAGCACGAACAGGGGCACCGGCGGCGAAACCACATGCCCCCGTGATAATCAGGGTAGCGGCAACGAGAACAGGGATAATCATTTTTTTCATGGTGTCAGCCTTTCGCCCCGGCCCCTACAGGTCTGCCGCCGGGGGCGATGAAAATTATAGTATTCTGAGAACGGAGAAGCAAACCTTCCGTGAAGGGTTCTGTCTTTTTCGGGATGGTGGAGACAGGCTCCCTGGCCGTCGCCTCGCGGGCCATTGGCGAAGATTGCTTTTGAGGACAGACGGGGCATATTACGGATTTAGGTGTCCTGTGCATCGGCGGAATGTGCAGGTGAAA
>CAYQXL010000006.1:0-35379 GCA_964421445.1 uncultured Pseudomonadota bacterium
GTGACGCGTGGAGAAGCAGATTACGCCGACTGACCGCATCCACAATCAGTCCATATGGGCTGGTAGTGTTTTTTCTCGGCATAGGTTGCTGTCCGGGAAAAGCAATGTGGTCGGCCTTCCGTGATACCGCAGAACCTGACAGCCGCTCATACAAAAAACTCCTGCCCACCGGGCCCAGGAGAGTCTTTTGTGAAAGCACAAAGACGCTCGTTCGGTCTCGGGGGGGCACGGCCGAGTCGGTTCGTCAGGCCAGCGGTAACACTTTCGGCGCACCAGTAAACGAATAGAGCGTTGCCACCGCTTCTGTAAAATAGAACGTCACGAATGTTTCGTCGTCCGCTCCCTTCTTGTAAATGTTCAGAAGGTTCGGTGATTCGGTGAATGCCTGTGCCTTGGCCTCGCGACTGTCGTCGAAGGCAATTGTGCCACGAATCCTCAACCACGTATTGTCAGTACCCATGACCGATATTTCAATGTCGGGAAACTGGCTCATCTGTTTGTAGACATCCTTTCCCTTGCCCGTACAAAAATAGATCGTATCGTTTCTTTTCATGGTGAAACCAAAGGGGCGGACCCTCCCTGCCGTGCCATCGGTCGTTCCAAGATGAAAAATCTGATTTGCCTTCAGGTATTCAAAAGCCGTATTCATAAAACCTCCTCGATTGCTCACATAGGTAACGTGGTGTAACTAATGATACAGACAACCGCCGGGACAATCAAGTACAAGGGGCCGTCCTGATGGCAGGACGGCCCCTTGTGGGTTGGACTATTTTGATGGGGCTGGTTGCAGGGTTACATCGTATATATTTACTATGTAGTTTATGGGACCGCTGTGGGCGGCATTGGCAACGCACTGATACGTGCTTGAGAGGTCGTCATACTGCCAGGAATAGGCATTGGGACAGGCTGTTTTGATATTGTTCACATAATCCCGCGCCCATTGGGGCCATATTCTGGAGGAACCGATCGGCCAGCCGCACGTCTTGTTATCTGTCGTCGACCACGGGCAGCACTGGGAATTGGGATTACTCTGACCGGGCTGCGAAAACGGGGAGCAGCCAAAGGTTGTATTGTCGGAGGCATTGCACGCCGGGTTGATTACCGGAGCCGCCGCCGATCCTATATTGCATAGCACGTTCTGATCGGCGTTGCAGACGCAGCCGAGGTTGGCTCGTACCGCAGCCGTGAACTGGGGGTCGGAAGCGTGCTGTGCAGCGTATTTGCCTGGAGACCAGCAGCCGAGGGGGATCTTGGTCTGGCCGCTTATCTTGTAGTTCACCAGTTGGGCCGGGCAGCTAACGGTGCTGCTCGAACAACCGCTTACCGTACACCAGTATTTGCTGTCCACACCAGGATTGGTGGTATCCCAGATCTGCGGCGGCGCCGGCTGCATTGTGGCCATCTTGCTGTAGCCATCCACGTAGCTGATGTCGTAATAATCATTCAGGCTCTTTATCTTTATCCCGTTGGCATCATACCCGCCGTCAAAGGTCACCTCAATCCGGGTCACCGGTGGCTGGCCGCCCGTATTGCACGTGTAGGCCGACTTGTTTGTGGCTTTATCCATACAGTCACCGACGTCACAGCACGGGCTGGTGTCACACGTATACTGTTTGGTGGTCGCGTTATAGGTAAAATTACAGCCTTCGCGGAGGATAAATCCTCCCGACCAGCAGGCAGGGATCGTCAGGGTGGCTTTGCCGCCCGGGCTGATACCCCAGCCGCTCGCCGGTGGGGCAATATTCTGGGCGCAGCTTCCGTTTTGATAGCAGCCGGGAATGGCGGCGAGCCAGATGGTCGAGGTGCTGGTGTTGTTCTGGAAGGTCACCGCATGTGACCAGTTGGGGCACAGAACATCGACGGTATTACAGGCATTCGCGTTGCACAAGCCGGTTGTGGGGTCACCGCAGGACATGAACTGACAGTCAGCCTGGCCTGACGGGGCACATCCCCCCGTGTCGGTGCAGCAGAGCACACCTGTCGGGCATCCGCTACAGAGCAGTGTCTGGCTTTGGGTGCAGGCCGGGATCTGGGGCACCACCGTGCAGGCATTAGCGTTGCAAACACCCTGAGCGTTACCGCAGGATACGCCTGTACAGTCGGCCTGGCTCACGCAGGTTCCCGAATCGGTGCAGCAGATCGATCCCGTCGGACATTGAGACGGGCAGCTATTGAGCTGGGTCTTGGTGCAATCAGGGATCTTCGGAACCGTCATGCAGGCGTTCGCATTGCACGTATTGCCCGGCGCGTTACGGCAGGACATTCCGTTGCAGTTCGTCGCACCGGCAGCGCCGCATGCCCCCGTGTCGGCGCAGCAGAGCACGCCGCCCGATGTACCACACCCGCTGCAGGCCACCATCTGGGCCTGGGTGCAATTCGGGATGGCCGCTGCGGCACCCGCCGGCCAGGTGGACAGAAAAAGAAACAAGAGTCCGGCAACAAGACATGGTACACCAATCTGCCCCATCCGTTTTCTCTTGCCGGCCTGCAATCTGTATCGTAAAAGGCTTCTTCGTCTCATACGTTTGTTCCTCCCCTTTATGTAGTGCTTGAAGGCGGTCTACCTGGCCTCGTTGGCACGCACGGTAAACGCCTGGCCCTTGCCGGTCACCGATGATGTGCCGCCGGCAAATATACCGCTGCCCGTCGCACAGATGGTACTCGCCACTGGCGTCAGGCTGAAGGTGGCAGGCACCTGGTTGTCGATGTGGTCCTCCCAGAGGAGAGTCCCCTTGTTGATGTCGTACGCTTTGGTTGCAAAGCCGGTGAAGGGATCCTTTGTCGCTGCCCCCGCAGCGTAAAGTCTGTTGCCTGCCACGGTGAGGGCTGTTGCACCGTTGTCTTCAAGGTAGTATCCGCCTGCAACACTCGTCCAGAGGGGCTTGCCGCTCACCGCATTGTAGGCGCGCACCGTAAAGGCCCGGCCTCCTCCCATGCGCGTGACATAACCTCCAACAAACAGTTTGTCCCCCGAGAGATAGACGGTATTGGCGGCATCGTCAAAATAGCTGTAAAGGTCGAAATAATCCCTCCAGATGAGTGAGCCGGTTTTCGTGTCATAGGCGTGCACCGTAAAGGCAGCGCCCCCGCCGGGATTGTTCCTGCTAAACAGGGCACCCACCACATATACCCGGCTTCCGTTTGCCGCTACCCCAAAGGCCTCGGAGACATTGTAGCTCGTCGCTACCCCTGCAGTCCCCTGGACATCCTCCCAAAGCAGACTGCCCGTCAACAAGTCGTAGGCCCTTACTGCAAAAAGTGTACGGTAATTGTCCCAGTCGTTATACCTGCCGACGGCGAAAATCCTTCCCGTGCTTGCGGCCACAGCGTTGGCACGGCCTGTCATTTCCGAATTGTTTTCCCAGAGTATTCTCCCGTTTGAGGCACCGAGAACGGTGACGGTGAAACTGTTTTCCGAATCAGTCCCCGCCGTTATTACTTTATTCTGATACAGCGCCATATCATTAGCGTTCCTTTTCCCCGAATCAAGCCAAAGCCGTTCCCACACCTCTTCGCCCTTAAGGCTGTAAGCATCCACAAAGGCGTGCCACTGGTCGCCCGTAAGGTATTGGCCCGTGGCATAGACATTTTTGGTGTCGGTTCTTATCGAGCTGATAAGCCCCCCTGCACGCTCAAACAAGGGTATGGCGCTCGCCTTCCCCGTATCTGCTTTATAGAGAACAAGAACCGGCCTGCTTTCTGTGATCGTCTCGTCAAGATCCCAGTTGAAACCTGCCGCGTAAACATTGTTGCCCTGGCAGGCGATGCTCGTCGCTTGTCCGCTTGCTTCGCTCCCCTCATAATAGGATGTCCACCTGACCTCCCCTGGACCGGCAAATGAGACAACGGGTGAAAGTACAAGCATAAAGACCACCACTGCGGTGCAGAAATCAGCCCTTCGTGCCATTTGGCTCCCCCTTCGTTGGCTTGACTCATGTGGATAAACCGTATAGATCGAACGCTACCCGGCTATGGGCCGTCTTTCTTGATATGGTCAGCTTAGACAAACTGTATCTGAGTGTCAGAACGTTGTCAATTGCTTTCTGGCTCTGTGCCCAACCCTGTGGATAGACTCGTGGCGAGAAACTCAACGGCATGCCGTGATACGGGAAGCATGCCGGAAGTAAACGATGGTATCATCGTAATCCCCCATTACCCACACAATGTGGCACAGAATCACATAGATGATAAAAAAAGGGGGCTCACCATGTTCGTGAGTCCCCTTGATTTGGCTGGTTGCGGGGATTGGATTTGAACCAATGACCTTCGGGTTATGAGCCCGACGAGCTACCGAACTGCTCCACCCCGCGATCGATGGTAGATAATAAAGGAAAACAGCACTAAAGTCAACAGAAGAGGTTAGTTGAGTTCCTTCAGAAACCAGATAAGGCCGCTGGAAAGAGTCACAAGAACACCGAACACCATAATGCCAAATTGAAAACTGGCATAGTCTCCGGCAACACCGAGGAGGAAGGGAACAACACCGAGGCCAAATATGACACCCAGGGTGACAATGAATCCCGTTGCCATGCTCCTTTGGGTCCTGTCGAACATCCGCGATATAGCCACGAGACCGAGAGGGAAGAAACCGGTGGTAATGCTGGCCTGAAGAAAAAGGGTTGTTCCGATGATTCTTTCGTCCCGCACGGCAACGGCCATCGTGAGCAGTCCTGTCGTAAGGGTAAGAAAGAACATCGTCTTCTTCAGGCTCAGACGGTCCACAAGAAACCCTGCTCCAATGGAAACAACAATACCGCCGAGCCGCGACAATCCAAACATCTCGTTGGCTTTCGTCATTTCGATCATCAATTCTTTCGTGAGATAGAGCGGGATAACGAAATAGATGCCCAGACAGGCCCCGGCGCAGAATATCCACACGATGCCCATGACCCAGAGGTTCGGCTCCGTGAGAAGAATCATAATCTCCTTCGAACTTTTTTTCCCGACAGTCACCTCCGTTGACGCAACAGCGAAAAAAATAACACTCAGAGCCGAAACAATCCCAAAAACCACAAAGATTGTCCGCCACGACATGAAATCGAGCATGAAGACGGCGATGAAAGGGACGGCAAATATGCTCAGTGAAGCGGCAGAGTCATGAATGGCGATCGTCTTTCCCCAGAGCCTTTCCTCGTAATAGTCGGTGATGAGGGGAAGAATGGAAGGCAGGTAGATGCCGGTAGAGAAACCGAGAACAATACTGAGGGCGCAGAGGACATCGAAGGACCTGACAAAGGGTATAACGAAAAATATGACTGCCGATGCCGACAGGGAAGCGATGACAGCCTTCCGGTACCCTACTGGTCCGGCAAAGATCCCTGAAAGAAAAAGAGAGAGGCCGTACCCGAGTGACATGAAACCAAAGAGACTCCCTGCTCCGGCATGGGTGATGGCGAATTCGTCTTCCAGAAGAGGCATGATGGGAGAGAAGATCGTGCGGACACTGAAATTCATGAACCAGACGAACCAGAGAAAGAAGAGCATCCCGAGAGCTTTCCCCCCCAATCCGTCGAATCGCGCCATGAACCTGAATGTACCGCCGGAGGCATGAAAAAGCAATCCTTTGTTGAGAAAAGAAAAGGAAATATGGTACGATAGCTTGCCAAAAGGGGGCAGAGACGACCTATGAATATCCCGCCAATCAATTTAAAGGCCCAGTTCAGGAAAGTGGACAAAGCAGTCTTCCGGAGTGTGAAAGAGATCCTCTCGGAGCAACGGCTGATCCTCGGCAGATACTGTACCGAACTCGAAGAAACGATCGCTGCATACGTGAAGGTCCCCCATGCTGTGACGTGCGCCAATGGGACCGACGCCCTCATCCTCTCTCTCATGGCATTGGGAATAGGCCCAGGGGATGAAGTCATAACAACGCCTTACACGTTCTTCGCCACTGCAAGCTCGATCGCTCTCGTCGGAGCAAGGCCTGTTTTCGTCGATATCGAGCCCGAATTCATGAATATTGATCCCAACGCCATCGAGAAAGCGATTACAGAAAAGACAAAAGCCATCGTCATCGTCCATCTTTTCGGCAAGGTGTGCGACATGGATACCATTATGACGATCGCCCGGCGCCACAATCTTCCTCTCGTCGAAGATATGGCCCAGTCCCTCGGGGCGCAGCAAAAGGGCGTCATGTGCGGGGCTTTTGGCGACATTGCCGCCATCAGCTTTTATCCCACCAAGAACCTCGGAGGTATCGGCGAGGGGGGCATGGTACTGTCACAAAGGGACGACCTTGGTCAAAAGGCACGGAAGCTCCGGGTTCACGGAATGGGATCAGTACCCTATCACCATGAAATGATAGGGATCAACAGCAGGCTCGACGAGATCAAGAGCGCCGCCCTCGTAGCCAAATTCCCCTTCCTCGAAGAATGGAACACAAAGCGCATGGCCAATGCCCGGTATTATACGGAAAAACTCTCCGCCCTCCCGCTCCGTTTACCCCCCGTCAGTGACGACGGATCCCATATCTTCCATCAGTACGTCATGCGGACGAAAAGGCGCGACGAACTTCAGGCTTTCCTCAGGGCGCAGGGCATACAGACAGGCGTCTATTATCCCGTTCCTCTCCATCTTCAACCCTGTTTCTCCCATTTCGGATATTCTGAAGGATCATGCCCCGTTGCCGAAGAATCGGCCCGGACGAGTCTCGCCATCCCCGTCTATCCTGAACTGACGAAGAAAGAGAAAGATTATATCATCAAGACAATCGGGGCATTTTTTGCAGCATCGCCATAGACCCTTGTGAGCGAAATCGCCACCCTCTGTCTCTTTTCTTTCATCGCCGGCCTCATTGATTCCGTGGCCGGCGGCGGAGGGCTGATCCAGCTTCCCGCTCTCTTTATCATCCTTCCCGAACTTCCTGCGGGAATACTCCTCGGCACCAACAAGCTCTCTTCGATCTGCGGCACCTCCGTTGCTGCCGTTCAGTACTGGCGCCATGTGGGCGTAAACTGGAAGGCAACGCTCCCGGCAACCTTCGCCGCCTTCATCTTTTCCTTTCTCGGTGCCAGGGCCGCAACGCTCATGAGTACGGCGGTGATGCGCCCCGTCGTTCTCGTTCTCCTCGTCGCCGTTGCCGTCTACACATTCGTCCAGAGCGACTTCGGCAGTCTCCACGCACCAAGGCTGACCGCTGTACGGCAGAACATATTCAGCGTTGTCACAGGAACGGTCATCGGATTCTACGACGGGTTCTTCGGTCCCGGGACAGGAAGCTTTCTCATCTTTGTTTTTATCGGGATTTTCGGATTCAGTTTTCTCGCGGCGTCAGCGTCAGCAAAGATCGTCAACTTCACCACCAATTTCGCTGCCGTGCTCTATTTTGTCTTTACAGGGAACGTTCTCTACGCCGTTGCCCTTCCCATGGCGGCATGCAATATCCTCGGATCCGTTGTCGGTACGCAGCTTGCCGTTCTGAAGGGGAACAGGTTTGTCCGGATCGTCTTTCTTCTCGTTGTTACAGCCCTCATCATAAAGCTCGGATGGGATACGGTCAGTCTCCGCATAGGAGGCTGAAGTTCTCGAAAACGCTTTGGTTCCAGTTCCCTCGTACTCTGTCTATTCTCCGCCCACCACAACGACGATCATGTGATCGAGCGAAAGGTACCGCTTCGCGACACGGTTCACGTCATCCTTTGACACATTCTCTATCCGCTTCGGCCATACCTTGAAAAACCCAGGGCCCATGCCGTAGATCGAGTCAAGACACATACCCGTCGCCTTGGCGCCGTTCGTCTGAATCGCTATGTAGTGATTGCCGATGAGATAATTCTTTGCATCCCCAACCTCCTTGTCGGAGAAGCCTTCCTTGACGATTTTACTGATTTCAGCCCGGACAATCTCTTCGACCTTTTCTGCAAGCTTGGGATCAGTCCCGATATAGATCCCCATAGAGCCGGCATCGTACGCCATTTGATTGAAGAACGTCGTGGCATAGGCAAAGGGGTTTTCCTCCCGCAGCACCCGGTGGATCCGCCCTCCCATGCCGGACAGAATGGCGTCAAGGACCTCAGCGGCAAAACGGTCCTCGCCGAGCAACCCTGGGCCGGCAAAACCGAAGACCATGTGGGCCTGGCGGATATCGCGGCGAAGGACAAGCTTTCTGGGAGCAGGGGGAGAAACGGGTGATTTTTTCAGTTCATGGCCTTTTCCGCTCCATCCTGACAGGAGTCTGTTCAATTCCTCTTCTACGTCTTTTTCATCCACATCACCGGAAATGCTGAGAACAGCGTTTGCCGGTGTCACGTAGTCCCTGTAGCACGCTCTGATTTCAGCGGCTGTCAGGCTTTCCACGTCCTTCTCCGACCCGACGGGATCCCTGCTGTACGGATGGCCTGCAAAGATGGCCTCGTTGAACCGTCTGAATGTAAATGGCACGGGGTCGTCGTCGCGGACACGGATGGCCGAGAGAACATCCTCCTTCACCTTTTTCAGTTCGTCCTCTTTCATGACCGATCCTGTCAGTAGTTCGGCCAGGAGAGCGAGCGTCTTTTTCATGTCCTTACTAAGAAACTTTCCCGAAAGACCAAAGATTGACTTGCCGTTAAATGGCGAGATATCCCCTGCCAGCAGATCGATCTCCCGGGCGATCTGCTCGGCAGATTTCTCTTTCGTTCCCTTAAGGAGCATCCGGGAAAGAAGATTGAAGATCCCGTTCTTCCCCTCCGGTTCATCGGCAAGGCCTCCCACGAATCCGACCCGGAAAGCAAAACTGGGCGCGTCCTTGTTCTTGTTCACCGTTAACCTGAGGCCGCTCTTCAGGGTTTTCATCGTTGGATTGGCCTTTTTCTCTGGCACCAGAACAACCACGGCTTCGGGCTTCCCGAGAAGGTACGTTCTGACAACACGCTTCACATCGTCAGGTGTAATTGCTGCAATCTTCTTCAGATACTCATCAACAAACCGGGGGTTTCCTGTTAGTGTCTGGACGTTCCCCACCTGCCTGGCTTTGCCCTGGACCGTCTCCTCGGCGTAAATGTACCCCGCTTCAATGATGTTCCGGGCTTTTTCAATCTCCCAGACCCCCGGCCCCTCTCCGGCGAGCCGTGTCAATTCGCCTGCCACGGTGGTGACAATTGGTTCATAGACATCACCCTTGAACGTGGCAAAGATGACAAAGAGACCCTCTTCTTTCGGCGCAAAGAGATAGGTGGAAATCCCCGTCACCAGTCCCTTCCGGTTCTTCAGTTCCACCTGGAGGCGCGAACTGTCTCCATTGCCAAGAATCGTTTCAACAACGTCAAGGGCGGGAATATCCTGGTGAATCATTGGGGGGACAGGATAGGAAAAGGCAAGATAACTCTCCTTCACCTGCCGTTTCAGAATCACCGGACGGCCCTCTTCCTGAGCGGGGAGAATGGAAGATTTCTCCACCTTCTTGCCGCCGCCCTTCTTTCCAGGTAGCCCGGCAAGAAACGACCGGGCTTTGGCATCGTCGAAGTCACCAACAATGACCACGACCATATTGCCGGCGTAATAGTGGTCACCGAAGTAGGCCACAATCTCCTGGCGGGTCATCGTTGCAATCACCTCTTCAAAACCGATGATCGGACGGCCATAGGGATGGTTCCTGTAACTCCTCGAAAAGAGTTCGCGGAAGAGTTTTCTCTGGGGATCATCATCGTTCATCTTGATCTCTTCCAGGACAACCTTCTTTTCCTTCTCTATCTCGGTCTGAGGAAAGGCGGGAGAAACGACGGCATCGACAAGGAGTTTGAGTCCTTCTTCAAAACTCCTTGTCGGCACGACAATATGGTAAACCGTATTGTCGTAGGACGTGAAAGCATTGATGGAGCCGCCCAATGCCTCGATTCGTGCAGCCATCTGGTTTGCCTTTACATCTTCTGTGCCCTTGAAGATTAGATGCTCGATAAAGTGTGTAATACCGGCATTCTTTCCGTTTTCAAACTTGCTGCCCACCTCAACCCACACCTGGACAGCAACAACACCGGCATCTTTCCGTTTTTCAAAAACACATGTAAGACCGTTTGTGAGGGTAAAGACTTCCATAGCATCAGACCTTTCAGGACAGAGAAATAGTAATGAAATGAAAAGAACGAGAAAAGGTACGAGAAAAAAAGGGGAAAGGCCCCTTTTAAAGGGCCTTTCTTCCTTCGTAAAATGCTTTGATATTAAGATCATGCAGCTTGGGCGCAAGCAGAGTCTTCATGGCGTCGATAAACTGGGTTTCCTTGATTTCAGGGAAGAAATTCGAGAAAGCACCTACGAGAACCACATTTCCTGCCTGGACATTGCCGAGTCTTTTGGCGATTCCCTGCCCGTCTACAATGTGGACGTTTTCTTTGAAGAATTTCTTGAATATCTTTTCAACGTCCTTGGGATATTCCATCTGGCCGAGACTGACGGCAGGCGGAAGGATCTGCTGCGTATTCAGGATGATTTTGCCCTCAGGCTTCACCCAGTTGATATAGCGGATTGCTTCGAGGAGCTCGAAGGAGACGAGAAAGTCGGCATCACCGTACTTAATGAGGGGAGAGTAGACTTTCTTGCCGAACCTGAAATGGGTTGTGACATCGCCGCCTCTCTGTGCCATACCGTGGACTTCCGCCTTCTTTACATCATATCCGGCTTTCATGAAAACTTCGCCGAGGATATTGCTGGCGAGGATTGTTCCCTGGCCGCCAACACCGGACATAAAAATGTTCACTGTTTTTCCGTTCATCGTCATGGAATACCTCCTCACTTTGTGCCGGGTTGAATGGCTTCGAACTTACAGACCTGGACACAAACCTGGCAACCAACACACTGATCAGGATTGATGTAGACGGTCCCTTTTCTCTTATGGCCATCTGCCGTCTGACCCGCACCCTCTTTCCAGCTGATGGCAGGACAGTTGATCTCAAGGCACATTTTGCAGCCGCGGCATTTATCCATGTCGATCGCGTAGACAGGGAACTCGAATTTTCTCTTCTCCCGCCTGAGCAGCATACAGGGGCTGCCTGTGCAGAGAATGAGGGATGCCTCGTCCTTTTCCATCTCTTCTTTGATGGTCTCCATGGACTCTTTGATGTTGTACGGATCTATCTTCCGGATGCTCTTTACACCAAGGGCCTTGCCAAGCTCTTCGTAATTGATCATGTTGGCCGGTTCACCGCGGACGGTAAAACCTGTTCCGGCATGTTCCTGGTGACCTGTCATACCGGTGATCCTGTTATCAAGGACGATCGTTGTTGAATTGCCTTTGTTATAGACTGCATCCATGAGGGGTGTAACGCCGGAATGGAGGAATGTCGAATCGCCGAGAACGGCAACAATCTTTCCCAGACCCTCTTTTCCCAGAGCTTTCATGGCTCCGTGGGCCTGGCCTACACCGGCACCCATACAGACTGTTGTATGGAGAGCCTGAAGCGGAGGTGCCGAGGCGAGAGTATAACATCCGATGTCGCCGAATACAAAAGCACCGAGTTTCTTCAACCCGTAGAACAGAGGTCTGTGAGAGCAGCCGGCACAGAGGTTCGGCGGTCTTCTCGGTAGTTCCTCAGGTTTCACCCTGATCTTGGGCTCTTTGTATTTCTTGCCCTTCAGAGATTTTTCTACGATCTCAGGGGTCAGTTCATACATATTGGGAATGAGGTCCTTGCCGTGGAATACCTTGAATCCAAGAGCCTTGATTTCTGTTTCAAGGAAGGGGTCAAGTTCTTCAACGATAATGACTTTTTTCACTTTCTTGTAGAATTCTGCAATCAGATTCTTGGGAAGAGGCCAGACCATACCGAGTTTCAGGAACGAATATTCGGGGAATACCTCTTTTGTGTACATATAGGATGCGCCGCTCGTGATCACACCGATGGACGGATCGTTGATCTCCATTACATTGTGTTTCCACGTATCGGCAAACTCGGAGAGTTTCTTCATCCTTTCTTCAACGAATTTTCTTCTCACTCTTACGTTCACCGGAACCATGACATACTTCGGTGTATCTTTCGGATCAAGGCCGGGGACAATCTTGGACTCTTTTCTCTCACCGACCTGAACAATCGAGTCGGAGTGGGCGATCCTGGTTTCGGTCCGGAGAAGGACAGGTGTATCGAACTGTTCGCTGATGTCGAAGGCTGCTTTTGTGAAGTCGAGGCACTCCTGGGCATCGCCGGGCTCCAGCATGGGAACCTTACCGAACCGTGCCCAGTTCCGGCTGTCCTGCTCATTCTGCGAGCTGTGGACAAAGGGGTCGTCTGCGACAACGATCATGAGCCCTGCCTTGATGCCTGTATAGGCGAGGGTCATAAAACAGTCTGAAGCAACATTCATACCGACATGTTTCATTGCTGCCATAGAGCGGACACCCGCGATGGCAGCACCACTGGCAACCTGCACAGCTATCATCTCGTTTGGAGACCATTCTGCATAAATGTCAGGGTACGTGTCCGCTATGTCCCTCAGAATCTCACTACTGGGCGTTCCAGGGTATGCGGCAGCGACCTTGACACCGGCTTCCCAGGCGCCTCTGGCAATTGCTGCGTTTCCTTGCATTATTTCTTTCATGTCTCCCCCATGATGGCATAACGCCTTAATTTTAGTGAAGTAACAGCCCACCTCCTTTTATTGTTTTCTCGACGATACAGATCGCTTGTTACGGATTTCACTCAATTATTTACTACAGAAAACCATTATCATGTCAAGACAATAACGTCAGACATTCTGGGCAAGAAATCGGACGATCTCTTTGGTCACTTCACACCCTTCAAGGAGATTTTCTATAGATATCCGCTCGTTGACCCCGTGCATGCGCCGAAGGTCGTCAGCGCTTATCCTGACGGGGAAAAATCCGTACGCCGTAATGCCCAGTTCCCTCAGGTACCGCATATCCGTTGCACCGGTTGTGACAAAAGGCAGGACCGGAATGTCTCCGAAATGTCTCTTTGTAATCGCCTGGAGACCGCGGAACCACGGCGTCCTAAAATCCGATCTCCCCGGCTGATCATCCTCTTTTTGCTCCACCGCTTCTACCGTTACACCGTCGCCGGCAAGTTTTCTGATCTTTTCGAAAAACCTCTCACGGCTTTCAGATGGGAGGATCCGCGCATCGAAATGGGCTTCCGCCACCGATGGAATGACATTCACCTTGTCCCCACCCCGGAGAACCGTAAGGGTCACCGTGTTCCTCAGGAGTGCGTTATAGACGGGATTATCCTCGATGATCCGGCGGAATGTTTTCTCTTTTACCATCTCCGTCATTGTGGTGAAAGGGACAGACAGGCTGGCGTCATGCTCAAATACGCCCTTAAAGTACGCAGAGACAACGGCTGTCGGCTTCATGGGCCACTGGTGAGAGAGGATCGCCTGAGCAGCATGAACCACCTTTTCGTTGGCATTGTCACCGTGGGGCATGGACCCGTGACCGCCGGCACCTGCGGCTCTTACCACAAACTGGGCAAGCCTCTTCTCCGAGACAGCGATCTGAGCTGTCGTTTTGCCATTCTCTTCGATGATTCCTCCTCCTTCACTCAGAACAAAGGAGGCCTGGCGCAACTCCTTCACATCGCGGAGCATGTATTTGAGGCCATACCCGCCGCCTACTTCCTCATCGCAGGTCGCAAGAAAGAGAATATCTCTCTCGGGGAGAATCCCTTCAGCCCTGATATTCATAAAGGCGACAAGGTGACAGATGGTCTGGGCTTTCATGTCAATTGCCCCTCTGCCGTAAATGTACCCGTCTCTGACTTCTGCACCGAAAGGGTCCATGTCCCACTGTTCGGCACGGGCAGGAACAACATCGATGTGATTCAGGAGGACGACAGGGTTTCCGTGACGTTTTCCCTCGATTTTCGCCATGAGGTTTGCCTTACCCTTCACCGGCGTGAAAACCGTCACATCCATCCCATGGTCCATGAGCACGCTCTCGAGAAACTGGACAGCCTCTGCCTCGTTCCCCGGAGGATTTGATGTATTGATACGGATCAACTGACGGACAAGCTCGATTGTCTGCTCTGACGTAAACATGTGATCCCCCTTTTGGTTCGTAATCAAAAAAACAGAATGATGTTCCGGAAACCATGGCAACATGGGCCGGTTAAAATATGGACAAAAAAGAGGGGCTCACGCCCCTCTTCATCGCTGCATTCCCGATCTTCTCTTCTTGTTGACCTGTCGTCTTCCAGCCGTCTTCTCCCTGGTCGCCGCCCTTTTCCTGACGATGGAGCAGCTCCTCACCGCTGTTCCGGACCAGATCTCAGCGCTGGACCGGAGGCCTGCTGACAGCCCTCAGACGGAAACGACTTCTTTCACCTCAGGGATCGCCTCCTTGATGACCCTCTCGACTCCCATTTTCAGTGTCATCGCACTCATCGGGCAGGTTCCGCAGGCACCTTTAAGGCGGACTTTTACCACACCGTCAACAACATCGACAAGTTCAATATCGCCGCCATCCATCTGCAGTTGAGGCCGGATCTTATCGATAACCTTTTCCACCTGATCTTTCATAGGGACACCATCCTTTTGTTCCTCATTTTACTTCAACCCTGATCTCTTTCGGCATGATCTTCTGGGACTTTGGAATCCTGATCTTCAGCACACCGTCTTTGTATGTTGCTTTCGCCTTATCCGCCATGACCTCCGCAGGGAGCTGAACCGTCCGCTGGAACGTGCCGTAATACCGCTCCTGCCGATATGCGTCCTGCTCTTCGAGTTCATCTTCTTTCTTCTTTACGCCTTTAATGGTAAGCATATTGTCTGTAATAGCTATGGAGAGCTCAGCGGGGTCTACGGAGGGGATATCCATGGTGACCACCAATTCTTTCTTCGTATCATGAACATCAACCGCCGGAAGCCAGTGCTCCGTTCGTAAGGACGGGAATGCGGCATTACCGAAAAAATCCTCGAAAAGCTTGTCCATAGAGTCCCGCAGTGAGGGGAATCTCGTCTCCCACAGGAACTGAACAGGTGTTAATGCCATAACCCTTCACCTCCGTTAATCGTTTTTCTTCTTATTTCCCTGCCTTTCCATTCTTTGACTTTTCCAGCCGTCTCTTCCAGAAACTGACAATACCGGACGAGTGAAAAAACATCTGAACCAGCTCCCAGCCATCCGATCCCATCTCGTTAAGAAGGGTCGAGAGATGATCCATCTGTTCCAGTCCCACATCATGAACAGCACATGCACCGTCGGGCCTGCATGCAAATACGATGTTGTTGTGAGGGTGAACGACTATACCCTTCTCTTCAAGGTTCTCCATAGAAAATGTCTTAACGGTGTATTCAAAGCCTTTCATACAGAATACCTCGCACTCGGTTAGTCAACATCCTGCTGTACACCATATAATAACGCATTGAATCTCTCTTTTAAAGTGCCACAGTCCTCCGAAGGACGGCCGACAGGGGCTTTGCACCTCAACCGCCGGGAGGGACGTTCCTGCCAGTAACTGAAGGGTGAGACAGGACCTCCTCTACTCATTGAGCCGT
Source organism: uncultured Pseudomonadota bacterium (assembly GCA_964421445.1). Taxonomy (GTDB): domain Bacteria; phylum Desulfobacterota; class Syntrophorhabdia; order Syntrophorhabdales; family CAYQXL01; genus CAYQXL01. The sequence goes on from CAYQXL010000006.1 coordinate 15,421, forward strand.
CGTCTCAGTGTATCATTGACCTTCAGAACCTCCTGGGCGTCGCGGCCCGATATCTCCCACGTGTATGCACCTTTTCCATCCTTTTTGAGCTTGATCTTTATATCACCTTTAAGGCTCTTTTTGATCTCGTCCAGTTCTTTCGGGCTCACTGTTTCGTTCTGAACCTGAACGGACTGTTTCACCGGCACAGGAGGCTGTTCCGGACGGACACAGGAAAAGAGAAGGAAGGGGATGACAAAAAGAAGACCGAACCACATATTCTCATGATATAATTTCCCATTGTTCCTTGCAAGCTGAATCTGGAGGCGGAAGAGAGATGAATATTGAACGATACGGAAAAGGACCGAAGACCCTTTTTATTCACGGAGCAGGAGGGTCGACACTGACCTGGTTCTTTCAGAGAACGGGGCTGAAGGAGGCCGGCGAAATCATTCTGGTAGATCTCCCCGGTCACGGCACATCGCCGGAGGAAGGCCTCGACAGCATTGAGACATTCGGTCAGGCAATATTTGGCGCCATCGGCGAAGACGGTGACGGGTATGTTGTGGTCGGCCATTCCATGGGTGGTGCCATCGCCATGACCATGGCACTTCAGTCTCCCCGGTCCGTGCGTGGTCTCGTCCTTATAGGGACAGGCGCCCGGTTGCGGGTCTTTCCCGACATCCTCACAGGGATCCAGAAGGATATGGGATCGACGGTGAAAAATATCATCGATTACGCCTTCTCGCCCAAAAGTCCCGACTGGATCAGGGAGATGGGACTGAATGCTTACATGAAGAACAATCCGTCGGTCGTATTCAAGGACTTCCTCGCCTGCGACCGCTTTGATATTACGGGACGGCTCAGGGAACTTACGATGCCCATTCTCATCATCTGTGGAACCGACGACCGGCTCACACCCCCCAAGTACTCCGAATTCCTTCACAGAGAGATGCCCTCTTCAGAATTATGTTTCGTTGAGGACGGGGGACATATGGTAATGATCGAAAAACCGGACATCGTCAACGATCATCTCCGGAATTTCCTGGAACGGCTCCCATGACACAGTGTTTCAGTGTAAGTCCCGAGAAGGAACAGGCCCTCGCCGACAAGATGGCCCAACTGGGTATCGCCGAGCGTGATATCATCGAGAAATTTGTCCATTCAGGCGGACCGGGCGGCCAGAATGTAAACAAGACATCGACCTGTGTCTATCTCAAGCATATTCCCACAGGGATAGAGGTCAAGTGCCAGCGGGAGCGGTCTCAGGCGCTCAATCGTTTCATAGCCCGGAGAATCCTCCTTACAAAGATTGAGAATCTTCTCCTTGGCAGAGAAAGTGCTGAACGGCGACGGATCGAAAAGATAAGACGGCAGAAACGGAAACGGTCGAAAAGAGCGAAGGAAAAGATGCTTCAGGAGAAACATATGAGGTCCGAAACAAAACGGTTTCGTTCTGTTGACATCCATTCTGCCGAACACGAATAAAGGGTATCAGAGACCACGAACAAGGAGGCGACGATGACAGAGAAAGAAAGGATCTTATTTCTCGAGGTAGCGGTTCAGGTGATCGACTGGATGAAGGAAGACTGGGGACAGTCTCAGCAATTCTGTTCCTACTGCCAGTTTCCTTCAGATGTCTGCGACCATCACGAAGAGTGGGCCAAACGGATAGAAAAACTGAGTGACATGATCGAAGGCATAAAGTCAGCGGAAAAAGGGTCGTCCTTGCCACCACCGGCGAAGGGCGCAGGAAAGACCCGGTCTCCCGTGAAGGGAACAACAGCACCATCGAAAACATCGGCGGTGAAGGGAGGAGAAAAACGGGGCTCGGGGAAAACGGACACCCGGCGACAGACAGCCGGTCCGGCAGGCAAGGGTCCGGCGGCAAAGAAAAAGAACGAAGGCAAGACATTCGCCCTCACGGCAAGCAGGCCAAAAAAGCGCAGGCCGCGGTAACAACGATCGTGGTATAGTGGTACAATGGTGTCACAGAAAAAGGAGGTTGTCATGGCCGAAACCCGTTTTACCATTGAAGGCATGAGTTGTCAGCACTGCGTTATGGCAGTCAGAAAAGCGCTTGCCGCTACCCCGGGGGTTATCAAAAGTGATGTTCAGATCGGGACCGCTGTCATTGAGTATGACGAAGCAACGGTTAAGCCCGATGATATGAAGAAACAGATAGAGAAGGCAGGATACAGGGTCACCGGATAGGGAGAGGGGCAGCATTGCATGAATAACCTGATCGAGTGTATAACGGAAGGAAAGAACCTCGAGGGAGCACGGCAGACATTCCTCGGATGCACAACTGACGAAAAAACAGAGGTGCTCGAACGGCTGAAGGCCGTCAAAACGGAGTCGGCGGCAGAGTTTCTTGGTATGGTATACGGTCAGGAAGAGAACAAGAGCATACGAAAGCTGATCAAAAAGGCTCTCTTCCGCCTCAGAACATCGGGTATCACGGTGCCCGATATCGATCAGGACAAAGAACCGGTGTACAGACGGGTTACCGAAACAAAACACCACAGGGGATTTCTTTCGAGCTACGACCCCGAGGGAACGCGGATCATCATTCTAGGGTGCGAGCTGAAGCGGAATGCCGTGGCTTTTTTTCACGCTATCCTCCATTGCACCAAAGGACTTCTCGACCTCATGACCTCCCCTGTGGCACGAGAGGGTTTTGACGCCCTGGTGAAGGATTTCCAGGAGACGGCGCCGGGATCGATGATGTGCCGGGAAATATCTCCGGCTTACGCATTCTATCTTCTGGATGAAGGTTCGCGAATCTCAGGTCTGTATCGCAAGGAGATCAAGACAATCCTCCAGTTCACCTCTTCCATGGCAGGACCGGTGGAAAAACCTGAGGATATTCTTGGTTTACCCGTTCCCGGACCTATTGAGGCCGAGGAGACATCTGTACTTCTTGAAAAGCCGATCTTCACATCCTTCCCTCTTTTCTGGGCTTCCATGGAACAGGACCGCCATGATTTCGAGAGCGGGACAGCTTCAACATTGTTGATACCCCCCTATATGGTTGAAGAGAAAAAAATCCGCTTCATTCAGGGTATCGTCAATCAGGAAGTCTTCAGGGAACAGATTCCCCAGATCAGGCGTGTTCTGGAAGATTACGCCTATCTCGCCTATCTTGACGGAGCATACGGAACATTTAAAGGGCTCATCGAGACCCTTGCCAACGCCGAACGATTTCAGGAAATCCTCCAGTTTTTTGTGAGACAGGTTTTCGAGAGAGAAAAGAAAGACGAAGAGCAACCTCCGGCACCTGGTCTCCTCATCAATCCCTATGACCAGATTCGTCGTTAAGGACAGTTATTTCAAAAAAGCGAAGAAAGACGGGTACAGGGCCCGGAGTGCGTACAAGATCGAAGAGATTCAGACAAAGTATCATATTCTCAGAAAAGGGGATGCGGTCCTCGATCTGGGGTGCGCTCCAGGAAGTTTTCTCCAGGTTCTCTCCCGGATCGTCGGCCCTGAGGGACGGGTCATAGGGATCGACATCCTTCCTGTCGAACCGCTCAATACAACCAACATCATGACCATCCAGGGCGATATTCTGACGGTCAACGTGGGAGAGATTCTTTCAGAACAAGGACTGACAACCGTCGATGCAATAACGAGCGATATAGCTCCCAATCTCTCAGGCATCAGGGATGTAGACATGGCTCGGGTCGATGAGATTTATGGTGCAATCCGAACGGTCATAGAGAAGTCTTTGAAGGCAGGGGGTCAGTCTGTAATAAAATCGTTTTTCTCCGACCGATTCAAGGGAACGGTGACCGACCTGAAAAGTATCTTCCGCGATGTCCAGGTTTTTAAACCTGCCGCATCGCGGAGCGTCAGTTCGGAAATATTCATCGTGTGCAGGGGGAAGATAAAGGGGGTTGAGAGCGGTACGGAATAAAAACCCGCTCCTGATATGCGAATAGGAGTCGTCCGGACACGTAACTCACCCTGCCGGTGTGCCGAAGCCATTTCCGAGGGACTCAGGGCTCTCGGCCACATACCGGTTGTCGCCGATTCAGAAGAGATTGTCACCGGTGCAGCCAACCTGGCTCGGACGTGCGATCTCGTCATCGACCACACGGATAGATTCAAGGAAACAGGGGTGCTTCGTTTCGTGGTCCGTTCGATCCTCGAAACACATGGCGCCTTCATAATAGGGTCGGATAGCAAAGCCTGCGCACTGGCAGACAATAAGGCAGCTGCACGAAAAGTTCTCGCAGCCGCCGGAATTCCTGTTCCGCCGGCTATTACGGTCACAGAACCCATTGCGGCCATTCCCCGGTGGCTTCCCAACCCATGGGTTCTCAAGGCTTCATGGGAACACATGAGCAGAAATCTCACAATCAGTTCTCACGAGCCTGAGATCGTGGCCCACGCATCGAGGCTCCTCGGTATCCTCCACCAACCCCTTCTCATTGAAACCTTCATCACCGGGCGGGAATTTGCCGTCTCTGTCATCGACGGACGAGAAGGACCTGACGTTCTCCCTGTTCTCGAATGGTCAACCCAGGGAACGGAGCCCGTACTCTCTGAAGAATTCAAGCTTCTCGACCAGCCCCTGGACCGTGAGGATCTTTTTCCTGCTTCCCTCGAGCCCGATCTGGCCGCCGAACTTGACGATGTGGTCATCGGTGCGTTCAGAGCCCTCGGCCTCCGGGACTATGGCCGGTTCGATATCAGGATCTCTCCGTCAGGAAATATCTACATCCTGGAGGCAAACACAACGCCGAGTCTTGAAGCAGGGGAGGCCTTTGCCCTCTCAGGGCGATCTGCCGGGCTCGATTACCCCGGACTCCTGCAAAGAATCCTCGACGCCGCCTCTGCCCGACGGACGAACGACCACCGGTCGCCTTCTCATCAGCCAACGGCGCCGTCCTCTCCTTCACCAGGCGACCTTTACGTTCCCGAAGGTGTTCACGCCCCATCATCGTCGAGCATCGAACTGGCCGAACTCATTGATGTAAGGCCGGGAGAGACGGTCCTCGACCTCGGGTGCGGCTCGGGAATTCTCTCCGTCGCAGCAGCCAGGAAAGGAGCCCGGATGGTGGTTGCACAGGACATAAACCCTGAGGCATGCATGGCAACGTCACGGAATGGAGCCATGTGTAATGCCCGAGCGATTGTCGTCCCCATAGCCGGTTCGTGGTATGATCTCCCTGCCCCCGTTGTCGACAGGGACAGCCCTTTCGATGTTGTCATCGCCACTCCGCCCCAAACCCCCGGTATGTCCCCCTTCGGTCCCCGGTATGGCGGCCCTGACGGGACCCGTCATCTCTTCAAGATCCTCGCATCCGTTCCCCGGTTCATTGAACCTGACACAGGCAGGTTCTGGCTTCTCACCATTTCCCTGGCCGATACGGAAAAGATCCTGAAGCGGCTCAACGAACTCTTCCGGGACATCCGCATCATCAGAGAATCGGAACGTCTCTTTACGCCGGACGAATACGAGGGCCTTCATGAGGGACTCTTCGACTACCTTCTGAAACTGAGGGCGGAAAAGAGGGCCCGTTTTACAGAGAACGGTAACGGCACATATGCCTTCACAAACATCTTCATCCGTGCCGAAGGACTGAAATGAAACGGGTTATTGTCAACGCAGACGACTTTGGTGCCGACCCTTCAAGAAACGATGGTATCGTCGAAGCTGTTGAAGCGGGGGTTGTTTCAAGCATAAGCATCCTCGCAAACACCCCTTTTATGGCTGAAACTCTCGGCGGTATCACCCGGATCCGTTCGTCACGAATATCTTTCGGCGCCCACATCAATCTCTCTGAAGGGAGGCCCCTTTCCCATGTTTCCCGTTTCCTGGTCGACGGTGACGGCACCTTTCACGGGAAGGTGGTAGCCCGGAAGATCCTTCTCAAAAAAAGCGATCGGCAGCTCGAAAAAGAGGTGGAAGATGAAGTGAGAGCCCAGATAGGCTTTCTCATCGGGATGGGTGTCCCCGTCTCTCATCTCGACGGCCACCAGCATATTCACGTCCTTCCGGCGGTGCTGAGGGCGGTCATATCGGTGGCAAAGGAATTCGGCATTCGTTGGATCCGGCTCCCTGAAGAGAACCCGTCGGCCCGAATGCTCAGGGCCGTCCCTGAAGACCTCTTTGCTGAAGGGCGGCGGTTCAGCAAAGCATCCCGCCATCTCCGCCACCTGTGCAGAACAACGGGAATCAATACAACGGAACACTTCCGTGGTCTCTTCCTCAAGGACCGCCTCAGCCTCCCCACACTGGAGGATACGCTCCACGAAGTGCCCGAGGGCTTGACAGAAATCATGGTTCATCCCGGCAGACGGGCTCCGTCCTCAACGATGGGACCTTTCTCCCGTTTTTCCACGGCGGCGCGGGAAAGAGAGCTTGCCGTCCTTCTTGATCCCCATTTCAAAACCCTTCTTTCCCGGTACGATATCTCTGTCGTCCCCTTTCCCGAGGTCCGTTCATGAACAATGGTCTCCGGGTTCTCATCCTGACACCTGACGCCTTCCCGGCAATCTGCGGAAACGCCGTTACCGTGGAACGGTGGCGCAGGTCGCTCACGGAAAAAGGGGTCACGGTCACCGTGCTCCCGTCTGCCGATATGACCCCGGAACGGATGAGGTCGGTCCTCGAAACCTCTTCCCCCCATATCATTCATGCCCATCACATCATAAAAACAGGGAGGCCGCTTCTCGATCCAATGATCGGTGACAGGATCGCCCGAACACCCCTCGTCATCTCGCCGTCGGGAACAGATCTCACCATCGATCTGAACAGGGGCGAACTGGTACCCGTCATCCTCGATGTCTGTCGTCGTGCCCGGGCGATCCTCACCCAGAGCGATCACATGACCAACCGGCTCGTCAGCCAGGACAGAAACCTCGCGTCGAAGATCACGTACGTGCAGAAGGCCTTTATGTGGTTCGGCGACAGGCCGTTCGACCTTCGGCAGAAATTGGGATTCACAGAAAGGGATGTCGTCTTTCTCCTTCCTGCAGGCATCCGCCCTGTCAAGGGTAATCTTGAATGTCTCGATGCTTTCAGAATACTCCACGATCAACTCGACAGGGCACGGATCGTCTTCGCCGGTCCCCCCATCGACAGGGATTATGCCGGCCGGTTTGCTGAAACCATCGACAGGGCCCGCCCATGGGCACAATGGCTTCCCTTGATTCCTGTTGACGCCATGCGGTCCGCCTACATGAGCGCCGATATAATTGTCAATGCCTCCCGGGCCGAAGGGCTCTCAAACGTTGTTCTTGAAGCGATGGCAGCCGGGCGGCCTCTTCTTGCGTCGAATATACCGGGAAACAACGGGCTCATTGGCCGTGACAACAAAGACCAGGCCGGACTGACCTTCGATCCCTCTGACCCCGGCGATTTCGTTGAGAAGGCGGCCCGTCTGATAACCGATATTTCTTTCAGGGAGACTCTTGGACGGATCGGTTTTGAAAGGGCAACACTGTGGCCTTCACCGGAAGACGAAGCGGAAGCGATCATGACCCTTTACGAAGCCGTTGGGAGAGAACAGAAGATCCCGTGGGACACCGGACCGGACCGAAGGTTACGTCTTCCGGAAGAGGAGATGTTCCAGGAGGAGAGCCGACACGACGCCGACTACAAACCCGTTTCCTGCGACAGGACGCACCAGGGCAGGGATGGCATCAATGACATGAGACGGGAAGAATGAGACGATACTCCCGAAGATAAGAGGGAGACCAACAACAAGGCCCGTTTCCGGCGTCAGGCCGGCCGGTTCCTTCGCCAGGATTGTGAACCCCGCAGAGACCTGAAAACCAAGAATGTAGATGAGGACTGCACCGACAACGGCAGGAGGAACAGCACCGACAACGGAGAGAAGGGCGGGGGAGAAGGCAAGAACTGCCAGGACAATCCCCGCTCCAATAACAGGAAATCTGGACGCAGACCCTGTTGAGACAATGATCCCGGGGCTGATGGAATAGTTGACAGGCCCTGCGATACCGAAAAATCCTGCAAGCATATTACCCCCTCCTGTCGTCGCAAGTCCCCTGGTAAGCCGTTCTTTCATCTTCGGCGGATCGAGAAGCTCCTGGAGCGACTCGACAGAGGCCAGATCGTTAACGATGAGGGCAACAAAACAGAAGAAAAAGGAGAGCGTCACAGCAGGATCAAACGTGAATGAGAGGGGGATATATGCGAAAAACGACTGAAAAAAGGGCGGCGACCCCGATCCGGAGACGAAGGGTACGGCATTGAAGATCATGCGGTGAATCAGGCTGCCTCCGATCATCGACCACACGATGACCGTTGACTTCCATACCCCTCGCAGGAGAACCTGAAGAATCAGCATGGAGACAACAAGAAGAAGAGCGAAGAAAGGCGTTGAGAAATGGCCGGAAGAAGGGGCGATGAGCTTCAGGACAGCCGGAAGAAGGGTAAAGACTATAAGAAGGAGAACCGATGCCACGATCCGTGCCGTAAAAAGGCGGCGGACAGCGGTGAAAAATCCTGTAGCAGCGAGGAGACAGAGAAGAGCCCCTCCTATGAAAATCGAGAGATTGACCGCACCGGCAGATGATGGCCCGGAGGAAAGAATACCGACAAGAAGGGCTGTCGCCGGTCCGCTGATGAGGGGCAATCTATGGCCGGCGGTCGTCTGAAAGAGGAGGACCACAGCCATGACAAAGGACATCTTCTGGAGATAGAGAATGTATCCCCCGCCGTCCACACCGTAGTAGAGACCAACGATCCTGGCGACGATCACGATGGACGGCACAATGACCATAAGCCACTGGAGAGCCAGAAGGCAGAGATCTATGGCGGGAGGACGGTCGTCAATCTTCCACTTCATGTCCATCGGGCTCATTCCTGTGCTCTCTGGTGCCGAGAACCCCAGCTTTGGCGAAACGGGCGATATCATCCGGTGAATACCCCAGGGACATGAGGATTTCACCTGTATGTTCCCCAAGACCGGGGGGCAAAGACGAAGGGCCAGGCTCGTACCCCGACAGCTTGACTGGGATACCTACCTGGGCCACCCTTCCTTCGGTCGGATGGTCGATGGCAAAAAACATCTTTCTCGCAGCCATGTGAGGATGAGCGAGAACCTCGTCGAGGGACAGGACTGGTTCACAGGGCACATCCTTTTCCCGCCAGAATGCGATCCACTCATCCATGGTCCGCTGCCTGAATATGAGCCTGATTGCCTCCTTCATCTCTCCCTGCCGGGGAAGGTCGGCATAGTGATCGTCGATGAATTCGGTTCTGTCGATCTCCCGGCAAAACCTTTCCCAGAAGTGAGGTTCAAGGGCTCCGAGACTCACCGATCTGCCATCCCTGGTCCCATAGGTATTGTAGCATGCGTATCCTCCGTTCAGGCGGGTTTCTCCTGGTTCCGGTACAGTACGACGGGCCAGGTACTCTCCAACGTATCCCGGCAACGATGCCACAACCCCGTCGAGCATGGCAACATCGACAAAGCTTCCTTCCCCCGACTTCTGTCTTCTGAGGATTGCGAGAAGAATGCCGATAACGGCGAGATAGGCACCTGTCACATCGGCGCTCTGGACACCGGGAAGGGCAGGCGTTCCGCCTTCGCCTCTCCCCGTCAGGTAGAGAAGTCCGCCAAGGCCGATATAGTTGATGTCGTGGCCCGGGCGGTCCCTGAGAGGTCCTGTCTGCCCGTATCCCGACAGGGAACAGTAGACGACGGACGGATTGATCTTCTTCACAGCCTCATAGCCTATACCCAGATCATCGACAACCCCCGGCCTGAACCCTTCTATGATAACGTCGGCCTTCCTGGTCAGAGCCATGAATATGTCGGCCCCTTCCTTCTTCTTCAGATCAAGGACAACGCTCTTCTTGTTTCTGTTCAGGGTGAGAAAAGAGCCTGCATGTTTCGTGATTTTGGCGCCCCGCGTCCTGAGAGGATCGCCGTCAGGGCTCTCGATCTTTATGACCGAAGCACCGAAATCGGCAAGAAACTGGGTACAGAGGGGGCCCGGGAAAAGACGTGTAAGATCGAGAACAACAATATTATCGAGAATCATGCCACCTTTCCTGACATCGCTCGCCCTCCGCCGCTTCCCCCCAACCGCACTTCCCGGCATTGTCCCGTATGCCGGAAAAATCCCTGTGGGACACAAACAAAAGGTCCTGCGAGCCAATCCGTTCTCTCACTGGCCTCCCGGGATATCAGCGGTCACCATGAAGAGCAGATCATCTTTGTCGTCACAAACAGGAAGGGTGTACGTCTTCATCGTAATCTCCCTTCCTTCATTGTCAGTGCCCGAATAGGGTTCGCTCCACCGGGGTTTAAGCGTCTCCAGCGGAAGGCGGTACCACCCTGCCCGCTTTGATTCGGCAAAATTATAATTAATATTCTCTCTCATGCCGAAGTCATCCTTCCCCCGGCGATAGACGTAATAGTAGGTCATCCGTTTCGACCCTTTCGGAAACGGCGGGGTGGCATATGCACTTCCCAGGATCCCGGGGTTTTCGGTGAGAAACCTGACCAGACGATTGTAGATCTCCGGCTTGGTAAGAAACGGTTCCTTCCTCAGATCTGCCGCAGCCCGGCCCAGACTCTTCTCCAGGTTCTCCTTGTCGATCAGATCCTCTTTCCCGGCACCAAAAACAGGAATGGCCATGAGGATCACGACGAAAAAAACCATTGTAACCAAGACAGCCCTTTTCACGAACACCCCACGCTCCTTTCCCCTGTCAGGGCCCATCGCAGAGGCACCGACGTCTCTACTGTCACCATATTACCACAGTCTCGAAAAATGGAATAAAAGAAGTTCGCCAGCCTAACAGCAGGTGGAATCACCGCTGCAGGAACAATCGGGCGCCGTACCCCGGAGCGCTCCCCGTATCACCGCATAGGCGCACCCTACGCCTGCATCGACAAAGATGGCTTCTGAAGGGCAGTTTTTCCGGCATGCCCCGCATTCGATACACCGGTCCTTCTGGGCAATGGTCACCGTGCCGTTTTCTCTCACGAGGACCCGTCGGGGACAGACGTCAAGACAGATACCACAGCCTGTGCAGCGGCTCCGGTCAACTGTCAGCGTGACAGTATTTCTCATATATTCGAATGGTTTCATGCTACCCTCCACAATTCAGCAATCCCGAATATACACCCCAGGGCAGCAGAGGCTATGATCAGCGGCAGACCGAGGCGCATCTCCTTCCTTACCCCTGAGAGTGACGTCCAGGGGGTTGCACCGGTAAAATTGAGGGCCAGATAGGCCGAGACAGCGGGAACGAGAAAGACGAGACTTGCCGCTGCCATCCACCCTCCTTTCAACACTACCGCTGAAAGGACCGCTACGGCGAGTCCTGCAAGCCACCCCTTGAAAATAAAGGATCTGCCGGGGATGAAAGGAAGGAGCACAGGGACGGCAACCGTTCCCGTCAGCACTGCCGCGATACAGACGACAAGAGCCCCTGCCAGGGGTCCCGGCGACATACGTCCCCGGATCAGGGCCAGGACGATAAGGAGGGCAACGGCAGGAAGGAGCATCTTCCACGACTGAACGAGTTCGACGGGGACAACGGCAAGCCTCTCTCTCAAAGAAAATGTCACTGTCCTCATCCCGTCGTCGGCCTTCATTCCCCGGGCCATGAACTGAGGTATATCAGAGGCCCTCACCGGACCGTAGACAACGGTGAATCCCGTTTCCCGGCGCACATCGTGAGCAGCCACGCCGGTTGCCCCAAGCTGGGGAAGGATGACTTTCCTGTGGGAGACGAGGGACGAAAGGCGTGCCTGCCTGATTCTGCGGACCACTTCGTCTGTACCGAAGGTTCCTTTTCCCGCGGCACACCAGACATTCACCCCGTTCGTATCGAGAACGATAAGCCAACTGTCTAATCCATGGAGGCTCTTCCGGACAGAATCGAAGGAGAGTTTATAGTTGGCGGTCACAAAAACGGGGGATGATTGGCCGGGAGAACCTATAGCGTAGAGACCGGGGTTGACCTTGAAATCCATCCTGCCCATGCCCCATCGGACACGCCAGTGGCCCAGCATCTCCCTTCCCGTCACATCGGTTGATGCAACAGGAATAAAGCCGGCGCAGGTGGGTATAAAGCCTGTCACAAAACTCTTCGACCGGTTAGCTTTTCCCATCGGTTTGCTCCTCGCAGGGATCATCGCCGTCGTTGGCGCAGCAGACACCGATCTTCGCCATCGCCTGGACCAGCAGATCGACGCCTGCCGTCACAGATAAATGAGAGTCTTCAGGGATGAGGGAAAAGATCGACCGAAAGTATCTGTTCCACCGATCGTTTATAAGCTCCACGGTCTGCATGCCTTCATGCGTCAGGGCGACGACGGCACTTCGCCTGTTCCGGGGATTCACCTCTCTCCTGACCAGTCCCCCATGGACAAGTGCTTCTATCGTCCTGCTCAGCGTACTCTTGTCCAATCCGAGGTCGCGGGCAAGGGACGTAACCATCGCTGAGCCCCGCTCTCCGATAGCAAGAAGCGTATGATACTGGGCAAGAGTGACACCGCAGCACGACGAGTCGTTCCCCAGGGCTGCCGCAAAAAACTGTTCCAACCGTCTGATATTCTTTCTGAAATCGGACATGGTCCTTTCGTCGGTCATCTGATCCTCATTTGTTTCATCACAAAACTATTGTATCATGAAACGTTTCTTCGTGCAACATTCCCTCTCGGGACAAAGGGAGTGGGAATCATCCCCTTGCTGTCGTATACTTTCTCTGTATGGAAAGAGAAAATGTGGAGAAGACTGCCAATGCCATTCATGTCTGCGACCTTCCGAGGTGGCAGCATCTCCACAGGTTTTCCTTTGACAATCGTGGCGCCGAGAAGAATACCTGGAAAGTGATTATTCTGACCTTCGTCATGATGGCCATTGAGATTGGAGGCGGGTTGATTTTCAACTCGATGGCCCTGCTTGCAGACGGATGGCACATGGGAACCCACGCCGGAGCTCTGGGGATAACGGTTTATGCCTATGCCTACGCCCGAAAGCACGCCGACAACCCCCGTTACACCTTCGGTACGGGAAAGGTCGCCTCCCTCGGTGGGTATACAAGTGCCATCGTTCTCGGCGGCGTTGCACTCATCATGGTTGTCCAGTCAGTCCACCGTCTCCTGTCTCCGGAGCCGATTCGCTTCAACGAAGCCATCGGCATAGCAATCATCGGTTTCATCGTCAATCTTGTCAGCGCCTGGCTTCTCGGCGAGAAGCACGGAGATCACAACATACGGGCAGCCTACCTTCACGTCGTCGCCGATGCCCTTACCTCCATTCTCGCAATCATCGCCCTCTTCTCGGGAAAATTCTTCGGCTGGGTCTGGATGGATCCCCTCATGGGTATCGCAGGGTCTCTTGTCATAGGGTACTGGGCCATGGGTCTCATGAAGGAGACGGGCGCCCTCCTCCTGGACGGGAACACCGACCCCGACCTTGTGGAGCGAATACGAAAGGCCGTTGAAAGCGAGCCGGACAACGCGGTCGTCGACCTTCATGTCTGGCATCTCGGCACAGGAGGGGTGGGGGTCATTCTCTCCGTCGTCACCCATCACATCCGGCGGGCCGAGTACTACCGGGAGATCCTCAGCCGGTTCAGGGAAGTTGCCCACGTCAGTGTTGAGATACACCACTGTGAAGGCACTATCTGCGATCTTCCTCCGCCTGGTCGGCCCTGACAGGGTAATCAAGCGGCTTTTTTCTTGACAAGGTCCGTATGGTCAGGTGTTGTATGAACGAGGAACAAAACAGGCACCGGATATGTCTAACAGTAAGCAAAGACAGAATTGGGGGGCAATGGAGGACGAAGGCCTCGTTGCCCTCTGCCAGAAAGGAGAGACGGAGGCTTTCGGCTTTCTTGTTGAACGGTATCAGAAGAAGGTGTTCACCATGGCGTACCGGATGACCGGAGATTATGAAGAGGCATCGGAGGCGGCACAGGATGTCTTTCTTTCGGCATTCCGGTCCATAAGATCCTTTCGAAGGGAATCGCGTTTCTCAACGTGGCTCCATACCATAACGGCCAATGTGACACGGAACCGGCTGAAAAAGAATCGTTCCCAGATCCATAACCTGGTGGATAGTGATCCGAAACACCGGGACGACGATCCCCCGTCCTCGATCGACACAGTGGCAGCGTCAGGCCCGTCGGTTGCCGATCTTGCCGAGGCCCGGGAGACAGGTCGCATGGTTCAGGCATGCATCAACCGGCTCGATCCCCAACACCGGGAGGTTATCATCCTCAGGGACATTGAGGGGATTCCGTACGACGAGATCGGGGAGATCCTCGCACTCCCTGCAGGTACGGTAAAATCGCGCCTCTCCCGTGCAAGAGAAGCGCTCAGGAAAGACCTGAAGACCATCCTGGGAGATCTATGACCGATTGTAAAGACATAAGGGAAAAGCTCTCTCTCCTTGTTGACGGAATGCTGCCGCCGGAGGAAGAGGAGGAACTCAGAACCCACCTCTCGTCATGCCGTTCATGTATGGTGGTCTTTGAGGACCTCAGGAAAACCGTGGAACACCTTAATGATCTGCCTGCTGTCGAACCACCGCCGTGGTTCAAACAGAAGGTCATGGCCGAGATTTACAGGGGTGAGACGGAGAAAAAAAGCAGCCTCCTTCACCGGCTCCTCTATCCCCTCTCGATCAAGATTCCTCTCCAAGTTGTGGCCACTCTCGTCATCGTTGTCATTGCCCTCTACATTTACAGAACCGTCGAACCTGAGACAGGCACGGTTTATATCCCTCCTCTTTCCAGCCGTGAGGTCGTACAGTCTGTCGAACAACCCCGTCCCGTGGCCCCGGCCGTGCCCTACCGGAAGAACAGACAGGAACCTGCCTCTCCAGGTCACGTCCCACTGAAGACAGAGGGGACGGCAAAAGCTATGGAACCAGAAAGACCGAGGCCCCAGGCTCCGGCCCCTGCGCCTCTGCCTTCTGCCCGCACCCTGGCCCCCGGTTCAGGAAAGGCTATGAAAGATCAGGACATGGCCGATTCGATCCCAGGGAATGCTCTTCCCGAAGGCCCTCCCAAAGTGGGTGGTTCTGCAAAAGAGAAGAAAACATCGCCCTCTTCCGTTGATACACTGAAGGCACCGCAGCGGGAGAAGGCCTTTTCCCCATTGCCTCCGTCCGTCTCACAAGAAGCATACCAGAGAGAGGATCCAACAAAAACAATCACGGTCCGCATTGCCGTCACCAACCCCGAGGACGCCGCAGAGACTGTGATTGATATTCTTGCATCATGTGCGGCAATGTCGATCTCCCGAAGCCGCCACGGGACAGGAATACTCATTACCGCCCGTGTACCGGGGTCACGGTTTGCCGAACTGATTCAGAGGCTTCATGCCGCAGGGACGATCGTCCTTCGCCAATTTCCCAAAGACCCCCCCGGTGAAATTAACAACATCCGTATTGAGCTGATCGCCCGGTAAAGGATTCGGCGACAAGGATCTTCACCGGTCACCTGTCGCCGCACTTGACAAAAACGTCAGGTTTTTCAATACTTGTACAAAACATAGTCGTCAATCTTTCTCCACGAGGAGACCTGAATGAAGCTGCTCCGCTTATTCTGTTCCGTCGCTCTCTTCTGCCTTGTTCTTTCTCCCTGCACACCAGCATCCCCTGAAGGGGGACCGGGCACATCAGGGAACGAAACATTCCAAATCATCATCCTCGCCCGCGACTGGTACGATCTGAAGCTTGGGCACACATACGACAAAGCCCTGCCTCTTCTGACCGCTGCCGCTGAGACAGATCGTCTCATCACGCTCACCACCGGGGATATCGAGCGGTATGCCTGGACAGGACAGATAATTACGCTGACCAACGTCGCAACGGAACGACTGATCAGCAGTCTTCCGGAAAAAGAAGCGATCAAAAAACATATCCTCTCCATCGAGAAATTCAAGAAAAAACGGGGATGGGGAAACAGGATCGAAATGCCCCTTCACCTGAAAGGGTTCATCGTCAAAGTTGGCAACGACGTCCTCTACGGAGGAATCTTTATAGAACCAATGTCGGAGCTTTCAATAGACTACCCCGTCATTCGTCCGGCCCTGGCAAACGACAGGGCCGTCCTCCATCTTCTGCCTGTCCATATCCCCTTCGTCTCATACGACCCTGTCGTCAACAATGGAGGTGAATGGAACAAGGCGATCTCACCGGAAGGTGCAGAGATATGGGACCATTTTCCACCGCCCATGAAATCACGGTTTATGGAAATGGGACTCACGGGCACTGCCTCCCGTTTCCGGAATGTTCTCAGAGACCCCCGGGTCCGGGCCATCATGGAGAAGGCCCGGGTCGTCTATCCCTGAGGCGGGTCACTCAGCCATCGCCCGGAACCGTTGTGCGGTCCGGCCTGTTACCGCTCCTTTTTCGCGGTCCGGGCCAGACGTTTCCTGATGACCTCCCAGCTATGACCGGTGAGAAAGCTCTCGTCCACGTTCTCGATCATCGCATCGAATTTCTTCATCGGCACCGATAAGCTCAGGGTGGTCGCAGGCATACAGGGACGGGCCGAAACATCGAACATCCCGAGGATCGCCCGGGGCTCTTCAGACTGAGATTCAAGAAAGGGATAGAGGACAATGGTGGTACAGCCCGCCCCAAAGGGAGCAACGACCTTGAAGCGGTCGACCTCATCGAAGTAGAAGAGGGTGAAGACGCCTGAAATCACATCAGGAGGGCCGAGAAAGACCACAACATCAGGACAGTCCTTTTCGTCGAGCTTGTCCCACCGTTTAAAGACAAGGTACCGTCCGGGAGCCGTAAAGGAGGGAAAAGACGCCATCATCTTTCGGACGATCTCCGGTGATTTCTTGTACCGTTCCCCCTCCAGTTCCCCCGGGATACCACAGGAGAGGAAGTAGTCGAAATTCGGCATGATCTCCCGGGTGAAACCGAAATACCGTTTTGCTCCGAAACAGCTCAGAATGTCGCCGCCCACAAGGACCGACCGCCCTGCCATGGCCCGGGCAATATCACCGACGGCACATCGGTGGTTTGGCGACGGCTTGACGGCAGTCCCCCGGGTCCCGTCATCGGTATACCAGAAGGTCACCGGGAGCTGGGCCCCGGCGAAATACTTTTCCCAGATGTTCATGAACCGTTCTTTTTTCTCTCTCTCCATCCATTCCTCCTCACTATACGAACAGTGATTCTGCAGGTCAGGTCAGTATTTGACCCGAACCCGGTACGTCAGCTTCGTTTCGCCGTCCTTTCTGACGGACACAGGAAAAGAGACGGTGGCAGCATCGATCTTTTTATACTGATGTGACGATTCGAGAATCTTCCAGTCTCCATAGAAGGGCTCGAGGACATCAACAACAACATCTTCTTTTTTGTGGTTCCTCAGGATGATATCGAAGGCCGTCTCTGTTGTATCTTTGGCAATCTTTTCCCAGGCCATCTGCCTCCGTTCAACTGCCAGATCGAAAGCATCCCCCAGTTTGAGGCGGACCTTTTCATCTTTCGGTGTATGGGCGATCATATCTTCGCCAATAAACTGAATGCTCCCTGCAGAATCGGATTTGTAGACCCGGACGATTCCCTTGGGCAGGGGCATCCCGAGATTGTTTTCTTTTCTGTTCGTCATTTCTACATAGACCTGGACCCTGTCTTTCGAGACGGGACCGGGAATCCGGCTCTGGAGGTAGTGTGTTCCCCCGCGATAGACGAACTCCTTTTTCAGGGGTACCTGCTTCGCTTCAAGGAGCCGAACCTGCTTTGTCTGGTTCTCCTTTATCGTCGTTTTCCGGTCCAGGGCATAGAGATGGTATTCGAAAAGTGATTCTTCCCTGAACTGAGGCGGTGCAGCGGGCATGGCATCGGCCTTTTTGGCATATACCCGTGACGGCCGCTGTTCTTCCATAACCCTGTTCACATCGCCGGCAACGAGTTTCAGTTTCGCATCCCTGTACGATGTTCCGCTCCTGTTATCGATGGTCACCCACCCCGACACATCGGTCCGTGCATCCTTCTCGTCGAGGAGAAGGACATAATCGGCCCTCCACGTAATACCGTTGGTCAGATAGAGGACTTCAACGTCCTGACGGGAACCGGCCGGTGTGGTGACAGTCCATACAAGGGTCGGCTTTGCGATAAGATTTGACGGGAGCTCGGGAAAGTAGACCCTCCCGGGATGATTGAAGGTGATCTCGTTCCCGATCTGATAGACGGGAACGCCTTCATTGTTCGAGAGCACTTTCGCCGTTATGATTTCTTCCTTGTCGGTAAACTGGTTCTTCGTGACGAGACGGACATTTTTGCCGACGAATTTATCGAGAAGCTTTCTTGGACTCATGAGATCATACTCGTAGTTCTGTTCGAGAAGGGTGAATCCGCTCCCTTTGACCAGGGGCCTGATGCCGACACTTGTCGGAATGATCTGGGACGCAACATCCATGAATCTTACCTCCGTGAGACCTGCGGCGAGATCGATCTCCCGGATATCCTTGACAAGGCCCATATTCTGATTGTACACAGTGATCTCAACACTCTTCTGGCCGTCCCCGGTGGATAATTTCATGTCTGCTCCATGGGCCGTCATTGAGACAGCACAGGCGAAAAGAGCAGCAGCAACGAAACAGATGATCGATGGTGTCTTCTTCATAGAACCCCCGGTAGGTTTTTTTCTATTATAGCCGACTCGCCACGGACACACAAGAACACAGACAGAGGCTGATCTTCCCGAATTCCCTTGACCTGATATCTGGTCCGCCGTAGAATACATCGCTGATATCATTCTCATAAGGAGCGACCATGCCGAAAATCGTCGAAGGTGTCTATGTGATCCCCGGACGGGATGAATTTCTCCCCGACTCTCATACATATATAATCGGCAAGCCCGGATCGGAAGATCTTTCCCTCATCGATCCCGGCCTTTCGGGAAAAGGGGCATACAAACTCGAAGCGATCAGAAAGGAAGGGATTGACCTCTCCCACATTAAACGGGTCATCATGACCCATACCCATCTTGACCACATGGGTGCCTTCAGCGAGATCAAGAAGGAGATCCCTGCCGTAGAACTCTGGGTTCAGAAAAAAGAGGCCGATCCCCTCGAAGCCGGTGACGACCAGGCCGTTTACGGCATGAACGAATTCAAGGGCATGTGCCAGATGCAGTTTGGACTGAAACCGGGTGCCTTCACTCTCCCTGTCCAGCGGAAACTCGAAGGGTCCGAGACCCTGGAAATTGGCGACATGGTGTGGGACGTACTCTTCATACCGGGCCATTCGATGGGTGGAATAGGTCTCTACAACCCTGTCCACGAGATTCTCATTCCCGGTGATGTCATTTACGCCGACTCGGCGATCGGACGGTTCGATCTTTACGGCGCGAGCGGCCCTGAACTGAAAGCGTCACTATTGAAGCTCGCAGACCTCACGATCACCATCCTCCTTCCCGGCCACAACCAGGTTGTCGGAAATCTCCCTGCGGGCTACGTAACGCAGGTTGTAAAGATGTGGGGGCCCTACCTGGCCTGAGACCTTGAGTACAGACCGAAAGGGGTATCTCCTCCATGTCGGTCCCCGCTGTCATGGGGAACGGTCGATCGGGCAGTGAACGACCCTGATCGAATGCTCGTTGAGGATTTTCTTCGATTCGTCTGGTGTCAGATCGAGGTCGGCAATGCTCATGAACAGCTCCTCCCATGGGACCGGTTCGTCGTTTGCAGGCCTCATCCTGCTTCTCTGTCTGTCTCTCCCGTCATCCATGATACGATCCTTTCACAACAGACCTTTTCCCTCTCAAAGCCTTTTAATCGGGCCACCATTGCTTACAGAAGACCTTCGAGACCTCAGTAAGCAGCGGTCCGGGAGCTACGGGCACCCATATGATTTTCTCGCCTTCAAGGGATCGCGTCACCGAAACCCCCCTCCGCAGTAACGTCCCTCACCGAGAGAACCGGGAACTCCCCTGTCGGACATCTGAGCTCGCCGATGAGATGACTCGAAGCGAGTCGGTCAACAGGAGACAGGAACGATTGG
>CAYQXL010000006.1:35479-60235 GCA_964421445.1 uncultured Pseudomonadota bacterium
CTCGCCGATGAGATGACTCGAAGCGAGTCGGTCAACAGGAGACAGGAACGATTGGGGAGCACTTGTCACATGGTGCCACGGAGCAGGAAGTTTGTCAAATACCCACCATTCCTTCAGACACGGAAGGGGTTTCAGTTTCCCTTCCCGTCCATTCCATGTATAATCTGACCAACAGAAACAGACAGAATCCGGTATGCCGACATCACTATCTTCGGTCTGGCAGGAAAAACCATGACCCCGGCAGGACCGAGGGATTGAGGCTCCCTATTCAGGCATATCGGCTTACGCCACGACCGAGACAAGGAGGTCATCAATGGGTTTCATAAGGGAACAGTCCTTTTTCAGACATATGTTACCTCTCATCGTGTTCTCCGTCTCCCTCTTCCTGATCACGTTCCTCCCCGCCCTCTCTTTGGCAGCTCCGGCAAAGGGGAAATCTTCCCTTTCCACAGGACCAACCTTCCCCAGGGCTCCGGCAGGCCGGACATATCTCGGTGAGGGCAACGGCTCGGATCTTGTCATCGATTCGACACTGTACGTCAGGGAAGGCACCTACCGGTACAGGAATATCAATATCGTCAAGAACGGCAAACTCATTTTTCTCGATGCGGCAATAACATTCTGGGCCAAATCGATTCTCATAGAGGACGGGGGGTATCTCTATGTCGGTTCAACCCAGTATCCCATCAAGAATAACGTCATCACCTTTTATCTCTACGGCAGCGACAAGGAGACAGATGCCATAACCTGCAAGACACCTCGCTGCGGATTTACCACCGAAGTCTTTCCTTCGGCACAGTCAAATCTCCCCGGTGGTGTATCGGACACGCTCTACCCATACGAGAGGCTCCCGGGCGATGACGACCTTCCGGAAGGAGCCTATTTCGGAAGAAAGGTAATCGCTGTTTCGTACGGCGGAACACTCAGGATGTATGGGTCAAAAGGTGCAACATACACAGCAGTCCAGCCCTGGAATTCAGGTACAAGCTGGGTGCGGCTCGCCAAAACGGCTGACCCCGGCAAGACGGATCTTGTTGTCGACAGGTCTGTGGATTGGAAACCAAAAGACACGATTGTCGTCACAACAACGGACTATCTGCCCGGCCATTCGGAGATGTTGACCATCAGTGCTGTAGATCCGGCAAAAAAGACTATCACCGTCGAAAAACCCTTTACGTTTCCCCACAACGGCGAACGGTATGACCTCGGACAGTTTGCCGTACCGGACCGGTTGCAGAATGAGGGTTTTACCATGAAATCGATCGAAACACGGGCCGCGGTCGCCCTCCTCTCAAGAAATATCCGCATTCTGTCCGGAGGACCTTCGCTCGATACATATCTCCCGGGAGAAACAAGCACCGAGACAGACCGGTATTTCGGCGGCCACATCATCGTCCGGCAGGGATTCAAACAATTCCAGATGCAGGGCGTTGAACTGTATCAACTCGGGCAGGGAGGGCGAATGGCCCACAGCCCCGTCAATTTTCACCTGGTCCGCCAGGTACCGGGCTACACCTTCGTCCAGGACTGTTCGATTCACGATTCCATGACACGGTGGATCGAACTCCGGGGAGCACAGAAGGTCACGCTGGCCCGGAACGTCGGCTATAAATCGATGGGACACGGGTATCTTCTCGCCGAGGGGACGGAGATCAACAATTATATCCGGGCCAACATCGGCATCTATGCCCGTCCCGCCGTGGCGTACCGCGACAACCCCCGGAACATCCCCGGCGTCCTCTCAAAGAAGGATTTCGAGCTCCCTGACGAGTTCACGAAATTCGCCGGTGACTATATTCATCCGAGCGTCTTCTTCATCATGAACGGATATAACAACATCGACTACAATATGGCCGCAGGTGCCGGCACATGCGGTGCCTGCTTCTGGTACGCTCCGGCCAAGATCAGCGGTCTTTCGGCACAGCAGCGATGGTCCGGGTATGCCCAGATACAGAATGGTATCCAGTCAGGTCTCGCTCCGATAAAATCGTTCAGCGGCAACTTCTGTTCCACCGCCCAGTACTCGGTAATGACGATCCATTCACCTGGCGTCTGCAGGGGCGTACGAACACCGATCAACAAAGAGAAGGGAAAGGACGCCTTCGATCCCATAGAGAACCCCCTTGATTCGACATACTCCCTCTTTCTCTACCCTCAGATCCCCGCCGGCGCTTCGCTCCAGGCCACCCGGTGTACGGACGACAGATGCAGCGACTCGCTGAACAACCTCTGTGCAAAGGGGAACACAGCCAATTGCGTCGTCAATGTCCTCGATAACTACACATCGTCCTTCCACTGGGCACAGCAGAACTTTTCGGCCATATGGCTCAGGACAAACTGGTTTCTCTTTCAGAACAGCGCTCTCACCGATATTCTCAACGGCGGACTGACCATGGTGTCAGGGGGCAGTTACGACCAGGTAGCGAACGGCTACTGGGCTCTCACGAGAAAGAGCGCCTTCGTCGGACAGACCCAGCCTGAGGCCCATTATTACGCCATTGACGGAGGGCCTGTTAACCCGTCGAGCCCCCTGATCTGCAACGGAAATACAAACGCCGCCTATTGTCTCCTGAAGGATGAAGGCGTCACATATCCCATCGACAATTTTTCAGTCTACCAGCGGTTCTACAATATCTATGACGGTCCCGTCTATCAGGAGACGAACGCCTTCCTGAACATAAGGGAGCGGGTGGTCGACTGCAGCAAAAAGGTCACAGAGGGCGAATGCCCCAACGGATACATGTACGGCACAACCGGACCGGCCATGACCAGGGCTGTGGGGATCCCGAGGGTCAAGGCGGAGAGCGACGGCCCTCACAAAGGAGAGTGCGTCTTCCCGAACGCCGCCATCGGATGGAAACAGCCGAACGGTTTCTACTATCCACCGGCCTTTCACTCGCGAAACCTCTATTTCAATGACGTCGATGTCCGTCACTTCGTCATCGTCCCCCTCTTTCACCCGGGAACATCGTCAGTCGACACGGACAGGGTCAGGAAGGAATACTGTACGTACAACCTGTCCGCCCCCCAGGACCTCTTTAGCAACGACTTCACCGACGTCGACAGGCAGACTGAACTGAACGACGACGACGGGTCGCTCGCCGGCTTCTCCGGAGCAAAGAAGATTTCCGACGGCAAACAGACCGACCTGGAAGGATCCCTATCGGTCAACAACGATGAATTCTTCCGGAGCCCTGTTCAGGTCGACGAGTGTCTCTCGGAAAAGAGCTGTTTTCAGGTTCCCTATGATCACGTCAGTGCCGTTGTCTTCCCTCAGTGTGCCGCAAAGGGTCAGAGAAACTGCACCGATTCGTGGGGGATCGACTGCAAGACCCGGACTTGTTTCGGCATTCCCCTCTTCCGTCAGTATCTCACCGCAGAGGAGCAGAAGGGCCCCGGCCAGAGCATACGAATGATGGGGACGGCCATCTATCAGAGAAGCACTCTCGTCGCCAATAACGGAAAGTACTATATCGATACCAGAGTCAGCGCCGACGGTCAGCATTCGAAGGATTTCAAAAATATCTTTGAGGGAGGCAAGGCGTATAACGTCTTCCTTATCTATTCGAAACCGACTACATCGGTGGCATTCCAGCTATATGTAGGCCATGACGGGTTTAACGCCGACACGGATGTACGGATGGTTCGGGCAGGATCGGCGACAGAGGACGGGACCGTCCTTCTCGTTCCTCCTCTCGGTTTTACCTCCCAGCCCACCTGGCCAGGGGGATGGTCGAAGACCTACGACAGTTCGACGGGAATCCTCACCGTCACCATGGACATGAAGGGCTTCACCAACGACTATGCCAGCGCGGCAGAGGAATCGTGCAAACCTGAGTCCTTCTGCAGGTGGGACAAAAGCACGAAGCAGTGCACATGGTCGGCGGTTTTCAAAAGCCCTTTTGTGAATCCGATCGACTTCAAGGGCTCGTCGATCGTCGACAACAACAGGATCTGTCAGTGGTCGACAAAGGCCGTCGAATGTCCCAGCGGAGGGTGCCCGGGCTTTCAGGTACGCTTTCCTGAGCATTTTGTCGCCGATGCCCACGATATAGGATTCGGGCGGCCAGATCCCGTTCCTTACGAAACCGATTCGAAAAATTGGAATGACAACTGGAACCTCCGGTGGATGAAAACAACTGACGGTTTTGTCGGAAAGGAGTGTAAAAATCCGTAGGTCCCGGATGCCTGACCAAAGCATTTCCATGGCATATGTCATCGCAACAGAGGTCCGGAACCTTTGGTGAGAGAGATACGACTGCACTTTTGTGCTGCGACGAACAGGTGGACGATTCTCGTCCGGTTCTGCTCTGTCCTGGTCGTGCTGCTCGGCCTGTGTCACGGTAGTCACGCTGTTTCCGGAATCGTTCGTGACGGCCCGAAGGCCGTTGCCGGAGCAACGGTGAGGATTCAGGGAACAGACCGGTCTGTCGTCACCGACGGGAAAGGACGGTTTTCCCTTGCCCCCCTCGCCGGCGAAAAAACGGTCACCGTCAGCGCCTGGAAACAGGGCTACTACTGCGCCATAGCCCGAAACATACCGGCTTCGTCATCAAAGGCCGTCGTACGCCTGATCCGTTACCAGACCGGAGACAATCAAAAGTATGAATGGCTTCCGCCGGAAGGAGCGAAGGGCGCATGCAGCGAGTGTCACAATAAAGCGATTATCGACATGAGCCTTGACGACGCCCATCTCAAGGCTGCCGTCAATCCCCGGTTTCTCACCATGTATAACGGAACGGACATGGACGGAAACAGGAGTCCTCTCACCGAATATGGCAAGGGAACAGGCCAGTGGATGGGAACAAAGGTCCGTATGCGCCCTGATCTTTCCAAGCCCTATTACGGTCCCGGTTTTCTCCTCGATTTTCCCACCCTGAAGGGTGAGTGCTCGACCTGTCATGTACCGGGCAGTGCGATCCGGTCCGATTCGGATCCCAACAGGGCGGGCGGCGCCGACAGATACGGCGTACACTGCGATTTCTGCCACAAGGTTGCCAATGTCAGCATCCACAAAAGCACCGACCTTCCTTCACCAGGTGCACCAGGCGTCCGTTCAATGGATATCCGCCGCCCCTTTACCACCGATCCCAAACGGCCCCAGCTCTTTTTCGGAACATTTGACGATGACAATGTCCCTGAGGAAGACACGAACCTCCCCCTTCTCAAAGAAAGCCGGTATTGCGCCCCCTGTCATGTGGGGGTCTTCTGGAACACCCTTGTCTACAATTCCTACGGCGAGTGGCTTGCGAGCCCGTACAGTGACCCAAAATCAGTCGTAGGGAAGACATGCCAGGAATGTCACATGCCGTCGCCGGTCGTATGGAAAGGTCAGACGATTACCAACGTCGCTCCCGGCAAGGGGGGGATCGAACGGAACCCTGTCTCCATACACTCGCACCGGATGACGATCGACGAAACCCTCCTCCGGGCCTCTCTCACCATGAAAGCATCGGCCGTCGCCACCAATGGTTCTGTCACCGTTCGTGTAGCCATTACAAACGACAAGACAGGCCATCACGTCCCCACCGACTCGCCCCTCCGCCATCTTATCCTGATCGTTGACGGGAAAGATGGTCAGGGAAACAGCCTTATCCTGAAAGACGGCCCGAGGCTGCCTGACTGGTGCGGAAAAGGAGACCGGAGACAGGGGTACTACGCCGGTCTCGCCGGAAAGGCCTACGCCAAGCTCCTCCAGGAACTCTGGACCGACGTATTTCCCACAGGTGCCTACTGGAACCATACAACCGTCGTCAGCGACAACCGCATCGCCGCCTTTGCCACCGACAGATCGTCCTATTCCTTTGCCATGCCCCGGGCCGGGAAGGCGCTGATAACTGTGACGCTACTGTACCGCAGGGCATACAGGGAACTCATGGACTGGAAGAAATGGACAGACCCTGACGTCACCATTGCGACAGAGCATCTTACCGTGACCCGGGACTGACCGGTCCCCACAAGTATCATCTCTGAAAGAACAGGCTCCGGCCGGATTGTCGGTACAATATTTGCACGTCGGCAGACGACAGGGGAAGAAAGGGTATTTGTACGGGAACGTTGTCTTTGGCTACGAGAAAAGGGGTGAGGGAGACTCCTCCAACAAGAATCTCCCTCCACTGACAGAAATCGATCGCTTATCCAAGGCGACCGACAGAAGGTACATGGTTATTCAAGTGTTAACGACATAAGGATCATATTCCTTTCTTTGCTTTCGATCTTGAAGTGAAAGTGGTTCAGAACCCTCACTATGGGAAAATTTTCCTGGATTGTTTCGGCATTGACAACCCGGACATCCAGGTATTTGGCAAGATTGAGGCAGGCCTTCGACAACATGCGGCCCAGCCTTTTTTGCTGCCATGAATCGGTGACGATTACAGCATACTCAACTTCATCCCGGGGACGGCATTTGATGAGCCTTGCGATGGCGATAAGCTGTCTCCCGTCTCCCTCGTTTACCTCAGCCGCTACAGCAACCTCCTCCTCCGGATTAATTGCGCAAAATTGCTGGGCTGTCTCGGGGGTAGCGCTGAAGGGGGAGAGAAAACGAAGCCACAGGGAGCGGGGCGAACAACCGTTCACGAATTGCGTCCAGAGATCGATGTCGTGCTGCGTGAGCAGCCTGAGACGGACCTGACGGTTGGCTATGGTGAAAGAGTTGTCGGCGAGAAAACGGTCGAGAGTCTTTATTTTACTCCTGTATGACTGGAGGCTATGGCGATACATCTCACCGAGAACTTCCGCCGCCATTTCGGGCGTCGAGTAGACGGGAATACCCCGTTGTTCCATCCGTATGACATGATCCATGGCAAATTCTTTGCAGGCAACACAACATAATACAGGCTTCCCTCTGTAATCGATGCCGGCGAGCGCATCAACATAGGAATCGAGCATCTCTCCCTGAACGATAACGATCAGGCTTTGAACATCCTCACTCTGTATGCCCGTTTCAATGATCCTCTTCACCTGTTCCGGGTTCATGCTGAAAGAACAATCAATGGGATTCTGGATGTTGAGATAGTCGTCCAGAAAGGAGGCGAGCTTCTTCTTTAAAGGGGGTTCCAGTTCTGCCAGCCTCAGATTTTTTGTATAGAGCATATCAGTCGCCGCGACGCCCAGCGATCCCGTGTACGTGACGACAAGCACTCCCGGTCCTTTTGGTGGCGGTTGCTTGGAGAAGCCCCGGAGCAATGAAAAGAGATGTTCGTTATCTTGGGCCCGGATCACACCGCTCTGCCGGAAAGCGGCGCTGTTGATCTCGTCGCTTCCGGCCATGGAGGCGGTGTGTGAGGAGACAGCTTTCTTTCCCGCTTCCGTCCGTCCCGCCTTAAGGACAATCACCGGCTTTTTTTGCGAGACCCGTCCCGCGACATCGACAAATCGCTGGCCGCCCGTCACGTCTTCCATGTACAGAGCTATGACCTTGATATTGTCGTCCTGTCCCATGAACCTGAGAATGTCCGTTTCGCTTATATCCATCTTATTGCCTATGGTGGCGATAATCCCGAAATCGAGAACATTCCTCAGACCGGTGAGAATACCGGCGGCGTAGACACCGGCCTGGGCGATAAGGCCCACGGTGCCCTTGCGCAATTCATCAATCAGGCCGATGGACTGAACCATATTGTGATGGGTATTGATCACACCTGAGCAGTTGGGCCCCAGAAGCCGGCATCCGTTCCGTGTAATGAGATCTTTAATATGAGCCTGGATTCTCCGGCCGGCCTCGCCCGTTTCCGCAAAACCTGCTGTCTCGACGACAATATATTGAACGCCCTTGGCGCAACAATCGCTGATGGCTGCGGGAACCGCTTCGGCAGGAACAATGATGATCGCCACATCAACAGGGTCCTTCACGTCGAGAATCGACGGGTATGACGTGAGTCCAAGGACCACTTCCTTCCGCGAGTTAACGGGATAGAGTCTTCCCGGAAAATCATGGGAAAGAAGATTCCACATCACATTATAACCGAGCTTCCCCTTCGTATCGGTGGCGCCCAGAACGGCAATGCTCTGGGGGTAAAAGAGTTCAAAGAGATCGTCTTTTTCCTCGGGAAGATCGGCCACGGGCTTTGGGGGAGCGTAATCGACGAACATGCGGGCATCGGCAGTAAGGTAGCCCGAAGGGTAGAGCATCACAGGATTCAGCTCCAGTTCCGAGATCTCGGGGTGCATGATCGCCAGAGTGGAAACCTTCACCAGCAAGTCCTTTAAAGCAGGAATATCGACAGACTGTCCGCGGTATCCCTTAAGAAGGGAATAGCCCTTTATCTCTTCAATCATGTCATCCAGTGAATCTTCGGAAATAGGCAGAACCCTGAAGGTGACATCTTTCAAAACCTCTGCGAAGATACCACCGAGCCCGAACATGAGAACAGGCCCGAAACTCGCATCACGGGTAACCCCTATGATCGCCTCGAGGCCGGAGGGAGCCATCTTCTGTACGGAGATGCCAATAATCTTTTTTTCTGCGAAGCGGGAAACTATGTCCCGGTATGCTTCCCTGACATCTCCCTCATTTCTCACGTTCAACCTTACGCCGCCCGAATCGGTCTTGTGGACCACATCGGGAGAAGCGATCTTCATAACCACCGGGCCGCCGATTGCCCTGCTCATCTCAACGGCCTCATCTTCAGACATAGCGATCATGCTGCCCGTTGTCGCTATACCGGCATTTTCGAGAATCTGTTTGCTCTCGTGCTCCATCAGGTAACTGCGCTGTGCACGGTTTGCCTGGCGCAGAATTTCGGCCGTGTCTGTCCGGAGGGCAGGCGCGCACCCCGGGGGGCAGGATATACGGGAAACATCTTCTTCTGTTATGGACTGGCTCATGCTTTCTGTCCCAACGCCCATGATACTGCCCCTTCATTCCTTCTAATTTCGGTTTCTTTGCCTACCCTGTTCCTTATCGTACAGATCAAGGTTTGTAGTATATTTACCACGGTGAAGATACGGGCAGTATCGGAGAAGTGCTGTTTTTCGTGTCAGCGGAGAGAAGCGAACCTTTGACAGGGTTTAACTGACAAAGGGTGAGCGATGATACAGGGAAACACGGGGACGATTTTGTTTCAGGAAGACCGGCATGATTCGCGGTCCGTGCAGGCTGTAGGGGAACAACCCATCTGATAGTCGTGCCCCTTCACCGGCGCACCTTGTGCTCATCAGGGGGAAACGGGTATCATGAGACGGCGGGGAGGGTGAGGGCACGTCGGGGGCCAAGAGCAGGTCACCCCACCGTATGTCAGAGGATGAGGTTGTTCTTTACTGCATAGAGGGTCAGTTCAGCATTCTTTTTCATATTCATCTTCTCAAGAATCCGTGTCCGGTAAGTAGTGATCGTCTTTGCACTGAGACAGAGTTCTTCCGCCACTTCGCTGACGGTCTGGCCGGAGGCGAGCATCAGCATAACCTGATATTCACGGTTGGATAACATTTCATGGCGGGGCTTTTCCGCCCCCCCGTCCAATTCAAAGGCAAGCTTTTCCGCAAGGGACGTTGTGACATATTTTCCCCCTGCCGATACCTTCTGGATGGCACGTATCAACTCCTGCGGCGCACTGGCCTTCGTCAGATATCCGGCGGCGCCGGCACGAAGCATCCTCACGGCATACTGTTCCTCGGGGTGCATGGAAAGAATGAGAACAGGGAGTCTCGGTTCCATGGCTTTAATCTCTTTCAGAATTTCGAGCCCGTTTCTTCCGGGCATGGAGATATCGAGAAGAATCAGGTCATATGTCTCTTTTTTGATCTTCGACAACACTTCCTGGCCATTGGCCGCTTCCCCGGCTACATCCATATCGTCCTGACCCGAAAGGATCTGCTTGATCCCTTCACGAACGACTGTATGATCATCGGCAACAAGAATGCGTATCATATCAGACTTCTCTGTTTCTCAGCGGTATCCTGACCTTGAGTGTCGTTCCCTTCTGTGGTTTGCCGGTTATAGTAACCGTACCACCCCACAGGTTGACCCGTTCACGGATTCCGACAATGCCGAATGATTTGGGATCCCGGACCTGTTTCACCGTAATCCCCCTTCCGTTGTCCGAGACATCGAGGGAGAGTTCATCACTTTTGTGGCCGAGACGAACCCTTACCAGTGTTGCCTCCGCATGACGGGCAATATTGGTGAGGGTTTCCTGAAAGATACGGAAGATCGTCGTTGCCAGATCCTTCTCGATCGACATATCCTGACACGCGAGAACAGCTTCGCATTGGACACCGGTCCTTGTCTGAAACTCCTGTACCTGCCATTCCATGGCCGCTGTCAGGCCGAGGTCGTCGAGGAGGATGGGCCTCAGTTCCGTCGATATCCTGTGAACACTGTCGATGGTCGTATCGACGAGCCGTCTCATGCGCTGGATTTTGCCCTTCAGGGACTGATCTCCTTCTGTAAGGCGGCTCCCGAGCCATACCAGATCCATCTGGAGGGCCGACAACGACTGACCGAGTTCATCGTGGATTTCTCTGGCAATACGGGTACTTTCCTTCTCCCGGACCGACTGAAGGTATACGGAAAGATTGCGGAGCTGTTCCCGGGAACTGGCCAATTCTTCCTCGGCCCGCCTCTGTTCCGTAATGTCTTCATAGGTGATCACGATCCGCCGTTCCTTCAGCTTGTCCCCGATCCGGGACGATCGCATACGGCAGAGCATATCGTGTCCGTCCTTATGACGGCACCGAAATTCACTGACGAACGTCCGTTGATGTTCAAGAGTGGTGTAGAAATACCGGGCGATCTCGTCTGCTTCCTTTTCGTTGCGGTAAAAAACAGTGACACTTTTTCCGATCAGATCCTCAGGACGCCAGCCGAAAACCTCCTGAACAGCCGTATTGGCAAAATTGATCTTCCGGTTCTGCAATCCGACGACAGCCTGCGGAATGGCGTCAAGAATAGACGATTTCAGGGCATCCAACTCGCGAAGGGTCTCCTTCGCCTCCTTCTGCTCGGTAATATCCATGGAACTTCCGAGGACCGCTTTCTCACCCTTGAAGACGATAGGCGTCACCGTCTCCATGATCCATCTGATCTCCCCCTGTTTCGTCATCAGGCGGTATTCGTACGGCGACACCCGGACACCCCTGAGCATATTGACGGCATTCTTCGACACCCCTTCCCGGTCGGCAGGGTGAACCATGCGGAGGGGGTCCATTTTGAGCATCTCCTCCTCTGTATATCCTGCATAATCCTGCATGTGGAGATTGACAAACTGGAGTCTGCCGTTCTGGATAACATAGACCCCTACCTGGAGATTGTTGGAAAGGGTTTTATAGAGCGCTATTTCAGAAGCTGTGACTCTGTGAGGGTCTCCGTCCAACGCCCTGTTCCGGGATTGTACAGCGGTCATCTCTGCCGGTTCTTTCCGTTTCATAGCTCACCATCTCCTCGTGTCTTTCCCATAACGGACCGCTGAGAGGCATATCTTTCCGGTGTTGTGCTTCTCTGGTGATTTCCACCGCCCGTCCTCCTTCCCGGACAAGGAGGGAGCTACAGTCCAACCTACCAAATTGTACCATATTGCGCTTCCCAATAATAAAGAAAAGGCCCGTTCCTCTCTCTCCCGTCGATACAGGAGAAGGATCCACCATAGGGACGAACTGACAGATTGACGGTCAGAAACCAGGAGATTTGGTGACAAAAACCACGTTTCGTCTGTACCTCGCGGGATAGGTATATAAAGGTGGCGAATCCTGCCGGCCGGCGGCCTGCGGGATTCGCCGTTTCATCATTTTATCTTTAGCCGAGTTTCTTTCTTTCTGCTACCAGATCATCAACGACTGTGGGCTCCGCCAGCGTTGACGTGTCACCAAAATCCTCGAATTTAGCAGCTGCAACCTGGCGAAGGACACGGCGCATGATCTTGCCCGACCGTGTTTTGGGAAGCCCGTCAGCCCACTGGATCTGGTCCGGTGAGGCGATGGGTCCGATCTCCTTGCGCACAAGGGCAACGAGGTCTGCTTTCAGTTTATCGTTCTTTTCCACACCTGTGTTGAGTGTTACAAAGGCGTAGATACCCTGGCCTTTTATATCATGGGGGAATCCAACAACAGCCGATTCGGCCACGGACGGATGGAGAGTAAGTGCGCTCTCGATCTCGGCAGTTCCCAGTCTGTGTCCGGAAACATTGATGACGTCATCGACCCTTCCGGTGATCTTGTAGTCACCGTCGGCATCCCGTTCAGCGCCATCGCCGGAGAAATAATACCCCGGGAACTGGGCGAAATAGTTTTTCTTGAACAGGTCGGGGTTACCAAAGACGCCCCTCATCATGCCGGGCCAGGCTTTCTTGATACAGAGTGCTCCCTTGCCCACACCGGTAATCTCCTTGCCGTCCTCGTCCATGATGGCCGGCACTACGCCGAAGAACGGAACCATACACTTGGCCGGTTTGATATCGATCGCACCGGGGAGGGGCAGGATCATGTGGCCGCCGGTCTCCGTCTGCCACCAGGTATCTGCGATTGTACATCTGCTGCCGCCCACCTTGTCGTAGAACCACCACCATGCTTCGGGGTTCAGCGGTTCGCCGACAGAACCAAGAACACGCAAAGACGACAGATCATGTTTTTCGACCCATTCATCGCCTTCCTTGGCAATTGCCCTGATGGCCGTGGGAGCGGTATAGAAATTGTTGACATTGTATTTTTCCACAACCGCCCAGAACCGGTCGTAGTTCGGGTAGCTGGGAACACCTTCGAATATGATGCTCGTGTGTCCATTGGTAAGGGGTCCATAGACGCAATAGCTGTGACCTGTTACCCAGCCTATGTCGGCCGTACACCAGTACGTATCCTCTTCTCTAACATCAAAGGCAAGCTGTTGTGTCATTGAGGCATACAGAAGGTAGCCGGCGGTCGTATGCTGAACGCCCTTGGGTGTTCCCGTTGAACCTGATGTATAGAGTATGAACAGGGGATCTTCAGAATCCATTTCCTCGGGCTTGCAGTAAGTACCTGCTTTTTCCATAAGCTCTTCATACCAGACGTCCTGACCTTCCTTCATGTCGACCTTCGTTCCGGTCCGTTTGACAACGATCATGGTCTTTATTGACGGACACTGGGCGGCGGCGTTGTCTGCGTTGACCTTCTGCGGAACGGCTTTGGCACCACGGTACGTTCCATCGCAGGTGATAAGAAGGGTGGACTTGCAGTCATTGATCCTGTCCCGCAATGCCTCGGCTGAGAAACCACCGAACACGATAGCGTGGATGGCCCCGATCCTTGTGCAGGCCAGCATCGTGATGACCAACTCGGGAATCATGGGGAGATAGATCGTGACCACATCGCCTTTCTTGATGCCCATATCCTTGAGGACATTGGCAAATTTGTTTACTTCCCGGTACATATCCCAGTACGAATACACTTTCCAGTCATTCGGGTCGTTGCCTTCGAAAATAATGGCAGCCTTGTTCTTCTTCGTTTCCAGGTGACGGTCGAGGCAGTTGTAGCTCACGTTGAGCTTGCCGCCTTCAAACCATTTCACGTGAAGATCGTCGCCAAAAGAACAGTCGGAAACCTTCGTTTTATCGAAAGGTTTAAACCAGGTTAACCTCTTTTCAGCCTGCTCCGCCCAGAAGGCGTCGGGGTTTTCGATCGACTGTTTGTAGAGTTTGTCGTACTCGGCCCTGCTTTTGATGTACGATTTTTCCCTCACCCTGTCAGGAACGGGAAATACCTTGTCATAAAAATCACTATCACCGACATTTGCCATTGCACTCCTCCTTGTCCTTCAGTGTTTTACCAGGCATGACAACCATTACGAACCATTACGCCTGATCTATCTACCATCCTTTCGGGAAAAGAATCGGGATTTTTCTGAAGAGACGGCAACCGTCCTTACTCTTCTTTTCCTCTCATTATGAGAAGAATAGAATAAACGGATCAGGTTATATATCGGTGCCGGGATGATTTTGGTGTGGGTGATTCACTTACAAAACGTCAGCAACCTTCTTGCACGTCGCCGGGGTGCACCATTTTGCGTTCAGGAACAGAGAGTCAGACCATCCGTGTCATTCGTGCCGTACAATTACCTGCTGACCGCCACCGGTCACCATACTTGGCCCGTTGCTTACAGGATCTTTTTCAGGAGCGGCACCCGGAGCAACACGTAATATGCCAGAAAGAAACAGAGCGGAACCGATATGACGCTTGCCAGCGCCCACTTCACCGCCGGTTCGATTTCAAGGTGCCTGAGGGCCAGCGTTACGGCAATGATGATGGGCGGGTGAAACATGTACACGGCAAAGGCACTGTCGGATAACCTCTCCGTAAGACGGGTATAATAGTTACCTTTATCGCGGAAAAAAGCCAGCAGCCCAACCGTCATAGCAACGGCCACAAACGATTCCCATAGGGGAAAGACGATGCTTTTCCACGAAACACCCCCGCCAAAACCTCCGGGGCCGGTTACCGGATGGATCGTACGTGTTGCAAAATCATAGACCCCGGCGATCCATTTCATGACAAACAAACCGCAAAACCCAATAATCATGCCCGCTGACAACCATTTTGTCCCTGTTGACGACGTGACCCGTCCGAAGAAATTGGTTCTATAGGCAAGAATGCCGGCGACAAAAAGGATAATGTACTGGGAAAAATAGCAGAGCTGCATCCCCAGGTATATGGTGCCTACGGGAAAGACCAGCCGAATCAAGAACGCCCCGGCGGCGACAACAAGAATAAGCACCGGCAACACGATCCCTTGCGAAAGAGTTCGCTCCTGTTTCTTCTCCGTGCCCCCTTTCCCCATTGTCCGCACCACTCCGTAAATGACCGAAAATATCAGAAGCGCCACAGCAAACCACATGGGCCCGATACCCAGAAAGTGCATCCCGCCGGACATGATATACGTGCCATAAAACTGAAGAAAGCTTGACGCGCCGCCGGTCCACGGTGATGACGGTACTTCCGCCCATAGTATCAGAGGCGTCACAAACAACACATAGAAGAGTGACGGCAAGCCCAGCCGCTTCCATCGGTCTGCAATGAAACGGCTGAAACCCTTTTTATCCAGCGCTCCCGGCGTAAAATAGCCCGCCACGAGAAAGAGGATGCCCATAAGATATCCCTGCAGGAAAGTTTGAAATAGACCGAAATAAATGTAGGAAAAGAAACCCAGCGCCTGTTTTTCGTTATAATACCAGAGGCCAAGATTGCTGTACGTTACGGCCAGATGGAGCATAACCACCAGCATGATGGATACGACACGGAGATTATCGATATAATAGTATCGCTTCATATCGGTTTGTCATCGGTAACCGTAATGAACGGTCAGGACATCGTTCCTTTTTCATATCACACCGTGCCTTTTTCCACAATCCGGGATATGACGAGAGCAGGGCCCGTCGATTCACGATGATTGATTGAATTGACAGGACAGTGCTTCTGACGGCCGGGGGCGGATATCGTACGTCCGCGGTCCTCACCGATTATCGTTAACATCCTGTTCTCTTTGATACCATCAGGGAAATAAATATGCAGGAATAAGACGAACCAAGGACACACCTGGAAAGCAGTGGTGACAGAAATTATCGCAGAACCCACCAGAGAAACGTACCGATCATAGCCAGTGCCACGGCAAACTTAAAGAGGCCACCGCACAGAAAGCCGATTACGGTGCCCCATCCGGACAAGAATGCTTCCCGGTATGGTTTTCCCGCAATCAATTCGCCGGCTACAGCCCCCACAAATGGCCCGATGATAACGCCGGGCAGACCGAAAAAGAGGGTTCCCGCCACCACTCCAGCCACAGAGCCCCAAACACCGTAACGGGACGCACCAAACCGTCTTGCGCCCAGTGAACCGGCATAGAAATCGACAATGATCGTCACAACCGTGACGATGCCCCAGCCAATGAGCGCCCGGTAGGTATAGAATGTAAAGGCACTGAGAAACCCATAGACAACATAACCGCCATAGATAACGGGTATGCCCGGGATTAAGGGAAGAAAGGTCCCCATGAGACCGACAGCCATGATGATGAGCGTTATGATAAGCCATACTACATTATGTTCCACTGATTCACCTGAACAAGCGTAATCAGGGCAGCAGGCTTTGTCAACGCCCGCTATCCGTCACCACGTCTATGGTCCGTGCCCATAACCGTTAACGCCGGCAACACAGGTTGACAGCATTGGGAAAATATATTGAAGCGGGGGATTACCCGGCTGCAGGAGTACACGAATGACTGGGAGACATTTTCATACCATGATGTCAGAACTCCGCGACAGAGCCAATCGTAGAACGATCGTTAGGGTGGGAGATTTTTCGCACACACAGAAACAAAATAGATAACGACGTTCTTCGGGCCACAAAGGCAATCTACTTTCAAGTGGTTACAAACCAACCACCACGTAACCCTTGCTTCATTATAAAAACATCGTTTGTCAATTATTTCAAAAGTAATGGGGTGGGTGAAGGGTCTCGAACCCTCAGCCCTCAGGACCACAGCCTGATGCTCTAACCGTTGAGCTACACCCACCATCAGAAATTACCTTTTCTATCTATCATACCACGGGCAAAAAATCAATTCGGAGCCTCGCGGGGACCTTCTTACGATGACAGGGTAGGTGTGTCGGCCATGTGGCCTGAGAAGAGGGCTGTCTTCCTGTAGAGGTCGGTAAAATAGTAGGTGGCAAGGAGAAAGATATAGTATGTCAGAAGAGAAGCAAGAATAAAACCGATGAGAAAGGGTATCTTGATGATGATCCTGCAGACATAGAGGCCAAGGAGCGTGCCGAGGTATCCGGCGATGTAGGGGATCAGCACCTCCCGGATAGCTTTCAGCACCTTCTCGTATTCGAGGGCAGCCCTGAAATCACCGCGATCGGAAAAGACAGCAAAGGCAAAAGGGAGAAGGAATGAAAAAAGGACCAGTGCACCGTAGGATACCTGAATGATGATCTTCCCGAAAAACGCCGTGATATCGCTTAAGGTCGTGAGAAAAAAGCCGCATGAAAAGAGAAAGAAGGGAATAGCCTCGTAGAGGATGAAGACAAAAAGAAGTTTGAGGCCTTCAAGCCAGATGGCGTTCTTATCCTGCCACGTGGGCAGACCGAGTCCGGCCACCATGAGGAGCCGGGAGGTTTTTGACAGATATCCCAGAGGGAAAAAATTGAGAACAGGGATATAGATCAACAACCCCCCATATGCCCACCGGCTGATGTACTTCAGGTTAAGCGTAAGCTGGATGAATGGAGCAACGTCCATTTACCGTCCCTTGGCGATAAAATCGAGAAGTGGTTCAGGGACATAGCCCGTCATGCCACCATCCATGACGATCGTCTCTCCGTTCACGTAACGGGCATCAGACGATGAGAGGAACAGGATGAGCGCCACGAGTTCATCGACATTCCCGAGCCTGCCGATGGGCGTTCTCTTCGACAAGTAATCGAGAAAAACCTCGTTCCGGATCAACCCTTCGTTCATACCGCCCTTCATGAAACCCGGGGCCACGGATACTGATGTCACACCGTGTTTCGACCATTCATAGCTGAGTTCCCTCATCATGCCCGTGACTGCCAGCTTTGAAAGGGCGTATGGAAGAAAACCCTTTTCGCCAAAGAGGGCGACCTGCGATGCGATAGTGACGATCCGACCTTCTTTCTGATTGATCATCGTTCTTCCGACGATCTGGGTCACGTAGAAGGTACCCTTTATGTTCACGTCAATGACCCGGTCAAATTCCTCTTTCTTCAGGCCCTCCGACGGCGCCAGGGGATGAATGATACCGGCATTGTTTACGAGAATGTCGATCCTGCCCCATGCCTCTGTTACGGAAGACACGACCGCTTCTATAGCCCCATAATCCGAGATGTCGGCGGCAAAAGCCATGACCGGCTTCCCGGCAAACTCTTCCTGAAACTTCCCCACCGCCCGCTCTTTTCTTCCGATGACAGCGACCTTTGCTCCTTCCGCCAGGAATCCGGCAGCCATCGCCTTGCCGAGACCTTTTGTTCCGCCAGTGATAAAGACAACCTTGTCCTGAAACCTCATAATGTGCCTCCATAAAAGTGTTCTATTCGTGAATCGAACCGTCGATAGAGATCGTCCGTAGTATCCAGTCTCGTTCCCGTCACCTTCTCCCACACATCCGGTCTCTCCATGCAGAGATAGACAAAAAGGCCGTTGCACCGCTCCATGAGTCGAGTGTAGAGCCGGGAATAGATACGGATCCTCTCCTGCTTCACGTACCGGTACTTTCCGTCCTCGCCCCGGGAAAATTCACCGTACAGGAGGCTCTTCCGCCCTTCGGAGAGGAACCTGTCGAACAGAGGCGCGGGAAACCGCAGCAGGCCCATGCTCAGCCAGATGATTTTTTCAGGATCGAGAATGCGGCCGATATCATCGATCAGGTAGTCGTAGTCCTTCTCAAAACCAGGATAGATGATGATCGGATCGAAATGAAGACCGACAAAACACCCCGCCTCCTGGGCCCGTCTCGCCGTCTTGAGCCGTTTGTAGAGTGGGCTCGTCTTCTTCTCTTCCCTGTCGATGCTCTGCTGGGGCGCAAGGGAAAAGGAGATGACCGTGTACGGGTTGAGATGCGAAACGAGGTGATCGATCGATGCCCACTTCGATTTCAGCTCGAGGATCGCCCGCTTTTTGCGACCGAAATAGTCGATGAGCCGCCAGTTGAGTTTGTACTTCCGATCGAGGGCAAGGCTGTCGGAGAGTTCCCCCGTCCCGAACCGGAGGACGTGTTCCGTTTCTCTGTCGATGGCCTCATCGATCTGGCCAATAACGTAATCAATATCGTCAGTAATCCGTATACCCGGTCTATTCATGTAAGCCTGCAGAATGCAGTACGAACACGACAGAGGGCAGCCTTCAACGAGGTCTATGGTTTTATAGCCGCAACATACATGGTTTCGCGTCCCCGGACAATCCCTGACGATATCACCCCGGGGCCGGACAAAACTAACCGCTTCCAAGGTCAAGGATTCTCCTTATCTCGCCCTTATCCACCAGACCCCTTAATCTCTCCTGGGCCTCCTGTGCCTCTTCGTGGCTCCGAACCCTGAACTGAATATCAATATACTCTTTTTCAAAGAAGGGGTCTACCTTAATGTCCACAGACGGTGGAAGCCTCAATTCCGCTCTCAGGGCATCCCATTTTTGCTCGAGGGATGCAAGAAGAGGATGGGTCAGTTCTTCCAGTCTCCTTCGCAACGATCGGCCGTCACTGCACCCATGAAGAGTGGAATAGTCGACAGAGCCCTGCTTTAGCCTGAGGAGGGCGAGAAGATCGAGAATCTCCCGGATGAGACTGTCCGTCGCAGGAACGGTGGTGATCAGGTCTACGACCCGGCACCTCTCCTCACCGGGGAAACGAAGGAGACTCTTGGCGTTCCTCAGGGAGAGGTTCTTCTCGACGACGAACATTTTGACCGTCTCGTCCGCCGCTCCAAGCACAAGAAGCGTGTCGACAGTCGATCTATGAGGCTGAAGTCCCATGCCGTCCATTATCCTTCCCCTTTCTTCTTCCGACAAACCAAACCGAAGAGTCCGCTCCAGGACATGGGCCTTTTCCACAAGATTGAGGGGCCGTCCCCTGTTTGTTTCAAAAGCCATAATCATGCAATCGTTTTCGGGAAGAGCGACAACGATTGCCGGCACCTCGTTGATCCCCGCCCGGCGGGCCGCCCAGATCCTCCGCCACCCGCTGATCACAACGGGTGGATCGTGTTCGAAAAGAACAGGCGGTTCGATGACACCGAGCGTTCTTACTGACGCTGTCACAACCGGGTCTTCATGGGGGTAGGAGAAACAGAACCGCCGATCGGCCAGATCGACCGCACTGACCGCCAGTGTAAGAAATCTCTTTTTCATGCCCGTTACCTTATCAGACCACGGCAGCCCTGTCAAACGGCGGACAGGCAGGCAAGCAGCAAAAGACCGATCACCTTGATTCTGCCCTACGGCGTGATCTATATTACAGACGTTCGCCGATAAAGAGATCAGATCAAACAAGGACGGGTTATGAAAAAACATGTGAAACTGCCGAAAGAAACAAAAGCTTTTATCTGCGCAAACTGCGGAGCCGTATCACTCAGCCCCGATGGTGTCTGCAAGCTCCAGGGTCAGGGGACACGGCACGACTGGTGCGGTTCGAAGAGTCTCCCGCCGCCGAGCTTCTGCCACAACAGAAAGAACAACCTCCGTTATTCCTGTGGGAAGTGCGGTCAGGTCGCCGTTCATCCCGAACTTTTATGCGAGCCGGAACAGATGCCCGATCCGACCGCCTGACACTCAGAGCGCAGAAGAACCGGATAAAAAGGCCAGAGGACTATCGTGAAGGATTCGGAGACAAGGGATGTCCGACAGCGGAAAGATAGACGACAGTCTCCTCGACGCCGTCCAATCCAAGAAGGTCGTTGACAAGGTCATCGTAAAAGGCGCCGATCGCGCAGACACCAAGACCCAGGGCTTCACCTGCGAGGTAGAGATTCTGGCCGATATGGCCGGCGTCGAGATAGATATACCGGTATGCCCTCTGGCGGTATTTCCACCGTGACCGTCCTACAACTGCAGACCATACGAAGGCGACCTGTGCGTCTCTGAGAAGGTTCTGGCCGAGCGCTGCCTCTGCAAGGTCACCGGAGACGTCCTTGTCCAGAAGATACTCGAGATCAAATTCCCGGGGCCGGAAGTGATAGATCCCCGGCTTCAGGCCGTCGACGTAACGGGCTTCGAGATACGTTTCAATGGGGAAGAGGCCTCCCGCCGACGGAGCCGTCCGGAACGCCATATCTCCAAAACGCGCCGTTGTTCCCTGTATAGCCCAAAGAAGGATTGAAAGTGTTTCGAGGGACAGAGCCAGACGACCGTCGAAGTCCCTCCGTGAACGCCGTTGCTGCAGGGCCTTCCAGATGTCCCGATCGCCCGACACCCTGGGCTGGGGCAGAGAAATACGGCTCAGGGGGTTGGCATAGGTCTTAAACGGACTGGGCATCGTGCGCCAGTCGAGAACGTGGGCTTCCATCCTGTCGGGATCATACTTCGTCTCCTCGTGGAAACGCTCACCGATTCCCTTCCTGCCGGTTCCTTTTTCGTCCATCCCTCTTAGGGCCGGTCCTTACCCCCGTTTCAGGTTTCCGAACTTTTCCCTCAGCAACTCTCCGAAACTTCCAAGGCTCCCCCTGGAGACCTCATCTTTCGCAAGTTGCTCTTTGTACCGGACAAGTTCTTCTTCTTCTATTTTTTCGTCGACCCGTGCCCGGCTCAGGGTTACCCTCTTCCTCCCTTCATTCACTTCTGTCACCACTGCCTGCAGGGAGGCACCTTCGACAAACGTCTTACTCAGATTTGTCCCGGGAGGAAGACCGAGCTCGCCATTGGGGATAAGACCGGTGAGGTCCTTGTTGATCCTTACGATGAGGCCAAAGGACATCACCTTCGCCACCTTCACATCGAGAACGTCGCCGACAAGGGGCATCTCGATCTCCGTTGGAGAAACGAAAGGCTCAAGAGAGAGGGAGATTCGCTTCTTCTCCACGTCGATACCGGTTATCTGCGCCTCGACCACCTTCCCCAACTCAAGCACTTCCTTGGGGTGATTGACCCTTCTTCCTGCACCGAGTTTGGAGATATGGACCAGGCCGTCGATGCCGGGCTCAAGGTTGACAAAGGCACCGAAGGGGGCCAGCCTGACGACAGTGCCCCGTACAAGCGAGTCTACAGTATATTTTTCCGATACCGACTTCCACGGATCCTCCTGGAGTGCCTTGAGGCTGAAGGTAAGCCGGTTTTTCTCCCAGTCAACAGATATGACCTTGACCAGAACCTCCTGGCCGACAGAAAAAAGTTCTTCCACATTTCCAGCCGTACCCCAACCCAGTTCACTCAGGGGGATGAGGCCGTCAATACCGCCGATGTCCACGAATATGCCGAATTTCTGGATCGATTTTACACGTCCTTTGATCTCCTGCCCTACGGCGAGACTCTCGCGGAGTTCCCGTACCTGAAGTTCCCTCTCCTCCTCAAGAACAACACGGCGGGAGAGAATAACGTTCAGCCCTTCTTCCTTATACTCGAGAACCTTGAAGGGAAACGTCTCCCCCACATAAGTCTCAGGCGTCTGGCTCCACCTGACGTCAATCTGGGATTTAGGGCAGAAACACCGCACCTTCCCAACCATCACCTCATAACCGCCTTTTGTTTCCGCTGTCACTTTTCCTGTCACCGGCACACCGGCCTCATAGGCGTCCCGAATTTCAGCGAGGTTGAGTGTCGTGTAACCCTTTATCCGTGTCGTAAACTTCTTTTCCCCTTTATCGGCAGAGACAAAGAAAACCGTTACCAGGTCGCCGATATTAACCAGCATCTTTCCTTCATCATCGATGAACTCGGAAACAGGAACAAGACCGTCGCTTTTCCCTCCGGCATCGACATAGACAAAATCACCGGAGATGGCCACTACCTTCGTTTCGACCTTCTGGCCGGGATTCAGTCTTCCTGATTGGCGCGTTGCCTCTTCGAGAAGCTGTGCAAAATCCTCCTTTTCCTCTGAAGATGTGTTCACATCCCCTTCTGCGGCGAGTGCGCCTTTGTCGGTATGTTCGTCCATTATTTACCCCTTCGCATAACTGTGAAATGAAACGGGAACAGAATTGTGCCGATTGACCAACCTAGACCCGAAGGTAATAATTGTACACCTTTCCTGGTTTATCTGTCCAGCATCTTGGAAAGTTACAGACCTGAACGACTGTGAAACGAGACCTGCGTTCGTTCTCCAGCCCTGCTTCAGGCCTTTTTTGCACCTTCCGGCATCCATATCTCCATATTGTACATCCTTTAGGCTTCTGATAGAATGGATTCATCACTCACACAAATCAACAAGGGGGTTCCATGAAGCTGCCACAATACATCACCGAGGACGAGGTCAAGAGGGTCTGCAGGGAGATCAAGATCAGGGACTGGACCACATTGGAAGAGGCGAAGGTGACACCGAAAGAGGCGAAGGTGATTCTCGCCATCGTCAACACGGAGAAGATGCCTATCGAGATTAATGAATTCAAGAAAGGTCTTGAGGTGGAACTGGAGCACGGGGTCCGTTTTAAGGATGCCAATGTCACCAACAATCATCCCGTCGTCACAGGGATGATTGTCCTTGCCCACCTGAAAGAGTCCCTCGACTATTACAAACTGCTCGACGTCGCCGAACTTGAAGGCGACCTTCTCAAGGCCGTTGCGTCGGGGAACGCAAAAAAGATCAAAGATGAGTACCGGAAGCTCGCCGAGGCAAAGATCGCTCTTGCAAAGGCCGAAATAAGCCAGGTGAAATAAGGACCCTTCCTTTCCTCTGTCCCTGCACTCCGATCACAGGGCGGGACAAAAAGCAGGTGACTCACACTGTGAAACATGGTACCATTCACCGTGTGTGGTGCGGTCTTCCGGTCTGCAACAGATCTGGAACAGAT
Source organism: uncultured Pseudomonadota bacterium (assembly GCA_964421445.1). GTDB lineage: Bacteria > Desulfobacterota > Syntrophorhabdia > Syntrophorhabdales > CAYQXL01 > CAYQXL01. The sequence goes on from CAYQXL010000006.1 coordinate 58,897, forward strand.
GGTCTTTCCGCACCTCTTCTCATAGAGAGGGGGCTTCTTATGGAGGTGTTGAAAAAACATCCAGGGAGGTACTATCTATGGAAGAAAAACTTTCAAACCCCGCACCATTGGGCCTCATGGGATTCGGAATGACCACGGTCCTTCTCAACATCCATAATGCCGGATTTTTTCCGATCGGCTCGATGATCCTTGCCATGGGCCTCTGCTACGGCGGCCTCGCCCAGATCATCGCCGGCATCCTTGAGTACAAAAAAGGGAATACCTTCGGCACGACGGCATTCACATCGTACGGCCTTTTCTGGTGGACCCTTGTTTTTATCCTCATCTTCAAGAATCTTCCCGGTAACTCCGAATCTTTCATGGGCTGGTATCTGTTCATGTGGGGACTCTTCACATTTTTCATGTGGTTCGGAACATTCGGAAAGAACAGGGTCATCCAGTTCGTCTTTCTGAGCCTCACCATCCTCTTCTGGCTCCTCGCCATAAGGGATTGGACAGGGAGTGTGACAATCGGAACCATAGCAGGGTGGGAGGGCATCATCTGCGGTCTGTCGGCCATCTATCTTGCCATGGCGGAAGTACTGAACGAAGTACACGGCAGGACCGTTCTTCCTATCGGCGACAAAACAGCCACATAAGGAGAATCCTCGCAGGACAAGGGCCGGGGGCCACCGTGCGGTCGCCGGTCTTCTCTACCGCCACATCTTTGAAACGATTGCCGAGAGCATTTCTTTGCCCTTCGGAGAAAGACCAAGCATATCGATGTCGGCAGCCAGTTTCTGCGGCGTTCCGTGGCCCCCTGCATAACCGTTGACCCGGGAGACAGCAGTCGATCGCACAAAGTCTTCCAGAGCCGGATAGATCACCGTCAATTCTTTCTCAAGGAGGGCATGCCTTCGGAGATAGTACTTTTGGTGGTATCCCTCAGCGAGAAAGAAGGTCGTAAAGGGAAGAATGGCCGTATGGATCCTTGTGGCCGCCTCTTTCTCCAGCACCTTTTTCGATTCTTCTGCCGCTTTCTTCTGGGCTTCGGTACGAAAGAAGACTGCAGGCATGTACTGACGGGACCATACGCGGGACAGAGGATCGTGGGCACCCCAGAAAAGATCGAGAAGTCGGCCGTACGAAATCTTTTCCGGATCGAAATCGATCTCGATTGTCTCTGTGTGATCACCAAGATTGTGGTACGTCGGCCCCTTCGTTGTCCCTCCGGCATAGCCGACCCGGGTCCTTATCACACCGTCAACGAGCCCGAACCGGGCATCAGGACCCCAAAATCACCCAAGGGCAAAGGTTGCCGTTTCAAATCTCAGCGGCGCCCAACGGTCGATCGATGGTA
>CAYQXL010000006.1:60335-83458 GCA_964421445.1 uncultured Pseudomonadota bacterium
AGGGCAAAGGTTGCCGTTTCAAATCTCAGCGGCGCCCAACGGTCGATCGATGGTACGGCCGGCGGCGTTCCATTGCGCGATGAAGGGTTCATTATACCATCCTTCTTATCAGTCCTCTCCGGTGCTGCACAGGCGGACTGTGGTGGTGGGCTGCATCCTGCGGCAAACAGCAGGGAAACAAGACCGAGGTCTTTAAGAAAATCACGTCGCGACCAAACGCTCTTCTCTTTACCGTCCATTATTGTTCACCTGGCACGTTCATGACACTCTTTCAAGTATAAGCATTGAAACGCCATTCTCAATGGCAGCAGAAAAATCAGCGATGACAACCTGAGGACAGGCATGATCAGCCCCTTCTTTCTTTGAGGATCGCCGTATGAAGACCGGCAAAATCTTCCGGCGGGAGGGCATCGGATCTGCGAACGAGATAGACGGCGTCCTCGGGACAGGGCAGGGCACAGAGACCGCATCCGATGCACCACCCCCTGTCAATCTGGGGAAAATCACCATCCATATCGATTGCCTTCACAGGACAGGAATCGACACAGAGGCCGCAGCCGGTACATCTGGTCTGGTCCGTTTCACGGAGAAAATACGTTGCCATCAGCACATCCCGTGGAATCCTCCGTTTCCCGATGGTCGAAACGGACCAGCAGCAACATCCGCAACAGTTGCACGTGTGCTTTATGCCCTCCCGGGCGTTGTCTACGAGATGGACCAGTCCGGCGGTCTCCGCCTCCTTCAGAATGGCGAGGGCCTCATCTTTGCTGATTTCTCTGCCTATACCCTGGGCAATGACATAATCGGCAAGTTCATCATACTTGATACAGGATTCAAGGGGGTGGATGCACGCCCGCCTGCCGATCAGTTCGGCCGTGGCCCTGCAGGCACAGTGAACAAGGGCGATTTGACCCGCTCTTTCAACAACCTTTTCCATCATATCGAAGGGAAAAACGGCATGGGCTTCAGGATCGATGCTTCCCGACGCCGGCAGATACCGGAAGGGTTTGGTCGGAGTTCTGCCGTAGGCTTCAATCAACTGGTCCCGGCGGGAATAACGGACGATAAGTTCGGCCATTCTCTTTGCCCGGTCATCGTCGATACCTCCCCAGAAAAAGGTCTGAGGGAATCCGTATCCGAATTGCTGGAGCGCATATCGTTTCTTTCCTTTCTCTCCGGCCACGGTGTAGAGAAGCCCCCGGCGGGCACAGTTATCGAGAACCGCCGCCACATCTTCTTTGTCTGCTCCGATCCGGGTCGCTACGGAAGAAGCCTCAACAGTCTCAAAAGGAATCACTCCCGTCGGCAAGGCCAGCACAACCCGGACCTCGTCGGTGGTGAAATTCGCCTTCAGAATATCGATCAGTTCCTCTTTCAGAGGATACCCCATACCCAAAGATGACAGATGTTTCGCCAATCTTCCAAAGAGATCGTCACTCATCTTTGCCTCCCTCGCCTGCCAACGGGCCTACTGCGGCCCGACGGAGCCCCGCCTTCCTTTCGGCACGGAGCAGACAATGATTCTACGTCCATTTGTGATCCAAAGCAATCCCGGCACCTGTCAGGCAGGATACGGGCTTCATTCGATTATTGCTTGACAGACGGGCCGGAGAGATGTACCGTACGACTAATACGATCATTTGAGGAGCGCTCCATGAAAAGAATCTCCGTGCTTTGTCTGTTTTTGTGGGGAATGATGGCGATATCCGGCCTGACGGCTTCTTTTTCCTACGGCCAGGATCAGAACCCTCCGCCTGCATCGATTGCAACCGCTGCACAACTCGATCAGATGTTGGCACCTATCGCCCTCTATCCCGATTCCCTCCTGAGCCAGGTACTCATGGCATCCACCTATCCCCTTGAGATTGTCGAGGCGGACCGGTGGCTCAAGGCGAACCCTACCCTCAAGGGGGACAGTCTCGATTCGGCGCTTCAGAGCAAGACGTGGGATGCAAGCGTCAAATCTCTCGCCTATGTCCCTCAGGTTCTCTCGATGCTCGACGAAAAACTCGACTGGACAACAAAACTGGGCGATACGTTTCTGGCCCAGGAAAAGGATGTTATGGATTCGATTCAGCGGCTCCGTGCCAAGGCACAGGCCGCCGGCACACTGAAGACAACTCAGGAACAGAAGGTTGTAGTCGAAAAAGAGATCATTCAAATCCAGCCGGCTAACCCCCAGGTTGTCTATGTACCTGTCTACAACCCGACAGTTGTTTACGGGGCTTGGGCATATCCTGCCTACCCACCCTATCCCGTATATCCCCCGGGATATGTGGCCGCGTCCAATTTTGTCTCCTTCACCGCAGGATTTGTGGCAGGGGCAGCACTTTACGGCGGTTTCAACTGGGGTAGCCACAATGTTTACATAAACAACAACAACTACTTTTTTAACCGCCAGACCAATATCTACAACCGTCAGAACAATCTCTACAACCGGCCCGGTCAGAATACATGGCAGCACGACCCGAATCACAGGCAGGGCGTTCCTTACGGAAACCAGAACCTGAACCAAAAATATCAGCAGGGACGGTCCTATCCCCAGGGCGGCAGAGGCCAGGGGGGCCAAACGCCCGGCCAGATGAACAAAGGCGATTTCCGGGGATACGACAAAGGCGGGAGTCAGGGAAGGCCAAACATGGACCAGCTTCAGAAACAGCTTGGACAGACCCAGCCCGGTCGCGGCGGCCTTGATTCAGGACGGACTCAGGGTCCCGGAGGAAGCAGGGGACAGGACGGATTGGGTGGCAGAGGTTCGGGCTCAGGAGCCTTCGGACGGCCGAACGACGGCGGATGGGACAAGGCAGCGAGTTCCCGCGGTCAGGCAAGCAGATCAAGTCCCACGTATCAGAAAGATATGGGTGGATCGAGGGGCTTCAGCGGCGGCGATGCCTTCAAGGGCTCCGGTGGTGGCCGGGGAGGATCTTTCGGAGGTGGTGGTGGCGACGCCTTCAAGGGTTCCGGAGGCGGCGGCCGGGGAGGATCTTTCGGAGGTGGCAGAGGTACCGGTGGTGGTGGCCGGAGACGATAAAACGATGCTTATGTTTCGTTCATTTCAGGTATAGAAGAGGGAGGAATACGGTATGGTACCCGGATTGAATAGTCACAGAACAACTATACAGGTCGGCATAGCAGCGCTTATGGTCATTGCTTTTCTCTTCCTGCCCTTCACTGCCATAGGGGCAGAATTACAGCAGGGATTCAGTTCTCCCGAAGAGGGTGGTCAGGCGCTCATCAGCGGGTGCGCGAAAAACGACGTCAACCAGTTGATCCGCATCTTCGGTGACAAGGGGAAAGATCTCATCGTTTCAGGTGATGACACGGCTGACAGGGAAGGACGGGCACGTCTTGTTGCGGCGGCACAACAACTGACCCGTTATACATCAGACCCCCAGGGAAGGGTATTTCTCAACGTCGGTAAGGACGATTGGCCTTTCCCCATCCCACTCGTCAAAAAGAACGGACTCTGGTATTTCGATACGGAACAGGGGATGGAAGAGCTAATAAACAGGCGGATCGGCAGAAATGAGATAGCTGCCCAGCTTTCAATACTCGCGTTCGTCGACGCCCAGAAGGAATATTATTCGCAGGATCGCGATGGCGATGGCGTGAAGGAATACGCCCGAAAATTCGCCAGTTCACCGGGGCAGAAAGACGGGTTGTTCTGGCCTGCAAAAGAAGGGGAGGAGGAAAGCCCTCTCGGCCCTCTCGCTGCGAAGGCGGTAAGAGAAGGATACTCGAAGAAGAAAAAAGGTTCTGACCCTGAGCCTTACCACGGATACCTCTTCAAAATCCTCACAACCCAGGGCAAGGCAGCGTCGGGGGGCATAAAAAACTACGTTGTCAAAGGGAACATGACCAGGGGATTCGCACTCGTTGCCTATCCCGCCCAGTATGGAGTATCGGGCATTATGACATTCATCGCGAACCAGGACGGCATAATCTACCAAAAAGATCTGGGCAAAAAGACAGGAGCAGCAGCACTGTCGATTATGTCATTCAACCCTGACAAATCCTGGAAAAAGGTGGATCACGAAACCCTGACAAAATAATTAGGAGCGATATGGCCGACACATCAGCCGGTGGATACCCGGCTGATGTGTCCCTCCGACAAACAAAAGCTTTTCTTGATCCTTTTTCCCCTTCCTACTTTTCGTATTTAATTGCTTCGACGGGACAGGCCTCCGCTGCTTCGGCGATCTTACCATCGAGGGACAGATCAGCCCCTTTTTTCACCGTCGCCAACTCACCGTCAAGCTCAAAGACTTCAGGACAGATTTCGACACACGTCCCGCAGGCAACACAGGTATCTTCAACCCATACGGTTTTCATATCCCCACCTCCTGATAAACGTTTTTCTTTCTCTATGACCTGACAGACCGTTTTTCAACCGGGCGGGTCAGCCGTGGGCGATACAACACTTAAGATACGTCCCTTCCGTAAAGGAGACGAGTTGAGGGTGGTCGATGCCGTGGCTGAATGTTTCGATAATGGCGAGGGTCCGGCCTGTCTTCCCCGCAGCTTCAGAAAGAAGGAAGCGGAATTCTTCCATGGAAAGATGGGAGGAACAGGATGCAGTGACAAGGATACCGCCGTGATCGAGGAGATTAAGTCCTCCTTCGTTAATGTTTCTGTACCCTATGAGACCCTCCTTCTTCTTCCGACGGTCTTTAATGAAAGCCGGTGGATCGAGGACAACAACGTGAAAACGGCGTTCCTTCCGCCGGAGATACTCCTTCACATCCCCGGCGACAAAGACACACCGGGCCGCATCAAATCCATTGACAGCGACATTCTCCCGTGCCAGGTCAAGGGCCTTTTCGGACGAATCGACATTGACAACGGAACGGGCTCCACCGGCCAGGGCATAGACACCGAAAGCGCCGGTATAGGAGAAACAGTTGAGGACATCCTTTCCTGACGAATACTTTACCAGCGCTTTTCTCTTGTCCCGCTGGTCGAGAAAAAAACCTGTTTTCTGACCGTGTTTGAGATCGACAAGGAACGTAAGACCGTTCTCTTTGATGGAGACAATATCGGGAACGGTTCCTGACAGGAGACCCTCCCGTGGTCCAAGGTCATCATACCGCCGGACCGGCAGATCGGACCGGTCGTAGATCCCCGTGGGGCAGAGGACCCTCTCCAGGGCCCCTACTATCTGTGAAGACCACGATTCGATGCCTCTTGTGTGGAACTGGACAACCACATAGGAACCATATTTGTCGACGATGAGGCCGGGGAGTCTGTCGTTTTCGCCGTTGACGACCCTGTACGCGTCTGTTCCTTCCTGGTCGAGGTACATCCTGCGGAGAGCGAGAGCATCCTCGATCCTCCGTTCGAAAAACAGGTCGTCGACGGCCTCTTTTTCGTCAAAACTCCAGAGCCGTACGGCGATCTGGGAATACGAACTGAAATATCCGGCACCGAGGAATCGGCCTCGTTCATCGACGAGACGGACAGGTTCACCCGGCGGGAGACCATCGGGCAGACCCTTGAGGGCATGAGAAAAGACCCAGGGATGCCTGCCGATGACAGGCCCTGTCCGCTCCTGTCTGACCGTGAGTGTTACCATAGGCTGTTAGTCTCGCTCATTTGTCTCGCCAAGTAAACGGTTATTTTAGCTTATCTCCTTGCAACTTCCCGTTTATGCACATATACTTCACTGAAGAGGGAAAGATGAGCAGACTGAAAGATTATAAGACACCGGTCTTCTGGGCTGAAGGCCATCCGGGAACACTGGACCGGGAGGGCTGGAAAATAACTGTCGGCGGGCTCTGCGAAAACCCGGTGGTTTTGACCTGGGACGACATTCAGGCCATGCCCCTCAGAATAGCCGATGCACGGCTGACGAGCGTGACAAGGTTCTCAGTCCGGGGAAACTGGGGAGGTGTGGCCATTCTCGATCTCCTCCGGATGGTCCGTCCAGCCCCATCCGTTCGGTTCGTCCGTTTCTGGTCGGTCAGAAAAATTTATGACACATCGATCCCCCTCGCAATCGCCCTCAAGGAACGGTCGCTTCTCGCCTATCAGTTTGATGACGAACCCCTCGAAGAAGATTATGGCGGGCCGGTTCGTGGTTTCATTCCCTATCTGTGGGGATATAAATCGGCAAAGAGCGTTGTTCGTGTCGATTTTATGGATCACTATCTCTCAGGCTTTTGGGAACAGAGGGGCTATACGGATGATGCGGCAATCACTGCCGGGATGGTCAGAGACATGAACGACGGCGGAAGGCTCAGGAGGATCGCCGGAGGCGAGGTCGTCGAATTTCTCGACCCATAACCTTCACTAACCCAGTCTCTATGAGGCAATGTCCTATTCGTACTCTTTTGGCACTGCACAGATCATGACGAAAGACTCTGTTGGTGAAAGATTTTTGTACTGGTGGACCTCACCAGGAAGCACAAGGGCAAAGTCCCCTTTTTTCAGCACCGCCTCCTCCCCTTTATCATTAACAGCGGCGCCATGTCCCTCGATGATATAGTTTACATGTTCAAAGGGATGGGCATGATAGGGCGTATGTCCTCCGGGGAGCATGGTAAAAACTCTGAAGACAAAATTGGGTGCGCCGTCGCCGGCTGACACAGGCACCTGCTTGAAGGCCGATTTTGCCCCTTCCATCGTTACAGCCATTTTCTCCACGCTCTCAAGGCTGGTAATCTTCATCCTCTCTCTCCTCGCCGGCAGTATCGTTCACCGTCCCAATGCTATAAAAGGAACGTTCTCCATCCGTCATTATACACCATCTGCCCTCAGAGCCAAAGTCCCGTCTCGTTTTTCGATACGGGAACAACCGGTAACGGCCCTCCGGCTAAAAAGAAAAGGCCCTCCGGACTTTCCGGAAGGCCTTTCCCCCCCTTTCTCTTTAATTACATCGCAGGAATGTCAATCGCCTATGCTCGCCGTAACACCAGGACAGGTTTGTGCAACATAGATCGACGAGGAGAACGGTCCCTGGACCGTATTCCCCGTCTTGAACCAGACATAGACATCCTTCATTCCCTTCCCGAAACCGAGGCGCCACTGTTTGTTTTTTACGTAAGGCACAGACATCCCCATAAATGTCGGATTTCTGTTGCTTATGATCATTCGGTCCGGTGTTCCCGGAGGATTCAGAGCCAGACTGACCGTTGAACTCGTTGTACACCCGGCATCGCCGTTGATCGAGACAGCCCGTATGATGTTTCCGTAGACAACAATCTGATCTTTGTCGATATACGGCCACCCTGCCTCGTAGACGTTGATGTCCGTCGTTCCCGGAGGAAGGGGTTCGACCTTGATCATCGTAACGGACCGCGTGGCAAATCCGGCATTGTGATCCCACTTGCTGTTGTACGGCCAGAGCACATTCTGGATAGGCGACGTGGACGCCTGGTCCGGAGGACCTTCGTTTTTCTGGGGCGGTACAACACGATAGGGCCCTTCGCCGTCGAGCTTGTTGCTTGAGCTGAGGACTCCGGGAGTCAGATATTCACCATCGCGCTTGATTGCGAGGAGCATCTTGAGGCCACCGGGGACAATGATCGGATCACCGCTCTTTCTACCGGCACAGGAAGGAGCGACATAATCACACCAGCCTATTCCGGGGTTGAGGGCCGTATCAGCCGAAGGATCATAGTGATATGTCGCCTGAGGATATATCCCGTATACATGGTAGAAATTGGGATTCGTCACGTCTTCCGTCAGAGGATGATATGTGGAGAAACCGTCAGGCGCGATGACCTTGATATTCGTTGACGTATCGGCAATCCTGGCACTGGCCAGAATCTGTTCCATCGTGACACCGGTGTACTCTGCATAAAAATCACCTGCCTTAGACGTGTTCATGAGAAGGAACTGGGTATGCTGAGGCATGGCCTCCAGTTCCTTTTTGCTCAGTATGACAGACGGGGCTGTAACTTTCGTGGGGTCATCGGTTCTGTCACCGGGATACCTGTTTGCCTTGATTTCTTCGGCATTTGTGAATCCATCACCATCGGAATCCATCTTTTCAATAAGCTTCAGGGCCTTTGCATTCCGCCCCTTGACGTTATAATCGATGCCGTACTGGTTGAGGGTGGCTGTTATATCACCCGATCCGTCATAACCGTACTTGTAATGGCACCACTGGCACGCACCGAGGGTCGTGGTCTTCCCGTTGCTCGTATAGCTGCCTCCCGTATGGCAGGTGGTGCAACTGTCGAGTTTGGTTCCTTTTTTTGTTGAATAGGCTGACAGAAAGTTCTGCGAGTCCCTCTCGCCCATGTGCTGATAGGCCGACCGTCCCACAGAGGCTATCAGAACCAGTGCTCCGATAATGACGAAGGCGATAATGATATTTTTCTTACCCATATGTTCCTCCTTATGATATATATTATCTTATTAGTCAGTATTGTAGATTATTGGTTACTATCATAACTGACCAGGAAAAACAAGAGAAATTGTGTCATCAGAAGGGCCTCCACCGCAGGTGTACAGTCTTCACTGCCGGGCTTTCAAAGGGGATACAGCGGTCACAAAACAGAGGACTCAGGAACGGCACAATAAAACGAATACATCTCAGGAGAACGTCCTATGAGAAGACTTTTCAGCACCTTGATTGCAGTGGGATTGATCGTCTCTTGTTTCTGTCCCGCGCACGGAAGTGCGGCGGAAGGGACATTGAAGTGGATATATTCGACGGGAGGGGGGATCTACTCTTCCCCGGCCATAGGAGCAGACGGAACGATCTATGTCGGCTCGCGGGACGGAAGACTCTACGCTCTTACGGCCGACGGAATACTCAAATGGTCCTTTGAGACGGGAGACGCTATTGACGCTTCGCCCTCCATCGCCGCCGATGGGACGATCTATGTCGGGTCGGGCGATTTCAGGTTCTATGCCATCAATGGCGATGGGACAGTCAAATGGTCTTACCCGACAGGAGATCGCATACGTTCCTCTGCAGCGATCGGACCGGATGGGGCGATCTATGTCGGCTCCGGCGATTACAAGCTCCACGCCATCAATCCCAACGGGACATTCAGATGGTCTTTTCCGACAGGTCGGGGAATCTACTCATCTCCGGCGATCGCCTTCGACGGAACGATCTATGTCGGGTCGTCAGATTCAAAACTCTATGCCGTCAACCCTGACGGCACCGGGAAGTGGTCCTATGACACACAGTCGGGGATGATCTACTCCTCTCCGGCCATAGGTGCGGATGGAACAATCTATGTCGGGGCGCTGGGCAACGAGTTCTTCGCCATCAATCCCAACGGCACCGGGAAGTGGCGCTATGACACGGGAGGCAGGATCTACGGTTCCCCGGCCATAGGTGCGGATGGAACAATCGCCATAGGATCAGGGGACAGGGCTTTCTATCTTTTCACCCGGAACGGCGTGGTCAAAGAACGGCTGGAGGCAACGGCTGGTTTTGCCTCTCCTCCCGCCGTAGGAGCGAACGGGATAATCTATGTCGGGTCTTTGGACGGAAACCTCCACGCCATCGATCCTGCCACCGGACAGGACACAATCCTTTTCACCACAGGTGGCGAGATATGGTCGTCCCCGGCCATCGGACCAGATGGCACCGTCTATGTGGGATCCCTGGATGGCAGTCTTTACGCCTTATACAGTTCGTCATTCGGTCCCGCCCTCTCATCGTGGCCCCTGTTCCGCCGGGATCTCCGGCATACGGCCAATATCGCCCCTTCTGTCCCAACCGTCAACCTCATCATCACCAAATCAGGGTCCGGATCAGGCATGATCTTCTCAACACCGACAGGTATCGAATGCGGCACCTTCTGCTCGACAACCTATTCTCGGCACGCCAGGATCTCTCTCACCGCCCTGCCTGACAGGGGCTCTCTCTTTACCGGATGGTCCGGGGATTGCAGGGGAAAGGGAGCCTGCGCGGTCACCATGTCCGCCGAAAGGTCAGTCGGCGCGGTCTTCGAGAAAGGGTCCTGTTCGTATACTGTCACCCCCCGAACCAGGACCCTTACCTACCTGGGCGGTTCCATTTCAGCCCAGATAACGGCAAGGGGTTCAGCCTATTGCCCCATACCTGGCGCATCTAAGGAGGAAGACTGGTTTACCCTCGGCGTCACGTTTCTCGGAAACAGGGGAACCGCACGGCTCACCATTCCCGAATACAACGGATCAACACCACGGACAGGGACCGCCACAGTCGGAGAAAACACCATCATCATAACGCAGACGGGAAAACCATGCACGGTCACCATCAGTCCGTCGGTCTCGGACCTCTTTCCCAAGGATGGCGGCACGGGGTTCTTTGACGTGACCGCAACACCTTCTGACTGCACATGGGTCGCCGGGCCAGCCGACACATCTCCCTGGATTACCGTCGTATCCGGTAATTCGGGTACGGGAAGCGGCACCGTGATATATACTGTCGATGCTAACAGGGACTCGAACGCACGGACAGGAAGCATCAAAGTCATGACCTTCGACAAGAAGAGCAAATCATTTACGGTGAAGCAGGATTACTCTCCGATGACCTTGACGAGTACGCGTTTTCTTCTCCGACCGTCAAACTCACCGTAAAAGATCTGCTCCCAGGGCCCGAAGTCGAGCTTTCCGCCGGTCACCGCAACCACTACTTCCCGGCCCATAATCTGCCTTTTCAGGTGTCCGTCGGCATTGTCTTCGCCCACATTGTGCCGGTAGCGGGAGACCGGTTCGTGAGGGGCAAGCGATTCCAGCCACACATCAAAATCATGGTGGAGACCTGACTCGTCATCGTTGATAAACACCGATGCCGTGATATGCATGGCGTTGACCAGGACAAGGCCTTCCCTGATTCCACTTTCCCTGAGACACTCGTCCACATGAGGGGTGATGTTGATATACGCCCTCCTCTCAGCGACATCGAACCACAGTTCCTTGCGATAACTCTTCATATTTCCTCTCTTTCTCTGTTACGTTTTTCCGCTGGCGGGCTAACAGGGTCTCTCATCCGGCGCACTGGTAAACAAGACCGCCTCCTTAAAATGATCGATCAGGTTTGCCTCAAAAACAAAAAGCACAAAAAAGGAAGATAAATCAACCAGGCGTCAGTTCGGATGGATTTAGTGATGGCCGCCCAGCGCCCGAACGCTTAGGCGGCCATAGTTGGAGAAAACCATGGAGAGAGCCATGGTGAAGTACGGGAGGCAAAATCATTAGCAATCGTCGGCCAGAAACGAGCTGATATCCCAGCAAGACCCTTATACGTGAGTGCCCCTTCTTCCATACACCGGGGACAAAAGACAAAAGATCCTGAATTTTGCAAACATTCACTGAGATTCTGTTTTGAGTACTTGTGAATGTTGTACATACCGTTATATACCATCTGTTATAATGATATGTCAACAAGTTCCTGCGACAATTTGCTTGACAGTATCATGTGCTTCGCTATATATCGGTAACGTAAACAGTGGGCTGCAGAAGCGAGGAAGGCTGTGAAGGTCGCGTACAAGGTGTGGCTTGACAATAATGGTAAGGCTTTCGGCGAAGGGCCATACCAACTGCTGAAACGTATTGAAGAGAGGGGCTCGCTTCATCAGGCAGCCATGGATATGAAGATGTCATACCGGAAAGCCTGGTACACGCTCAATGCTATTGAAAAAAAACTCGGCTTTGTCCTTCTCAATCGTCAGACCGGAGGGACATCGGGCGGCGGTTCTCAGATTACCGACGCAGCCCGCGACCTGATGAGACATTACGAGGCCTTCCGGCATGATATCCAGGAAGCACTGGAAGCTGCTTACCAGAAACATTTCGGATCGTTAAGCGGACCGATCCATCAGAGGAAGGATTAGACATCCCGTTTCATAGGTGAATTCTATTCCAACTGCACCATCTGTCGCGGCGAAGACTGTTTCCCCTTGACAGCCGGGCCGGGCTTCTATACTTTAAATACCCGGAACCTCTTATGGATTTAGGCATTCTCGAAACACTGGAAAAAGACGAGCTTAAAGAGTATCTCCAGTTTCTGCTCTGGCACTACAGGGTCGTCGACGGCTTCTGGTTTCTCTCGGTGGAGAAGTTGTTCGACCGGAGGACAGCGGAGCACCTTGATGAAGTCGTATGGGGCAAAATCGCCGGCATGTCGGCCAAAGACATCGCTGCCCGGTTCACCATCACCGAAAAAGGACTGAGGGGATTTGCCGAAGCGATGAAGTACTGCCCCTGGACGATGATTGTAGGATATCATATCGAGGAAAAAGAGGGTGAAGTCATCCTCACCGTTCCCGAGTGCCCGACGCAGGTGGCCAGGGTGAATCACGGGCTCCCGGAATTTCATTGCAGGGATATGCATCAGAGGGAATTCGAATCCTTTGCCCACGACATCGACAGGCGGATCAAGGTCGAATGCCTTCTTTCCCCTCCAGATCATCCTCCCCACCTCTTCTGTGCCTGGCGGTTTACGATTCCCGAAGAAAGCGGGCCGGCAAAGGGTTAATCTTTAAAGAGATAGGGGAGCCACCGGGCCTTGAGACGCTTCAATACCCCCTGTTCCTCCCACCGTTTCAGGATGGTGTTGAGCTGGCCTTTCAGCGCCTCGTCACCCTTTCTGATCCCCCACGCGTAAAACTCTTCGTTAAGAGGCTCTCTTATAAGCATCAGATACGATTCGTTCTGAGACACAATCCAGACAGCAGAGGGAAAATCATCGATAAATGCATCGATACGCCTTAATTTCAGCTCCGATATTCCCGTCTCCCGGTCACGGTAGAGAACCTTCTTTGCACGGGGAAAATTCTTCTCGATAAAGACATGGGCTGTCGTATCCCTCACGGCTCCGAGAGCGACAAATCCCCTGCTCAGATGGGCTTTCGTCGTCAGTTCCCGCTGATTCTGCAGCCTCACCACAGCCATGAGCCCGCCCTGAAGGTACGGATCGGTAAAATCTATGCGGACCTTTCTGACATCCGTCACCGACATGCCTGACATGATGATGTCCGTCTCCCCGGCAAGGAGCAGAGGGATCTGATCCTCCCATTTGACCTCAACAAGGGTTACGGGCCTTCCCATTTCCCTTGCCAGTTCTGTTGCAAGATCGACTTCGAGACCGGCCAGTTTACCGGACAACTTGAACGTCAGCGGAGGAAGGTTCGGTGTAATGCCGACGCGGACTGGTGGAGGCAGATCGCTGTCGTCATTACCGGACCACGCCACCCCTCCCAGTACGGCAAAGAGCAGAAGGATCACCAATCCTGCCACGCTGTTCACTCTTCGTCTCGTCACTCCGTCCCCCTTACCCGTGGTTTCAGTGATTCTTCCGTTTCTGTATGATGACATTTCGCCGGTGAAAAATCAAAGGAAAAGGACTGGAAAACAACCGTAAAAGATGATATTATTGGTCCTCATGGTCCCATAGTCTAGTGGCCTAGGACGTCGGCCTCTCACGCCGAAAACACGAGTTCGAACCTCGTTGGGACTATTTTTCTCTTTTCCGCTCATGTGGTCCTATACTCCTCATTCAGTTTTTATCGAGTCATTCGCCTGTGGTGATGATCTCTACCATTCCATTCTCAAAGCCTTCCCGCCGGACGGGCCGGTGATGGGGTGCTTTTTTGCCATCGGTGCCGTTCAGAACGCCAGAATCTCCTTTTACGATCAGGAGAACCGGGTCTATCGCCCTCTTTCCATCAACAAACCGGCGGAGATTCTCTCCTGCATGGGAAACATCTCTCTCCTCGAAGGAAAACCCTTCGTCCATGCCCATATCACCCTCGGCTTCGACAACGGACATACGGCAGGGGGACATCTCATGGAGGGAACGATCGTCTATGCCTGCGAATTTCATGGTATGGTTCTCGGAGGTAAGTGTCTGGAGAGACGGTATGACCCCCGTACAGGGCTCAACCTGTGGCAGGACTAAAAAAGGTCGGTGGTGCCAAGGAATGTCATCAACGACTGGATGGCTCTCCCCCGATGGCTTATCCGGTTTTTTTCCTCTGGTGATACGTCTGCAAGACACTTGTCAAGTTCAGGAACATAGAAGACAGGATCGTATCCGAATCCCCCTGTCCCGCACCTTTCGAAGAGGATAATTCCCTCAAGCTGGCCGTAAAAAAGATACTCCCGCTCCTTCTGGGGAAGATAGAGGGCAAGATAGGCTTTAAAAACGGCCCGCCGCTTCTCCCAGGGAACGCCTTCCAGCTCTTTCAGGAGTCTGGCGATCCTCGCATCATCATTCTCACCGTACCGGGAGGACCACAGGCCTGGGCCATTACCCAACGCCTCCACTTCAAGGCCCGAATCATCGGCGAGGGTGCACATACAGTAGCGATCTCCTACTTTCCTGGCTTTTTTCATGGCGTTTTCACTGTAGGATTCTCCGTCTTCAACAACTTCAACAGGATCGTTGAAACTGGACAGGGAATAGATGCGATCGAACTCATGATTGAGCAGGGTCGATATTTCGACGAACTTGCCTGCATTCTCTGTAGCGATGATAAGATTTTTCATGCAGGAAAGAGAGGTCCCAGGGCCATTTTCTGGTAACGTGTTATGTCACCGATTCCCCGGAGCGCATACTGATACATTGTGTCGAAATGGTCCTTTGAGAAAGGAGCCTTTTCCGCGGTCCCCTGAACTTCTATAAGCATACCTCTACCTGTCATGACAAAATTCATGTCCACTTCGGCTCGCGAATCTTCCACATAGGAAAGATCGAGAAGGATGCTCTTCGCTACGATCCCTACACTGACCGCCGCCACCGAGTCCCTCAGGGGAATCTTCTCTATAACACCCCGTTTCTTCATGTTCCACAGGGCCTCCACAAGGGCCACGTAGCCTCCTGTGATACTGGCTGTTCTCGTTCCTCCATCAGCCTGAATAACATCACAATCGACCCAGATTGTCCTCTCGCCCAAGGCGTCGAGGTTCACAATAGCCCTGAGGGCCCGGCCGATGAGCCGCTGGATCTCGTGCGTTCTGCCTCCCACCCTTCCTGTGATTGCTTCCCGCATATTCCGTGACTGCGTAGCCCGGGGGAGCATCGAGTATTCTGCCGTAAGCCATCCTTTTCCACTGTTCTTCAGAAATCCCGGTACCTTTTCTTCAACACTGACACCACAGATAACCTTTGTTTCTCCCATTTCCACCAGCGCCGAGCCTTCGGGAAACTTCAGAAAATTCTTTGTTATCTTCAATTCCCGTATTTTATCGTTTTCCCGCCCGTCAGCCCTCATTTTTGTCGCTCCTCCCAAAGTATTTCCCAAGCCCTTCTTCAAGGGTATTAAACATCTGTTCCCCGCCGTCCCCGGAGACCTCCATGCTGATGAAAAAGCCCGGCATATTGACGCCGAGAAGGGGAAAGAGGGGCAGCGTCTTTGCCTTTGTCCCAAAAAGGAGGGCCACCTGTGTCGCCGCGTCAAGGGAACGGTCCCGGTAGATGGCCGGCACCTCCTCCATGGCGTGGAACCTCCCTCTGCCCTGCCGTATCGTCGGCGTTGCGACAAGGACACGGGGAGCCGCACTGGTCCTGAGATCCATGGCAATGACGAGATGCGCCTTCTCCCTGTTCATCCTGTTGGCGATCTCGATATGTCGTTCAAGGGTCACAGGGACATCGTACATCGTTACCTTGTAACCTTTTTTGTTCAGCGTTTTTTTCAGGCTGTTCCATTCACCGGAAGCCCGGTCGCCCATGCGATACAATACTATATGTTCCGCTGCAGATGAAGAAAAAAATGGCATGAGCACAAGAAAGACAATCACAAGGAGCTTCACGGAGACAGACATTCTCCCTTTCCCTTCCACCTGACGGGACCGTTCTGTTCCGCTCTTTCCGCTGATCGTTCCGGGATTGATACGACCCCACTCCTCCGTCCTGTGCATAGGGACACAGGTTTCACGATAGTGGGGCATAGTGTCCTGAGCAAGGCATGTCCGTTGAAGGCAGATATTTAGCTTTCAGTTCCTTTCCATAAGAAACCGTTCCAGACTCACCGCTGCCAGGGCTCCGTCACCGACGGCCGTTGAAATCTGTCTCAGTGTCTTGCTTCGTACATCACCGGCAGCATAGAGTCCTGCGGTTCTGGTGGAAAGGTTGTCATCGGTGACGATGAAACCCGATCCGTCCCGTTCAACGAGATCTCCAAGAAATGCTGTCTCCGAACGGGCCCCTATGTAAACAAAGACACCATCGACCTTCAGTTCGGACCGTATTCCGGTAACAACGTCTTCGAGGATGAGCCCCTCCACCTGATTGGCCCCTGTAACCTCAACAGGCCGTGCATTCCATACAAATTCGATATTCTCCTGTCTGAAAGCCCTTTCCTGAAGAATCTTCTGGGCCCGGAGCGCAGTGCGCCTGTGGACGATATAGACCTTCCGGGCCAGGTTTGCCAGCGTCAAGCCCTCCTGGATGGCCGCATCACCACCTCCGACAACGGCCACGTCGAGATTTCTGAAGAACATACCGTCACAGATAGCGCAGAAGGACACGCCCATTCCTATCAGACGGTCCTCGCCGGGGACACCCATCTTCACCGGGTCCGTACCGGTGGCAACGATTATCCCTGCCGATTCGAAGATCTGGGACCCGGCAGCCACGTGGAACCGGCCGTCCCTGAGGGTTATTTCGTCGATTCCCGAAAATTCAACGATCGGGAGTCCGAAGTGCTTCGCCTGGTCCGTCATCCGCCCCATCAACTCTTTGCTCGGAATCCCTTCAGGAAAACCGGGGTAGTTTTCAACAAAATCATACTTCATCGGCGTACCGCCGGAAATCATCTTCTCCACGAGGACCGCATCGATTCCAGCCCGTTTGAGATAGATCCCCCCGGTCAGTCCTGCGGGACCGGCGCCGATGATGAGAGCTTCATGATATTCTGTCATGTCTGCCTCCGGGAATCATAATCATTATCGTTTTTCCGCCCCTGGACCGGCATTCCGGAGTTCCGTGATCCCTGCGGCAATCTCCCTGTTTAAGAGACCGATCATGCTGTTATGAGCCCGTGCAATACCGTCGTAGCCATCCTGCCCTGTTTTCTCTGTAACCCGGAAGATTCGTGTCATGAGGACCTTCCGCTCCTGGCCGACACGGGAAACAGACCATTGGGCATCGAGGACAGCTTCGCCTCCCGCCGTTCCGTCGAGCCTCAGAATCTCGGCCTCAACGCGGTAATCGATGGCCGTACCGGCTTTCCAGGGAAAGAGATGGATGGTCCGGGCACAGAGCAGACGGGACAGGTCCTCAGCCATTACACGAGAGATACCACTGTCGAGGGGTTCGGCCCACCTGTCGAACTGAGCAAGGATGACACCACTACCTGTCGTCCGGCTCACGATCTGATAGCGGTTGAGATAGTCAGGAATCTTCACAGGGCCGACACCCAGATCCGGACCTGACGGTGTCCCCAGGCAGGAGGGATCCTGCGGGGCCTCAGCTTTGAGAAGATAATACCGGTTAGCCTCGCTTCCCGAGCAGCCGGAGAATGCCAGGACAAGGCACAACAAGATCAGGGCATGCCAAAATGTCCGCGCTCTGTGAATCATCTGTCCGCCTCCTTCAAGGGCTTTCTTCCGAAGACCACCGACTCAGGCTGACGCTCGAGGGTATCAGCCATGGTTCTCACCGACCGGGCAGCGGCATCGAGATCCCTGAGAACCCGGGCTGTCCGGTAGAGAATCTCCGAATCATCCCCTGTCATTGCTTCGAGGTTTGCCAGCGTCTTGTTTGCCACTGAAAGGGTTGACTGAGCGTCGGAGGCTATCTTTTCTATTTTGACTGAAACAGGTTTAATGGCCGCATCCGTGTCTTTTGCAAGGATTTGAATCTCCTTCAACGCCTCGTCGAGCCGTTGAGCTATGGGTCTCACCTGCGCCGTAACCTCTTTGACGAGGGCACGGCTCTCATCTATCCCCTGTGCCAGGGAATTGACGATCCGCGGCGTATCGGGTGAGTTGATGATCTTTTCGATTCCTTCGAGGGAGGACCGTATTTTGTCGACGATCTCGTCGAGGGGAATGCGTTCCACCGACTTCGTCAGTTCCTGTAGCGCTGTCGGGACCGACGGAATTTCAAAAATGTTCTTGTCCCTCGTATCACCGACGAATCGTGCCGCTTTATCAGGGACAAAATCAAGATTTACCATCAACTGACCTGTGACAATGCTCTGGAGTTGAAGCTGCGCCCTCAGCCCCCTGTCGATCAGCATTCTCATCTCTTTTGTCGCACCCTCCCAATCGGCCCTCTTATGCTCCTTGACAACTTTGTCGGGCAATAAGGAAATATATACGGGAATCTGCACTGTCTGATTCGTCTGGTTGTACCGGAGCTGAATGTCGGTGACACTCCCCACCTTCACCCCGCGAAAAACAACGGGAGCACCGATATTGAGCCCCCCCACCGAGCCGTCGAAGTAGACAACCGCCCTGAGGCTCCGCTGAAAGATTTTCCCGCCGCCAAAGATGATGATGGCAAAAACCGCCAAGGTCAGGGCACCTAATACAAAAACTCCGATTGCTTTTTTGCTTGCCTGCTTGCTCATACCTCGAATGCCCCCTTCCGTCTCTCTGCCTTCTTGTGTTCCCCGATCTCAAGCGTCCCACGGGAGAGGAAGTTTCGCACATTCAGATCGGGTGAATCAGTCAAAAGCTTCTTCGGATCTCCTGAAGCTGAGATCGTTCTCGTATTTATATCGAGAAAGATTGAATTGTTTGCTATGGCAAAGATGCTTGCCAGTTCATGGGTAACCATGACTACCGTTGAACCGAGACTATCTCTCAATTCGAGGATGAGGTCGTCAAGAAGCCGGGCGCTCAGTGGATCGAGACCAGCGCTGGGCTCATCAAAAAACAGGATGTCCGGATCAAGGGCCATGGCCCGCGCCAGACCTGCCCGTTTTTTCATGCCACCGCTGATTTCGGACGGATAAAACATTTCAAATCCTGCAAGCCCCACAAGGGCGAGTTTGAAGGAGACGATCTCGTCAACCTCCCGGGGTGAGAGCCTGGTGTACTGTTCGAGGGGCAGGGCCACATTTTCGGCGAGGGTCATCGAACTCCAGAGGGCTCCGCTCTGATAGAGGATGCCGAACCTGCGGGTAATCGCCTCTTGCTGATCGGCCGGGGCATCCCAGAAACTCGTGTCACCATAGAGGACTTTTCCTCTGAGAGGGTTCAGAAGACCGACGAGCACCTTGAGAAGGGTGCTCTTTCCGCACCCGCTCCCACCCATAATGACGAAGATATCCCCTTTCCCGATGGAAAAATTGAGGTCACGCATGACGACAAAATCGCCATACCCCATGTCGAGCCCCTGGACCTCAATGACCTGATCGTCATTCACCTCTGCGCCCCTTTGAAATCATCATATACCAAGAACCTGGCAAACAAACGTTATGATGGCTGTGGCAATAACGATGCTCACAATCGATGTTACGACAGCCGATGTTGCCGCATACCCGACAGCCGAAGCGCTTCGTCCCGCCTGCATGCCCCTGAGGCAGCCTGCGAGGGCTACGATAACACCAAAAACAGCACTGTGAAAGAGGCCGATAAAAAAGGTTGTCATCGTCAGTGTTGACCTGGTCTCGTTCAGGTATTCGATCACATTGAGATCAAGCATGCCCACGCCAACAATCATTCCTCCCAGGATACCCATGAGATCGGCATAGACACAGAGAAGGGGCATCATAATGACAAGGGCGATCATCCGGGGAAGGACGAGAAACTCCATGGGAGAAATGCCAAGTGTTTTGAGGGCGTCAATCTCTTCGTTGACCTGCATCGTTCCCAGTTGCGCCGCAAAAGCCGCCCCTGTCCGGCCAGCCATGATAATCCCTGTCATGATAGCCCCCATCACACGGACCATCCCAATGCCGACCACATCGGCCACGTATATCTGGGCCCCGAAAGCCTTGAGTTGGATCGCACCGACAAATGCAAGAATAAGACCCACAAGAAGACTGATCAGTGTCACGATGGGAAAAGCCTTGGCACCGCAATCCTCGAGAAAGAGGACGAGATCGACTTTCCGGAACGAGGCCTTGCCCCGAACAAACCGGCCTACGGCAACAGTCGCCTCGCCGATAAATTCCATGACCTCACCTGCTGAATCGTACAGATCGAGAACCTTTCCTCCAAGGCTAGAGAGAAAGGATTCCTTTGAGGCTTTCTTCTTCGGATCCTGTCTGTCAGGAACGGCGGAAGCAAGGGCGAGAAGGCGTCTGACACCCTCCGGAACAGCCTCATCGTGAAAACCAACATTCTTCGCCGTACACCACTGGCGGATGCGGGAAAGAAACGTCAGGAAACCGCTGTCCCACCCCGTTAGCCCCCGGGCGTCGATATATATCTGTCCCACAGCAGAAAACGCCTCAATGTTCCGTATCGTTTCATCAGGGGATGGTAAAGGATTCCCAATGGACCAGACTCCGGAAACAGTGAGTACGCACCGGTCCCCCTCCCGGGCCACCGCTGCATGCGCCGATTCCGTTGACATGTCCGGCATGTCGTGCATATTCTCGCTCAGCTTTGAGACACCTCTTTCCTTCTAAACTGAAAAACCTGCCTGATTATATCAGGTAGTCCGATATTTTTCAGTCTTTTTTGGCCCGGCTGACGGGAGAAACCTCGTCCCCTCCGGCGGCCAGACGCTCTTCACACCCTTCTGTGGCCGTGTCGTTTTTATGAATCGAGCGGTTTATGATAAACAACCTGCTTCATTGACGGCGCCGGATATCCTGCCGCTGTTCCGACCTCCTGGATCACCTTGTTCGTGTCAAAAAAGACCTGCCAATAGTCGTCGTTGTGGCAGTAGGGTCGCACAGCCAGGACAGGGCCTGCGAGATTGAAATCGAGAATCTCGACTGATGGAGTGGGATCAGACAAGACATGAGGGATCTCTTTCAGTTTTTCCCTCAGGCGTGTTGCAGCCTCATGGGGATCGACACCGTGGGCAAGCTGGGCCTTCAGATCGACACGCCTGTAAGGGTTCACCGTATAATTCATGATGTTATCGCTCAGAATCTTGTTGTTCCCCACAACGATCCGGAGGTTGTCGACCGTATCGATCGTCGTGGCAAAAAGGCCGATCTCTTTCACGTCCCCCGTCACTCCGGCGGCGCTGATCATGTCTCCTACCTTGAAGGGCCTCAGAATAATGAGAAAGGCGCCGGCAGCAAAATTGGAGAGCAGACCTCCCCAGGCTGCGCCGATGGCAATACCGGCGGCGCCGAGAAGAGCGATGAATGATGTGGTCTGAATGCCGAATATTGCAAGGATTGCAATCACGAGAACGATACGGAGAATGACCCTGATCGTCGCTTCGAAATACTTGATGATCGTCGGATCGACCTTCTGGGCCCGCATTCCCCGACCGGAGAGATTTCCGATGATCTTGATCACCCAGCTTCCCGCAATCCACAGGATTACGGCACCGAGCACCTTCCATCCAACAGGAATAAGATAGACTGAGGCAAATTTGTCAAAACTCGTCATCCACTCACCCATGCCATCCTCCTTTTCGCTGTTGTATCTCTTTTTCCCTCCGGTCAGCGGGCCCTTTGCCGGCCACCGGAACATTACTGACCATCATCCACCTTTTCGTCTTGGGGTTTGATATAGCCCAGGTTCCCGGTTTTGTCAAAAAAGAGAGTCCCATCAGGGCTCGCGGAGATTTTCAATAAGAATACGGCGCACCTCTTCGATGGTCTGAGGCTCGTCCTGTGTCGAGTGGCCAGAATGGACAATAAGCTCGGAGGCAACACCATCGATATGAGCGCTCCCGTACTCAACAACCCCGTCATTCCACTTCTCCTTCGGATCGTCAGGATTCTTTACTGCTATGATTGAGTGGGCTATGATACCAGGTGCCATGGGAATCGACGACAGGGCCCGGATAAAGGGGCTTTTTGGATCCATATTGTCTGTGCTTCTTGGGATGTCTTTCAAAGAAAACCGGGCCGCCATATCGGGATTGGAGGCAAATACCTCGGAAAAAGGATGTAACAGCCGGGCCGGAAGGGAAATGAATTTTCCTGCCAGCCAGCCTACAAAGCCACCTGCCACATAACTCCCTCCGTGGGGAGTAGAAATGAAGACCACCCGTTTCACGAAGGGTAAGGGCTCATACACAAGGCTCCTCCGGAGAATCCCGGCGGTCTCCGGTGTCACATCGAGGTCATCGAGGGGAACAGGCATAACATCATCCCAGAACCGGCCCCCGCTGTAAACAGCGGTCAGTTTTGCCAAGAGACCCCCCTGGCTGTGGCCGACAATGACCATCTTCCTGATGGCAGAATCTTTTCCTTCCGGATCCAGTTCCTGAACCGTCTTCCGGAGACCATTGGCCATAATGCCCGCTGAATAGAGGACAGGATTCCCCGTGTTGTACGTAAAGAGCCAGATCTGGTATTTTCCCCACAACTCCCGGTCGTTCTGGATCTCGTTTATCAACTGTGCCCAACGGGCAGGACTGGAGGCTGTTCCGTGGACCAACACCAACGGAATCCTTCCTGGGCGGAATGGCGCCATGAGAAAGACATTGTCCTTAAATCGTGACGTCTCTTTGAAGGGCAAAAAATTCCCTGAAAAAAATCCTTTCAGCTCAAACCGGTATACCTGTGATCCTTCCAGGGTATAGGCCAGCGCAGAGCTCAACCCGAATTCAACAGGTATGGTACGTCCGTGCACATCGACCGTTGTTGTTTCTTCCTTCGTCATCAATTCCAGTCTTCCTGTGACACGACCACTTCTTAAGCCCTCTTCGATGTTATCGGGTCTGAACAGGGCCGTGGCAGCGACTTTTATGGCTGGAGGAACCTTTGCAAAGGCAGGATCTTCAACGCCTGGAAGACGTTCGATGGAGGCGACAAGGGGGGCTCCTATCCCAGGCCACCGGTACCAGTTACGAAGACCCCGTACTTCCAACTCCATGGCAGAACGGAAATTGTTCAACCGGAACGAGCCCCACCGGAATTCGTCGGGACTGATGGTGAGAACAAGGTCCCCCCAGGGGATCGGATACGTCCCCTCTTTCAACACCACTTCCCCACCGCTGCGGGACTGAAAGCCCCCGACTATCCCCTGGTTGTAGAGCTCGACCGCTGTCCGGAAACGGGGATCGAAAGGATCGGGCTCCGATGCCCGGTCGCCGGGGAAGAGAAAGGCATAGGCGTAAAGAGCGGAGGAGAGAAGGT